>DATHDP010000113.1:0-58037 GCA_035318985.1 Chitinophagaceae bacterium
ATCTTTTATTATTCCTGAATGTTCGCTTCGACTGCCAACCATAAAACCAGTTACATCTTGTAAAAAAACGAGTGGTATCTTTTTCTGATTGCAATTGAGAATAAATCGTGCAGCCTTATCAGCGCTATCGTTATAGATAACTCCACCTAATTGCATCTCGCCTTTTTTTGTTTTAACGATCTTTCGCTGATTCGCTACGATGCCAACTGCCCAGCCATCAATTCTTCCATAACCGCAAACAATTGTTTTACCATAATCTTCTTTGAATTGCTCAAATTCTGAATTGTCAGCGATTCTTTCAATCACATCAACTATATCGTATGTCTTTCCATCTAAAGCGAACAATCCATACAATTCAGCAGGATCTTTTTTTGGCGATGCCGGTTTAATTCTATCAAAGCCTGCTTTTTCTTTTACTCCCAGCATTGAGATCATACGTTTAATATGATCCATACATTCCTGTTCTGTTTTAAATTTATAATCTGCAATCCCAGAAATTTCTGTGTGAGTATTTGCACCGCCTAAAGTTTCTGTATCTATATCTTCTCCAATAGCAGCTTTTACAAGATAAGGTCCTGCTAAAAAGATCGAGCCATTTCCTTCTACCATTAGAGTTTCATCACTCATGATCGGCAAATAAGCGCCACCGGCAACACAGGGACCCATCACTGCAGCAATTTGTGTTATGCCCATTGCACTCATTCTTGCATTGTTGTAAAATATTCTTCCGAAATGTTCTTTATCGGGAAAGATCTCATCCTGCATAGGAAGAAAAACTCCGGCGCTGTCAACAAGATAAATAACAGGCAAATGATTTTCCATTGCGATCTCCTGCATACGGAGATTTTTTTTACCGGTAATAGGGAACCATGCACCGGCTTTTACAGTTTGATCATTTGCAAGAATAACACACTGCCTGCCGCTTACATAACCTACACCTGCAACTGTACCACCTGCAGGGCAACCACCCTGTTCATCATACATTTTGTAACCGGCAAAAGCGCCGATCTCAATGAAAGGTTTGTCTTTATCTGTCAAGTATTCTATGCGTTGCCGTGGAGTAAGTTTATTTTTTTCCTTTTGCTTTTCAGCTGCTTTTTTACCGCCGCCTTCATATATTTTTTGCAAACGCTGACGCATATCACTAAGCAGTAATTTCATTGCATCTTCATTACGATTAAATTCAATATTCATGTAGACGAGGTTGTTTAGCAAATATAATTTAGAATCTTTGCATCGTTGTATTTGATTAAAATCACCCGGGAGAGAATTTTTATCAGCAAAAAATGATCGGAGAATTTATATCATCTGATATAATGGAAAATATTTGCAGGATAAAATAAAACCTCACGAATGGTGAGGTTTATTATCTAAAGATTTGAATCGAATGTGATCATTATTTTAACGATTGCACAGGAACCGGATCCATATCAGTGAAAACTTTGTTTTCACCAGCCATTGCCCAGATAAAAGAGTAATTCGCTGTGGCCACACCACTGTGAATGCTCCATGGTGGCGAAAGAATAGCCTGGTCATTATTCAAAAAAATATGTCTTGTTTCATTTGGCTCACCCATAAAGTGAATGACGCGTTGTCCTTCGGCAAGATCAAAATAAAAATAGGATTCCATCCGCCTGTCGTGCAGATGAGGCGGCATTGTGTTCCAGATGCTTCCTTTTTTAAAATTAGTAACACCTAATACTAACTGGCAACTTTGGATGCCATCGTTATGAATATATTTATTTATTACACGATGATTGTTGTTGTCAAGACTTCCCATTTCTGCAGGTAATGCTTCAGCCGGTTTCATTAAGCGTGTTGGAAATTCCTGGTGAGCAGGGCAGGAGAAGAAGATGAATTTTGCCGGTGAACTTTTATTAACGCTGCTAAAAATTATTTTCTCTTTACCTTTTCCAATATAAAGACAGTCTTGTTTTTCCAACTCAAATTTCTCTCCATCAACTGTTACATATCCATTGCCGGCAATATTTATTATACCGATCTCACGACGGCTGAGGAAATGATCCGCTTTTAATTGTTCGTAGGTGCCTAATTGTAAGGCCTGGTCTACCGGGTTTGCAGCGCCGATTATCATTCGGTCATAATGAGTATAGGCGCATTCGATCTTATCCGGCTGCACTAAACTCTCCAACAAGAAATTCTCTCTTATTTTTTTTGTATCATAGCTTGCAAAATCTTCCGGGTGTACGCTGTGAATTACTTTCATCTATTCAGTTTTATGGTATTTTAAAAAAAATGTTTTGCGGTAAAGCTAAAACAAACTTCTTTACGAAAATCCGGTAACGTTACCGGAACTGAAGAAAGGAAATCAGTGCTGCATTACTGAAGCACAAGCAATCACTTTTGCGGTGGGATCTTTCAACTGGGTATAAGATATTCTTTTAATATTTTCTTTGCTGGTATATAATATGATCCAGTCATCTTGCTGTACAACTCTTGCTTCAATACTTACCGGCTCTGCAACGATATCTTGCAAAGCTTCATTTATCTTTTCACCATTCGGGCCAACGATCAAATAATAATTGCTTTCACCCTTTTCATTTTGTACATGCAGCACCGGTGGTATGCCGCCAAGTATGCAACGAATAGCGCAATCACGATGCACTTTGCCTTCGCCTGGTTTCATTACTCCGAAATAACATTTGGGATCTACGATCTCACCCCTGATAGTTTGAGTGCTCAGCTCTTTTTGTTGTAACTGAACAGTTGATTCAGCTCCTATGTTTACAATTGGGTCATCATTCTTGTCAACCTGCAACAATGTTTTTCCATCACCATATATCAATGTTCCTTTTATTGTAACTTCTTTTCCATTCAATGAAACTCCTTTTTCTTTTTCCAGCTCCATAATAGCAGTTTCAGCTCCATGCTTGCCATAACCAACCAAAGGAATAGTAATGGATAAATTATTTTTATCAAACACTTTCAGCATCGGTACAGGTTTGTTATAATAAATACCTTTTACTTCTGTAAGCTTTCCATATTCAAAACTGGCTGTCGAAAATTTCTTTTGTGAAGTGGAAAGCAAATAAACAACGATCAATGCCACGGGAAAAAGAATTAGCAAGACTCTTTTTACATGCTTTGCAAAGCTTTTCGGTGCTTTAGACATCCATCCTATATAAAAATCTTGCTGATTCATGTTTTAATAATTTAATTTTCACATTTTCGATATCTCTCTTTAAACTCCGCAGGAGTTTAATCTTTATAGAAAATGTTGGATATTTTGATATTCAACTCCTATAGGAGTTGAAGGATCTGTCATTGTATTTTTCTATAAATGTTTGTCTCCTACGGAGACAATGAATAGGTTGATGATTCATGTTTTAATAATTTAATTTTCACATCTTCGATATCTCTCTTTAAACTCCTCAGGAGTTTAATCTTTATAGAAATTGTTTCATATTTTGATATTCAACTCCTATAGGAGTTGAACGATCTATCGTTGTATTTTTTTCTATAAATATTTGTCTCCTACGGAGGCAATGAATTAGTGTATTTAAAAATTATTAATTCTTAATTAATAATTTTTAATTGATCATGGCTCCCGGTCTCTCCGTTCCTTCAGCATACGGCTTTGGATTTAAAAACACTTTACCATCCCTCACCCTCACATCATACACACTCACCTTTTCTGTAAATGGCGGCGGCGATTGTCCATTATGTGGCAGGTATTGATATCCATGCCATGGACAAGTGATGCAGCCATCTAAAATTTTTCCTTCTCCTAATGGACCACCCTGGTGCTTACATACATTATGAATAGCATAAAGTTTATTCTCATGTTTGTAAACAGCGATCCGTTCTTTATCAATACAAAATATTTTTGCACGGCCCTCTTCAAATTCATCGGCTTCACTCACATAAACAAAACCATCAGAAGCAGGAATGAACTTCTCCTTGTCTTTCCTTACTTCTTTTGTTCCTGCGATCAAATGAAGTGTGATCAGCCAGGCAGCGCCGAGTGAAATAAGAATTACAAATACAGGATGGGTTTCATACTGTATCACGCCAAGCATCACATGCATCACAATTAAAAAATAAGCGAGGTACACAAACATGTGCAGCGTCTTCCAAACTTTTGGCGAAAGATTGTGTAACCAGAAATCATGACTGGTGATGGCCATCAGGAATAAAATGATCAATGCAAAAAACCCCAGCGATTGGAAAGGGAAACTGGCTACTGAATTAAAATTTGTATTGGAAGTAAATAAAGAAACAAATGGATTGACATTGCCCAGTGTATGAAACTGCAGTATGCTGAATACTCCATGAACTGCAGCAATGCAAAACATGGTTACACCTAAGTGACGGCGATTGTATAATAATGGTAAAAACTTTTTATTCAATCTTGCCAGCGGACCGATGCTTAATATTATATGTAACAATAAAACGGCAAGGGTAGAAGTAGAACGGATGAGAACTGTTTCAAAAGTATAATCAGGATTGAAGCTGGCAGTAAGAACAACAAATGTGAGCAGGTACAGCACACAGAATCCAGCTATGAGCCAGTCATATATTTTCTTTTGCCTGTTCCAGCCTACAGCTGCGTATCCAACACTCATCGGTTAAAATTTATTGAATCCACTACTTGTTTCTTCATAATATCGTACAAAAGGAATTTGTCCCGGTAGTCGAACTTATTATTGGTGACTCTTAGATCAAAAAACCTTAATCGGAATTCTTGTGTACCCTTACTTTGGATCCTTCCAAGCAATTCCTGTTTATCGATATTGTTATCGGTAAAATCATTGACTTTATAAAGCAACAATGAATCAGTCGCTGATTCTTTTATATTAATAAACTCAACTTTTAACTCATACTCCCAGCCGGTTGGATGTTTAATTGTCACCGAGTTCGGAACGAGGATATTGACCTTATAATTCTCCTTCTCCACCGAAGCAATTGTATGATAGGTTGAAGCTGGTGCTACTTTCTGTAGTAGTTCCTGCGTCACCTTCTTCGGCACAGACATCCATGCAACAATGATCCCAACAGGGATCAGCACTGCCCAGAGTGCCCAGATCTGTAAATGTCTTTTTCGAAGTTGTTTGATCATTTTTTTAAGTTTAACCGCAAAGGCGCAAAGCGTTTCGCCAAGAACGCAAAGAGAACCTGTCATTATTAATTCTTAGCGGCCTTTGCGTATCCTTAGCGTCTTTGCGGTTATGTCTTTGCTTTCATCCATTTACTCAACAACACCGGCCAGAAAACGATAACTCCCGGTATAATAATTATTTTAAAACCTATCGTGCTGCCATTCGCTCCTTCATCAACTTTATCCAATCCGTTCATCAGAAAAGGAATGACGAAAAGTACACCCCCCAATAAATAGATCGCCGTAACTATTAATAATATTTGTATCATATTAAAAATTCATCAATCATTTTTTTGAACCACTAAGACACAAAGCCACAAAGTGTGATTAAGTTTTCTTTGTGTTCCCTGGAGCCTTTGTGACTTTGTGGTTCATACCTCATTTCTTCGCCAGCTCCTCCATTGCCTTTAGAACCGCATCATAATATGTCTTATAAGTCCCCGAATCATATTTTTTAAGTTCAACTAATATCGCCGGTATATAGACAAACTTTCTTTCCTGTTCGTATTCGGAGTACAATCTTTTAGCTCCTTCTACATCACCCAATTTTTCTGCGATCATGATCTCGCCGGCCCTTACAAAATGTTCATACATGCAAACCTTCCATGTGTTATACCCTTGGTCAGACATTTTAGACTTCAGTGGTTCAAACAAAAGTTCTGTTTGTGAGAATTTCTCTTTGGGCAGCTTGTCCACTTCGGGATTCACAAATGAATGTCCAAATTCATGTACACTCAATTCACGCAGCCGATTTTCGTTGGTAAAGCCCATTTTCAATTCAGTAGTATTTAAGAATTCCTGTAAGTCGAACGCTCCGAATACATTCAATACATGAGTTTTTTTGTCAGCGGTATATTTTATTCCAAAGCCCATTCCTTTTGGTATTGTCAGGCTTGCGATCAGGGTATAAGCGTCAAACTTTTTATTATAAAATTTTTCCATGGCACCAATAAAGTCCTGCTTTGGCAACACGCTGTTGATCTCCTCAATCGCCTTTTTATAAAATTTATCGGTCTCAATAAAATAATTGTCGAGCCCGATCTCTTTGTAAAATTCATTCATGCCATCCAGGAAAATAGTTATGTTCTTCTTTGCCTCCTTCAGATCTTTGGTCTTTGAGAAATTGATATAGTAAGATTGGTCGATCGACTCCTTTAGTTTAGCATGGGGGAAATCATCAACCTGGAGCAGCAGGCTGATCAGGTAGTCGAGCCATAGATGGTCAGCCACTGCAAAACTTTTTCCCAGGTTCTCACTTGTGCCAAAAGATTTGTATTTCTCATAGATCCAGTACCCGTAATTATGCCAATCCTTTTTTGGTATTTTCTTTCCATTAATTTCAACCGTCTTGGTTTCTATGCCCACTCCCTCGAATCCAATAAAGTAGCCTATTCCAAGAAGCTCGACATTCTTATTTATTTCGATCCGCAGTTTTTTATTGGGTTTACCATTTGATGCAAACGAGATCGTTGCACAGGTTGTCAGCAAAAGGAAGATTGATAATTTGTAATAAGGAGTTAGTCGCATGTAGTTGTGGTTAAGTCTTTAAATGCTCAACTAAGACTGTTTCGATCAATAAATTTAATCAATCCATTGCCAAAAGAAGCGGGTGATTATCTGCAGGATTTTTATTGTGTAGCCGGCTTTTGTATTACTATTTAGCTTTTGTTGCGTCGCACTCTTGTGCAGATGGGAGTTCTATTGAGGAATTAAATAATATATCTTTGAGAAAGGGGAGGAGCCCGAGTTTGGACGTCGGGCAAATACTCGTTCAATCAGCAATAATTAAGTTTTGGAAGCTTATTATTTTTACCACGATCATGATTGAGATACTTCTCCCTCTTTTTTTTCTTCTTTTAATTTTTTTCTTAGTTTATTTAAGGTGGCTTCAACAATAATTAAGTCATCATCGTCATTTACGAGTAATTTAGAATCTATTCCATGACCATAAATATGCACAATGAAAGAATTCGAATCATTGGGAAAATTTTTAGTATGAATTAAGTCCTCTCCGCCATAAAATGGTAGTTTGTTTTTAACTGAGGTATTAACTGGCGAAACTGTCATTTCGGTTTCATCAGCCACTTTATCATTGTCCGTTGAATTCACTTCTACCAATCGATTATTAATTAACAACGCACAATAAGTTGTGCCTTTAATAAAATAATTTGCAACTCGAGATGCAATATCTTCTTGAACATTCAACTCTCGGATCAATATTTTATCAAGCATTTGTGTTGGAAATTCTTTGTTCTTGAATTTTTCATAAATTTTAGAATATACTGGTGGCATTAGAAATGATTCTCTTAAGGCCTGAAGTTTTTCCTCCTCATTATAAGCAAGCTTTATCTTTTTGAAGAGGCTCGTTATTTTGAGATACTCTTTACTTTTTTCTATCAGAGCATGTTTAAGAGTTGCCCCTGCTAAGGCATGAAAACTTCCTCCTGTTGCTGACATATTCAGCCTATCAGCTACAGTTGTAACAAGTGTATTGCCGCCTAAATAATCAACCGCCTCCGCAAATTTTAGGGCGTCTAGAAATGATTTTCGAGGATAATCAATGTTTTTGGGCATAATTTAATTTTTTGCTAATCAAAATTAGGCCTATAATAATTATTAACCAAAATAAAATGGGCAAATATTAGCCTTCAGTAAAATATTTTTTTAAGGTTTCGTCCGGAATATTTACTAAATTTCGGACGAATTACTATTGATGAACAGAGAGTTAATTGAAAATAATATACTAAAAAGGCTTAAATCATTTGAAAAAGGTAAAGTGATTTTTACTGATGATTTCCTCGATTTAGGCAGTCCCGAAAGCGTAAATAAAGCCTTATTTAGAATTAAAGAAAAAGACTTCATTATTCGGTTAGCCCATGGAGTTTATTTATATCCTAAGGTGGATAACGAATTAGGTATACTATATCCCTCGATAGAAGAAATTGCAGAGGCTATTGCCAAAAGAGATAGGGCAAGGATAATTCCAACTGGAGTCCAAGCTTTAAATAGACTCGGGCTTTCCACTCAAATTCCGCTGAAAGCTATATTCTTAACTGATGGCGCCCCTAGAAGCATAAATATTGGAAAACGAAACATCACCTTTAAAAAAACAAGTCCGAAAAATCTAGAAGTAAGCGGCGAGATTAGCGGGTTAGTTATACAAGCACTGAAGGCTTTGGGACAAGATAAAGTTGATGATGATATATTAACAAAGTTGTTTGAATTATTAAAAAAGGAAAAAAAAGGGAATATTCGACATGATGCAAAACTTTCTCCTGCTTGGATAAATAGGATATTAATGCAAGCGATATAACTATATGAATACTGAATGGCTGAAAATATCAAAGGATAGAAGAATCGAAATTCTTAATCAAGCTAGTAATACTACCGGACTGCCAGCTATAGCGATTGAAAAGGATTGGTGGGTAACATTAGTATTAAATGCCTCATTTTCTTTGGAGTATTCAAATAATATCGTGTTTAAGGGAGGAACTTCACTAAGTAAGGGGTGGAATTTAATTGAAAGATTTTCAGAAGATATTGACTTAGCTATGGACAGGAAGTTTTTTGGATTTGAAGGAGACATCAGCAAGAGCAAAATCAAAAGCTTGAGAAAGAAATCTTGTGATTTTATTTCAACTATCTTCTTGAAAGATTTAGAATATAAACTTAGTGAATGGAAAGCTATTAACGAATGTAAATTGAATGCACAACCAATTGTGGATTCAGATAAAGATCCACAAGTAATAGAAGTTCATTACGATTCCGTATTGGACAAATCAGATTATTTAAAGCAAAGAGTTTTAATAGAAGTTAGTTCTCGTTCTCTGATGGAACCAACTGAAAATAGAAATATCAACTCATTTCTCAGTGCAACATTTTTAAATCAACCGTTTGCAACTGAATCTTTTAATATTTCTACAGTATTACCTCAAAGGACCTTCTTAGAAAAAATATTCCTATTACATGAAGAGTTTTTACAAGAAACATCAAAAATTCGTATAGAGAGGTTATCTAGACATCTTTACGATTTAGAAAAACTCATGGACACCGAACATGGAACGAAAGCAATTAGCGACAAAGAATTATATAACGGAATTGTTGCTCATAGAGAAAAGTTTAACCCTATTCGTGGTATTGATTATTCCAAACATGTTCCTTCGGGTATAAGAATTGTTCCGCCCGATCCGGTAATTAAAGATTGGGAAAGAGATTATCAAACTATGATTGAGAATATGATTTATGGTAGTTCTCTAAAATTTGATCCTTTGATAAATCGGATTCAAGAATTACAAGAAAGAATAAATGGATTAAGTTTCAAGTAGTCAATAAGATCATCCCTTCTATTGTATGTCACCTGACTAACAATTAAAATGCTGAATAGAATTACCAATCGTACAAGAGTGCGACGCAACAGAAGCTTAATAGTAGCAATACAGCTTAGTACATCATCTTCATCAGCCTACTAACAGATCAATAGAACATTGCTGCATAGCTCCTCGCAAATGATTGCCATGTGGCACTATCCCTTACCTGCCATAACAAAGCTCCAATCAAAAGGACTATAAACACGACCAGGAATGGCTTGTAGTTTTTCTTCCTGTAAATATCATTGCCCAGTAAGAAACCAACTATGGCAAGGGCGATGAGATCAGTTATTGTAAGTGCATTACCAAACGAAATATCAAAACTGTTTATGAGTCCACGGCCTATTCCGGGCCCGATGGCCAATATGCCGGTAGCGATCATATACCGCATATGCGAAGAAGAATCTTTCCGGTATATCATGGCAAGTGCCCAGAATATTGCAAAAGATATAAACCCTCTTATATCCAGCACCATGGGGACTAATAGATCATGCTCAGGAAATTTTCCAACTGCCCGCAAATAAGCTCCCCTGCCAATCAGGAACAGGAATATAATAATTAGTGGCCCGAGTACCCAGGATACTTTACCGATTGTTCTGTGAAGTTGTGTCCTTCCTGTTTTGATAAGCAAGGGTTGAACGATCAGCAAAACCAACCACATCATCAACAATGCTCCGTGAATGTGGATGGTAGTTGTTTTGTCTACGAAATTCGGGAACTCGCTGGTGTAATGTTTATAGAATCCCCATTGTATGCCTGCCATGATCAGGATGATGAAGATGGCGGAGTTGCGGTAAACTTTCAGCATGGCTTGTTAGTTTGGTGGTTTGCTGAAGATAACCAAAATAAACAATTGCGGCAGGCGATCTTAATTCAAACCAAAAATGCTGCGATGAATATGAGCCGAAGCAATTTTCATGATTTGGATGGATTGCAATAAGGTAGTTTTAAGTTGCAGCTATAGATGAGCTGTACACTATTTTATTTCAGCCTCCTAATTAAACACCACTTTTCAAATTTGATAAAATGAGTAGAATGCTCAGGACAGAAAAGAATAAATTTATCAGACTCCTCACACCGACCTGACTGATCAATAAATTTAGTCCAATTAGCCGTTGTGAAATAAGTATTGATACGTAATACCACAACACACTTAATCCGACTATTACAAATATGAAACTGCTTCTTGAAATAATCATCCCATTGCTGCCGGAAATTTTTGTATTCGTATACTGTCCAAGACTATTGTAGTAAAAAAATAACAAAATGATTGGCAACAGAGAAATAAAAACACAAATAAGGTTTGATCTCTTTTTCATTTTTGATATTTGTAATACTAAAATTAAAATTATTTCCCCAATGTACAAATGCTTCATAATTTTCAGCCTGATATAACAAAAGAAAATGCTGAAAGAGATACAAGTTTCGCCACCCGATAGCTATCGGGTCTGCCTGATTTGGATGGATTGATGCAATAAGGTAGTTTTAAGATGTGACAATATGGAGTTGACTATGGTTGTTATTCATCTTCTACTAAAAATTAAAAAATGAAATATCTTATTGCTATCTCTTTGCTTTGTTCTTTGCTGACTGCTTGTGATCAAAATCCAGAGAAACCAACAATTGCAGCCACTAATAATTCAGATATCGATGCGCTGAAAGCCTCACCGGAAAATTTCAAACTGTTATTAGAAAATGATCATGTAAGAGTATTAGAATACACGTTAAAGCCTGGGACAAGAGATCTAACTCATACACATCCTCCCAAGTCATCTTATATTATCAGTGGGGGCAGTTAAAAGTCCATTTTGAGAATGGAGATTCTTCGATATTTGATGATAAAGCAGGTACTACATCATGGATGGATCATGTAGGTAAACATTGGGTGGAAAACATCGGCCCTACGGAAATAAAGATCATTTTGACTGAAGTGAAATCGATAGCAAATAAATAAAAGACCAGTAAATAATTTTTATCCGCCGGTAACTTGCAAACATCACAATGAAAAATGTAAGAGTTCTTCCCCAAAAATTTTTAGCAGCGATGATCGCTGTGTTACCACTTCCGGGATCACCTTTATATGATGGCGATGATCAAAGAGTAATAGACCAGGCGTTGGAAGATCTTGATATTTATAAAAAGGAAGGTGTGGACAGTATTATTTTCGAAAACGACGGTGACCTGCCATATATACAACCTCCGTTGGATAAAAAGACTATTGCTCTAATGATAAAGATCTGTAAGAAAGCAAGGAAAAGATTTAAGGGCCCGATAGGAGTTCAAATGCTGGAAGCTGCAAACATTGAATCTTTGGAAATTGCCGCTGAATCAGGGCTTGATTATATAAGAGTGGAGGCTTTTGTTTTTGCTCATGTAGGTGGGAGTGGTGTCATTAACGGTTCGGCTGGAAAGATATTACGAAGAAGAAAAGAACTAAATGCAGAACATATAAAAGTGTTTGCTGATGTAAAGAAAAAACATGGTTCTCATTCATTGACGATCGACCTCGACATAAAAGATGAAATTATGCAGGCAGAATTTTTCTTAGCAGATGGAGTTATTGTTACCAGCCAGTTCACCGGTTTGAATCCTGATAAAAATGATCTGCTCAAAGCAAAGGCTGCAACAAGAATACCTGTATTGATCGGGTCAGGTATGAACGTTGATAACATTGCCGAATACCTTCCTTTAGCCGATGGTTTTATAGTTGGATCTTATTTTAGAAAGGATGGAAAGTTCCTTGAAAAATTAGAAGCTGAAAGATTAAATAAGTTTATGGAGTTATTTGTTTCGGTGAGAAAAAGTATTTTACGCTAAAAGACAGATGGTTTGGCAAAAATGTTGTAAGACAATTATCATGTATAAACTAATAGATTCATGGACAAGAAGACATTAAGAAAAGAACCAACAGCAGTTAACGTTCAAAATAATATTGAAACTATCCTAAAGTTGGAAAAGGAAGCTGTTCAAAATCTTTCGACATCTGAGCATATCGCTGACAAAGTCAGGGTCTTTGCAGGCAGTACTCCATTTATACTTCTTCATATTCTAGGGTTTGTAGGATGGATCTTAATAAACAGCGGAATAATTTCCGCAATTTCTCCATTTGATCCTTTCCCATTCAACTTCCTTACACTTACGGTTTCATTAGAAGCTATTTTTCTTACACTATTAGTACTAAAGAGTCAAAACCAAATGACGAAAGAAGCTGATAGACGAGCAAACCTTGATCTGCAAATAAATATGCTTGATGAACAAGAAACAACAATGATCTTAAGAATGGTTCAAAAAATTGCCAATCATTTGGGATTGGAAGATGAAATGAGTAATTCCAGAAAAGAATTGAGTGAAGACACTGATATAAACAAGGTGTCAAAAAAACTAGATGAAGAATCAAAAATAAAGTAATACATCCTTAGCTGAATTCATGTCGTTAGAACCTGAGAGATTAAACAGGTTTATGGAGCTATTTATTTCGGTGCAAAAAGCATTTTACACTCATCGGCGTAATCAAGGCATAGAACAAAAAATAAAGCCCGCCGGTGGAAACCAGTGGGCTTTCTCTAATCAAAAACCATTAACCATTAAACCTTATCCTATGAAAATTCGATGCGAATGTAGGAGATAAAGATTCAAAAAAACATGATATGGAAATTATTGACGGTGGTTAAGCTAAGAGTAAACACAAGCTTTTAAGAAATTGAGCGAGGTCAAGAAGAATATACTTGCTGATAATTTTAATTCACAAATATCTCCGTGTAATAGATAACTCCGCGTTTATTTTTTGCTGTACCAATACCAATGTATTTATAATTCCCCAGCATATTTTTGCGATGCCCGCTTGATTTTTTCCATAATGAAAAGACCTCTTTTGCGTCCTTGGCTCCGTAGGCAACATTTTCTGCTACTATCCAGGTACCGTATACCTTTTTCACTTTTGCTGCACGCTGATCATAACCTGAATGCCCAAGGCTTAGTCTGCCGCTTGCCATGTCTTCGCTATGCTTTCGGGCCAATGAATTCAGGTCATCTTTCATTGTAAGTTCTTTCAAACTTTTCGATCTTCGATATTCGTTGGTATACTTCAACACATCATTTGCTAACTGATTGGCAGGAGCGACCGCGGCACTAAAAACAAACAAGGCGCTGATCAAAAAAATAACCCGGGACATAAAGTGGTTTAACATGGGCTTAGAATTAGTCACTAGTCTTCAAGTTTTATACCAAGACCTCTGGAAAAACACAAAATAAGTACCGGATGTTCTCTTAGTTATTTACGTTCCCTGAATTCCAGAGTCTTGCTTAGAAAATTTCACGCAAAGACGCTAAGAAAAACAAGACGCAAAGATTTCTTTGCGTCTTAACAAACTTTGCCCCGCCACAGGCGGGGTGAAAAAATAACTTACTATTTCTGTCCGATCGGCATATTTAGTTTGTATACTTATATATACCCTTATAATTATTGGGATTAGTAACATCAGGAAAAGTAACTGATTGCGGATATCCGTCAGCACGATAGATATAGGTATATCGCACATGATCTTCAAATTGACCAGGTATATCCCATGATCTTGATTCGATCGGGTTGTTTTTCTGCAGATATTTATACCCATTTAATATTGGGTAGCGAAGCTCCACCCTATAAAAGGGATTGACCTTATTATCGTAGCTGACTTCGTGATGCTTCCTGTCAGTATAAATGGAACCGAATGTAGTTGTATCATCCTGCGATGTGATATTACCATTTACACGAGTTTGCATCAACATACCGCTCCATTGATCATCTGGTGCTGAAGGCGGTGGATTATTATATCCCCGGTGTTGAATAAACATATTATTTCCGCTTGCAGAAGTGAATGGAGTAAAGACTGCTACGCTAGTGCCCCAAAAGCTATTGTTTGTAATGTTATAACTGATCGTAGAATCTTTGATAACAATACCAGTGTTATAAAAAAGAAAAGATGTGTCCCTGTAAATATTGACAAAATCGCTGTAAGTCACAACCATTTTATATGGCTCAGCATCGCTGCCAGAATAAAAATAATTTGTTGTTGTTATATCAGGTGTACCAAAAAAATCGAAATACTCTGATTTCAAAATAACTCTTTTCTGCGCATCATACGAAAAAGCGGCCCTGTATAAAGTATCTGACCCCGTAGCTAAAGTAGTGTCCAGTTGCACATACATTTTCAAATAAATACTGTCATTGATATCTGTTTGGCGATTGATGGAAAGATCTATTTCCCGCTGGCAGGAAGAAAAGGTCATTAACGTAATAAACGAGGGCAGGATCAGGTATTTTAATCGCATAGATAAAATATGAGTATAAAAATAAATGATAGTTCTGGATAAGCAAATGTTACTGATAATTACTGCCATAATTACTTTCGTTGATAATGAAACGAATTCGATCGACAATTATTGGCATCAACGGTCCCGGTATTTGACCAAACGATGGAAGGAATGTTTATGTGACAGTGGGGATTAAGATCTAAGATGACTAATTAGGCTTATAAGACAAAAAATAAGAAAGCCCTCCGGTGGAAACCAGGGGGCTTTTTCTAATCAAAAACCATTAACCATTAAACCTTATCCTATGAAAATTCGTCGCGAATATATAGGTAATGATTCACACAAAATATGATTTTGATATTATTGACGTTGGTTAAGTTGAAAGTAAACACAAGCTGTTGAGAAATTGAGTGAGGTTAAGAATCTTCCATCCGCTCCGGGGGCTTTAAGTGAAAAAATAACTAATTCGCTTGTTTATTTATCATCCACTTTATTCCGAACTTATCGAAGAACATTCCGAAATAATCACCCCAGGGAGCTTTGGCCATTGGCACAATTACTTTTCCGCCGGCAGAAAGATCATTAAATAATTTATCCGCCAGTTTCTCACTGTCGGGATGAAGAGAAAGAGAAAAATTATTTCCTGCAACAAATGGTCCACCCATAGAATCAAGATGATCATTTCCCATTAGTCTAACTCCGTATGGCGCATCCAATGCTATATGCATGACTTTCTTTTTATCTGTATCGGACATTTGCCCGCCATGTGGTGAATCGCCAAAGCGCTGAAGATTGGTGATCTTTCCTTCAAGTGCTGAAGCATAAAAATTAAATGCGTCTTCTGTGTTTCCATTGAATGTAATGTAGGCTGCTATCATGGTCGTGGTTTTTAAATTGTGAATAGCAAATTTAAGAATTAATAAAAAGCAATCTCTTCTGTCCGGGATCATCCTACAATTAACTAAAATTTGAAGGCTATCTTTTATTAAATCATCAGGTGATGACTATTTTCAGTGAGCCAAAACACGAAATTTGACTCAACGAACAACAAAGCCGGGAAAATTTTTGATACTCCTACCAGTCATCGGATGTGTTCTGTTCATTATTCTTTATATAGTTGCAGCTCTTTTATATCCCGGCGGTTCAGAAACAGATAAAACTTCTATCGGCTATAACTGGATGAAGAATTATTGGTGCAATCTGTTAAATAATACTGCAATTAATGGACAGCTCAATACTGCAAAGCCTGTTGCCACGACCGCCATGATTATACTTTGTATTTCGATTTCTTTTTTTTGGATATTGTTCCCAATATCAGTTCAACTAAAAAAATATCACCGGATCATTATTCAAATTGGAGGAACAGCTTCTATGATGGCTTCTTTTTTATTGCTCACAAACATTGACCACGATCTTGCCGTCAATTTTTCTTCTTCGCTGGGTTTTGTTGCAATGCTTGGAGTATTGGTAGCTCTTTACCAACTTAAATGGGTCAGCCTTTTCATTTTTGGTTTTTTTAATCTTCTGCTCGTTACACTGAATAATTATCTTTATTACATAATAAGCGATCTGACCTACCTGCCCATTGTTCAGAAACTTACTTTTCTGTCTTTTCTATTTTGGATATGTTGTATTGGAATGAAAATGTATTTAAGAATAAAAACTCGTAATTGAACCAGAGGGACACAAAGGCACAAAGAAATACGGGGAAATTAAATAACTTAACACTATGAACAGATCCTTATTCATGATCGCAGGCATTGTGTTTTCAATGAACACCTATTCACAAACAATCGGGTTTGATAAAAGTAATCTTGAAGCAAACCATGTTTACATGTCAATCGAGAAAATGAATGGCAAACAGGTTGTAAAAGTTGTAAAAGATTCAACACAAAATGGTGCAGACCTGCCAACATTTGTGAAAATAAAAGGCGTTGACTTTAAAGACGGAACTATCGAAATAAAAGTATTAAGCCGGTTATTGAAAACTGCACCAGCCTCCGCCAGGGGTTTTATTGGAGTCGCCTTCCACATTGATCCACTGAACTCAAGGTTTGAAGGAATTTATCTGCGCCCCACCAATGGGCGGGCTGAAGATCAATTGAGGCGCAATCATTCCATTCAATATTTTTCTTACCCCGATTATGGTTTTGACAGGTTAAGAAAAGAAGCCGAAGGTGTTTACGAATCGTATGCTGATATGGGCCTCAATGAATGGATAACTATGCGAATTGTAGTAAAAGGCAAACAAGCCAAACTGTTTTTAAATGATAACAAACAGCCATCTTTAATTGTGAACGACCTAAAACTTGGGGACAATGTTTCAGGAGCGATAGGGTTGTGGGTTGATGGCGGAACAGAAGGATATTTTAAAGATCTAAAGATCACAAAGCAATGAGGATATTCTTTCTCATGACTCTTGTATCATTTTTTTTAAATATCTTAAACACTCAAATTATTTTTGTATGAAAAAGATAAACTCAATTTTAATAGGATCATTATTGCTGCTTTTAGCAGTTAGCACAAATGCACAATCTAAAACAGGTACAGATTTTTTTGCTGGCAAATGGAAAGTATTGGTGACTGGCACGCCTTACGGAGACCTGAAAAGAATTTATGTGTTGGAGAAAAACGGCAATACACTTACAGGAGTGGTGCAGGATTCTACCGGTAAAGAAATAACCAAATGTTCTAACGTGGAAGTAAAAGACAACGAAGTGACGCTTTTCTACCAGGCCATGGGAAATGATGTTAGTATAACTCTGATCAAAAAGGACGACGATCATGTTACCGGGTCTGTGCTTGGCCAATTTGACGCCAAGGGTGAACGCATAAAATAACAGCATTTTTATTTATGAATAAACTGCTGCTTCTCTTCTCTTTTACTCTTGCATTTGAATCACCGGCGCAGGACGTTCAAAAAGTTTTTACGTCCGATATTGATAATTTCTGGATCGCATATGACAGCATTCAAACGACAACAGATAGCCTGAAACAACTGAATTTTATTCAAACGCTCTACATAGATAAAGGAACAAAAGGTCTGAAAGCATTTATGGTTTTAAGAAACTATAATGCAAAACTGTGGGTGGCACTTATCTACAAGTATCCGAAATTCTGGAATTCGATCAGGCCAAATACGCTGACAGTTAAAACCTATGCAGCAGAGATCGAAAAAAGTATTACAAGATTCAAAGAACTATATCCTGATCTTAAAGAGGCTAAAATGTATTTTACTGTTGGCGGTTTAAGGTCAGGTGGCACAACGATGAATGACATAGTGCTCATAGGATCAGAGATCGCCACCGGTAATGCATCCACCGACGTATCTGAGTTCACCAATAATTGGCTGGCGGGGGTCTTCAAAAATCAACAAGCTGATAATCTTGTTAGCTTGAACATTCATGAGTATGTGCATACTCAACAAAAAGGCGGTGACCCGAAAATTTTACTGGGCAAGGCGATCGAAGAAGGTTCCTGCGACTTTATTATGGAACTAGTTATTGGCAAACAGCTTCAAACCAATTATATCGTTTATGGAAGAGAACATGAAGCAACATTAAAAGAAGAGTTCAAAAGTGAAATGCTTTCCACTAATATTTCAAATTGGTTATATAATGGTTCTACTGCAAAGACGGTTGCTGATCTTGGTTATTTTATGGGTTATAGTATTTGCAAAGCCTATTATAATAATGCCCCTGATAAGAAAAAGGCAATAAAAGAGATCATTGAACTTAATTATTCGGACAGCGCAGCAGTAGAGGACTTTTTAAAAAGATCGAACTACTATTAAGCAGCCATCGTGTTTCAAAAAACCAACAAGAGTTAACTTACCTTTCATACAATCGTTTGAAAAATATTCTCCTTTTGAAGTAACTTTAAGAGTAAAGTGCAGGAGACTTTGAAGAAGCCTGGTTTTATATTGATTATTCTTTCCTTCGCCTTCACATCGAAAGCGCAACAAACCAATTGTTCATTTCTGCCACCACAATTCACTATTCACTTCGGCGCTGGTGATATACGTGACGTTAATAGTGATGATGTTTACAGTTATGGACGGGTTTCTCACTACTGTCCTTCCGATGGATATTATTCATTTGCTCCATATACCAGTGAATGCTTTCACGACGATTGGCATACGCTTTACCAGGATCATACACCGGGAGATGCAAATGGAAATATGTTGTTGGTAAATGCTGGTAAGGCAGGAGCTGTATTTCTGAAAATGCCTGTTCCCGGATTAAAAAGTAATACGATCTATGAACTCGGTCTGTGGCTGATGAATCTTTGCAAGCCGACAAAGAAATGCGGATCCCTATTATTACCTGAGCTGAATATTCGATTGGAAACACCGGAAGGAAAGGTCGTCGCAAATATCGTTACTGGTGAGTTACCAAGAGTAGAAGATCCGAATTGGTCACAACATCGTGCACTTTTCACTACGCCTGCGGCAACATCAACATTAATGCTGGTGATGACGGATAAGAACCCAAGTGGTTGTGGAAATGATTTTGCATTAGATGATATCACATTCCGGGAATGTGTGAAACAAATTACACAGGTAACTCCAAAAACGACTTCAACAACAAAACCTTCTAATACATCGAAGCAACCGGTTACTTCAAAACCGGCTCCAAAAAAAGCAACCACTTCACCACAAAAGAAAACCCAGGCAGCAGTAGTGGTCAAGCCGAAAATTGATACTATATCAAAAACAAATCCAGTTGTAACGCAGGAACAGAAAATAATTACTTCAACTCCATTGGTACTAAAGACCAGGGAAAATGCATTGGTCAGGAGAATTGAAACGGAAGCCACTGAAATAAAAATTGAACTTTATGATAATGGTGACATCGATGGCGATACGATCAGTATATATCACAACAATGCATTAATAAGATCGCATATGAGGCTTTCTCACAGACCTATTTCGGTAATCATCGGCATAAATCCAGATCAACCTCATCATGAAATTGTAATGGTTGCCGAAAACCTAGGTTCTATACCACCGAATACTTCAGTCATGATCATCACTACGGCAAACAACCGTTATGAAGTTCTTATCTCATCCAGTGAACAAAAAAATGCAAAGGTTATTTTTGATCTAAAAAAATGAGAGGAGTATTCGTTGTATTATTTTGAAGGGAGGTCTATTATTTTATCTGCGACAAATTTTCTGGATGCTTCACCATTTACCAATTTGTATTGTATTCTGCGAATGCCTCCTGTTGGATTGCTATTTGGATCGCCTTCTTTGTAAATAGGAAATTCCTGAATTAGTGCTGATTCCTTTATTGAAAAACTGTCATGCCCCATATAACCTTTTTTGAGTTTAGTGTTTTCACTTACAGGAGGAAAATAAATCCGGCTCATTGACTTTACACCATTCGCAGAAAATGCGATTACATTTCCATGGCTACCACTTCCCGCAGATTGTGTAAATATTAATACTTCAGGAAATCCATCTGCGTTTAAGTCTGCAACCTGGGCATCTGTGACTTTTCCATCAATTTCAAGTTCAACACTTTTATTAGTTTCCTCAAATCCTTTAGGTTGAATAACTAGTTGTCTTAAAGAACCGCTTCCTTTTGTATTTACATTGAACGAGATACCTTTAAATTGTAATGTCTTTTGAAAAGAATATGTTTCTTTTTCAACAGTAGGGTTTTCAATAGTAGGTTCCTCGCTTTTGGTCGTATCTTTTGGTTTATTTTCCTGGGAGTGGGTCTCTGTGTTCTGAGATTGGGTTTCTGTTTGATCATTACAGCCAGTCATTGCCATTAGTGCAATCGATAAATAAATGCTAGTCTTTGATATTTTCATTTTTTAATAGATTACTAAGGTAAAATTATGCCAACATTGCTATTAGCAGGGATAATTTTTTATAGCAACAGCAGTTCCCAAAACGTGGAATGAGTATTCCCAATTAACTTTGATAATAGAAAAAGAACATTAAAAAATTTAAAATGAAGATCATAAAGACGCCAGTATTATTGGCCGGATTGTTGGGAATGTTTATTCTTAAATCAAGTGATTCTTTTTTTGTAGATGAAACAAAAATTGACATGGGAGAAAATAATGGAAATGGATCAGCGAATGTCGCCATAACAATCGTTAAAAAATGGGACATGCCTAAAGATCTGGCCGAAATATCAGGGATCTCATACATGGATGGGCAGCGGTTTGCCTGTGTCCAGGATGAATTGGGAAAAATATTTATCTATAATGCAACATCATCATCAGTGGAAAAGGAAATTTCATTTGGTGATCCGGGAGATTACGAGGAACTGGCAGTGATTGGTGAAACCATTTGGGTTTTACGGGCCGATGGAAAATTGTTTGAAGTAAGCAATATGAATGCAGCAAAACCTTCAGTAAAAGAATATAGCACCCAGTTAACCACGAAACAAGATCCCGAAGGGCTTTGTTATGATAAAAAAAATAACAGGTTATTGATAGCGATTAAAGGTGCCGAGCCCGGCACAGAAAATTATAAAGGCATTTATGCTTTTGACCTGAATTCAAAAAAAATGGATCAGCAACCTGTTTTTAAAATAGACCTGCATAATAAAGTGTTTGGAAATGGTTCTGATAAAAAGAAGAGAAGCACGATAAATCCTTCAGGCATTTCAATACACCCTGTCAGTAGCGATATGTATATAATAGATGGACGCAATCAACAGTTGCTGATCATGGATGCAGGTGGAAATATCAAGAAATTATATGGATTAAATAGCAAAGAATTTGCACAACCGGAGGGGATCACATTTAATGCTGCCGGTGATCTGTTTATTGCAAATGAAGGAACAAAGCAACCGGGCAATATTGTACAGGTAAAGATCGATCCATGACTAGTGGGTCTCCATCTCCCTCATTGTCTTTTCTATTGTTTCGGGGTTCATATATCGTTCATACTTCCCGTTTCCATTCCCTTTATTTACATAGTCACCGCCGCGCCAGTTATGAACATGCATTGTCTCCCTTACATGCTTACTGTATGCAAGAAGATATTTGCCAAGGCCATGTTGAATACAGATCCGGTCAGTATTAAATTCCATTTTATCCAGGTATTTTTTTGAAATATGACCGATGCCAACACCTATTGTCTGCGGAAAATTTTTGCTGTTAAAATCAACCACATGACTTAACTCATGCCCGATAACACCAACCTGTTGTTCGAATGTGAGGTTATGCAGAAGAAGAGGCTTTAATGTATCAATTGTCTCATTGCTGATCGTAATAATATAGGTGCGATGATCTTTTCTTTTAAATACACCGATAAAATTTGGCTTTGTAGTAAGACCCGAGTATGCTTTTTTAATTCTAAAGACAATATGTACATTTTTTAATTCAGGAAAGTGAGACAAAGCGGTAAGAATGGGCTTTTCAAATTGCTGAGGTATTTCTTTTTTATTTCCAAATTCTTTTAAAGAGTCAATAGTCGTTTCCTTATTTGCAGCCAGGGTAATAATAGGCAATGTAATGATCAGCAGAAAAAAAATGGTTTTATATGATTGTCGAATAATTAACATCTATAATTATAACGCCAAAAATAAGTCAGCGGTTCTAGTTATTTGTTAATGAGTAGTAAACGAAGCAAATATATTGAACTGAAGAGGGTTAGCAAATGCCAATTCATTATAGTTAAAATTCATTGGAGCAGGAGTCCGGCCATAAACTTTTTACGTATATAATTAAATTTTCACTTAGACTGTGAATAACCCGGTAGTTACACCGGTGACAAATATTCTTTTTAGTGGTACATTTGAATGAACCATTCTAACAAACAACCTGGCTATGATACTCAAACAATCCCTTCAACAAGTATTTGTTCAACTAGGCCAAACTCTTGACGAGTTAAGCAATGATGAATACAGGCAACCGAGTAAGGTTTTGCTGAATGCAACTATTGGTGAGCATGTAAGGCATATTATTGAATTGTTCCAATGTCTTGAAGAAGGATATGAGACAGGTGTCGTAAACTATGAAAAAAGAAAACGGGATCATGAAATTGAGAATAATAAAGAGTTGGCTTCTTCACTGTTAAAAGAAATTTATCAGAACATAGACAGATCAAATAAAGATATTTTTCTTGAAGCGGAAGATTATTGTGATCCTATGGAAATCGTTTCGATCCGTTCTAATTATTACCGGGAGCTTGCTTATAACCTGGAACACACAATTCATCACATGGCTTTAATAAGAATAGGGATAAACGAAGTCTCGTCTGTTAGATTACCTGAAGAATTCGGAGTAGCTTATTCAACTGTTAAATATCGTCAGCAGTGTGCACAGTAAGTTTTATACCTTCTAATGATAAATTTTTTATCACCTCCAATCGTGATGAAAAACTGAGCCGGAAAATCGCCATTTTCCCGGGAATGTTTGATCACAATGGACAAAAATTATTTTTCCCAAAAGATACAGACGCGGGTGGTACATGGATAGTAATGAAGGAGAATGGAGATGCGGCTGTATTGTTGAATGGAGCATTTATTAATCACACGGCCGAACCTCCTTACCGGTTAAGCAGGGGAATTATTTTGCTTGATATATTTTCTACAGAAAAGCCATCTGTGACATTTACAAAAATAAATCTGCAGGATATTGAACCATTTACATTGGTCCTACTTGAAAATAATTGCCTCTATGAATTCAGATGGGATGGGGCAGAAAAATTTTGTAAGCAATTAAATGTGCACATGCCATATATCTGGTCATCCGCAACATTGTATGATGGCTTTGTTATAAAAAAGCGGGAGCAATGGTTTGCTTCCTTTTTAAATGATCATCCAATGCCTACTCAACGGGATATCCTGAATTTTCATCATTTTACCGGTGACGGTGATAAACAAAACGATCTACTTATGACAAGGGATGGGATGTATACAACTGTAAGTATAACCAGCATATTGCTTACAAAAGATCGTGGATCCATCCAATACCTCGATATTAGCGGCAACACATCGTCAGAGATAAAAATTGAATTATTACAGTCATCGCAAGCATTTGAATGAAAAGGATCCTATACCAACCTTTTTTCATAAGATTATTTAACTGGGAGTATTGGCCATTCAATGTAGTATACGGGCCCTTATTTCTTTATTGGTTTTTTCTTAGCTTAAGAGCAAGATCATTTTTCTTTTTTAATACTTCGAACCCAACCATAAAAAATGGCGGGTTTCTAATGGAATCAAAAAAAGAAGTTTATGACCTGATCCCATTTGAATATTATCCTGCCACTCTTTTTTTTAAAGCGGCCTCACCACCAGAGGATATCCTTGCACTTATCAAACAGCGGAACTTAAAATATCCGTTGATCGCTAAGCCTGATATTGGCATGAAAGGAATGATGGTGAAAAAGTTAGAAGATCAAAATGAGCTGTCATTCTATGTTGAAAATTCTAGAGTTGATTTTCTTATCCAGGAATATGTTCCCTTTAAAAATGAGATCGGTATATTTTATTATCGTCTTCCTAATGAAGAAAAAGGGCATATTTCAGGAATAGTAAAAAAAGAATTTCTTGCTGTTAAGGGAGATGGCGTTTCAACTGTTGAACAATTGCTTTTAAAAAATAAAAGAGCTGTCCTGCAGTTGCCCACCTTGAGGATAAAGGAAAAAGATAAAATGAATATTGTTTTACAAAAAGAAGAAGAATTGATAATTGTTCCCTATGGCAATCATGTAAGAGGTGCAAAATTTCTGGATGACAGCAGCCTGATCGATGAAGAACTGACAAATAGAATCGATTCGATCTGTAAAAAAGTAAATGGGTTTTATTTTGGTAGACTTGACATTCGCTATAATGATTGGGAAGAATTAAAGCAGGGAAAAAATTTCTCCATTATAGAATTGAATGGCTCAGGCAGTGAGCCAACACATATTTATGATCCAAGGCATTCAGTTTTTTGGGCATGGAAAGAAATTGCAAAGCACTGGAAAATATTATATCGGGTCAGCAAACTGAATCATCAATTACAAAATACTCCCTATATGACAACCAGGATGGGGCTTGATATGTTCAAGCAGAACAGCAAGTATGTAAAATTGTTAAACAGTAATTGAGATTATTGTTTCAATACCTGTACAGTTTTTTTCATTTGACCATTATTCCAGTTTATATATATCGAATAAACTCCGCTTGACAGCAGTTTCATGTCAATGCTAAATTGATTGCTGCCTTGTAAGGCCATAGATCTTTGCACTTTTACCAATGCGCCTTTGCTATCGAAGATCATGATCATAACCGGCGAATCATTATCGGCGATGATATTAATAAATGTTTTATCATAAACTGGGTTAGGCCACAACTTGAACGTATTTGTTATACTGCAGTTTGATTGTATTATACTGGTATACTGTGATCTGCCATTCAGGTCATACTCAGCAATGCGATAGTAGCTATTTTGAACAGAGCTATTATCTGCGAATGAATAACTTTTTTCACTATTACTATTTCCTGCTGCGGGCAATGTGCTAATGACAGTCCAGCGAATTCCATCTTCACTTTTCTCAATATCAAAATGACTGCTGTTTTGTTCCAATATAGTTTTCCAGGTTAGTAATACTTTTTTATTGTCACATTTTGCATTGAATAAAGTGAATTGTGCGGGTTGTTGGGCGAGCGGAGATGGATCTACCGCAGATATACCCGGTAAAGCTGATAACGACATATAAAAGAGACCTTGAGTACTGGCATCCCAAAGACGGTTACCAAGAATATCAATTTTATAAGAGAAATGATTGAATACAACACTGAAATTGACAAACGGATCTTGCAGAGCATCTTTTTTAATATAGTAAAAAAGAGTATTAGAACTACCATTAAAAATATACCGTGTCTTGATCAATGCCTGTTTTGCATTAACAATATTAGTAGCAGCTGTAGGAAGACTGTTGCCAATCCGTTGCCAGGTAAGTCCATCATCGGTACTCATATAAAACCTTCCTCCTCCGCTTGCATAAAAGAGTGTGTCATGCGCAGTAACAATATCATACGCTTTTTCATTTGGGCTGATCTGCCCACTTAACAATCGTTCCTCCCATGTTGTCGAATTAGCAGGTAGATAGTCATATATGCCATTGGCATTTGTTCCAGCTACCAATGCATTACTGTTACCTGCAATGCAATTGAGATTGGCGCTTAGATCTGAAAGGCCGTTGCCGAAGAATAACCATCTGTTCTTGTTAACAGGGTCCAATTTATAAACTGAATTGCCTAAGGTGGCCGCATACAAGTCACCTTTAAATTCACAGAAATCAGAGATATCTGGAAACAATAAACCAGTATTGATCTTTTGCCAGGTTATGCCTCCGTCCGGACTTTTGAAAACACCTGATGGAGCACATGCTGCATATAATTCATTTTTGTAAACTATTATATTGTTGATCAATGGAGGACCCGGAATAACATTTGTTGAATCCCATGTTTGTCCCTCATCCTTGCTCATGTAGATTATTCTTTTTCCACCTGCATAAAGTATATTGTCTTTGTGGTAGACAGTGAAAATATCAGAAGAAGGTAATTGTTGAACTCTTGTCCATTGAGAAAAAGAAGTTGAAAAACATAAGACAGAGACCAGTGTAAATATAAGTTTCATTATTTTTTTGTTAGATGTTTTATAAGGAATTGCGCTGTTTCATTCAGCGCAATTCCGTTTTTGATTTATAAAGAAGTACGGTTAAAAATTTGATCGAAGGATATACACGGGTATGATCAACGTTTAAAATTGAAACCCACTTTTTTCAAAGTTTCACCGGGTTCAAATGGTACCGTGAAAGATGAATTGCCAACATTATCTATAGTATAAAAAAAGCCAACTTTCAATAGAGAGGGATCATTGCCTGGTACATATTTTTCTGCAAACACGGGGTGATCGAGGGTAGGTATATCTTTTATTTTCATGGGAGCCAGTACCGAATCCCAAAGAACATCACCGTTTGGTTTTTTTATTGCAAGCGTAAATGTCACAGTGTTATTATCATTTGACAATTCATTGTTGCTAAAGAGCACAAATTGAACCAGTCGAGGGACTATTGGGTTGCCATGCATATAACCTGACGTATATTTTTTACATGACGTTCCAATCATAATGACCGAAACAATTAAAATTGATAAAGCAATATTCTTTTTCATTTTTTTAGTTTAAGGAAAGTTGATACTAACTTTATCAGTATCTTTTTTTTTGTCTTCGAAGTGATAACCCATTTCTAACATTGTGTCACGTATGCCTTCCGACACAGCTTCTGAAAAAAGTGTCTTAAATGTTTTACGTTTTTTGAATCGATGTACAATAAAAAGTATCATCCTTTTCATATTTTATTTTTTAAAATATGCTTACTGAACAATCACCAATGGATTCATCGGTTCAAAAACTCCATCAGGATTATTTTTCCATACCCATGCATGCAATGTCCACCATCCGGTATTAAGAGTGTTTTCATTCCACTCATCATCGTTTCCGGTAAATCCTTCGGGAGCTACATGAGACGGTAGCGAACTCATTGGTACAGCATATTCTACTGCAACCAGCTCAAATTTGCCATTACCCTTTTTGTTGTAGACAAGAATTGCTGGTTTTCTTAAGTCAAACACAGGACTGACTAGCTCAGCTTTCAAAAAATGATAGCCCATATTTGGCAGTATTACCACAGGGTCTTTTCCATAATTATCCGCAAATGCATTCTCTATGTTTTGATATTTGGCTGTTGCTGCTTTAGCTTGCTGAAGTTCCAATAGTGTTTGAGGATCAAGACCAGTGTATTGGCTAAATAATTCCAGGTCAGGTTTCCCATTATTATTTGTCGCTTGCTCTGTATTATCAGTCTTCGGCTTATTTGCTTCATATTTATTACATGCTGTAAATAAAAATGCAGTAAACAATATTATCATGTAAAGAACAGGCTGTGTACTCCATTTGCTGTAATTAACTTGTGCATTCATAAACGTTTTAATTGGACGATCTGTCGCACTAAATAAATTTTTCATTTTGATTTTGTTTTTTTGGTTTGTATAAATTGGTTTTTGTTATTGACCTTGTTTAACTTTTGCTACCCGCAGAGGTATTAACCCATGTGCTTCTTTATGCGTGTTGATCAACGCCATTGAATCAGGAGCCTGCGCCAAACACAGAACAGTTCCTTTCTTTTCATCAACCCAATAATTAATAAGGTTGACGCCATATTTCCCCTGTACCGCAAGATCTTTTTGATGTGCACCGGCAACATCAGCTGCTGTAACTTTTCCTGCACCTAGCTCATGTATATCCAGGTAGAGATTATTTTTTCCTTTTAGAGCAGCCTCTTGTCCCTCGCTTACTTTGTAAAATTCATCAGGTAAAAGACCGTGTGCCTCTGCATGAGTTTTGCGGATAGATTCTGTGTTGTCAGATGACGAAAGGCAATAAACATCTCCTTTAGCCTCATCAAACCAGTACTTAAGAATGGTAACCCGGTATTTTTTTTCAACTGCAAGATCTTTTTGATGTGCAGCTTCTACCTCTTTTGCGGTAACCTTTCCAGCGCCAAAATGGTGCACATCGATAAAATAGTTTTTTGACCGGTTATCAAGATTTCCGGTCTGGGCTGCTGATTGTTGTGAAAAAAGACCGAGCGTTGCAGTGACAAATACTGTGAGAGCAAGAAATTGTTTCATAATAAAAAATGGTTTAAGAATTAAGAATTTGAATTAATCCGCAAAGCAACCTTCAATTACCGACAGACGTTTAAGGGTTTTTCCCTATTTTGGAAATAACCATTCCTTATTTTAAATGTGAATTATGGAGCTGATAGAACGAGACGGATTTTTGAGATCACTTGAAACAAAGCTTGAAAGTGTTATCGAAGGTGAAGGTCATTGTATACTACTAACCGGAGAAGCTGGTATCGGCAAAACTTCATTGATCAAATCTTTTTACAAAGAGAAAAAAGACAATTGTAAAATTTACCAGGGAACTTGTGATGCATTATTTACTCCACGTCCATTGGCGCCGATATATGATATTATCTGGCAGATCCAGAAGGATACAAAAGAAAGTGAACTAAATAATATAGATAGGGCTTTATTATTCAACCAACTCTTTCACGGATTAGAACAACAAAAGAAACCTGTCATTATTATTATCGAGGATATTCATTGGGCGGATGAAGCTACACTTGACTTTATAAAATTTTTTGCAAGACGTATCGTTCGTTTGCATTGTCTTTTTATTCTTTCTTATCGTGATAATGAGATCCTGGATAATCATCCTTTAAGAAATGTGCTTGGACAATTGTCTTCGGATTCTTTAACCAGGTTGCAGTTACAGCCTTTATCGAGACATGCTGTAGAAAAAATGGCGGAAGAAAGAGGTTATAAAGGAGAAGATGTGTTTAGCATTTCTGGTGGCAATCCATTTTATGTAACTGAGATTCTTGCAAGTTATAGTCCCGGTGTTCCTGATAATATTAAAGATGCCATACTTTCTGTTTATCACAAACAAGAGAAAGGAACAAAAAATGCATGGGAAATGTGTTCTGTAATTCCCGAAGGATTGGAAATTAACCGGTTTGCTAAAATTAAAGCCACCTGGGATGTGGAGATGGATCATTGCTTTGCCCTGCAGGTCATCATTGTCAAAAAAGATCGGGTAGTTTTTAAGCATGAATTGTACAGGCGGACAATTGAAGGGTCACTTTCTCCATTTAAGCGCATTGCACTAAATAAAAAAATGCTCGAGCTTTTTTTAGATTCTTTTGAAGCAGAAGGAGAAATTGAGCGGATCGTGCATTATGCAAAGAATGCAAACGAAAACGAACTGGTTGTAAAATATGCTCCGATAGCAGCCGTGCAAGCAGCATGTGTAGGAGCTCATATTGAAGCTTCTAAATTATTTCTAATGGCAATTGAATATTCTGATGGAAGCGATGTAGATCAAATGGTGTCATTTTATGAATCTTATGCATATGAATGTTATCTCACCAACCAGATCAAAGATGCAATCATTTATCAGGGCAAAGCACTAAAGGCCTGGCAGAAAAAAAACGAAATGGAACAGGCAGGAAATTGCCTGAGATTTCTTTCGAGACTATGGTGGTTTGATGGCAACCGGCAAGAGGCTGAAAAGTATGCTAAACAAGCAATTGAAATTTTAGCATCACAACCAGCTTCAAAAGCAAAGGCTTTGGCCTACAGTAATATGTCTCAATTAAAAATGCTTTCCGATGAAACTGCCGAAAGCCTGGAATGGGGAAATAAAGCTATTGAAATGGCTAAAGAAATAAAGGATGATGAAATTCTTTGCCATGCAATGAATAACGTAGGAAGTGCATTATGGAAAAGTAAATCTTCCAAAGAGAAGGGCAAAGAGATGTTGCTCGAAAGCCTGGATATGGCATTAACTAATTCTTTTCATGAACACGTCGCAAGGGCTTACTCAAACATCGCAAGCAATTATTTGCTCTTAAAAGAGTATGAGTCAACCAGGCAAGTTTTAGAGAAGAGTATAAACTATTGTGAAGAAAGGAACCTGGACTCATCCAAGAATTATCAATTCTATTTAAAGGCCCGGATCTTTTTAGAGACTGGCGATTGGCAACAAGCATATTCGATCGTTGATAATTTACTGTTAAGTCCAAGCCAGGTAGGTTCAGTTAAAATAGGCGCTTTGGCAGTTATGGCTATCATCAAAGTAAGAAAAGGTGAAGAAGATGCATTAGTTTATTTGAACGAAGCAAAACTGCTTGCAATAAAAACAAAAGAACATTCCCGTATACTACGCGTAATGATAGAAGAGTTAGAATATGAATGGTTGACAGGAAAAAAACGAATAACTGAAGAGGAGTTAAAGCTATCGATCGAACTTGTCCAAAGAGTTGAGAATAGTGCACTAAATAGCGAATTTGCTTTTTGGCTACAAAATGTTAAAAAAATAGAACTGGCATTACCCGAATTGTATGAACCCTATAAACTTTTAAAAGAGGGAAAGAGCAGATTAGCAGCAGCGTTTTGGGAGACAAAGGGCTGTCCGTATGAAAAAGCATTCGCATTATTTGCTGGAAATGAAGAGGACAAGAAGAATGCCCTTTTAATTTTTCAACAAATAGGGGCAGATGCGGTGTATGAAAAAATAAAAATGGAGATGCGTGCCGGGGGTATTAAAAAGATTCCAAGAGGTTTGAGAGAAAGTACAAAATCTAACCCTGCCCAGCTAACTAACCGTGAACTGGATGTTCTAAACTTGCTGCAAAAAGGAATTCAAAACAAAGAAATTGCGGGAACGCTTTTTATTTCTCCTAAAACTGCTGATCATCACATTTCCAATATTTTATTTAAGTTGGATGTGAAATCCCGTGCAATGGCGGTTACCGAAGCTGTTCGTTTGGGCATCCTAAAATAGGGAAAAGTCGAATTTTAATTGGGTGAGACCCCTTAGATCGCTATAAAATAATGAGGATAGATTTATAGAACACAAAATTTTATAAAATGAAAAAATTTATTATTGAGCGGAAACTGCCCGGTGCAGGAAACATGACAGTTGAGGAGTTACAAGCTATTTCAAAAACATCTGTCACGGTCATTACAGTTTTAGGTAAGCCATATAAATGGATCGAATCTTTTGTTACTGAAGACAAAATTTATTGCATTCACGAAGCGGAAGATGAGAATGTCATTCGTGAACATGCCAAATGCGGAAATTTTCCTGTCAATAAAATTGAGGAGATCAAAGCTATCATTGACCCTACCACCGCTGAAACGGACAATTAATTCAACGCTGCATCTTATTCTTTCACTTTGATGAAAATCTTCTACCCGGCAACTTGCCGGGTTTTTCTTTTCTATAAAATAGGGAAGCTTTCAAACTTAAATAGGGAATAACTCTGTCATTAAAGAGGCCATGGTGTCTCAATTTTGTGATATTAAAATATCATAAAAAGAATATTTATTAAAACAAAAAAAATAAAAACAAAAAAAATGAAAAAAAATCTCATTGCATTAGTAATTGTTAGCGTTGCCACCCTCACGGGAACTGGTAGAGCAAATGCTCAAATAGTATCAAACGGCAGTTCATTGGAATATCAAATGAATGCTACAGAAACAAAAAGCTCCATGAATGAACTGGCGATCAGCCCCAGGGCCGTGAAGGATTTCATGAACACACATAAAAATGTGACAGGCGAAAGCTGGATGAAGACGAAGGATGGTTTTTCTGTTAGATTTAATTCAGATGATGTAAGAACTACGATCTACTATGATAAAAAAGGAAACTGGTCGGGGAGCATAAAAATTTATGGCGAAGAAAAGATGCTCCGTGACGTAAGACATCTTGTCAAAAGCACTTATTATGATTATAACATTGTCTATGCACAAGAAATAGAAACAACTGACTCAGATGGCGTACCTACATATGTCGTTTGCGTAGATGACAAGACTAAGATCAAAATGATCAGGATCAGTGCTGGCGAAATGAGCGAATGGAAAGAGTATACAAAGACGAAATAAAGGCTACCATTTTTATTAAAGAATATCAATTGGCTAAGTATGAATGCTGCAATCGAAAAAGTATTTTCAAATTTTCTATCTGCCGAAGAGTTGAAATTAACTATCCAGGGTTGTGTTTTGAATGATAGATTGAGTCAGAAAAAGATCTATACTTCATTCTACAACTATGCGATGTCGATATGCAGCATTTATACAAACAGTTACGAAGATTCAGTTGAAATACTAAATGATGGCTTTCTAAAGGTTTTTAAAGAGATATATCGCTACCAGCCAGCGTATGCTGATCATGTTCTCTCGTTCAAAGGTTGGTTACGGAAAATAATGTTATATACAGGGATCGATCATTTTAGAAAAAACCGTAAGCATCGTTTTATAAAGGAACTGGATAATGAAGTTGATGTACAATCGGTGCCATATGAAGATGCACTTGATAGGATCTCACGTAATGAGATTCTAAGATCAATGCAAAAATTAACTCCGGGGTATAGAGTCATATTCAATCTTTTTATGATTGAGGAATTTTCTCATGAGGAAATATCACAGCGACTCGGAATTTCAATTGGTACATCCAAGTCAAATTTGGCAAGAGGAAGGAAGCAGTTACAGAAGATATTGCTTGATGAAAATCAAATAACAATACGCAAAAGAGTGGAAAGATACGATTCAAGAAGAGTTCAAATGAATATCTCATCAACACTTGAAGTAGGAGAGTATAGTTTTTAAAGTGTAAAACATTCTAATTAATAAATATCTTTCTTTTCATGGTGGCAGTCTGGTTAATTGCCGGAGATCGTTTTGAAAAAGCGGTCTCCTTTTTTATGCGAGGCCATGAAAGAATTCAATTTCGGCAATTAGAACTGTGGATATGTTTTTTATAAGCGGCTTAAAATATGAACAGATGTTCATGAGATTAAGTATGAAATTTGGGGAACTACAATTGAAAAACTGCCATTATGAAAAATATAAATACAATTAAGGTCAATTTTAAAGGAGGTATTATTTCTCCTGGCGAGCTTTACAATATTTTAATTGCTGCCGCAAAATCAGGATTGCTTTATGTGCGGTTTGGACTACGACAACAATTGTTACTTGATGTAGCCATTGTAGAGATGAAAAAAATAACGAATGATCTTGATATGCTGGGCATCAACTACGAAATAAATAAGGATGAATTCCCAAACATAGTAAGCTCTTATCCGGCTGAGGAAGTTTTTATTACCAATACATGGCTGAGCGAAAGTGTGTACAAGGATATATTTGACCTGATAGATCACCAGCCATGTTTGAAAATAAATATCAGTGATAGTGACCAGAGTTTTACTCCTTTACTTACCGGTAATATCAATTGGGTTGCATCACCATCGTCTTCACATTTTTGGCATTTGTTTATTCGTTTTCCTAAAACAAACATTGTTTATGAATGGAAGGATATTGTTTATACCAATGATGTTGCAGCTTTTTCAAAACATATTGAAGAAGTCATTTTACAACATCCGGGAAAATTTTATGATAATAATTCTGCCAACGGCGATGAGTTATATGAAATGACGAGGGCAGCAAATTTCAATACAAAACCTGCCGATGGACCACTTGCATTGGCTCCATTCAAGCTTCCTTATTACGAGGGCCTCAATAGCTATAATGATAAATACTGGCTGGGCATTTACAGGCGTGATGAATTGTTCAGTATAAAATTTTTAAAAGAGGTTTGCCAGCTTTGTCTTAAAACCAGGCTCGGGCAGTTGTGCTCCACGCCATGGAAAAGTATAATTATAAAAGGTATTGAAGAGGAGAACAGGAAAGACTGGAATTATCTATTGGATAAATTTCAGATCAATGTTCGTCATGCTGCGAATGAATTAAACTTCCAGGTGGATGATAATAGTATCGATGCATTAAAACTAAAACATCACCTGGTAAAATACCTGAATGACGATGATACAAGAACCTTCGGTGTATGTATCGGGATAAAAACAAAAATGAAAAGCGAAGTATTTAGCAGCATTCTGGTACGACGAAAACCCTTGATCAGGATCGGCAAATTCAGATTTTTATATCTATATGATATTTTATGTGCTAAAGACTTTAATCCTAATGAACGTACTGGTTATGCTTATAGTAAAGACAATCCGAAATTTTTGTTGGCCGAGCAATTGCGGCGTGCTATTCTCTCTTATTATAAATATCATGCCGATAAGAAAGAAGAAGAGGTTATCATTCAGGGGATAAAAATAATTATACCATTAGAGAAAGAAGGAGATATTGTTTATCAATGTAAAAACTGCCTGACAGTTTATGATGAGCAAGTTGGTGAACCAGAAAATGGAATTGATCCCGGGACACTATTTACGGAGTTGCCTAATACTTATTGTTGCTTTGTTTGTGATGCGACAAAAGAGAATTTTGTCGCCGTGAAAAAAGAAGCAATTGGATTATAAGACGTTCAAATCAGCATGTGTCCCAGCACAATTTTTTTAAGACTGATGATGTGTTTTTGAATCTGTATGACCGAGACTTTTTCCCGGTGCAACCACATCTCGGACTAATTGTTTTAATTCTTTTATTTCAGGGAAGCCGCCAAATTCTTTGCGATCAAATATCTTTTTACCATTAACGCTTATATGAAAATTTCCATTTATATCGCTTGGCTTAAGAGAAACTGAATCTAATTCATTTTCAAAAGTGGTGAGAAACTCCTGCGCCATGTAAGCGGCCCGCAATAACCAATGACATTTGGGGCAGTATTCGATCGTAACAGATGGTTTCATGTTTTATAAGTTATCTGTTGTAAAATTAGAGCTTATTGAATGCTTATAGAAAATAAAAAAGGCAATCATTAGATTGCCTTTAGCTCTGTGCCCGAGACTGGAATCGAACCAGCACATCCTTGCGAACGGCAGATTTTGAGTCTGCTGCGTCTACCAATTCCGCCACCCGGGCAGGGGGCTGCAATATTACGACATCCCGTTTAATTGCTGCTGAATGCGATGGAGATATTTTTTCTTGTAATAATATTCTTTTACTTGCAGCAGTTCTTCTTCGGTAGTAACACCGTCCTGATAATGCTCCACAGTTTCTTTAACAGGCCCATAAATATCTGATTGCAAATTATTGATCGCTGATTGCAAATTTAGTTTTAATTCAGGGTCATCTTCGGCATCCATTAATTTTTCGTTTATTTCTAACACTTCCATCAAAAAATCGGGAGGTAATTGATACTTTTCCTCTTCTTCAAGCAACCCTTTTAACTGTAAAACATATTTTATTGTTTCATCGGGGTTTTGAAAGACCTTGAATGCTTTATTCAGATTGGCCGTTATTTCCAATGCCTTATTTTGTTCTGATGGCGTAGTATTGGCATAAAAATCAGGATGAAATTTTCTGCTTAGCTCAAAAAATTTTTTTGGTAACTCGGTTTTGTCGACTTTCAACTGTACAGGGATACCAAATATTTCAAAGTAGTTCATAATTTGTCTAATAGTATTACAGGAATCTGAACGGAGCGTCGCAAAGGACGATCAATCAAGGCGCTGTCGCTGGTACAATAATAATTAAATTCGTGACCAGTTATATAAAATCTGATATTCAGGTGATTTCTAAAGAGCTCTTGGAGCAAATTTAGTTTCTTCGGATTTAAATAAATGAATTAAGTATGGATAATGGCAGCGAGGTAAATGGTGAAAGGATAAATAATGTGAAACGGATCGTCCGTTACAGCGTAACGGTAGTTGCCAGTGTGTTGCTGATCGTTGTTTGTATTGTGGTGTATAATTTTTACCAATTATCTTCCGACGGGCTTTTTGCCGAGAATTATACTGCTTATGAATTGACAACTACCGTTAGCGGGAATGATAGTACTGGATCAAAAATTGAGAAAGCCTATCGGGAAAAGAATTATGCGGAAGTGATAAAGCTGAATGCTACTTCCGTTCTATCTGTAAAAGATATTTTCCTGACTGCTATGTCTTTTTTGGAAACAAATGATCCTTCCAGGGCAATTAGTAATTTCCAGGTCGTAATAGCTGATGTGAAAGACGATAAAAATTCTGCATTGAAAGATGCGACCGAGTATTATATGGCGCTGGCTTATCTTAAGAATAATGATTATGACCAGGCGATCGAGATAATGAGTACAATACATGATAACTCGTCGCATTTATATTCAAAAAAATTTAGCCGTAAGTATATCAACAAGATAAAACGGTTGAAATGGAGATAAATTTATTAAGCAGAGCTAAAATAAAAAAGCCCGCCATATTTTGGCGGACTTCCTATTTAGTGAAAAGGCAGAGTAACTATTTAACCGGAGGTTGAAAACTGGAAATAACAACCGGGAAATGTCTTGTGGATGCATTGTTCTTTTTTAATTGTTCATCCAGGCTTTCGGCAACGGCCCGCAGATTTCTTCCATCGCTTTCATCATAATCATTCATGGCTAACGCATCAGCTTCACGCATTGCTGCTGTCGGATCGTCGAGGTATAAATATATTTTGGCAAGGTTGAAATAACTGGCATAGCGAAGTTTTCTTGCTTCTTTATCAGAACCAGAATAAAGAGTTTTTACTTTGTCGTAATAAGCAATGACTGGTTGCAACTTTTCTTTCACTTTATCAAGTGGTTCATCAGGGCTCATTAATACAATGGCATTTTTAAAATTATTCCAGGCTTTTTGTTGTTCGCTGTATTCAGGATGCTTCTTATTATTCAATACCCAAAAAATATCACTTACTTTTTGAATTGAATAACCATAGGTTTGGTTTAAATAACTATTCAAATTACTCACGGCGCCATTCACTAATTGTTTAGCAAGGTTCGTCCTGGTCTCTAAAGCTTTATTGTTGAAATTATTGGCAGCATCCACCGGGTTTGAAAATTCCGGCGTCTTGTACGTCCTTTTATTTTCTCTGTCAAACAAAATATAATTACTCGTCACTGTACTTCCTCTGTAATCATAAATGGTGGCTCTTGCGCTAAACGAATAGGTCATCTCTGTTGAAAAGAATGATTTAGTTATCTCAACATTATTTTTGTCTTTAGTTACCTGGACTCTTTCCTTGGTTTCCGTTTTCTCAATTACAATATCATCAAGTATGGCAAGAATTGTGATATGGCCAGTACCAGCTACTTTTTTTAATCCTTCAATATTGATCATGTTTTCGAGATTGCCTGCCGTATAGCCCAATCCTAATGACGGGGATGCTTCAATACGAACATTATAAGTTTTGTATTCAATCGGCAAAGGCTCATTAGGAAAATCGCGGTATGACGCCGTAAAGTTGAATCGATCAAGATCGACGCGTTGGGCAAATGCAGACGCAAAAAGTAATGAAGTACAAAGAATAAGTATAGGTTTTTTCATGAAAATTGGATTTTGACTCAGTAATTAACGTGCTTACTAGGCAAAAATTGTTCATTTTTCTGCCCTTTTAAATATACCCTGGTCAGAAAGCTTAGAACTTCTGGTATCTATCCACGCAAGCATCGTCTTTATTCGTTTCTGCAGCATTATTCGCTGCTTTTTTCTGTAACAAGGTAAAGTCGTACAACCCCGGCTACTTATTCTTCGTGTTCTTACCGGCACTAAATTGATACGGGGATCGTTTAATAATAAATGAAGATTTATGATCATGAATGCTGTTTCAGAAGTTGAAAAAATCATCCAGGATTATATTGAGCAGAAACAAAAATCGCATTATTATCATAAGAGAAAGAATGATGCGGAAAAAGAATATAATAAACTGCTTGTTAGTTATGGGGGAGAAGAAAAGAATTTTTCATTAGAAGAGGCAAACAAAATTTATAGGGCATTCAAAGAAATGCAGGTAAACGAAGAACATTTAAAAGATGCTGAAGATAAATTCAATGAAGCCGATGAAAAGCTGAAAGAGCTAGGTAGCATTCTTTTCCATGCATCAATAACGGCTGATATAATGATCCCGCCAATAAATGGAGAAGGTATTGTCTCAAAACAAGTAACTGTGAGTTTTCCGAATGGGCAGGCATTAATTATTTAAAATAAAAAACCGGATCGTTAAGACCCGGTCACAAAAACAGAAAACGAAATATTATTGAACTACCAATTTATTTGTAAACGAAACAGTATTATTCACGCCATTTATTTTTAATAAATAATTTCCATCTTCAGGCTTGCTTCAATAATTGTAAATTCACAACATGCAAGCACTCACATTTGGAGGGATAGAAAAGATCGTTTGCCAATCAGTTTCTGAACCGCAAATATTGGAGCCAACAGATGCGATAGTTCAAATTACATTGTCAAGTATCTGTGGTTCTGATCTTCATGTATATCATGGCAGAGAAACAGGAATCGATGAAGGCACAGTGATGGGACATGAGTTTGTTGGAACAGTTATAGAAACTGGAAATGCTATAAAGAAATTTTATAAAGAATCAAGAGTGCTAAGTCCTTTTACAACTTCATGCGGTGCATGTTTTTATTGCCGCATTGGATTGACATGTCGTTGTGAAAAAGGAAATCTTTTTGGTTGGGTACAAAGTGGTCATGGTCTGCATGGGGCGCAGGCACAATATATCCGTGTGCCAATGGCCGATACTACACTTGTTTCATTAAGTAATGATTTAAGCGAGGAAAAAGGGTTGCTGCTCGGTGATATTTTTTCCACCGGTTATTTCTGTGCTGAAAATGCTGGGATAAATAATAAAGGAACTTATGTGATCATCGGTTGCGGCCCGGTGGGCTTAATGACGATCCTTGCAGCGAAAGACCTTGGTGCAGAAAACTTATTTGCTTTTGATCATTCTAACGAGCGGTTGGAAATGGCGAAAGAATTTGGTGCTACTCCAGTAAATCCATTGACCACCGATGCGAGATCAACGATCAGGAATGCTACTAATGGTCGCGGGGCAGACGCTGTAATGGAAGTGGTGGGTAGTCCCGATGCACTTCGGATGGCAATTGACTTATTAAGACCCGGCGGAGCTATTTCATCGGTCGGTGTTCATACGGCACAAAATTTTTCTTTTTCTCCGGGTGAAGCTTATGATAAAAATTTAGTGTATAAGATCGGTCGATGCCCGGCACATTATTACGCTGAGAGATTATTGAGAGACCAGGTAATTCAACAATACCCTGCAGAAAAGATCATCACACATCATTTTAGTTTAACAGACGGAGCAAAGGCCTATGATGTATTTGACAAAAAAATAGATAATTGTATTAAAGCGGTGTTGCATCCATAGTCAATTTGTTTACGCCTATTAATCTTCGTTTTTATAAATGCGTTAATTTTGCGATTTCAAATTTTGAACTGCAGATCTGTTATAATGATGATACGCTACACGCTGATTATTGCATTTTTATTTGTTTCATTTGCTGTTTCCGCTCAGCAAAAGATCACAGGCCTTGTTGAGGATGACGAAACCGGCTCACCTGTGTCTTATGCATCAGTAACCTCAGAAAAGGGTGGAGGAATTATGACCGATTCAGCAGGAAATTTTTCTTTTGTCATTCGTAAACAATCAAGACTTAACGATTCGATATTAGTGACTGCCACCGGATATTCATCCAAAAAGGTAGCTATAAAGGACCTGGTGAGAAATAACACGATAAAACTCATTCAAAAGGATGGTATGCTTGAACAGGTAAAAGTATTTGCCTCCTTAAAAGGTGATTACAGGAAGTTTGGCTATTACAGGGAATGGAAAGTAAAGAATGAAGGTGGTGAGATAGGGTACATTTTTGATCTTCCTAAAAATAAAATACAGGTTGGAAAGGTGCAGGTTAAGATCAATCATAATTATGATACCTGCTGGCTTAAGCTGCATTTGCGTGATGCTGCAGTAAGCAGTTCAAGTTTGCCAGAGAATGAGATACTAACAAAAGAAGTCATATTACCTACAACAATAAAATATGGTCTTGTTGAATTTGATCTGAATTGGGAAGAAGTCAAAATCCCGACAAAAAGGATGTATGTAGGCTTTGAACTTTTACATTGCGGTTGTTCCCAATCAACTGCCCCTTCATTCTTTTTTATGGGAAATGAAGAGGGATTTAATTTTTATAAAGAATCTGAAGAATCTACGTGGCAACGCGGAGGGGAGTACACTATTTATGTTCGTATGATGATGAAATAGATCAATATTTCATCCACCCATCCATTTCGCTGTTAGCAAGACATCAAAATCCCCTAACTTTCGCCCCTTAAAAAAATAATTCACATGAGAAAATCATTTTTAGCTATCCTGTCTTTTGTTTTAAGCCTGCAATTTTTAAATGCGCAGGACGAAAAAGTGGATATGGATATGATGAGCAAGATCCGTAAAGAAGGTCTTGAAAATTCCAAAGTAATGGAGACCGCAATGTACCTGACTGATATAAGTGGTCCGAGACTTACTGCATCTCCGGGTTATATGCGTGCCGCCACATGGGCAAAAAATAAATTAACTGAATGGGGTTTGTCAAATGCTAACCTTGAGCCATGGGGAGAGTTTGGCAAAGGTTGGGAACAAACTAAATGCTATGTAGCAATGACGGCTCCTTATTATATGCCACTAATTGCCATGCCTCGTGCATGGACAGGCAGCACACCCGGAAAAAAAGGAATGAAAGGAGAAGTGGTTTTAATAAAAGCAAAAGATTCTGTTGAACTTTTGAAATACGCAGGAACATTAAAAGGAAAAATTGTTATAACATGGTCGTCTGCAAAACTTACTCCTTCTTTTACGGCAGATGGAAATCGTTTTGCTGATACTTCATTGGAAAAAATGGCCAGTGCAGAACTTCGTCAACCACAGCAGGGCGGTGGTGGTCGCAACCAGGGAAATAATACCAATGCGAATCAATTCATGTTGCAAAGAAGAATGAACGAAATGATCAACAAGGAAAAACCTGCATTGGTTTTATCGATGACTGCAAACGGAAGTGATGGAACACTTTTCGTTAGCAGTGGCGGGCAATATGCAAAAGATGCGGAAGCTGCTCCTGCCAGTGTTGTACTTTCTTCTGATGACTATTTAAAGATCCAACGCCTGATCGAATCAGGGGTGCCGGTAACACTGGATGTAGAAGTAAAAACAAAATTTTATACCGATGATTTCAAAGGGTATAATGTTGTTGCTGAAATTCCAGGTACTGATCCTTCATTGAAAGAAGAACTGGTAATGCTTGGCGGACATCTTGATAGCTGGCATGCAGCTACAGGGGCAACGGATAATGCTGCAGGTTGCTCAGTAATGATGGAAGCTATTAGAATTTTAAAAGCAAGTGGTTTTCAGCCACGCCGTACTATCCGTATCGCATTATGGAGCGGAGAGGAGCAAGGGTTGTTTGGCAGCCGGAACTATGTAAAAAATCATTTTGCTGATACAGCTGCAACATCAGCAACGAGAAACAATGCAAAAGTTTCTGCTTATTATAACTTAGATAATGGAACAGGCAAGATCCGTGGTATTTATTTACAGGGAAATAAAGATGCAGGTCCAATTTTTTCTAAATGGCTTGAGCCATTCAAAGATCTTGGTGCTGGAACTGTTACTGTAAATAATACAGGCGGTACTGATCATCTTTCTTTTGACGCGGTGGGTATTCCCGGATTTCAATTTATACAAGATCAGATCGAATACAATACAAGGACACATCACACAAATATGGATACTTACGATCATCTTGTACCTGATGACCTGAAACAGGCTGCTACTATTGTTGCAGCATTTGTTTATAACACAGCACAAAGAGATCAGAAGATACCAAGAAAAGCACAGGGACAAACCCAGAACAGGGCATTTTAATGATTTATAAATAAGTAATTAATTGAAGTGAGAAGTTGCCTTCTCACTTTTTTTATTTCATTATTATTAAGAATGTTACTGAGTGCCGCGTGGATTCTCATAAATAAATCTTACCTGGGCATTTTTCTTTTCGGTTGAAGTAAGATAGAGTTGGTATCGTTTATTTCCTGCCGTAATAATTAGTAACGCAGTATTCGGGGGAATATCTCCAAGGTTTTCAGCCACCATCGTGATCTCCTGTTCCCTGTTATTCAGATCAACTTTTATTTCAAGTGTTATTGGTTTTGAAGTTAGCTTTTGATTAGAGGCAAGCGGTTTATTGTTTAGTAAAACTGTTATGATGTCGCCATCTACCTGCGCATTATCATAAAAATCCAAACGTATCGTGCCGGTATCGACTTTAATTTCTTTGATATGTTCAAAATCTGATTCTGCAACTCTTGATAAAGTGATCTTTCCGGGCGGACAACTTGCAGTATTGTTCATAGTAACACCATTCCAATCACCGGTAAGCACTTCTTTATTATCCTGCTTTTCGTAAAAGAGGCTGTATTGCTTAATGCAGGGAATACAATCTGGCGGAACATGAAATGTCAATACTCTGAGCTCATTTATGTTAAGCGATTTGTTTGCAGTGTTATAATTACCTCCAAAATCTTCTTTTACATAATTGGTAACATCGGAATAATGATAAGATGCGCCATTGATCTTTCCATTTTCAGTTTTTATATTCAATTCGATATTATATACGCGAAAACAACCGCCCGGACCTTGAGTTAAAGTGCCCCGCCACACACCATTCAGGTTTTGGGCGGTTGAACTAATCGAAATGATAAAAATTATTAGCAGGAAAGAGGCGGCTTTCATTGCGGGTAAACTTAAATGAAATTCTTTATTTGTTTAAAATGATTTACGGGAGCGGTATTGGAGTGCCGGGTTTAACATATTTAAACCTGACCATCGCATTCTTTTGTTCTGTTGATGTGATGCGTACTTCGAAGCGTTGATCACCAGCAGTAACGACCATTAAGGAAGTATTGGGGGGGATGCGGCCAAGATTATCCGCCACCATTATTAATTCATGATCCGGATTTGATTCATCCATTTTTAGAGTGATGGTTATTGGAGCGGCTGACAATCTTCTTTTAGAAAGCGTTAGTTTTTTGTCAAGGTAAACTGAGATGGTATCATCATCAATTTCGCCATTGTCATATAATTTCACAAAAACGTTTTCCGAATTAATTAGCAGGGTTTGCACAAGATTGTTTTCTCTTGATCTAAGCAGATCCTGAGTTTTTGTATTTGGTTTTAGGGTAAGATCCTTTTTATCTTCTGACGGTATCGTTTCTATTTCGACTTTTCTAGCTGAATCGGTTTTTGGTTTTACCACAACTGTATTCTTGTTTGTTTTAGGGGAAGAATTGTTTTTATTTGGATTGGTAGGTGGCGGTTTTGTGGTAGTCTTAGTTGTTGAATTATTTGTAGCCGGGTTTGTTTTTACCAGGGGTGGATTGTTATTTACCGGAGTATTCTTTTTTCTTAAAAAGGGCTCAACATAAAAATCTGATGTGATAACCTTTCTTAAGATCATTTTACCGCCGCCGCAATCATCACCTTTTCTTCTTCCTCCTAGTGAATCTGTTCTTTCGATAACGCTGCTAAATGTACCTTCCAAAAACTCTTCTTTACCTGACCTTGCATAAGTGAGAAGACATTTTTGAATACAGGCCACACTTGCGAGTGACATTTTTACTTCTATTGTTTTTATTTCCTGGATCAATGCATTGCCGGACGAATTTGAAAAATTACCAGTCATTGAGCACTTACCATAAAATTGTTTTTCCCTGTAGGAATAAGTAACACCGGATAAAGTGTTGTTCGATTGTTCCATTTGTACTTCAAAACGGTACTGATCGCCATCATCAGTAATAAAATATCCGCGCCAAATGCCGGTTACGTCCTGGGCAGATGACAAAAAAGAGAAAGCCGGTAAAAAGGTGAAAATGGTGAGTGCAAATCTTTTCATAATCCTTACTGTCACGATGTAAAGCTAACAAATAACTTTATTTGTGTAAATCTGATATACAAACGGTTTGTTAATAAAAACTCTGGTTCGACTTCGCTAAATTTGCAACCTCTTAAAAAGAACAATTTAATGATCAATATTACATTTCCTGATGGCGCAGTGCGGCAGTATGCTGAAGGCACAACTGCAATGGACATTGCAAAATCAATTTCAGAAGGATTAGCAAGAAAAGTTATTGCTGCTGGAGTCAATGGCCAGGTATGGGATGCATCAAGACCAATAAAGGAAGATGCGACCGTAAAACTTTATACATGGAATGATGCGGAGGGTAAGAATACATTTTGGCATTCATCAGCTCACCTGATGGCGGAAGCGGTTGAAAATATGTTTCCCGGTGTAAAGTTTTGGGTTGGGCCACCGGTTGAAAACGGGTTTTATTATGATATGGATCTTGGCGATAAGAAAATAAGTGAAGAAGACCTTGCGGCAATTGAAAAAAAAATGAATGAACTGGCGAAGAAAAATAGTCAGTACATAAGAAAAGAAGTGCCGAAAGCTGATGCTCTAAAATATTTTACTGAAAAAGGCGATGAATACAAATTGGATCTGCTGCAAAATTTGAATGATGGTGAAATAACTTTTTATACGCAAGGAAATTTTACCGACCTCTGCCGCGGGCCGCATATCCCAAATACAAGTTTGATAAAAGCAATAAAGCTTACCAATATTGCGGGTGCTTATTGGAAGGGTGATGAAAAGAATAAACAACTTACAAGATTATACGGGGTAACATTTCCATCGCAAAAAGAATTGGATGAATACCTGGCCTTGCTTGAAGAAGCAAAAAAGAGAGATCATAGAAAATTGGGTAAAGAGTTGGGCATTTACACCATGGATGATGATGTAGGTCCGGGGCTTGCTTTATGGATGCCGAATGGAACTATAATAATCGAAGAATTGGAAAGACTTGCAAAGGAAACTGAATTAGCTGCAGGTTATAAAAGAGTAGTGACTCCGCATATCGCAAAAGAAAGTCTTTATATCACCAGCGGGCATTTACCTTATTACCAGGATAGCATGTATCCGCCAATGGAATTGGAAGGACAGAAGTATTATTTGAAAGCGATGAACTGTCCGCATCACCATAAAATTTTTGCAGCTGAACCGAAAAGCTATAAAGACATGCCTCTTCGTTTAGCTGAATATGGAACTTGCTATCGTTATGAGCAAAGCGGAGAGTTATTTGGATTAATGAGAGTTCGTTGCCTGCACATGAATGACGCACATATATATTGCACCAAAGAACAATTCTATGATGAGTTCAGAGCGGTGAATGATATGTACCTGAAATATTTTAAAATTTTTGGTATTGATAAATATGTGATGCGTTTGAGTTTACATAATCCTGCCAAGCTTGGCCAGAAATATGTAGATGAGCCTGAACTTTGGAAGGAAACGGAAGCGTTGGTGAGAGACGTTTTGATAAGAACAAATACACCATTTGTTGAAGTACAGGATGAAGCGGCATTTTACGGGCCTAAAATTGATGTACAGATATGGAGCACAATTGGCCGGGAGTTTACTTTAGCAACAAACCAGGTTGATTTTGCACAGGGTCGCCGTTTCAAATTAGAGTTTACAAATCAGGATAACAAGCCAGAAACTCCGCTGATAATTCATAGGGCGCCGCTGGGAACCCATGAAAGATTCATTGGATTCTTGCTGGAACACTATGCCGGAAAATTCCCGGTATGGCTGGCACCGGTGCAGGTAAAAGTGCTGCCGATCAGTGATAAGTTCCTGGATTATGCAAAGAGTGTAGCAGATAAACTGAAAAAATCAGATATTCGTGCAGAGGTTGATGACCGCAATGAGAAAATAGGGAAGAAGATCCGTGATACTGAACTAATGAGAGTACCTTATATGCTGGTGGTTGGTGAAAAAGAAATGAATGAAAATAAAGTGGCAGTAAGAAGACAAGGTAAAGGAGATCTGGGTGTGAAAGGTGTGGATGATTTTGTAAGTGAGATCAACATTGAGTTTGAAGAAAGAAAAGCTGAATAAAGATTCAAGGTACAAGGCACAAGGTTCAGGAGAAGGTCGGATGTAGAAAAGAGCTGAATAGAATTACAGGAAGTAAAAGAGTGCGACGCAACGAAAGATAAATAGTGTTGATGTCGCTGATAACATAAAAACAATTATTAACTAAACAATTTAAATGGCAGTACAACAAGGAGGATTCAAACCTGGTGGTGGATTTAATAAACCCGGCGGCGGTGGTGGATTCAGCAAACCAGGTGGCGGCGGTGGTTTCAGCAAAGGTGGTTTCAGAGGAAGATTTGTTCCTCGTAAAGAAGCCGAACATCGCATCAACAATTTTATAAGAGTGCCGCAAGTAAGACTTGTAGGTGAGAATGTAGAAGTGGGAGTTTATAATACGCAGGATGCATTGCGTATGGCGCAAGACCAGCAACTTGATCTTGTGGAAATTTCTCCAACGGCAGATCCGCCGGTATGCAAGATCATTGACTACAATAAATTCCTTTACGATAAGAAGAAGAAGGAAAAAGAAATGAAGGCCAAAAGCAAAACGGCCGAACTAAAAGAAATTCGTTTTACTCCAAATACTGATGACCACGATTTTGATTTCAAAGCAAAACATGCTGAGAATTTTCTAAAGGATGGCAATAAGGTAAAAGCCTATGTGCAATTCAAAGGGCGTGCTATCCAATTCCAGGAAAGAGGTCAGTTGCTTCTTTTAAAGTTTGCCGAACGCCTGAATGAGTTTGGGACATTGGAAAGTATGCCAAAGATGGAAGGTCGTCGTATGCTTGCAATGTTTGCTCCAAAGGGCAAGAAAAAATCTTAATGCAGACTAAGGTTTAAGATCATTTTTAAAAATCATTGAATGGATATCGAGGTATTACGTTCGATCTGTTTGTCATTTCCGGCAGTGACAGAAGAGGTAAAATGGGGGAACGACCTTTGCTTTTGCGTTGGAGAAAAAATGTTTTGTGTTACAAGTCTTGAGCCTCCGCATACATTTTCTTTTAAAGTAACCGATGCAGAGTTTGAAGAATTATCAGGCTCCGAAGGGTTTAAGCCAGCACCTTATTTGGCACGTGCAAAATGGGTGTTTATCACTGATCCTTCGAAACTTAGCAGGAAGGACCTGAAAAACTATTTGCAACAGAGTTATGAGCTGGTAAAGGCCAAGATCACAAAAAAACAACGGAAAGATTTTGGTATAGACCAGGCCTAACTTTTTTTAAACTTGCACTTGCCAGAACAGTATTCCGCCTTATCTTTGCGACCCCGAAATCAACACAATAGTTCTTCCTGATCTAGGGACTGATTCCTGAAGAGGTTCAACAAGATTCTGCCTTGTGGCGGAACACCTCAAGGGTTAATTTAAAAAGCATTTAAAATGCCTAAGGTAAAAACAAACTCCAGCGCCAAAAAACGCTTCAAAGTGACCGGCACTGGAAAGATCATGCATCAAAAGAGTTTTAAGCGTCACATCCTTACTAAAAAAACAAAAAAGCGTAAAAGAGCACTTGGTCATGATGGGCTTGTAGACAAATCCAACATGAACTTTGTAAAACGTTTATTGCGTTTGAAGTAATTAAATCTAAACTCTTAACTCTAAAATTATTAAGATATGCCTCGTTCAGTAAACTCTGCAGCAAGTAAGGCCCGCAGAAAAAGAATTTTAAAACAAGCCAAAGGTTATTATGGCAAAAGGAAAAACGTTCTTACCGTTGCCAAGAACGTAGTTGAAAAAGGGATGACCTATATGTTTGTAGGTCGTAAGCTGAAGAAAAGAAATTATCGTCAATTGTGGATTGCCCGTATCAACGCGGCGGTTCGTGAAGAAGGAATGACTTATTCTGAGTTCATCAATAAACTTCAGAAGAAAGGAATTGAGCTTGACCGTAAGGTACTTGCTGACCTGGCGATGAACAATCCTGAGACATTTAAAAACCTCGTTGCACAGGTAAAATAAAATTGGAACTATCCAAACTGAAGCCGGCTATGAAGATTCATTGCCGGCTTTTTGTTTTTTTATTCATCCAATCTTATACTTTTGTTGCCGCTAAAGAATTTGAACACTTAATAATCCACTGAGTTTTTAATGAACAACACTTACCTCGATCTTGTAAAACAGACTTTCAACTTTCCACAGGAAGGATTGGAAGTGGAAGATGGGAACTTTTATTTTAACGGACTTGACATGAAGGCGCTGATCGCCAAATATGGCACGCCAATGAAATTGACCTATCTCCCCAAAATTAGTTCTCAGATCAAAAAAGCCAAGAATTTATTTGCCGCTGCGATCAAGAAGCATAAATACGAAGGCAAGTATCATTATTGCTATTGTACTAAAAGCTCTCACTTCAGTTTTGTTGTAGAAGAAGCATTGAAAAGTGATATACATCTTGAAACTTCTTATGCTTATGATATAGAGATCATCAAAAAACTTTATGCTAAGAAAAAGATCACGAAGGATACTTATATTATTTGTAATGGGTACAAACAAAAGAATTACACCCGGCGTATTGCTAATTTATTGAATACAGGATTTACCAATGTGATCCCTGTATTAGATAATAAAGATGAGTTGAGAGAATATGCTAAGACCGTAAGGGTACCTTTTAAATTAGGAATACGAGTAGCTGCAGAAGAAGAACCAACTTTCCCTTTTTATACGTCACGACTTGGCATACGGGCAAAAGATATATTGGAATTTTATGTTGACAGGATCGAGGGTTATGAAAGCAAATTCCAATTAAAGATGTTGCACATCTTTTTAAACAAAGGGATCAAGGATGATATTTATTATTGGAGTGAGTTGAATAAGATCATTAATCTTTATTGCCAGTTAAAAAAGATCTGTCCAGAGCTTGATTCAATAAATATTGGTGGTGGATTTCCGATTAAACATTCTCTTGGCTTCGAGTACAAATATGATTTCATGATCAATGAGATCGTTCGAAATATTAAGACTGCTTGTAAAAAGGCAAGAGTTCCAATGCCTCATATTTTTACAGAGTTTGGCAGTTTCACTGTCGGTGAAAGCATGGCTCATATTTTCAGCGTCATCGGTGAAAAAGTACAGAATGATCGGGAAACATGGTACATGATCGATTCATCATTTATTACCACATTGCCTGATACATGGGGGATCGGTGAGAAGTTTTTAATGCTGCCAATAAATAAATGGGACCAGGAATATCATCGGGTCGTATTAGGAGGTATTACCTGCGATAGTCATGATTATTATGATTCAGAAGAACACATTAATGAAGTATTTCTTCCTAAGATCACAAATGGTGAACCGCTTTATGTTGGATTTTTTCATACGGGTGCTTACCAGGATCAGATCAGCGGATATGGAGGAATTAAACACTGTCTTATTCCTTCGCCTAAACATGTAATAGTTGGTTATGATAAAAATGGCAAGTTGACTGACTGGTTATATGCTAAGCAACAGACTGCTCAAAGCATGCTGAAAATATTAGGATATAAATAAAAGAGGCCCTTTCTTCCAAACACACGGTTACAAAATCACTAAAGGACATTCGTATTCATGCAATTCATGTTTAGGCATGAAAGGACCTGGTATTTTAAAAGAGTTTATTGTCGCACTTTTTTGGTTCTTGTTTGTCCTCGTTTCGTAGCATCTATAGGTTGACTTTTTACTACCTCTTTATTTTCAATAACAGTCGCTTCAGTTTTGATTGTAGTGTCTTTCGATAATTCGGTTTTTTCTGTTTCTTTAATTTCTTTGCTTGCAAGATCTTTCAGGTCTATACTATCGGATGCGTTTTCACTATCAAACTGCATAAACCTTAATGCAGTGGCAGTTGAATCAGAATTTTTTTGAGGCGTTGTTGGTTTGAATACCCTTGTTGAATATTCTTTTGCAACTTCACAACTGGCTGCTGATGCTACCAGTAAAAGAATGATAACGACTTGAATGGCACCTGCTGATTTCATGGCGTTGAGTTTATAAAATTAGAAAACCGATTACCTTGCCGACCGTCTATAGAATTTTGGAAATTGTCTTGATCCGGAGCTTTATATTTATACACAATTCAACGTCCAAAAAAATCTAAAATGATTTAACATGAAACGAATTTTGATATTATTAACAGCGGTAATGTTTATTTCAACATTTATAAAAGCTCAATCGGCAGAAGATTCTGTGAAGGACGTCGTCAATCAATTATTCGCAGCAATGAAAGGAGCTAACGCTTCGATGCTGAAAGAAACTTTTGCTGATAGCGCAGTGCTACAAACTATTCGTCGCAAACAAGACGGAACTTTTTTTGTGCAGGATGAAAAGGTCAGTGATTTTGTGGAGCATATCGGTAAAGCAAAAAAAGATTCACTTGATGAAAGGATCACTTTTGAAACTGTGAAGATCGATGGTCCGCTGGCAATTGCATGGACTCCCTATAAATTTTATTATGCAGGAAACTTCAGTCATTGCGGGGTCAATTCATTTCAGTTGGTAAGAATTAATGGTCGTTGGAAAATTCAATTTTTGATTGATACACGCCGAAGACAAGGTTGCGATTAAAAAGAAACCCCACCGTAGAAACGGCGGGGTGTAAACCAAAACCAACTGCTTATGAGAAATATTTAATATGATCTGTTTATTTAATCGTAATATCTTTTGCTGCTTCTCTGACTTCCGCCTTCTTAGGAAGGTTTAATCTCAATACTCCATTGACGTAAGAAGCTTCGATCGCCGTTGCATCAATTTTATCATCAATTGTGAAAGAACGTTTAAAACTTCTATAGCTATATTCTTTGCGAATCTGCTTTTCTGTTTGACGATTTTCTTCATTCTTTCTTTCCGCAGATATTGTTAAAACGTTGCTATCTACATTTACTTTAAAATCAGTTTTTTCAAATCCCGGAGCCACTACTTCTAGAGAATAGCCATTTTCAACCTGCTTAATATTTACAGGTACATATCCTTGTTTTGTCAGGAAATTGTAACCATCATTAAGAACCACAGGTAAACCGCTGAAAAGTTCATCTACCATATTATCAAAAGAGTGGTCATAGTTTCGATTGTGAAATTTTGAATGTGTCATAGTTTTATAGTTTAGTTTTTTAAGTTTTTAGTTACTTAATTTCCTCCTAGTTCTTTCAAACCACATACCATGCCAGCGAAACCTCTTTTTTTCTGACTCTTTGTTCTAATTTCTCAATGGAAGAGGACATTATTTCCGAATTCAGAAATATTTGCTGACAGTTTATCAAGCATCTTGTTTCAATGAAATTCGGAACTCGTTTTTAAGTAATTTTGTGACTTAATAAAATAAGAAAAATGTATCCCGAAGAAATAGTAGTACCAATGAAGGAAGAGCTAACAGAGCATGGCTTTACTGAGTTATTAACGGCAAGCGAAGTGGATGCTCAGCTCTCCAAGGAAGGGACCACTCTTGTAATGGTAAACTCTGTTTGCGGCTGTTCAGCAGGGTCTGCAAGACCCGGAGTTATCCTGGCAGTTTTAAATAGTGATAAGAAACCTGATCATTTAACAACAACTTTCGCCGGTTTTGATATTGATGCTGTACGTAAACTTCGTGAGCATTTATTACCCTATCCACCATCTTCACCTGCTATTGCATTATTTAAAAATGGACAATTGGTTCATTTTATTGAAAGGCACCAGATCGAAGGCCGACCAGCCCAAATGATTGCCAACAATCTTATTAATGCGTTTGAGCAATATTGTAATTAAGATTATCAAGTAATTTGTTGGCTATTGGTTAATGCTGAAAAGGTTAACCGGTAGCCACAACTTCTTTTGTATATTCGCCGACACTTTTTGAACCAACCAACAAGCAGCTAATGTATCCAAATCTTTATTATGCTTTTCGTGATCTTTTTCATGTAGAGTGGCAGCCTCTAAGGTTTATAAACTCATTCGGATTTTTTGTTGCCATTTCATTCATTCTTGCTGCAGTTATTCTTTCTTCTGAATTAAGAAGAAAAAGCAAGGAAGGTCTTTTACAGCCAACCGAAGTGCAGGTAATGGTTGGCAAACCAGCTTCGTTTATTGATCTTCTTCTAAACTTTTTACTTGGGTTTGTTCTTGGGTATAAAATTCTTGCACTATTTATCATGAATAAATCAGTGACGGATGATCCGCAGGCTTTCATTTTTTCTGATAGAGGAAGTTGGCCGGCCGGTATAGTGTTAGGATTATTATTTGCCGGGTTAAAATGGTGGGAAAAGAAGAAACAGGTTTTAGAAAAACCAGAACTTAGGAAAATCAGGATATGGCCACAAGACAGAGTAGGAGAGCTTACAATTTTAGCGTTGGTTTTTGGATTGGTTGGCGCAAAAGTTTTTGATGCATTTGAGAATTGGGATTCTTTTATAAAGGACCCAAGCTCCATTTTTTCTGCTGAAGGGTTAACATTTTATGGCGGATTGATTTGTGCAGCATTAGCCATATGGTGGTATGCAAGAAAACATAAGATCAGTTTTTGGCATTTAAATGATGCAGGATCACCGGCATTAATGCTTGCTTATTCCACTGGTCGAATTGGTTGCCAGGTATCGGGTGATGGTGATTGGGGAATAGTGAATAATCGATCAAACCCTTTCAGTTGGCTACCAGATTGGATGTGGAGTTACACATATCCAAATAATGTGGCAAGAATGGATCAGGACAATCCTATTCCGGGTTGCACCGATAAATTTTGTTTCCAGCTTGCTGAGCCACATTTCCCAACTCCATTCTACGAAACTGTTATTTGCTTCATTCTGTTTCTCATATTATGGTCATTTAGAAAAAAGCTGAAGATACCGGGCACTTTATTTGCACTGTATTTAATACTAAATGGGCTCGAAAGGTTCTTTATTGAAAAAATAAGGGTAAATACAAAGATGCATGTACTCGGATTTCAATTCACGCAGGCAGAATTAATTTCTTCATTGCTTTTGATATCAGGGATCGTACTCTGGTTTTATTTACGCAAAAGAAATGCACCAGTTACGACTTGATTTTTCAAATTGTTGTCGAATAATTTCGATTAACATTTAAAAAGCAGAATTTTTATGAATGGTGAAAGTCTTGCTCAGTATTGATTCCAGCCATAGTTGATTTTCATCAAACGATTGCACTGATATTTTTATCAAACATTTTTCCCTAAAGGCTATGAGAAACCGCGGTTGTAACGTAACTTTGCAATCACACTTGGACGGTAATAATTAACTTACCCTTTGCAGCTTTCCTTGAACAAACCAACTCTATTTTAAAATTTTTTCGTTATTAAACTTGTAATAAATCAATTATGAGGCAGCTTAAAATTGCTACCCAGATCACGAATAGGGACAGCCAGGCAGTTGAAAAGTATCTTCAGGAAATTTCTAAAATTCCGATGATCAATCCCGAAGAGGAGACAACACTTGCCCAGCGTATTAAAATGGCCCATCGTAATCCGGTTGATGCACAAAGAGCATTAGACAAATTGGTGCAAGCCAACCTTCGATTTGTGGTATCTGTTGCTAAGCAGTACCAGCACCAGGGGCTTTCTCTTAGCGATTTGATCAACGAGGGTAACCTCGGTTTGATAAAAGCAGCCCAGCGTTTCGATGAAACAAAGGGTTTTAAATTCATCTCTTACGCCGTTTGGTGGATTCGCCAGTCCATCCTCCAGGCGTTGGCAGAGCAGGGCAGATTAGTCCGCCTGCCTCAAAACAAAATTGGCACGTATAACAAAGCCAACAAGGCTTACATGGCTTTCGAACAAGAACATGAAAGAGAGCCAAGCACGGAAGAACTTGCTGAGATCCTTGAAATGAGCGAAACGGAGATCAACAATATTTTCCAAAGCAATACCCGTCACACCAGTCTTGATGCACCTGTGCATGAAGCTGAAGATGTAGCTATGGGTGATCTGCTGGAAGGTAGCGATGACACTGATGACGATGTGATGAAAGATTCACTTCGCAATGAGATCCGTCGCATTTTGAAATCTCTTTCTCCCCGTGAAGCTGAGATCGTAAATGCTTATTTCGGTCTTGATGGTGAAAATGGAGTAACCATTGAACAGATCGGGCAGAAATATGATCTTACAAAAGAACGTATTCGCCAGATCAAAGAAAGAGCTATTAAGCGTTTGCAAAAAGCCCGTTACAGCAATGCCCTAAAAGCATATTTAGGCTAAAAATAAATTGATGGGTTAACCTTAAACAGTCTCGCTTTTGCGGGACTGTTTTGTTTTAGTTAATTACCACTTTCAAAACAATTCATCACTACAGGTGTTTACCTTTGTAGCCGTTTATGAAATATGTTTTCTTTCTGTTTATCGCCTGTCTTATCCTTACCTCCTGTGAAAAGGGAGTAACGTTTGATCTTGATGAATCTTCTCCAAAACTTGTAGTTGAGGCTACCATTGAAACCAATCTACCTCCAATTGTTATTTTAACTAAAAGTCAAAACTTCTTTGATCAAATAACTCCTGATATACTTGTTGGAAGCTTTGTAAGGAATGCAGAAATCTATGTTTCAAATGGAACACTTACTCATAAGTTGAAGGAAGATTCAATTCATATTGCAAATAGTTATTATTTCTATTTTTATTCTAATGATCCTTCTAACCCGTCTACTGCATTTGTTGGACAAACGAATACTCAATATTCATTGAGGATCGTTTCCGGAGGAAATGAATTTACTGCAATAACCAAGATCCCGGCTCTTACAAGAAGACTTGATTCTCTTTTTTGGAAACAAGCACCCGGAAGCAATGATTCAAACAAAGTAGCCTTGATGGTGAGAGCAACGGACCAGGCAGGTTATGGTGATTATATCCGGTATTTTACAAAAAGAAACAAGGAGCTTTTTTATCCGGCCCTGAATTCCGTTTACGATGACCAGATCATAGATGGAACCAGTTATGAAATTGAAGTGGAAAGAGGTGTTGATAGAAACCAGGACTTGCCTGATGACTATTCATTGTTTGATAAAGGAGATACTGTTACGTTGAAACTTTCTCAAATTGATAAAGGCACTTTTGATTTCTGGCGAACGATGGAATTCAGTTATGGCAGTATTGGAAACCCTTTTGCTACCCCAACAAAGGTTTTGAGCAATGTAAGCAACGGCGCATTGGGTTATTTTGGTGGTTATGCTCCGCAATTCCGAACCATTATTATTCCACGTTAGAGTTATTAAAGATTAATAACATAGTCATGAGCTGCCTGCCTGATTCATCAATTACATTTACTTTTGCAACTCATACATGATCCCTCTCCACGGAGAGGGTGTTTTGTAAACAAGATAAAAGAATGGACAATAGTACTAACGAGAAAGTGAACTGCCTTATCATTGGATCTGGACCTGCAGGTTATACTGCAGCGATATATGCTGCAAGGGCTAATTTAAAACCAGTATTATACCAGGGAATTCAGCCAGGCGGGCAATTAACGATCACAACAGAAGTTGAAAATTATCCGGGTTATGCGGATGGTGTTCAGGGTCCGGAGATGATGGTGCATTTTGAAAAGCAGGCTCATCGTATGGGTGCAGATATTCGATATGGCATAGCAACAAAAGTTGATTTCTCCTCTCATCCATTTAAAATTGAGATCGATGAAGAAAAATGGATCGAAGCAAATTCAGTGATCATTTCTACCGGAGCATCTGCAAAGTGGCTTGGATTAGAAAGTGAGCAACGATTAAATGGTTTTGGAGTTAGTGCATGTGCAGTATGCGATGGATTTTTCTTTCGTAATAAAGAAGTGGCAATAGTAGGAGCCGGTGATACTGCTGCAGAAGAAGCATTATACCTAAGTAAGCTTTGTACAACAGTGCATATGTTTATTCGCCGTCACGAAATGAGGGCCAGTAAAGTGATGCAGGATAGGGTGATGAATACAAAGAATATAAAGATGTACTGGGACACAGATACAGAAGAAGTGTTGGGCGATAAAAATGTAAGCGGGGTAAGAATTAAAAATAATAAAACTGGAGAAACACAAACCATTCCAGTAAGCGGATTCTTTGTAGCGATCGGGCATCAACCTAATTCAGAAATTTTTAAAGGATGGCTGGATATGGATGAAGCAGGTTACATTAAAACTGTTCCGGGCACTTCAAAAACAAATATTGAAGGTGTGTTTGCCAGCGGTGATGTGCAGGATAAGATATATAGACAAGCTGTAACAGCAGCAGGAAGCGGTTGCATGGCTGCACTCGATGCAGAACGATGGCTTGGTGCAAAAGGTCTTCATTAAGTTGAAAACTGAATGTTAAAGGTTAAACCATGGGAGAATTCATTATAGAATTAAAGGGCTTGCAGTTCTATTCTTTTCATGGGCTATATGCCGAAGAAAAGAAAGTAGGTGGAGATTTTGTTGTGGATGTCTTGGCAAAACTCGACTCAAGCCATCATGAAGTGTCTTCCATTAAAGAAACAGTGAACTATGCTGAAGTGTTTGAGATCATAAAAAAAGAAATGGCTCACCCGAGAGAATTATTGGAAACACTAACCCAATCCATCGCAAAAAAAATTCATGATAAGTTCTCTTCCATAATCGAAATAGAAGTTCGTGTTGTGAAAAAGGTCCCCCCAATAGCTGGGTTTAATGGAACTGTGGCCGCCACTTATCGTAACACTTTTTAATTTTTCCTTCAGACTAATTATTTTTTTTGAACCACGGAGTCACAGGGACACAGTGGATCACAAAGTGGCCTCCGTGTTACTCTGTGCTCTTTGTGCCTCTGTGGTTTTGTCTTAACTTAGCTATGATGCCAACGATAAAATTCACTTACGCATTAAAACGATTTTTTCCCAAGCTGAAAGACACTCCGGCTACTGGAAAAACATTGGCAGAAATATTCAAAGAGATAGAAACTAATTATCCCGGTCTTCAGAGTTATGTGCTTGATGAAAGAGGAAGTCTTCGCCGGCATGTCAATATTTTTATTGATGGCAAAATGATAAACGATCGGAATAAATTGACTGATGCATTTAGTGCAGGCAGCGAAATTTATATCATGCAGGCATTATCTGGCGGATAAAAAATATAGTTTATGAAAAAAACTCTTTTATTAGGAACCCGTAAAGGTTTTATTTCTTACCAGTTTAAAAATGGTAAATGGAAAAGTGAGAATCTTTCTTTTGAAGGAGTTCCTGTTTCTATTGCTTATGCAGATGAAAGAAACGGTACCTGGTGGGCTGCTCTTGATCATGGACATTGGGGTGTAAAGCTTCATCGTTCTAATGACAGAGGAAAGACATGGGAAGAAGTAACTGCTCCTGCCTATCCTGAAGGTTCAGAGATCAAAGACGGAGTTCCTGCTATTACACGATATATATGGGCGATGGCGCATGGAGGTAAAAAATTTCCTTCACGTATTTGGCTGGGTACTGATCCCGGCGGTTTGTTTCTTAGCGAGGACAATGGAAAAAATTTTCAATTGGTAGAATCGCTGTGGAATCATCCGACACGTAAAGATGGATGGTTTGGTGGTGGCCGTGATCAGCCCGGTATTCATTCAATCGTTGTCGATCCGAGAAATGAAGAAAGAATTCATATCGGTATCAGTTGTGCAGGAGTTTTTGAAACGGAAGACAGCGCCAAAACATGGCATGTTCGTAATAAAGGCATGTGGGCAGATTTCTTACCCAATCCTGATGCAGAGACCGGCTATGATCCGCATATTCTTGTTGCGGCTAATTCAAATCCTGATATACTGTGGCAGCAAAATCATTGCAGTATTTTTCGTTCCTCAGATGCTGCGATGAATTGGGAAGATATCGGACAAAAAGAAGGCACCGCAAGATTTGGTTTTGCAATAGCTGTTGCAGAAGATGATCCTAACCAGGCTTGGGTGGCACCTGCAAATAGTGACATGACCCGTACTGCAATTAAAGGTGCTCTTTGTATTTGCAGAACAGATGATGGTGGTAAGACATGGAAAGAACAAAGTAAAGGATTGCCGCAGGAA
>DATHDP010000114.1:0-42612 GCA_035318985.1 Chitinophagaceae bacterium
AAAAACTTTTTCCATCGCGGTATTCAACGATGCCAAGGTTTGGTACCAATGTAGTAAAAGCATAATCAGCAATTTTTGGTTTAGCGGCAGTGATAACAGATAATAAGGTTGATTTACCTGCATTCGGAAAACCAACTAATCCAACATCTGCCAATACTTTTAATTCAAGCACTTTCCATCCTTCTATACCGGGTAAGCCGGGTTGTGCATATTCAGGAGCCTGGTTTGTTGGCGTTGCAAAATTTGCATTCCCCAAACCGCCTTTACCGCCTTTAATCCAGATCACTTCCTGTCCGTCATCCATGATCTCAGCTTCTTTTTCACCTGTTTCTTCATCTCTTATAATAGTACCCAGTGGTACTTCGATATAAATGTCTTTTCCATCACGACCACTCATATTGTTTTTCATGCCGCCTTCGCCATCTTCTGCCAGCACATTTTTAAAATAACGAAGGTGAAGCAATGTCCAGAGATTACGATTTCCTTTTAAAACGATGTGACCGCCTCTTCCTCCATTTCCGCCATCGGGACCTGCAAGAGGATTGAATTTTGTACGGGCAAAATGTCTGCTACCAGCGCCGCCATGCCCGCTTCTGCAAAAGATCCTTATCTGGTCAACAAAGTTTGTTTTTTCCACTAGTGAAATATTATGGCGGCAAAAGTAAGTGTTCTTTATTTGGTGAGATTGAAGACAGGGACAAAACCATCATTAAGCCAGAATGGCCACCTTACTGTACTTAGCTCGGTATTCTAACGGCGATAGGCCGGTTATTTTTTTAAACACTTCCCGGAATGCTTTATCATCTGAATAGCCAACCTCATACATCACTTCAAAAATGCTTTTTCGACCTTTTTCTAAAATACTTTTTGCAACCTCCACTTTTACCCGCTGCAAATATTCTACCGGCGTATTACCGGTAGCTTTTATAAAGCGACGGTCAAAATTTCGCCGCCCGGTTGCCAGTTTTGAGGCGAGCTTTTCAAAGGAAATTTTTTCAGCCAGGTTTTCCTCGATATAAGTTTGTGCCTGGCAAACCAATTCATCGCCATGATTCTTCTGCGCCTGGAAAATAAGAAAGGGTGATTGCGATGTTCTTTCCATATCAATTTGAAAAATTTTTGAGCAATAGATAGCCGTTTCTCTGCCAAAATATTTTTCAACTAAGAAAAGTATAAAATTCAAAAATGAATAGGCGCCGCCGTTAGTATAAATTCCACGTTCAACAGTTATCAGTTTATCGATCTCAAGATGAATACCAGGGAATAGCCGTTTGAAATTTGCAGCAACATTCCAGTGAGTAGAACATGTCTTTCCATCTATCAAACCGGTTGCTGCCAGTATAAATGCACCTGAACATATCGTCGCTATTTCGGCGCCCGTTTTATATTGTTCTTTTATCCACTTAATAAGTTCCGCATTGTCTTCAATTAAAGTGTCATCATAATTAACAGAAGGAATGATCAGCAGGTCTGTTACTTTTATTTCCTTGAGATCGATAGGATGAATTGAAAAAAAGCCGCTGTCTAATTTCAGCTCGGGCATAAAACCCGCTATACTTATTTCCATCTTTGATTTGTTTCCCATCTTCTGCCAATATGCATTTGCTCTTGTCAGAATCTCGTACGAACCTGTGATGCTGCTCAGGTTTGTCTTACCCCTTGGCACAACAATAGTCACATGCTTCATTGTAAAAATTTTGGACAAAGGTATAATGATATTATGTCCAAATCAACCCGTCACAAAGTCTATTTCACACCCTGTCAATTTTACTTTAAGACAATAGCTTTGTCCTGTAAAACATTTTTAACCTGATCCATGGTATAGTTTTCTGAGAATAGTTTTTCAACTTTTAAAAATTAAAAAAACAGAACAATGACAACAAAAGATTTTACCACAACAATATTGGCAGATAACACTCCGGAAGAAGTTTTTAACGCCATCAACAATGTTCGCGGATGGTGGTCAGAAGAAATTGAAGGCTCAACAGATAAACTCAACAGTGAGTTTGATTATCACTATGAAGATGTTCATCGTTGCAAAATAAAAGTGGTCGAATTGGTGCCGAACAAAAAAGTAGTTTGGTCTGTATTGGACAACTATTTCAAGTTCACTAAAGACAAAAGTGAATGGAAAGGCACAAAAATTATTTTTGAGATTGCTGAGAAAGATAGCAAAACAGAAATGCGCTTTACTCACCAGGGATTAGTTCCGGCATATGAATGTTACGAGATCTGTAGGGATGCATGGACAGGTTATATACAAAAGAGTTTACGAAATTTGATCACTTCGGGTGTGGGCCAGCCAAACGCCACTGGTAAGCCATCTTATTAAACAACACGAAAATGAAAGAGCAAGACCTTACAATTGCCATTACTGTTAACGCGACAGCACAGGAAGCATTCAAGAGCATTAATAGCGTTACAAAATGGTGGACGGAAAACCTGGAAGGCCATTCAGAAAAGCTGAACGATGAGTTCACTGTTCGTTTTGGCGATGTTCATGTATCAACACAAAAACTGGTGGAGGTTATTCCAGGTAAAAAAGTAGTATGGCTCGTGACGGATAGCCAGCTTAACTTTATTAAAGACAAACAGGAGTGGACAGGGACAAAGATCAGTTTTGAGATAGTTGAAAAAGATAACAAGACAACTATCCGCTTCACTCATCATGGATTGGTTCCGGAGATCGAATGTTTTGATGCCTGCTCCAATGCCTGGGGTGATTATATAAGTAATAGCTTGCACAGCCTTGTAAATACGGGCAAGAGCCAGCCTACTCCTAAAGAGAAGTGATTGATCTAATATATTTTTTAAAATTTATTAAAACGAAAAATATGATAACAACTAACAGCAAAGAAGTAAACGCAAATGAAATAATGATCAAAATGGTTTTGGACAGATGGTTTGCACTCATAAAAAATTTTGACACTGTGCTTGATTTGTTCACGGATGAACAATTGCAAAAAGAAGTTTCTCCTGGTAAGAACAGGGGAATATATTTATTAGGGCACCTTACCGCTGTGCATGATGATATGTTGCCACTCTTAAATTTGGGCGAGAAATTATATCCCTCATTATCTGAACCCTTTATTAAATCACCGGATAAGGCAATAAGTGAGCTTCCTTCTGCAAAAGAATTAAGAGCAAGCTGGAGGAAAGTGAATGAGGTGTTGGCTGAAAAATTCAGCACTCTAAAACCGGATGAATGGTTTCAAAAACATAATTCTGTTTCCGCAGAAGATTTTATTAAAGAGCCGCATCGCAATAGGTTAAATGTCATCATAACGAGGACAACTCATCTTTCATACCATCTTGGACAGTTTATATTGCTTAAATAAAACATAGGCCGGACATCCTTAGGGAGAAGTAAGCATTTTATTAAGGCCTTCTTTCTCAAATAAAATACGGCCCAGTTTTAAGTCTGACCAGCCATTTTTTAATTTGTAAGTAAACGCCGGGGTATTACCAGTTAATTCGCATTCAATAAAACAGGTGGATACTTTATTGGTTTTAATTTCTTCCATGTCTTTCAACTGGTGCAGGTGGGTTGAAATAAAAAATAATGAATTGGGAAAATTGACAAGCCCTTTTATTGTTGTGCTGCTGATCTCTAGGGCATCTTCAATATTCGTTCCCCGGAATAATTCATCAAAAACTGCAAAGCATTTTGTGTTGCCTGCGGCTTCTTCGAGCACATTTTTTAAAGTCACTATTTCTGACATAAAATGGCTGTAACCACTTACAATACTATCAGTAAGATTAATGGCTACAGAAATTGAAGTAAAAAAAGGAAAGGTGGCTTTTGAAGCCGGCACAGCAAGACCTGTATGTCCAAGATAAACACATAAACTGACTGCTTTCAGCAATGTGGATTTGCCAGACATATTGGGTCCCGTTAAAAGAATAACATTTTTGCTGGCAGTAAGATCATTTTTTACAGGAGTTTTTAAAAGTGGGTGATAAAACTTTTCCAGTGAAAAAGTTGTTTCATCAAATGACGGAAAAGTATAGCCATGCCTGGTTATACCAGTACTTATAGAAAGATAAGCTTCAAATAAAAACCAGCGTTTCCAGAAAGATGCTGCCTCGCCAGTAGTTATTTTTTTAGTAATGATCTTCATCAGTTCAACCATATGCCTGATCCCGAATTTTTTTTTCGTGAAGGCCGATTCGTAACGATCCAGGTCAAAATCTGTAAAAAAGCCCTTGAGGTGCTCCAGCTCAGTTGCATAGTCCCCGGGAAAAAGTTTTGTATCGATCCTGCTTAAATACGTGAAATATATTTTATGAAAAAGGCGGACAAGCAGTATAAGTTTTCCCTTTTTTTGACTCCTTTCCTTTTCAGAAAACATAAACTTCCACTTCAATTTCCTCGCTGAAAAAGATCCGGCGTAAAATGTTTCAAGAAAAGTATATATATCTGATAAGTCAAACCGTGAAAAAGAATATTCTTTTAATAGTTCATGGTTAGCAAGAAAACCTTTTAATACCTGCTGCCTGTATAATATTGCTGACAGTGAGCCCGGTGGTTCGGTTAGTATATCACATACTGCCTTTCCTGAAAGATGATTGAATGTGAAATCAAACAATGGAACGATCTCATCTTCTATATGGAGGTCAACAGTATTTATCATTTAAATATGCTTGATTTTATTAAACTATTTCCTTTGAATTTCATAGACTGGCTGCATGTACTGAACCATTTTAGTTGGTTTCTTTGTCTCCGGGTCTTGATAAACTTTATATGTTAGTATAATGTTGTTACCATCTTTTTTTAATAGGCTGATTTCGTTTTGATCTAAGGGCATATAAGTTTCGAAAATGGCAATGCTGTCTTGGTTTAACTGGATCGACATGGTATACGTTTTGTCAGTGAGCTTTTGAATATTCAAGAATTTCCCTTCCACTTTTTCATCGCTATTTTTTGCTTTGGTCATGTTATCAATAATGGAGTCTTGATTTGAATTGGGGGCATCTGATTGCGATTTGTCATTGCAGGAAGATGTGAGAATTACACTGGCACTAATGGATATTTCAATTATAAACGACTTCATTTGATTACGACTAACTTTCGAGTATTTGCGAAGGCCATGAATTCATTGGCTGTCCAGCTCGGTACAGATGTCCAATTGAAAATATGTTGTTGAAGTTATTAACTAAAACTGAAAATTAAACGTCGAGTCCGAACCGCTGTTGATGTCTGCACATAGCTGATGTTACATTGCCCAGCCCTGCTTTTGCAAATACTTTTGTTGGCAGCAGGCTTTTAATTACTAACCACTCAAAATAATTGCTATAAAAATTGGCCAACCCAGTTCAATCATTACGACTGTAAATGATAGAAGATAGTCACTCCAATTTTTTTTCTCACTGTAAAAATATTTTCCTCTTCGCCATGTGGTTCTAAATTCTCTTCCATTTATTTTCCATGAAGCCATTGCAGCAAAATTAAAAACTAAAACTGCCACAATGGGTAACGTTAAAAAGCCGTAATTAATATTTGTAAATTGTCCTTGAACTGAAAAAAAGGCATAGCAGAAAAAAATAATTATAGGAATTCCAGAACTAATTAATTGGTACCGCTTATCCAGTCCATGGTCAATCAGATAAACAAGTGTACCACTAAAAGCATAGCTATAAATTAAAATGATTATATCTAATGCTGTCATCCGTTATCTTCTTGGTACTTAGGCTGTGTCTGGGCTTGCTGTCAACACATAAATATACGCCGTAAATGAAAGTTTTTCAGAAAATGAAAATTGATTTTCAATCAAATGATGTTTGCAATTTCAATTGTTACGCCACAAATACAAATTTGCTGATAAGAAAAAGGAAGTTGAAGAGTGCGACGCAACTTGGCTGAAGAAAGAGTCGAAGCTGATTTCAAAAAAATAAAATTAATATATGGACAAGGATTTAAAGTTAGCCACTTACTAAGTCACCCCTTTAGGGGGACAGGGGGAATAAAAAAACGCCGGCCTTACGGGGTCGGCGCTGTAACGCAGTAAATGAATACTTACTGCACCACTAACTTTTGACTAAAAACAGATGCATTGTTACTGCCCGATACTTTAACAAGATAAACACCTCTTGCATATGATGATTTTATTGGGATAGTTTCTACCTGGTCTTCAGATTGTACGTTCACTGCCCGCTGCATCACTATTTGACCTGTTGCATTTGTCATTTCAATATTATAATTTCCTATAGGTATTTTTCCAAACTGTAAAGTGAATTGATCATTTGCAGGGTTTGGATATATCTGAATTTTGCCTGCTGCAATAAAATTATCCTTACGTGTTATAATTTCTGACTGAGTTATGTTCTTTGGTTTTGTGTGTAAATAATTACTGTTGGCAAGATCGGAACTACGGAAAATACCGGCTTTTGATTCGTATTGAGTAGCACTCCAATCTTTCGGATCAACCAGGAAATAAGCATTACCATTTACTGCACTGCTAACCAAAACTTTTCCTTCAGTTGTAACCACTGCGCCGTTTGTAGTGAAATCCTGTGGCAACCCTTTAATATAACCCAACAGTGTTGCAGCTTTTGTTTCTACATCTATTTTATAGACACTGTTGCGGGCAGAAAGAATATAAAGTTTGCCCTCATCATCGGCGATCATATCTCCACCCCAGCTGCTGCAACGATTGTGAATTGAAACGCCGCCATTGGAAGGATCATCCACTAAAGAACCCAATTGAGTTATTTCTAATTTTTTTCCAGTTGTAAAACGAATAAAAGTATTAGCATCATTTGAAACCGCATAACCAGTTCCATCAGGATTGATCACCATGCGGGTAATAACTTTTCCTTCATCGTTATGCATGCTACCAAATTTGGTAAATGGTTGATCAGTTACATAAAACACTTTCATTGTTTTCAGATCAACATATCTTAACTGGTCAATGAACATTGGCGTGAAATAAAGGCGATTATTTTTTTTATCATAAGCCATTGCCGCTACACCGGTACTGAAAGGAGCGGCCATATAATCTCCGAACTTTAAATCTGGGATTGCTTTCCAGGCTTTTCTTGTGCTCACATCATAAGCAGGCAGCGAAGCATCTGAACCATTTAATAAAACAGTAGTGAATTCACCGTTCTTGAGATCGAGTTTGCGCAATGCATTCCAACCGCTGCCGGTTGCTTGCAGATCAGTTATTGCAAATGCAAAACGATCGTTTTGTGAATATGTAATTATTGAAAAACTAAAGCTACCGAGAAGAAGGGTCGAAAAAAGTAAACTTTTTCTCATATACAAAGGGTTTTGATTTAAAAGAGGATGATTAAGTTACGAAGATTCCTATTGATGGCGAAGAAAATTTTTGGAATGGGAAAATTACTTGTCAAAAGGTTTATAATCTTTAGCCTGTAAAGGAAGATGATCGGGAATTTCTCTAAGTGGCTCACATTCCTTCCAGCTTTCAAACATTTCTTTTGGAAGCGATTGATACAATTTAGTGCCTTCAGTTTTCCAGTCCAGCATTTCATCTGTTACTTTTTTAATAACTTTTCCAGGATTACCAGCCACTAAACTTCTTGCGGGTATTTTTTCATCTTGTTTAATAAATGTCAACGCTCCTATGATACACTCATCACCTAATTCCACATTATCCATGATAACTGCATTCATTCCTACTAAACAATTTTTACCGATCGTAGCACCATGAATGATAGCACCATGTCCTATATGGGCACCGGGTTTTAATATTACGGTTACTCCGGGAAACATATGAATGATGCAGTTTTCCTGCACATTACATCCGTCTTCAATAATTATTTTACCCCAGTCACCACGAAGAGTAGCTCCCGGACCGATATAACAATCTTTTCCGATAATGACATTGCCTGTTACAGCAGCAAGAGGATGAATGAAAGATGATTCATGAACTACAGGAATAAGATCTTTGAATGAATAGATCATGGAATAAAATAATTTCAGGTGCCCATGCTTTCTTTTTCTTTTGGCGGTTGTTTTTTGCCTTTTTGTTCTATGGCCCGTATCAAAACTATAAGGCCAAAGACTATAGCAGCAGTGCCCAATACGGCCACTGCTATGGCCCCGGTTCCAGATCCGTTACAACCGAGAGTACAGGCAAGCGCTGCAACCACTAAAAATAAACCCAGAGCAGCGATAATGGCTAATATGATCAGAAGAGTCTGATCGGATTTTTCTTTTTCCCCTGTAATTTTTGCTGTAACATAAATGCCGATCTGTTTTTTGAATTCTTTTTTCAATACCCTTTTTTCGGAACGGGTAAGAGAGCTTTTATCCCGGTGTTCTAAAGAGGCAAGGATCTCGGCAGCTTTGGGCTTTGTTTTACTTTTTTCAACAGATGGCGAAGTACTGGCACTGATATCCGGAAAAAAAGTAGAAATATTTTCATCAGATACTGTAAGACATACTACCAGTCCAAAAAATGATAGTGCAAATACAAAATCGCAGGTTTTTTGACGTACGTAGTAAGAGACTATTTTATATCCTGATTTGTTTTTTGATGAAGGGTAAGTTATAAATGCCAGTAAAAAAACAAATACAATAAGATATTTTAAATATTCGGGAAGATCTACTCCTATTGATACCAACTGATTACCGGTAAACCAGGCAAGATTGAATAAAATAATGTGTGAGAAAATAATTATCAACCGGGCCTTTAAAGGATTGTTTTTTCCCCAAAGAGATAATTTTCTCATATCATTTTGTTTTGGTTATTTAAACAAGAGTTTTACCGGTTCTGAAACAAGTGCCTTTAAACAAAGCCACATGTTCGCTTTTTTGGTTAACAATTGTAATGAGATAAACGCCAGTGCTTCTTCCATTATGTACTTCTTTTGCTTCAGCCGTTAATGTATCGCCAACATTCACAGCTTTGGTAAAAGTAATAGTTACATCAAGCGCCACAGACAAATTATTGCGATTGTTGCATGCAAAAGCAAAAGCAGAATCAGCCAGGGAAAAAGGAATACCACCATGCACAATACCGAAACCATTTACCATTTCTTTGCGAATGGTCATTTGGATCTTGCTGTAGCCTTCTTTAATATCCAGAACCTTTACATCCATCCATTGACTGAAAGCATCATGATCCATCATTTTATCAACGACCTTTCCTGCTAACTGATCTTTCTCATTAAGCATCGAATAATGATTATTGATTGTCGAATATCCTATTCTCCTTTGAATTTCGGAATTCTTTTTTCCAAAAATGCTTTTACTCCTTCTTTAAAATCTTCAGTAGCGGCAGCTCTTTGCTGAAGTTTATCTTCATTCTGCAGTTGTTCATAAATAGTATGCGTAGATGACCATTGTAGTTCTTTCTTAATAAAAAATAAAGCTCTTGTTGGCATCTGGGCAAGATAACTGGCAATGTTCATTGAATTTTCAGCGAAAGTTTCATCAGGAAAAACTTTATAGATCATCCCGATCCTTTCTGCTTCTGTTGCTGGCACTTTTTCACCCAGCATCATCAATGCCATTGCTTTTTGCCAACCAATTAATCTTGGCAGGAAGAAGCTACCACCGGTATCAGGAACCAAACCAATTTTGGAAAAGGCTTGTATAAAAGAAGCGGATGACGAAGCAACAACAATATCACAACAAATTGCCAGGTTGGCACCGGCACCCGCAGCTACACCATTGACAGCAGCGACAACTGGTTTTTCCAACTCACGAATCCGCATTACGATGGGGTTATAATGCTCGGATAAGATTCGGTTCATACCTGGACCATTGGGATCAACAGCCTCCTCAAGGTCCTGACCAGCGGAAAATGCCTTACCTGTTCCAGTTATATAAACACATCGAACAGTTTTACTTTTACATTCATCCAGTTTTTCCTGCATGAGCAAAGCCATTTCACGATTGAATGAGTTCAATTTATCCGGACGATTCAATGTGATAATGCCAACCGAATTTTTTATTTCAAAAAGAATGGAACTCATTAAATATATTTTGTTTTACCTGGCACAGCGATCGGATAATAACCATCAGTATCTGGTAAAGTTGGTGGCATTGCATCCCAGGCAAACTCTTTTGGCATTATATTCAAACCAGCGTTCATTAATTTATCCCACTCCAATACTTGCCCCGAATAAGTTGCCATTCTTCCCATGATCGCAGTCATTGTGCTATGCGCCCCGTATTCTGCATTATTAAATTTGTATTCACCTTTTGCAATAGCTGCAAATAATTCATCATGCTCTGTTTGATAAGGATCGTTTTCTCCTTTTTTGTCAAATTGAAATAATACTTTTCCGGAATGATCTTTAATGTTTGCAGCGCCACAGAAAATTTTTCCTTTTGTGCCGGTCAATAACTCATCCACTTTACTCATGGTGCCGGGAATGTGACGGCATTGGCTGTTTAATATAGAACCATCTGCATATTGAAACTCTACATAATGATGATCAAAAATTTCACCATACTCTTTTCCTTTTCTTACTTGCCTGCCACCCATACCTTGTGCTTTTATAGGATGACCACCTTTGAACCAGTTGATCACATCCATATTATGTATGTGCTGCTCTACAATATGATCACCGCATAACCAAACAAAATAATACCAGTTACGCATTTGGTATTCCATTTCTGTTTGTTCGGGTTTCCTCATATTTACCCAAACACCATCATTATTCCACCATGCTTGTGCTGAAGTGATATCACCGATCAAATCTTTTTTAGCATATAACTCACGATATGAATTTTGATAATGCCGTTGCAAACCAACAACCACATTTAATTTTTTTTGTTTGGCGATCTCTGCTGCATCTAACACTCTTTTTATTCCAGCCGGGTCTGTGGCAACAGGTTTCTCCATAAAAATTTGTTTGCCTTGTTTCACTGCTTCTTCAAAATGAATAGGACGGAACCCAGGAGGTGTGGTTAAGATCACCACATCTGCATGAGCCATTGCTTTTTTATAAGCGTCGAATCCAACATATTTTCTTTCTTCCGGCACATCGATCCTGCTTTTAATATTATTATCACCCGTCATGTCTTTAAAAGAGTTATCGATCCTGTCGCGGAAAGCATCAGCCATTGCAACCAATTTTACATTTTGCTTTGTAGAAAGGGCTTGCGTAGCTGCGCCAGTGCCACGGCCTCCGCAACCGACCAATGCAACTTTGATCGTATCATCTGCACCGCTGAAAAAATTTGCCCTTGACAATAATGGCGTTGCCATCATTCCGCCCGTGATCACTGCAGAAGTTTTTACAAAATCGCGGCGGGAATTCTTATTTTCTGTATTCATAAAAAAGTGTTTTTTAATTTGAGAGATATAAGGTAAAGAATTTTTCTATTTCATCCGCCGATGGTTGCTTTAAAGGCCTGACTAACCTGAAACCGGCAAACGGCGCATCGGTCAGCCACCATTTACTTTTTGGTATTTGCGGATCACGTTTGTTCCATTCGGGTAACCATTTTGTCCTATTCGCACAACGAAGTTCGGTTGCTCCGTCAACATAAGAACCGCCTTTTAATAGTCTTGGATGACGGCTTGTGGGTTTTAATTCAGGATCAGCATTCACATCTTTCATTATGGTAAAATAATTTTCATCATATTGATCCATCACCCATTCACTTACATTTCCGAGCATATCATATAACCCAAATGCATTTGGTTGCAACTGTCCAACTTTATGATATGCAGCGTTACTGTTTTTATTATACCAGGCATATTTTTCAAGATCGCTTTCATTGTTTCCAAAAAAATATGCTGAGGAAGAACCGGCACGACACGCATATTCCCATTCGGCTTCAGTTGGCAGGCGATAAAAAATTCCTGTTTTATTATATAGCCACCTGCAATACATCACTCCTGTTCTTTGTTGCATACTGTTTACAGGAAAACCTCCTTCACGACCCATATCCCAACTAAGATCGATGTACTGGGGGCTTGGCCTGGTTATGGCATCAGCACCTAAATTCTGACTGGTATTGGCATCTTTAAAAAAAATATCAAACTCATCATGAGTCACTTCATAAATGCCCATCCAAAATGGAGAAATAGAAAAAATTTTTTGCGGGCCTTCGTCTGCATTTCTTCCTTTTTCATTTTCCGGGCTTCCCATTGTAAAACTTCCACCTTTGACGGGAACCATTTTAAATTTTAATGGGGAACCGGGAATTGATTGTTCGTATGCTTTGAAGGATGTATCTGTTTTTTGTGATACGGCTTTTTGTTGAGCAAGTATAAAAAGAATATAAAGTATAAACAGTCTTTTATTCATATGGCATCGCAAGTTAGCAAAGTCAGGGTTGTTTCTTTTGAAAATACTTGTCAAAACTTTTTGATTTATAAGTGACGATCTTTTCACCATTCACTGTTGCAATAAGTATTGACGCATGTTCTTTTTTAGCAAGTTTCAATGCCTTTTTTATTGATAAAATGCTACAGGTTGTTGCAAGCCAGTCAGCATCGGAGCCATATTTTGTAATTACAGTTACATTGCGTTGCGAAGTAACTCCATAACCAGTTCGTGGGTCAATAATATGCGAATATTTTATTCCATTATGAATTGTGTAACGATAAACATCTCCTGAAGTAGAGACAGCAAAATTTTTCAGTTCCAGTTTTTTATCCCATATCTCAGTTTCATTTTCTGGCAGATTGATGCCAATAGTCCAGCCGTCTTTTCCAGGAGGTGCGTCACTCATAACGATATCGCCGCTTGCATCAACTAATGCTATGTTTATATTTTTAGTTTTCAAAAAATCAATTACTCTTTGAGCAACATAGCCGGGCACAATACCTCCAAAATCGAAACGGATACCCGGTTTCTTAAATGAAATTGTTTTTGACCTTTCGTTGATAATAAGGTTTTTAAAACCAGTTAGATCTTTTGTTGCTTTTATTTCAGCTTCTGATGGGAACCTACTTTCTTTTTTTGCTTTTCTCCATAATTGTGTTAATGCGCCGATGGTGATGTCAAATGTTTTAGAAGATCTTTTCCATGCATCTTTTGATCTTATGATCATTGAAAATAATTCATCAGAAACTTTTAAATCTGTTTGATTTGTTTGTAAAGCAAGTTTACCTACTTCACTTTCAGAACTATAATCACTGAAAATATTATTGAGGGAGTCAACAATTAAAAAACATTCTTTTGCCAGCGACACGGCTTTCACAGAATCTGTATGATAAAAAATTATATTGAACGACGAACCCATCTTGTTCTCTGAAAATTCAAATCTTTTCAGTTGGGCTGAAAGAGTGAATGGCAACGACAAAAGAAAAATCAATCGCAACATGAACGGGATGTCTTACATTTAAGTTCTCAAGATAAAAGTTTATGGAACGCAGAAAATTTATCCGCAATAGTTTTTTAACCGGCGCTGCAGTTGTCACCGCCAGTCAATCGTTTGCAGGAAATAAAAATGAAGTTTCTTTAACAGAAGCCAGGCCCTTTAATCTTCCTTATGCTTTTCATGATGGCATGTTTAAAAATAACGGAGGTGAAGATTTTCTTGACCAGATAAAATGGGCACATGACCAGGGCTTTAGCGCTATAGAAGATAATGGTATGATGGAAAGACCCATCGATCAGCAAAAAAAGATCGGTGATCTTCTCGCTAAACTTGGAATGAGAATGGGAGTGTTTGTAATTACTTCAGATAGCTGGCATTGGAAAACATCATTGACAACAGGCAAACAGGAATTTACAGATCGGATGATCAAGGATTGCAAAGAAGCTGTTGAAGTTGCGAAACGTTGCAACGCAAAATGGATGACAGTTGTTCCGGGTAATTATGAAAGGAGCTTATCATTCGATATGCAAACTGCCAATGTAATAACCGCATTGAAAAAAGGGGCTGCAATATTAGAGCCGGCCGGATTAGTGATGGTACTGGAATCACTAAGTGATAATCCCGATCTGTTTTTGCGTCACACAGATCAAGCCTTTATGATCTGCAAAGCGGTTGGAAGCCCTGCTTGTAAATTTTTATTTGATATGTATCATATGCAACGCAACGAAGGGAATATCATTGCTAATATTGATAAAGTATGGGATGAAACCGGGTATTTCCAAATTGGAGATAACCCAGGAAGAAAAGAGCCCGGGACTGGTGAAATGAATTATAAAAATATCTTCAAACACATTTACGATAAAGGATACAAAGGGATTTTAGGAATGGAACATGGTAATTCCATTGCCGGCAAAGAAGGCGAAATGGCTTTGATAAAAGCTTATCGGGATGCGGATTCTTTTAAATAAGGTTTATTAGTCTAACGTTACATCATAAAGCTTATAGCCCTTTAATTCATAAGTAGACAATACAGTTTGTGCTGACAAGGCTTCTTTGATACCAGGGACAAGATCTTCCATTTCTAATCTCAAAAATGTCATTGCCTGTCCGCATACAATAATTTTTGCTCCGAAATTTTGGAGGTCTTTTATCATAGTGATATTGGGATTATCGATCCCATATTTTCTTTTGTACTTTTCATTGTTAAGAAAAGCAAACAAGGCACCTGCATGAACGATTACGACCAGGTCAATATTTTTCTGCGGAACTCCAGCGGCCACATGCAAATTTACTTTACGGGCAACTTCACCTATTCCCCCATTAATTTCATTTTTAGCAGTTGCTTCCTGCCCTTTTGCAGCAAATGCAGTTAGCTCCATCAATAATTTGTATTTCATTTTTGGGTCTGCAGGCTCTGTAACATTTTGTACAGGAGCCACGCCGGCCCAGTTATAACCTTTGATCGCCGGGAACATCATTTGGTATTTGGTATCATTCGTGTAGGTAGACATCAGCGGCTGTATTTTACCGTATACAGAATTTGCAAGGTATTTATCAAGAAGCGACTGCGCTTCTTCGTTAGTGAGACTATCGGTTTTATCTTTTTTAAACTTTTCTATAAACTCAGTATAATCTTTTTTGGATTGAGTAACAGCCGAAGTATCAAAAAATGCAGCAGAAACTTTTTTTCTGAATGATAATTGGTTGTAGGCTGTTGAATACTCCTGTTTAAATACCTGGTCAAATGATCCAGGCTTTTCTTTGTCTTTGATCATAGCAAGATCATAACTCCTAAGTGCCATTTCACCCGATTTGTTGTCATTTTTTTTCCGAAGAGAGTCAATTGCGTCAAGAGAGTTTTTAAAATTATGCGCCAACGCATTATAATCAGCCTGTTTTTGCCAATCTTTCTTGTTGTCTGCAGAAAAATTATTAATAACCTTTTCTGCAAGAGATGGTATGGCTTTATCTACAGCAGCAGGATCATTATAAAGAGTAGAAGAAAAATAAAATTTCTGATTGGCCGTGCTATCTTCTGGCTTTGGCTGACCAAGTGATGCGATCGCACAAGTGCAGCAAATCAGGATGGTAAATAATAATTGTTTCATAATTAGTGGTTGTGTGGTGGAATAAGATTTGAAGTCAGTAAAAATTATTTCTTTGAATATACAGATTCCAAGTAAAAATTCAGGTGAAATTTAATGACACTTAAAGTAATCGAATGGCTCTTTGCAATCATCACATTGGTACAATGCTTTGCAGGCAGTAGAACCAAATTCGCTGATGCGATGTGTATGATAAGAATTACAATGTGGACATTGCACGGCTTCAGCAGCAGCAAATAATTTCTGATCGCAAACCTGTTGTTTAGGATTTGGTGGAGCGATCCCGTATTCTTTTAATTTTCTTTTTCCTTCATCACTCATCCATTCTGTTGTCCAAACTGGCGAAAGTGCCTGTGTGACCTTTACTTTTTTAAAACCAAGAGTAGCTAATTGGATCTTTATAGTAGCTGTGATCATGTCCATGGCGGGGCAACCCGTGTAAGTGGGAGTAATGATTACTTCTAATTCTTCATCATTCATTTTGACATCTCTTACAATGCCAAGATCAATGATCGACAATACTGGTACTTCCGGATCGTTGATCTCTTCCAGGTAAGAATAAATAGTTTGTTTATCTATTTGATGTGTTGTCATGATAGTTTTCCAAGATAAATAAGTGTCAATCCAATGAAATCAAAAAAAGCATGGACAAAGATACCATACCACAAATTTCGGTTAAACTTTAGTATCAACGCATGATATACAGCACCCGCGATAGCTGTAAGCAATATTCCTTTTATACCTTGTTGAAAATGGTAGAGACCGAAAATGATGGTCGTCAGCATAAAAGCTATGGGTGTGGCCCATCTGCCCTTGAATATTTTTTCAAACCTGGTAAATATAAAACCATGAAAAATGATTTCTTCGTAAAAACCACCAACTAGAAGGGCTATGATTAGAATAATAACATAATTAACAGGGCTATTGCGAATGTTTGAAAAATCAGACAGGTCAATTTTCCTCGATGGAAGAATGCTATTGATAAGCGGATCCCATGCAAATCTGAAAAAGAGAGAAAGTAATATGGCTGCAATGATGCCGATCCAAATTGCTTTTAACTGAAATCGTTTGAAGCTGAAAAAAATATCTGAAAAAGATTCTTTTGAAATATATTTTAAATAAAGCCAGACAACAACCAAAACAACTATAGGATAAATAAAGATTGTTAAGCTGGCATAATGAGGTATAAAAAAACAAAATGCAATTGTAAGGATCAATAAAAAGATCTTTAACGCATTTGATGATTCGGTTTTCAAAATATCACCTTGTATTTTAAGTTACCAATCGCATCCGGGATAGGTCCTTTGCATGTATTGTAATTCAGTAAATATCGAAGCGAGTTGATCGGTATGTTTTCCTTCCTTACCGCCTGTTTGCATTAATGTTTTTCCAGGGATAGTCAATGTTGCTTCAGAAAAAATTTCTTTTACTTTATTCATCCATGGCTCTTTTAGCTTTGAGATGTCAACGCCGCTTCCATCACTTGTAATTTGTAACTCATAATTTGTAGCTGAAAATAATTCATCTGTAAATTTCCAAAGCTCTTCGATCGCTTTTATCATACGCTGATGACTTTCGTCTGTTCCGTCGCCTAATCTTATTACCCATTCACTGCTCCACCGAAGATGATAAGTAACTTCTTTTAAAGACTTTTCTGCAATAGCTGCGAGCTGTTCATCCTTGCTATTTTGCAATTGTTGAAATAATAAATATTGATACTGGCTAAAGAGAAATTGCCGGAGAATTGTTTGCGCCCAATCGCCTTTTGGTTGTTCAACTAATAAACAATTTTTAAACTCTTCTTCCTTTCTTAAATAAGCTAATGAATCTTCGGTTGCATCATTGCCGATTAACGTTGCTGCATATTGATAAAAATTTCTTGCTTGCCCGATGAGGTCAAGAGAAATATTAGTGATAGCAATATCTTGTTCCAGCACCGGGCCATGACCGCACCATTCTGCATTTCGTTGACCGAGAATCAAAGAATCATCCGCCAGGTGTAATGTATACTCAATTAATACTTGTTTCATTTCTTTTTCCCGTTTAGGGTTGGGGGTTTTACATTTGATTCACTTCATCAGGCAGATCATAAAAAGTAGGGTGACGATAAATTTTATCTACCGCAGGTTCAAATAATTCTCCTGCTTCTTCAGGATTGGATGCATGGATATATTTTGATTCAACTACCCAAAGACTTACCCCTTCCATCCTTCTTGTATAAACGTCTCTTGCATTTTCAATTGCCATTTGTGCGTCGGTAGCATGCAAGCTGCCTACATGTTTATGATCGAGTCCTTGTTTACTTCTTATAAAGACTTCCCAAAGTGGCCAATCGCTTTTTGCTTCGGAAGAAACGATATTGCCTCCTGCTTTATCTTCGGGAATGTCTCCGTAATAGAACTTTCTTAAATAATTATTCATTATTAATTTTTAATTATTAATTAAGCGGCTTTCCTGTTTTTTCTTTTCTCTGCATGTGCTGCCGCAGCCTCCCTCACCCATTCGCCTTCATCCCATGCTTTTCTTCTTGCATCCAATCTTTCTTTATTACAAGGACCATTTCCTTTCACAACATTCCAAAACTCATCCCAGTTTATTTCACCAAAATCATAATGCATTCTTTGTTCATTCCATTTCAATTTATCATCTGGCAATCTCATTCCTAAAACTTTTACTTGCTCCGCACACATATCAACAAAATTTTGCCGAAGCTCGTCATTTGTTTTTCTTTTTATTTTCCATTTCATGCTTTGCTCACTGTTGGTGCTTTCACTATCATGCGGACCAAACATCATCAACGATGGCCACCACCAGCGATCGATCGCATCCTGGCACATTGCTTTTTGTTCGTCAGTTCCTTTGCTTAGCACTAATAAAATCTCAAATCCCTGGCGTTGATGAAAACTTTCTTCTTTACAGATCCTTACCATCGCTCTTGCATAAGGACCGTAAGAAGTTCTTGTCAGCATTACCTGGTTCATGATCGCTGCACCATCAACCAGCCAACCAATAGCGCCAATATCAGCCCATGTTTTTGTTGGATAATTAAAAATGGAAGAATATTTTGCTTTACCGCTGTGCAGATCGTTGATCGTTTCTTCTCTTGTGATCCCTAAAGTTTCGCAGGCACTATATAAATACAAACCATGTCCTGCTTCATCCTGGACCTTTGCGATCAGGATTGCTTTTCTTTTTAAGGAGGGAGCTCTTGAGATCCAGGCACCCTCAGGCAACATGCCTACAATTTCACTATGAGCATGTTGGCTTACCTGCCTGATATTTGTTTTGCGATAAGCATCCGGCATCCAATCTTTAGGCTCTAATTTTATTTCATTATCGATTTTACCCTGGAATATTTTTTCGAGATCCAATGTTGCCATCGCTTTAAGAATTAGATAGCAAATCTAACGAAAACCAACGGGTGTTAGTCAATGATATTGGTCAGGATAATCTTAGTCAAGAAATTCATAAATAGTAAAATTTCATAGTTGGCTTTCCAAACATCGTACGCTTTTTGTTGTTATAGAAGGTCATCAACTAACTAACCTTCAATGCACGAATTGCATAGCCTTGATAATTCGCAGCTAATGGATTTATTAGCCAGGCATACTTCTGATTATACAAAAATGATCACTGATAATAATATGGGAGATGATTATGAAAAATGTAAGTTGACAATTAAAGCCATCCAAACAGAGATTGAAATAAGAAAGAATGATCTAAACAGTTTTCCTGGAGAAACCAATATTACCAAACCGCCCGATTTTTCTTAATGAAAAGTGTTTATGTCGGGTCTGATTAGTAGCAAACAACCCCCGATTGATATTGGGGGTTGTTCTTTTCGTATGCTTTTCCAACAATGCGGGTTTTATTTTATATCGAAATCAACAACCACCTTTTCAGTTTTAGGATGGCTTTGACATGTAAGAATGTAACCTTGTTCCACTTCTTCATGTTCCAATCCCCAATGAACGTCCATTTCCACTTCACCTTCCAATAATTTTGCTTTACAGGTGCAGCACATCCCGCCTTTACAGGCAAAAGGGAGATCTGCTCCTTGTTTTAATGCAGCATCAAGAATTGTTATATCACTATTAAGAGAAAGATCAAAATCAAAACTTCTTCCATCAATTTTTACTGTGATCTTACTTTGTGGCCCTTTTTTAGCTCCTGACTCCTGACTCCTGACTCCCGACTTCTTCTTCTGGCCAGACGTTGTAAACAATTCAAAATGTATTTGCTTTTCGCCGATATCTTTTTGTTCTAAAAAGTTTTTTACACAAAAGATCATTTCTTCAGGACCGCAAATAAATATTTCATCCATCTTTTTATAATCGATCAGCTTTTCTAAATCGGTAAGCTTACCAATATCTATCCTGCCAAAGTTGATCGGTATTTCTGTTCTTTCGCGACTAAGAACATTTATGAAGCTAAAGCGATCAATGAATTTATTTTTTAATCCTTCCAGTTCTTCAAAGAAAATGATGGAGCTGCGACTTCGATTTCCATACACTAACGTGAATGTGCTTTGCGGTTCTGTTCTTAAAGTTGTTTTTATAATTGATATAACAGGAGTAATGCCGCTACCGGCTGCAAATGCGAGATAATTTTTTTTATTGGTTGGATTTAACTCAGTATAAAATTTTCCAACCGGCTCCATTACATCTAATTCGTCCCCTTCTTTCAAATTTTCATTTGCAAAAGAAGAGAACAATCCGCCCTCAACTTTTTTTATTGCAACTTTCCATTTTTTATCGAGTGGTGAACTGCAGAGTGAATAAGTTCTTCTAACCTCTTCGCCAGACAGGTTAGTTCGCATCGTGAGGCTTTGCCCTTGCTTAAATTGAAAAGAGTTTGCTAAAGATTCCGGGATCTCAAATTCCACCGAAACACATTGATCTGTTTCCTTATTGATTTTTTTTATTCGGAGCGGATAAAAATGAATAGACATATTCTATTTTCTCAATCCATCTACCATTATTAAAACCATGTTATCTTCCAGATCTTTTGAGCTGATCTTGGCGGTGGAGCGATGCCAGCTTTCTATACCATTTACTGAATGAAGCATTATAAGTACAGCCGTAGGCGCATCGATCTTTTTGATCTCATTTTTTGAAATACCTTCTTCAATGATAGCAGCAAAACGTTTACGGTAGCTGCGGCGTTGGTTATGAAAATTAGAAAGGTAAGGCTCGTCAAGATGTTTCCATTCACGATCACAAACGATCACCTCTTCAAATGTTTCGATCATTTGCTTGATATGAAAACGAAGAAGTGTTTCAATTTTTTTGATCGTGCCCTGGTTGCCGGATTCCAGTTCATCCATAAAAATGGTAAAACGATTGGCGACATCAAAGCAAATGCTTTCCAGCATTTCATTCTTTGAACGAATGTGATTGTACAAACTGGCCGCTTCGATGCCAACTGTTTCAGCAAGATCACGCATGGAGGTGGCTGCAAATCCTTTTTCGCGGAACATTTGCGCAGCTTTTTTCAGAATGAATTCTTTTTTAGAAGCTTTTTTCCTGGTTGCTTTCATAATAAATCAAAGATAAGTTCTATTAACAAATGTAAGTTGAAAATGTAAACTTAAAAACTTGTAGGTTTGCGGCCGTAAAAGAAAGCAGTCAGTGAGGTCATGCTGGGTAAATAAGATAAACCGTCTTAGTAAGGGTTTGACTTTTATGACTCGCTTGACTAAATCTAAAATCTGCAATCGTCAATCTAAAATTATATTTGAATGTCCCTTATCGTAGTTGGCTCCATGGCCTTTGATGCAATAGAAACTCCCTTTGGTAAAAGTGATAAAATAATTGGTGGCGCAGCCACATACATAGCATGGAGTGCTTCCAATTTTACACGACCTGTACAACAGATCTCCGTTGTTGGCGGTGATTTTCCCAAAGAAGAATTGCAAATGTTAGAGGCTCGGGGTGTAATGATGGATGGTGTGCAGATCAAAGAAAATGAAAAATCTTTTTTCTGGAGTGGCCGTTATCACCTTGACATGAATACCCGTGATACATTAGAAACGCAATTGAATGTGCTTGGTACTTTCAAACCAGTGGTGCCCGATAGTTATCAGGATTGTGAGTTTCTTATGCTTGGAAATCTTGCTCCTGTAGTTCAGTTATCCGTGATCAATCAATTAAAGAATAAACCTAAGTTAGTGGTGCTTGATACCATGAATTTTTGGATGGATTCAGCGATGTCGGATCTTGAAAAAGTTTTAAAGAAAGTTGATGTGTTGTTGGTGAATGACGCTGAAGCAAGACAGCTGAGTAGTCAATATTCATTGGTAAGTGCCGCGAAAGCGATCATGGAAATGGGGCCCAAATATCTTATTATAAAAAAAGGCGAGCATGGAGCCTTATTGTTTTATGGTGACCAGGTATTTTTTGCACCGGCACTTCCGCTTGAAGTAGTATTTGATCCAACAGGGGCTGGCGATACTTTTGCGGGTGGTTTCATTGGTCATATTGCCCGTACAAAAGATATCAGTTTTGAAAACATGAAATCGGCGATCATTGTTGGCAGTGCCATGGCAAGCTTCTGTGTCGAAAAATTTGGAGTAACAAGATTGAAAGAATTAAAAAGAGAAGATATCGATAAGCGGATCCAGCAATTTAAAGATTTGACAAAGTTTGAGATTAATCTGGATAATCATTGGGACTGATCAAATAGAATTAAAAGCCTTTGCATTTGCAAAGGCTTTTTTGTTTTGTTGAAACAAAAAAGTTAATTAAGTTGACGTGCCAGCACCACGACATTTTTAAAGATCTCCTTTTTGCCACTAAGGTTAAAAATCTCTGTAAATAAAATATATGTACCAACAGGCAGTTTTAATTTTTTATCATCCAGGCCATCCCATATCCAATATCCCTGCAAACCAAGTGTCGCATTTTTTACAAGATTACGAACCGGTCTTCCATTGGCATCATAAATTGTAATGGTGGCAACATACCCAGGCTCCGTTGTTTTGTATTGAATAGTGGCAATATCATCACGGCCATCATTATCAGGAGAAAAAACTTTAGGCGTTATTTCAATCGTGGCATTAATACTTTGTAATAATTTATACTGGGAATTCTTATACGTTGGCGTACCATATCCTGCTGTAGACGCTGCAGAATGCCAGTTAGTCGCCTCTTGAGAAGTCCCGTCGGGATCAATTCTTTCTAATGATACACCATCAGGATTAGCGATCAAAGCAAATTGCCAATCATCTAAATATTTTACTTCATCCACAACTGCGCCCTGGAGATTTAGGAGGATCACATCACCTTTATCATCCGGAAATGAAGGCATCGAGGAAACAATAAAAACTGCATCAGGGTTTTGTACCATGTAATTCAATGGAAGGTTAATTGCATCTTCTATTACTACAATATAATCACCGGGAAAAATATAGTAGGGTATCGTTGATATAAGTTTTGCTGAACTAATGGCACCACTGCTGTTTCTGTTTGCGATATATAATTTATTTGCATCAAAAATTTTACTGCTTCGGTTATAAAATTCTACATAGTCGCTTGCGCCGCTTTTAGGATTAAATAAAATTTCATTGATCACCATTTCCATTACTGCTGCATCAACAGGTAAACCGGTCTTTACTTTGTTTTTTTTACCGACCGAATTATTCTTACAATCAGTTACATTATTTACGGTGATAGTATAAACAGTATTTGACTGCATTGCAGTTGCCAATCTCAATTGAACTTTATCAAATAATGGGGAAATTGATGTAGCGGATTGAATGCTCAAGCCACCATCAATAGAATAATTAGCAACCGTAGCTCCTTTCAAACTATCAATGGTCTCATCAAATACTATAACGATATTCAGGTTATCAATTGTGTAAGCATTTTTTATTGATGGTACTGATTGATCATTATTAACAGCGTCAACAGAATTTTTTATTCCAGGACTTCCTCCTCTTGCATCTGTGCTTGCTTTCCAGTTACTAATACCAGAACATGGATTTTTCGTATCGATCATTTCCAACGTCCATCCTCCATCACTCTTTACGGCATTTTGATACCATGATAAAGAATAATTGACTGCATGAATAGTTAAACCGGTATTGCTTTTTAAATAAAATTGGTCGCCGTCATTATCAAGTGATGGAAAACTGGTAACGGAGATCACTCTTCCATAAACTTGCATAGCTGCAACGGCACTCCCGGTACAAACGATCACAAAACTATCAGGCTGTAAAATAAAATTCGGCATCGGCCCAGTTTGGCCAGTTGCATCGCCTATTCTCCAATTTTGCAAATTGATCGGGTTTGCCGAAACATTTTTTAGTTCGATCCATTCATTATTAGGTAAACCTATTTGTGGCGTTTGATCAGCCATTATTTCATCGATCACAACATCATATCGATTCTGTGCGAAAAGGTATAAAGGAGATAAAAACAGGAAAAGTGATAATGTTCTCAAAAGCATCTTTCAAATTAATAAATCCCTCTCAAATAAACGTTAGTGATATAATTAATTTCATTTAAGATTTGGGGTGAAAAGTATTCAAACCTATCTTTGCCGCTCAGTATGACAAATAAGAAACATACAAAACGCACAAAGAAACATTCCTAAGGAAGGTTTACAGCGTTATGTATGTGATCATATAAAAGCTTGAAGCCTTCCAAACGGAAGGCTTCATTTTTTAATTAATAAAATCAAAAGTTAGTAAAATGAAAGTCGCAGTAGTCGGGGCCACAGGATTGGTTGGCACTAAAATGTTACAAGTTCTTGCAGAAAGGAATTTTCCGGTAACTGAATTAATTCCGGTTGCATCAGAAAGAAGTGTTGGTAAAGAAGTGGAGTTTAAGGGAAAGAAGTATAAAGTAGTGAGCATGGTTGATGGGATTGCCGCTAAACCAGCAGTCGCTATTTTTTCTGCGGGCGGAAGCACTTCACTGGAATGGGCGCCAAAATTTGCAGAAGCAGGCATTACTGTTATTGATAACTCAAGTGCGTGGAGAATGGATCCTACAAAACCATTGATCGTTCCTGAGATCAATGCAGATATTTTGACAAAGAATGATAAGATCATTGCGAATCCAAATTGTTCCACTATCCAGATGGTTGTTGCGTTGAATCCTTTGCATAAAAAATATAAAGCAAATCGTATTGTTGTAAGTACTTATCAAAGCGTAACGGGTACCGGTAAAAAAGCTGTTGATCAAATGATGGGAGAAAGAGATAAAGCGGTGAAGGGTTTGAATGGCGAATATGAAATGGCCTATAAATACCGAATTGATCTGAATGTAATTCCACAGATCGATGTGTTTTTAGATAACGGGTATACCAAAGAAGAAATGAAAATGGTGAATGAAACAAAAAAGATTATGCGTGATGATTCAATTCGCGTGACTGCAACTACAGTACGTATTCCTGTAATGGGCGGTCATAGCGAAGCAGTGAATGTAGAGTTTGAAAATGACTATGATCTTGCCGATATAAGATCACTATTACAATCTGCTCCTGGAGTTGTGTTAGTGGATGATCCTTCAACTCAGCAATATCCAATGCCGATGGATGCCCATGAAAAAGATGAAGTGTTTGTAGGGAGATTGAGAAGAGATGAAACGCAACCAAAAACGTTGAACATGTGGGTGGTTTCAGATAATCTTAGAAAGGGTGCTGCGACTAATGCAGTTCAAATAGCAGAATATTTACTACAGAAAGGATTGTTATAAAAAAATAAAGCCCCATATTACCGGGGCTTTTCAATTATCTTTTTTTTCTTTTTTCTTTATAAGGGAAATTCTCACCAAAATCATCGGTTATCCATTCAACGATCACATTTGGAGCTGTATCATAATCTGTAGACCTTTTATAATTATCATTCCATAATGTTTGATTATCGCTAAGCAAGTTACAGGTTGCATAAATATCATAAGTTTTACCAACTGAACTTGGAACCGGTACTTTTGAACCAATACCAGTTTTATAAATAACTTGTCTTGCCACCCCAACTCCATAAGAAGCTTCATCACTCATGTAACGTTGTTTACGAATATTCATCCTGATAACTGAATTAACTCCCAATAATTTTGCTAATTCATTATCATCTTTATTCCAGCTATCACGAACAGAGATACTGTTTTTCTCAAGTATTTTGAGAGTAGTGTTTATGTCCTGGAAGTTTACAGTAGTAATATATTTCTTTGTATTTGCATGACTCAAAATGCTGTTCATTAATGCATATTGAAAATCGATGCTTTCTCTTTCCTCTGCTTTTGCAATATCGTCAGGGGATAAGTGTTTCGGTTGTTTACCTGAAAAGGTTACTTCAGCTGGAAGAATAGCAACCACTCTGTGGTTCTCTGTTTTTTCTTCAAAATTACTTGCTGTGTAATACTTATTGCTACAGGAAAACAAGAAAAGAATGAAAATGGCAATAAAGCCTGGGAGTAGATTTTTTTTCATAACGGGTCGGGTTTAGGATACAATATACAACAACGATAATGTCTGTCTAAGTAGTATAGCAACCGTTTAACTTTTCTCTTTGTTGATTAAAAGTTAACGAGAAAAACTCCGAAGTAGAATTACCTTGTAAACGGATAAACCCGGACATAATCTATTTCCATTGTGGCGGGAAAGATCGTATCATCAACTCCTTGTGCTCCTCCCCAATTTCCTCCAATAGCAATATTTAAAAGCAGGTGAAATTTTTTATCATAGGGCCAGGTAGTAGAACCGCCGCCAGTATTTAAGTATTCAAAAATTTGTTCGTTATCAAAATATCCGCGAATGCCATAAGGTGCCCAATCAAGACGATAAACATGAAAATTATCTGTAACGCCACCTAAATATTTGCCAGCACCTTTGCCATTTGCTCCGTAGAATGACTGTGCATGAAGTGTAAAATGAACATTGTTCAGATCATAACCTACATGTTCCATTATATCTATTTCACCACTGTTGGGCCAGCCTCCATATGCATTATCTGTCGGAAGCATCCATATCGCCGGCCAGGTACCTCTGCCTTTCGGAAGTTTTGCTTTTATTTCTACTCTGCCATATAACCAATCTGCTTTGTTTTTTGTAACCATCCTCGCAGATGTATAGGTATTTGAAAAATCAACTTTTTTTGCAACGATCTTCAATGTGCCGCTGCTTATTGAAGCATTCAGACCATTGGTATAATTCTGTAATTCATTATTGCCCCATCCATTTCCGCCAACATCATAACCCCATTTTGCGGCATCAGGTGCGCCATCAGTATTAAATTCATCTGTCCATGAGGCATTGTTTTCGAATACCCACTCATAAACTACGGGTGGTGGCGGCGGTGGAGGAGGTGTAGTTCCGCCATCTCCAGAGTTGTTTTTACTACTACAAGAAAATAAAAGGCAGGTCACCAGGAGATAAAAACTTCTTTCAAAAACCAGTTTATTCATTTGTAGTGATAATTAAATTGAAGTATAAAGTTCCCAATAAAAATTGATAATAATTAGTTGTGTTCACTTAATTACAAGTTAACGGAGTGATTCATTAATAAAATCAATAAGTGGCTGTAACGCTTCAAATGCCGTTGTTGTTTTTTTGACAAGCTCTTTTGAAGTGAGATCCGGATCTTTTAAAGATGTCATGGAAACAAAACTTTTCATTTTCAAATATTCTGCCGCAGGATTGGTGGGCTCATAACCTTTCGGCACACGGCTAAGAACATACTCTTTATCATGTGAAAGTTCTTTGTAAACAGCTTTGAATTTTTTTGAAGTAACGATCTTTTTAAACGCATCAAGATTATAATCGATCTCTTGTCTCACTTTGTTTAATTCAGGAGGCATCGGCATCCACAACCCCCCACCAACAAAACTTTGTCCGGGCTCGCAATGAAAATAGTATCCAGCAAACACAGATTTTTTTCCTCCGCGATTTATGTAGGCGCCCATATTTGTTTTGTAGGGAGATTTATCTTTTGAGAAACGTACATCGCGGTTGATGCGGAACATACAATCTTTCGCCACAATTGATTTTATGGTAGGATCATTTTTGCTATGTTTCTCAATGACGGTTTGAATGAAAGTTGCAAAATCGATCTTTGCTGCCTCATATTCTTTTCTATGCACTTCAAACCAAGGCTTGTTATTATTCTTTTTTAGATCCTTTAGAAATTTTAGAGTCGCAGACTTTAGCATGATTTTTATTTTTTACCGATCATTTTGAGAAACTCATCTTCTGAAATAATTTTTACTGAATTTATCTTTTTTGCCTTTTCTAATTTACTTCCTGCATCCTCACCTACAACGAGGTAATTTAATTTACTGCTTACACCGCCAAGAATTGTTCCGCCATTTGCCTCTACCATTGCTTCTGCATCACTTCTTTTTAATGTTGGCAAAGTGCCGGTAAATAAAAATGACTGGCCGGAAAGATTTCCGCCGGCAACGACATGCTCTTTCTTTTCATTTTTTAATTTCAATCCCAGTTTTTCTAATTGCTGAAGCATTTTAATATTATCCTTGTTACGGAAGAAATGAAAGATGCTGCCGCCAACCTTTGGCCCTATGTCTTCAAGATTTTGCAGATCTTCCAAAGAATAATTTTGGAAATCGAGCAAATGATTTACCGAACGAGCCAGCGTCTTTGCCGTAGTTTCTCCAACAAAGCGAATACCTAGTGCGTAAAGAAGCCTGTGCAATGGTTGATTCTTGGAATTACTGATGGCTGTTTGCAAATTGGTAATTGACCTTTCACCAAAGCCTTCCAGCTCAGAAATTTTTTTATAATCAAGTTCGTAGATACCGGGAACATCAAGTAACAAACCAAGTTCATAGAACTTCCGAACATTGGCATCTCCGAATCCGCGGATATCCATTGCATCTTTACTTGTAAAATGAATAATGCGTTCAACAACTTGTGCAGGACATTCAATATTTACACAGCGCCAAACTGCTTCACCTTCTTCTTTAAATAATTTGCTTTTACAAACAGGACATTGATCAGGGAAATGAATTTTCTTTTCCTTGCCATTTCTTACTTCAGGTAATGATTTTACAATTTGAGGAATTACATCGCCGGCTCTTTCAATTAAAACCGAATCACCAATACGCAGATCTTTCTCTTTTATGTATTCTTCGTTGTGAATAGAAATACTGCTGACAGTAACACCTCCAATTCCAACAGGCTCCAGTTTTGCCACGGGAGTTACTGCACCCGTTCTTCCAACCTGGAATTCTATTCCGATTAATTTAGTTGTTGCCTGTCTCGCCTTGAACTTGCAGGCAATGGCCCAGCGTGGATGATGCGATGTCATGCCTAATTTATCCTGCAATGCCACATCATTTACTTTGATCACCATTCCATCAATTTCATAAGGAAGATCGTCACGCATTTCTTCAAACTCGTTGCAATATTTTATTACTGCCTCGATTCCTTTTAAAACTTTTTTTTCTTTTTGCGGACTGCGAAATCCGAGCTCCCAAAGTATTTCAAGTGAACCGGAATGCTTATCAAGTTCTTTTGCTGCTTTTTTGCCACGCAAAGTTGTAAAATAGCTGATGTGATAAACGAATGCCTCCAAACTTCTTTTTCCAACTTCTTTTGAATCTTTTATTCGTAACGTTCCAGCAGATGCATTTCTAGGATTTGCAAGCGGTGGCAATCCTTGTTCCATCAACTGCTCATTATATTTTTTAAAATTATTTTTATTAATAAGCACTTCTCCTCTTATTTCAACTTGTTGCAATCCATATTCAGAAAATCTTGCAGAAAGAGGAATGCTTTTAATTTGTTTGATGTTTGTTGTGATCTCATCTCCTTCTACACCATCACCTCGGGTAGCGCCGCGAACTAAAAGATCATTTTCATAAATAAGTGAGATGCTTGCACCATCGAACTTTGGTTCAACACAATATTCAATTTTATTTTCGCCGGTTAACTCTCTTGCCTTTCTGTCAAAGTCGATCAGGTCATCAGTGTTGTAAGAATTGCTTAACGAAAGCATGGGTACTAAATGTTGAACTGTGGGAAAATCTTTTGTAAGACCTTTTGCAACCCGTTGTGTTGGTGAATCTGCGGTAATGAGTTTGGGGCTTTCTGCTTCAATTTTTTCCAGGGCTTTATAAAGTTGGTCGTATTCAAAATCAGAAATGAGTGGATCATTTAATATATAGTAACGGTATTCGTGAAAACGTAAAGCATCACGAAGTGATTCAAGATCTTTTACGACAACATCCTTTGTCTTAATTAAGGAAGTTGTATCTGCTTGTAACTTTTTCGTTTGGTCTTTGCTATACATTGCTGAAAGTTAAGACAGTAAAAATAATTTTTTGAGCGAAGAAATCAGGCCATGAAAAAGTAAAAGGCAAGCATCGTGTAATTTGTACACAATCCCTATCTTTAGAGTCCAAAACTTGTCAATGAAAAGAATATTTCTACTGCCCTGTTTTTTTCTGTTTGCAAATTTTTGCCGCTCACAATTACTAAGCTGGGCCCCGGAATTTCCAAAGGACAATGATAATGTAACGATCACAGTTGATGCGACAAAAGGCAATCAGGGCCTGTTAAATTTTGCAGGAAATGTGTATGTGCATGTTGGAGTAATTACAAATTTAAGTACTGGTCCTACCAATTGGCGATATTCAAAATTCACATGGGGCTCAACTGAAGCGGCAGCTCTCGCTACTTCTGCTGGCACAAATAAATGGTCATATACTATTAATAATATCCGGACTTTTTTTGGAGTACCTGCTGGTGAAACCATTTTAAGGATTGCCATTCTCTTTCGTGCGGGCAGTTGCACAGATTGTCTTGCACAACGGAACGCTGATCTAAGCGATATGTATGTGCCGGTTTATGATAATAGTCTTGCAGTTCGTTTTAATGTTCCTTTAATGCAGCCGTTGTACACTCTCATTCCTGAGCCGATCAACAGAATGGTTGGAGATAATATTAACGTTACTGCAGTTGCAAATGGCACATCTAACATGCGGTTATTATTAAATGGAAATGTTATTCAAACTGCAAATAGTGTTACATCGATCAGCGCTAATCCAATATTAACTGTTGCTGGTAATCAAACATTGGTTGCTGAAGCAGTGGTTGGCGCAGTTACCAAAACTGAAACGATAAACTTCTTTGTTGCCAATGGGCCAACAGTAGCTGCATTACCTGCTGGGGTTCGAGATGGAATAAATTATGAAGCTGGAAACACTTCTGTTGTTTTGGTTTTATATGCACCGGGTAAAAATCGTGTATCAGTGATCGGTTCTTTTCCCGGGGGAAGTTGGACAGAGCAGGCAGCAAATCAAATGAACAAAACGCCGGATAATAATATTTGGTGGATACGGATCAATGGACTTATACCCGGCACTGAATATGCGTTTCAATATTTGGTGGATGGACAATTAAAGATTGCGGATCCATATTCAGAAAAAATTCTTGATCCGAATAATGATAATGGTATATCTACAATCACATACCCTAATCTTATGTCTTATCCTTCACAAACAACCGGGATTGTAAGTGTATTGCAAACAAATGCGCCACCTTATACATGGCAGGTTCCCAACTTTTCAAGACCAGACAAACGTGGTTTAATTATATATGAATTGCTCTTAAGAGATTTTTTACAGGCACATGATTGGAAAACATTAAGAGATACGTTGAGCTATTTTAAGAAATTGGGAATAAACGCAATTGAGATAATGCCTTTTAATGAATTTGAAGGAAACAACAGCTGGGGTTATAATCCTGATTTCTTTCTTGCACCCGATAAGTATTATGGAACAAAGAATAGCCTAAAAGAATTCATCGACTCCTGTCATTCAAAAGGAATCGCAGTGATAATGGATATAGCATTAAACCATGCAACTGGTCAATGCCCATTGGCTGCATTGTATTGGAATAACGCTACCAATCAACCAGCAGCCAATAATCCATGGTTCAATGTAACTGCAACACATCCTTATAATGTGTTTAATGATTTTAACCATGAGAGTTTATCTACCCGTTATTTCACCAGTCGTGTGGTGGAGCATTGGCTTACAGAATATAAACTGGATGGGTTCCGATGGGATCTTGCAAAAGGGTTTACCCAAAACACCCAATGCGGCGGAAGTACTACCAATGAAGCTTGCATTGCTGCTTACCATGCAGACCGTGTAGCTATCTGGAAAAGATATTATGATACAATGCAGGTGAAATCTCCTGGCAGCTATTGTATACTCGAGCACTTTGCTGATAATACCGAAGAGATCGAGCTTTCAAATTATGGTATGATGCTTTGGGGAAATAGCAGTTACAATTTTGAAGAGGCAGCAATGGGTTGGGTGCCGACGTCAAATTTTGAATACGGGATCTTTAAAGTAAGGAACTGGACACAACCACACCTGGTTACTTATATGGAAAGTCATGATGAAGAAAGAATGATGTATAAAAATCTTCAATTTGGAAATACGACCGGCACTTATAATACTAAGGAACTTTCCACAGCTTTGAAACGAATGGAAATGTGTGCATCATTTTTTACCATGATTCCCGGACCAAAAATGATCTGGGAGTTTGGAGAACTTGGATATGATTATAGCATTAACTACTGTACAAATGGTACCGTAAATAATAGTTGCCGTCTTGATCCCAAGCCGATCCGTTGGGATTATATGCAAAACATAAGTCGTCAAAGATTGTATGATATTTATTCCTCTTTATTAAAACTTCGTTTCCATCCTTTATATAAAAATGGATTCTTAACTGATCGGGTTACGCAAAATCTTGCTGGTGCATTCAAGTGGCTGCAAATAACAACAGACACATCTAATGTTTGTATCATCGGAAATTTTGATGTGAATGCAGCAACAGGTACTGTTACCTTTCAGAATGCAGGTACCTGGTATGATTATTTAAATGGAAGTACGTTTACTGCCACTGGCACTCCGCAAAATATAAGCCTGCAGCCCGGAGAATTTCATCTTTATCTTAACCGTAATGTTACAAATGTGGTGACAACATCGGTTACGAATATCAATAACCAGCCACTAACATTCAAAGTAAATGTTTATCCCAATCCATTAATAGAAAACGGAGTTGTGGAAATTGAAAATGAAGAATTAGGCGCTGCTTCTATACAATTATATAATGAATCGGGACAAAAGGTGTTCGAAAGATCTTTGGGAGTGCTGGCAAAGGGTCTGCATAAAATTTCACTTGATAAAAGCGAAAGAAAAAGTTTTTCACCGGGAATTTATTTACTTCGCATTTCTGTAAAGAATAGTGCGCAAACAAAAAAGATATTATTGTATTAATCGTCACTATAAACTACTATGACTGCCGATACATCTAAAAAGCTAAAGACCGCTGAAGTTGAAAAGATCAGTCATATTGATTATTTCAAGATCGCTATATCAGTTGACTGCGTCATTTTTGGTTTTGAGAATAAAGAACTAAGAGTTTTGCTTATCAAATCGGATCTTGAAGAATTTGCAGGCAGATGGTCATTACTTGGTGACCTTGTAAAAGTGGACGAAGATCTGGACAGTGCGCCGTATCGGGTGTTAAGGCAAAGAACAGGATTAGATGATGTGTTCCTTCAACAGGTAGGAAGTTTTGGAGCCATCAATCGTCACCCATCAGGTCGAGTTATCACGACAGCCTATTATTCTTTAATAAACATCCGCAATCATAAATTAGAAATTACAGATAATGAAGTACACTGGCATTCGCTAAAAAATCTTAAAGACCTTGCTTTTGATCATAAAAAAATTATCGAATCCTGTTTGGAAAGACTTCGGATACAGATCATGGATGAGCCTGTTATTTTTAATTTGTTACCGGAGAAATTTTCTTTGAGAGAACTCCAGGATCTATACCAGGCCATTTTGGGAATTAAACTGGATCGGAGAAATTTCAGGAAAAAAATTGCATTAAAGAACTGGTTAGATGATCTTGATGAAATGGAAGACGATGTGCCACACCGCCCAGGCAAGCTATATAAATTAAAAACCGGGCTGAAGAAAAATAAGCTTGACGAAGTTGCAGAAAAAGCTAAATAGAACACCTGCTATTAAATGTTGTCAGCTGTAGCATTTCCTGAATAATCCATATTCGTTGAAAACAAAGTTTATACAACACATAGCCGCTAAGTTTTACCCATTGAAAAAATCTCTCGATTTTCGGAGCAGCGATTAAAAGATAAAATAGCTCTTAATATTTTTCAACTATTTTGGCTGTGATTGTCAGAGAAGTTGCATTGTAATCCGTTGATTGGTTAAAGATTAAATAAAAAAAGTTGCATAAAATATTGTTGGTTTCATAAATGTGTCTAACTTACACACCCAAATAGTATTTTTTTACTCACGATAACTACTAATGCTTATGTCCTGCAAAAATCTGCTTAAAACAGTGTCTGTTATTATTCTGCTATGTGTCTCGCAGTTAATAATGGCTCAAGAAAGAGTTATATCCGGGAGGGTAACTGACTCTAAAGATACATCCGGTGTTCCGGGTGTTACAATCACAGCAAAGGGAACAAAGACTGGAACTGCCACTAAAAGTGACGGTACATTCACACTCACTGTGCCATCCAATGTTACTACGCTTGTTATTAGTTCTGTTGGTTATGCTACACAGGAACTTTCTATTGGAGGACAGACCTCTATAGATGTTTCATTGGTTGCAACAGGTGGCAACCTGAATGAAGTAGTAGTGACCGGTTATGGAACTGCACGAAGAAAAGACCTTACTGGTGCTACCGCTACCGTCAGAGAAAAAGATTTTAATAAAGGAGTCTATACTTCACCTGATCAATTAATTCAGGGTAAGGCTGCCGGTGTTTTAGTAATTAATAACACAGGGCAACCAGGAGGTTCAAGCACAATAAGAATCAGGGGTAGTTCTTCCATTCGCTCTGGCAATCAGCCTTTGTTTGTTGTGGATGGCGTTCCACTATCTGGCGGTTCGGCAAGACCTGGTGGCAGTGGAGCTGATTATGGAAATGATGGAGGCAATCCTCTCAGCTTCATCAATCCTACTGATATTGCCAGTATGGAAATATTAAAAGATGCTTCTGCTACTGCCATTTACGGCTCAAGAGGTGCAAATGGGGTAATTTTAATTTCGACTAAAAAAGGCAAATCAGGTGTTCCTACAGTTGATGTAAGTGCTTCTGTAGGTGTTTCCAATGTTTTAAAAAAATTAGAAGTATTAGATCCCGGTGAATTCAGGCAGGCTTTAAAAGACTACTCACAAACTAGTGGTGATTACAAAGGAGATGTAGATGCATTTGATGCCATTACACGTTCGGCGTTTACACAAAACTATAATGTAGCGATTGGAGGCGGAAATGAAAATGCGCGGTATCGCATTTCTGCGGGTTATCTTAATCAGCAAGGCGTAATAGAAAACTCCAGGCTGAATAAGCTAACGGCCAACATAACTAGCAGTTTCAGATTTTTAGAAAGTAAAAAATTGGGGCTTGAAATGAATGTGCTTGTTACCCAGTCCGATGAGAAAATAGCACCTATTTCAGCTTTTGTTGGATTCACTGGTAATTTAATATCCCAGGCACTTCAGTGGAATCCTACACATCCTTTAATTAAACCTGGTACAGACTCAGCCTGGATCGATCCGGCAGTCGGTTCTACTACTATTAACCCTCTTGCAACGCTGAACTATTTTGATGATAAGGCAAAGGTTAATACCATTATTGCCACTATAACTCCCTCTTATCAAATAACCAAGGACCTGAAATATCAATTTTCATACAGTATTAATCGCCAGGTGGGAATTAGAAAAGGACAATTGAACAGGATCATAAATGTTACCGGCATCGAAGGCAGGGGTGCTGCATTTATAAACAACCAGGAACAAACAAATACACAGCTCACAAATACTTTAAACTACAATAAACAACTGAGCTCGAAATTCAATTTAAATGCAGTTGCAGGTCATGAGTGGTTGACTTTTGATTCAAAAGGAAATGGAATGAATGCCCAGGATTTTGCAAACCTAGGGTTAGACTATTATGATATCATGCAATATTCTACCCAAACCAGCAGGAATATTTATTCTTTTGCCAATCCTACTACCGAATTGCAATCCTTCTTCGCCCGGGCAATTGTAAATTATAATGATAGGTTTTTGGTAACGGGAACAATCAGAGCGGATGGTTCTACCAGGTTTGGTGCGAATAATAAGTATGGTTATTTCCCTTCTGTTGGTGTTGCGTGGAATATATCACGTGAAGACTTTTTGGCAAATACTAATGCTGTAAGCAATTTGAAATTACGCCTCGGATGGGGACAAACAGGTAACCAGGAATTCCCTTCAGGCGCTTCGTTGAACAGATTTGGGCTTGGGCAGCAATCTATTTCCCAGACAAACTATGGTAACCCCGATCTGAAATGGGAAACAACAACAACCATAAATGCGGGAATTGATTTCAGCCTTTTTAAAGACAGGCTGACCGGGTCGGTTGATTATTTTAATAAAAAAACTACCGATGTTTTGTTTGAACAGACTATTGCTCAACCCGCACCCAGTGGAAAGATCTGGGTCAATTTAGATGGCGAAGTCGTAAATACGGGCGTCGAAATAATGTTAACAGGTAATTTGATGAGAAGTAAGGATATTAATTGGAATCTCAGTACAAACGTTTCATTCCTGGATAATATCGTAAACGGGCTAACCGGTTTTTATGAAACCGGTGCGCTTAGAGGACAAGGTTTTTCGAATGTTTTTGGTCAAAGAGTGATAGCCGGGCAACCATTGAATGTATGGTATCTTGGAAAATTTGAAGGAATTGATAAAACAACAGGCCAAAGCATTTACACAGGAGGTGATCCCTCAGTTAATAAGTTTTATGTAGGAAGTCCAAATCCTAAAACGCTGTTAGGCGTATCAACAGACTTTAGTTATAAAAAGTTTACGGCAACCATTAACATGAATGGTGCGTTTGGACATTATCTATTCAATAACACGGCAGCATCGGTATTATCAATAACTAATTTACCAAACAGGAATATAGCGAAAAGCTTGATTGGCGTTGAACCTAAAGAAGCTCTTTCCAATGCTCCTGCTCCATCTACCCGTAACCTGGAAAAAGGTAATTATGTTAAGATGACCAATGCAACCATTAGCTACAGGGTAGGTAATGTGGGGAAAAGTATTAAGAACCTGAATATTTCACTTACTGGTCAAAATTTGTTTGTAATTACGAATTATACAGGGTTTGATCCGGAAGTAAATACAGATGGAGGCAACGGTGGAATACCTTCGTTTGGTATTGAGTATATACCATATCCTTCTGCCAGGACTATTCATTTGGGAATCACTTTTTCATTATAGTTTAAAACGTTTTTTATATGAAACATAATAAGATTTTATTGAGTTTCTTTGTAGTTGTACTAGTCCTTTTTTCCTGTACAAAACTGGACGAAAGATTTAGAAGTGAACTACAGCAGGGTAACACAGCCAGTGTTTCAGCGGCTCAGTTGTTGACAAGTGCGTATCAATCCATCCAGGGTACATTCCAGGGGAATGGTAACCTAATATCCTCAGCGCAGGTTACATCTGACGAAACAATTGTGCCTACCCGTGCCGGTGACTGGGATGATAATGGGCTGTGGAGACAGTTGTTTCTTCATTCCTGGAATGCAGATCATAGTTATTTATCCGGTGCTTATAGTAGTTTATTGGGAACACAGTTCGCGGCTTCCAATGTATTGCAGTTTAGTCCTTCCCCTCAACAAGCTGCAGAAGCACGATTTCTAAGAGCTTTATCTATGTATTGGGTGTTAGATGGCTGGGACCAGGTACCCTATAGAGAAAACCTGACTGATTATAAAATACTTCCAAAAACCCTAAAGGGAACAGAGGCAGCAGACTTTATTATAAGCGAATTAAATGCCATCATAGCTACACTTCCTGATGGCTCGCCTACATCTGCATTCGTGGCAAATAAAGATGGTGCACGGGCTTTATTAATGAAGGTTTATTTAAACAAAGCAGTATTTGCTAATCGGGGCAAGGTCGTTGCTCCGGCCGATTTTGCTGCTGCTGATATGACTCAGGTAATTACTCTGGCTGACCAAATAATTAGTAGCGCTAAATACGCTTTGAATGATAATTTCTTTGATGCATTTGCTCCGGATAATGATACCAAGTCAAAAGAAAACATCTTCACTTTATTAAATACCGGTACTTCTGCAAGAGGGACTGATGCAATGCGTGGATTTCAATATATGGTAAATCATTACAACATGAACCCCGATGGATGGAATGGCTGGTCAACACTTTCTGATTTTTATGATAAGTTCGAGGCAACAGACCAGAGAAGAGGAGGTTATTATAACTATGCTGGAGCTCTTCCAAACCCGGGCCACAATACAAACGCTGGTTTTCTTATAGGGCAACAATATAATTTAACTACGGGTGCAGCCCTGAATGCCAGAAGCCCTGCTACTGCCCCACTGGCTTTTACCAAGGCAGTAAAAATAAAGGAAACAGATCCAAATACTTTGGAAATGGCAGGAATAAGGGCCGTCAAATATGTTTTCGATTATGGAACCGCCGGAGATTTTAAGAAGAACGATTATGTTATGCTCAGGTATGCTGATGTTTTACTAATGAAAGCAGAGGCAATGTTAAGATCAAACAATGCTGCGGGTGCTTTAACTATTGTAAATTCCATACGTGCAAAACGAGGTGCGACAGCGTTAGCTTCTGTTGATCTAAATGCTATGCTTGATGAAAGAGGAAGAGAAATGTATTGGGAGAGCTATAGAAGACAAGACCTGATACGGTTTGGAAAATATTTACTGCTTTGGCAGGAAAAACCAGCGGATGCGGGTACTAAGAATCTTTTATTTCCTATCCCGAGCAGTCAGTTGGCTGTTAATCCGAATCTCACACAAAACCCCGGTTATAATTAATCTATTGTAGTATAAAAGCAATACTTAAAAAGGTCATTTGAAAAAATGGCCTTTTTAGTTTTCAGTTATACCGTTAGCTTGCAATATCGAATATGAAAAGATGCGTAGTTATTTTTTGTATCCTATTATTTGCCGCAAACTTTTTTTCCTGCAATGAAAAAAAGCAGTTAACCCTTTTTACCCTTGAAAATAATACAGGTATCAACTTCATCAATAAAGTAGAGAATACTAAAGACTTTAACATCTTCACTTATCGGAATTTTTATAATGGCGGTGGCGTAGCTATCGGTGATATCAATAACGACAGTTTACCGGATGTGTTTATGACTTCCAATATGGGGGAGAATAAGCTTTATTTGAACAAAGGAAATTTTAAGTTTGAAGATGTTTCAATAAAAGCAGGGATCGAAGAAAAAGGAAAATGGAATACAGGCGTGGTGATGGCTGATATTAACGCTGATGGCTGGCTTGATATATATGTTTGCAATGCGGGTATTGATAAATGGAAGAACCAGGATGGGAATAAGCTTTTTATTAATAATCATGACCTGACATTTACTGAAAAAGCAAAAGAATACGGATTGGATGAAAAGGGTTACACTACACATGCTGCTTTTTTTGATTACGATCTTGATGGTGACCTTGATTGTTATATCTTGAATAATAGTTTTATCCCTGTAAATACACTGAATTATGAAAACAAAAGAGAGCTTCGTGCGGAAGATTGGCCTGTAGAAGATTTTGTAAAAGGCGGTGGTGATAAATTATTGCGAAATGATGGCGGGCACTTCAAAGATGTAAGTAATGAAGCAAATATTTATGGCAGTTTGATCGGGTTTGGTCTTGGCGTAACAGTGGGGGATGTAAACGGTGATCATTATCCCGATCTGTATATCTCAAACGATTTTTTTGAAAGGGATTATTTATATATCAATCAGCAAAACGGAACATTTAAGGAAGAACTGCCACAATGGATAGAGCATACAAGCCTTGCTTCTATGGGCGCCGACCTTGCTGATATAAACAATGATGGCTATCCTGATATTTTTACAACAGATATGTTGCCCGCAGACGAATACCGGCTGAAAACAACTTCTTCTTTTGAAGGATATGATATCCACTATCGAAAAGAATTACAGGGATTCTATCACCAGTTTCAGCAGAATGCTTTACAGGTAAATAATGGCAATGGAAAATTCCTGGAAACGGCCTACTTCAGCGGCGTTGCAGCCAGCGATTGGAGTTGGGGAGCCTTGATGTTTGACGCTGATAATGATGGGATGAATGATATCTACGTGTGTAATGGTATTTATAAAGATCTGATTGACCAGGATTTTATTGACTTTTTTGCCAACGATATAATTCAGAAAATGGTAATGACTGGCGAGAAAAAAGAAATGCAGCAGATCGTTGACAGCATGCCATCGGTTCCGATATTGAATAAAGCATTTCGAAATAATGGCAATCTTAAATTTTCTGATGAAGGCATCAATTGGGGATTTACTCAACCGTCATTTTCCAATGGAGCTGCGTACGGGGACCTGGATAATGATGGCGATCTTGATCTAATAGTGAATAACGTGAACATGCCATGTTTTGTATATAAGAACAATAGTCGGGAGATCAATGGCAATCACTTTGTCTCATTTCAATTGGAAGGTAAAGCACCAAATAAGTTTGCGATCGGTGCTAAAATCGAAGTGCAAATCGATTCAGCAACTTTAACAAGAGAATTGATACCGAGTCGTGGATTCCAATCAAGCACAGATTATAAAATTGTGATCGGCCTGGGAAATAAAACCCCGTCTTTTGTAAAAATTATCTGGCCTGATAGATCAGAATCTTATCTCAAAGATCCCGCTGCTGATAAGAATTATTTTATACGCCAATCAGATAGTGCGATGCAAACTGCAATGCCATCATCAATTCTTCCTTTTCTGACAGAACCCGCAAACCAGCAATTTGATAAACATGTTGAGAATACATTTGTGGATTATTACAATGAAAGAAATGTTCCCGTCATGTTGTCAAGAGAAGGACCTAAAGCTACCGTTGCTGACGTAAATAAGGATGGTTTACAGGATCTTTTTATTGGCGGCGCAAAAGGGCAGGCTGGACAATTATATTTTCAAACTAAAAATGGATTTGTAAAAAACAGTCAAAAAACTTTTGAAGCGGATAAAGAATTTGAAGACGTGGCAGTTTTATTTTTTGATTGCGATAAAGATGGTGATGAAGACCTCTTTGTTGGTGCAGGTGGCAATGATTTGCCGCCGAGAAACCCTTATTTAAAACATCGGCTCTATAAAAATGATGGCAAAGGAAACTTTAAAAAAGATACAACAGCTTTTGCAGGAAATAATTCTAACATAGCAGTAGCAGTTGCAAATGATTATGATGGCGATGGTGATCTTGATCTCTTTGTTGGCGGCAGAAGCTTATCCTATAACTATGGAGCCGATCCACAAAGCTATATTTATGAAAACGATGGTGAGGGACATTTTAAAGATGTAACTCAGGAGTTAAACCCTGCGATTGCAACTATTGGAATGGTAACCGGTGCTGCGTGGACAGATATAACCGGTGATAAGAAAAATGAGCTTGTAATTGTTGGTGAATGGATGACACCACGGATATTTTCTTTTGGCAATGGAAAGATGAATGAAATTACCAATGGTATGAATAATATGTTTGGCTGGTGGCAATCAGTAAATGCCGCAGATCTTGATGGAGATGGAGATAACGATCTTGTCTTAGGTAATTATGGTAATAATTTCTATCTGCGTCCTGATCAGCAACACCCGGTAAAACTTTGGATGAATGATTTTGATAAGAATACTTTATCGGATAAGATTTTTTCAAGAACAATAGATGGAAGAGATGTTCCTGTTTTTTTAAAAAGAGATTTTACCGATGCATTACCATCATTGAAAAAAGAAAATTTAAAGCATCACGAGTTTGCCAAAAAAACAGTACAAACTCTTTTTGAACCAGGATTGGTGCAATCTGCTACTGTAAAAACATTTAATTACAGTAGTAGTATCATTGCCTGGAACGAAGGCGATGGAAAGTTTAAAATACAAGAGTTACCATTGGAAGCGCAACTGTCGAGTGTAAATGCAATACTTTGTAAAGACATTAATGATGATGGAAAATTAGATATTATTCTGGGCGGAAATATCACAGAATGTCTCCCTCAGTTCGGACGATTGGATGCTAACTATGGGATTGTAGTAAAAAATAACAGGAACAGACAATTTGCCGTAATAGATCCTGCGAGAACCGGTATATCTGTCACAGGTATGGTCAGAGATATTGCATGGATCAATGGGCAAAAGGAGCATTATATTTTGTTTTTACGAAATAATGAATATCCTGTAATGTATAGACTGACACAACAAAATTTGAGCAATAGAATTACGGAACGATGAAGAGTGCGACGCAACATCACCTTAATAGTAGTACTAAAGTTGGGTACATAATAATACTTCCAATAATCATGTTGGTCAGTTTGCTTTTTTCGTGTAATGAAAAAAAGGAAGAAGTACAAGCAATGTTTGAAGTCCTGGATGGTAAAACAACTGGGGTAGATTTTGCAAACAAGCTGACGGCTACACCGCAATTCAATATGTTCAAGTACATGTATTTTTATAACGGCGCCGGAGTAGGTGTTGGAGATTTTAATAATGATGGATTGATTGATATCTTCTTTTCATCGAACCAGGGCGAGAATAAGATTTATCTGAATGAAGGGGGAATGAAGTTTAAAGATGTGACTAAAGAAGCTAGGATACCACAAGATGGCGGATGGAGCACCGGGGTTTCTGTCGTTGATATTAATAATGATGGCTTGCTTGATATTTATGTTTGTCGTGTCGGTAAATATGAAACATTGCAAAGCAAGAATCAATTTTTGATCTGTAAAGGAAAAGATGCGAATGGTGTGCCTTATTATGAAGACGAAGCCGGGAAGTTGGGTCTTGACTTCAGCGGCTTTAGTACCCAGGCGGCTTTCTTAGATTATGACCTTGATGGGGATCTGGATTTTTTCTTAATGAATCATTCACTCCGCTTTAATGGAACTTTTAATGAACGTTCTTCTTATCTGAATACATTTGATACACTCGCTGCTGATTATCTTTTTAGAAATGAATCCCTCTCTGGAGGGGGCAAGGGGGAGGTAAAATTTGTTGATGTATCTGCGACAGCCGGAATTAACAGGTCAATTATCGGGTATGGTTTAGGACTTTCTGTTGCTGATATAAATCTTGACGGATATCCTGATCTGTATATCGGAAACGATTTTCATGAAAACGATTATCTCTACATTAATCAGAAGAATGGAACTTTCAGAGATGAATTGGAATCG
>DATHDP010000115.1:0-10205 GCA_035318985.1 Chitinophagaceae bacterium
AACCAATTTCTTTTGGCCTGCGGCGAATGCCCTGTGCTGTAACAACTACCTCACTTAAGGTTTTGTTTTCTTCTACCAATGTTACCGTTAAATTGTCTGTAGCGGTTACCTCTGTTTCTTTGTAACCTGCCGCAGATACAATTAGTTTGGTACCGGGAGCTACACTCAGGGTAAAGCTACCGTCATTGTCGGCAATAGCACCGGCCTTTGAGTCTTTGATTTTAATGGAAGCGTTAGGAATAGTAATTCCTTTAGCATCTGTAACCCTACCAACGATGGTAGTTTTTTGTGCGATCAAACCTGTTAATAAAAATAACAGGCTCGGTACAAGTAGTACAAGCTTTCTCATGTGCTGGCTAATTTTAGTTTTAAAAGTGGCCAAGATAGGGGAAACTTGAATATGCTTTAACAAAAACTTGTATATTTTTTTAAATTCTTAAGCGCAATTTATTTTTTATCAAAAAAAATATTTCCAAGCAGCAAAAACACGCAGAAGCTAGTCTCGTGGCGGTTTCCTTTGAGAATCAAAAGACTGAATTTAAAGGTAAAAACTTCAAAGCCTGGCACTTTTTGAGTTTTTCCGGAGAAATACAAGAATAGAATTTAATAACGCACCTGAATTAATTTTTCCGCGACTTTAAGGATCGACCTCCTTCTGCCCCATCTTTTTAACATAGTATAATAAAACTGTTGCCTGCTGTTTGCAATCTGTGATATAGATGATCAAAAAATGATCGCAGACAAAAACCTAAAAAGTATGAAAAAGATATTTACGTTATCAATTATTACCATTGGGCTGGTTATATTTTTTACGGGTTGTGTAAAAAATCGTGAGTATGTCGACGAGAGCTATTGGCTCACTAAAGAAAGGGGAGAAGTGGTGCTTAGCGATCCTTATTGTCAGTATTTCGTAGTAGAAACAAATAGTGGCTATTCTATACTTCGCTCATATAATGGTTATAAACCGTATGAGGGTTCGATCGTATATGGCAATCTCAGCAATTATGGTACAAGAGATTTTTATGACAGATCAAGCGGTGTTGTATATACTTCCGAAGTAATAGAATATTGGTTGACATACTATGATGCTCAAAACGCTATTAACTATTATTGTTATTAAGAATATTGATAAAATTTCTGACGATGATAGCCTTAACAAATGATTAATTTCCATGTTGGCTATCATCATTCTTTTTTTTACAAGTTGCTTGTTTTGAATGATTTAAATTGATAAAACAACACTTGGTTATCCTGATAACCCGTTTAAGTTGATTTCCTTTCATTGATCTGCGAATATATTTTTACATCATGATCGCATTCAAAAAAACTCTTCGGTTCCTGCCAGGTTTCTTGCCCCGATAAAAATTTTTCACAATTACGATCTGCCATTTGTTTGCACTAACACGATTGTCCCATAAAAAATTTAAACAACAATTTTTTATAACTATTAAATTTTAGAACTATGAAAAAAGTAATGAACAAAAACAACGCAATTATTATTGCAGTGATGGCTTTTATAAGCACATCTTTTAGTACCCCGTTATTAGCTATGGACAAAAAGACCGATCCTCCTGTTGTTGAGATCAAATATCTTGGTTTCAATGATAAGAATCCTGTATTTGAGATCACCATTAGCAATGTCCAGGTTGATAATTATTATATCACTGTGAGAGGTGAATCAGGTACTGCTCTTTATTCAGAAAAAATCTCAGGTAAAAACATTTCCCGTAAGTATCGTATCGATACAGAAGAAATAATTCCTGAGGGTGGTCTTCGTTTCGAAATAAGAACTGGCAGCACTAATAAAACAGAAGTGTATGTTGCTGGTACTAGTGAAACTATCACAAGAGAGATGGCTGTAAACAAAATCAACTAAAAAAATCATTGCGCAAAAAAATGTCCCGCCTTAGGTGGGACATTTTTTATTTTCAAATGCAGGAGAATCAATTTTATTTTTTTGCCTTCTTTTGCACTTCATCAAGTTTAGCGATATAAAGACTGCGGCCATGTGTGCCAAGCACTATTTCATTTTCTCTTTGTTGAATAGCTATATCATGAATGGGTACTGATCTTGGTAACCCTTTATTCCACATCATAAAGCTATTTCCTTTATCAAGGCTTACATACAACCCGCCATCTGTACCAACATAAAGTATGCTGTCATTCTTGGGGTCCTCACGAATAACATTCACCGGTTCATTCGGAAGATCTTTTCCAATCTGCACCCATGTTTTTCCATAATCATCACTGGCGTATACATAAGGAGCAAAATTGTCAGTGCGATAGCCATTTAATGTTGCATACACTCTTCCTTCTTTATGTTGTGATGCAAGAACCCGGCTCACCCACAATCCGTGAGTCATGAGTCGTGAGTCTTTAGTTTTGACTTTTGACTTTTGACTTTTGATTTCGGCAACTGCCGGTTGGTTTAATTGTTCCCATGTATAACCGCCGTCTTTTGTCAGGTGTATATTCCCATCATCCGTTCCGACATAGATCAAACCGAATCTTGTTGGCGATTCAGAAATTGTAGTTAGGGTACCGTAAGGAACATCTCCTTCTTTTTTTCCATTTGTAAGATCCGCTGTCATTGTTATCATCGTATCACCCTGGTTCATGCTGCGATGAAAATGATTGCTGCCGAAATAAACTATATCAGGATTATGACTGCTTATTAAGATAGGAGATTGCCAGTTAAAACGGTAGGGGAATTCACCCAGTTCATGTCTTGGAGTGATCCTGCGGTTGTTATCTCTTGTTATCCTGTTTGTTCTTTGATAAGCTCCAAATTGTGAACCATAATAAAATGTAGCATTATCCCTGGTATCTATTTGTACCTGCATTCCATCTCCTCCACCAACATTTACTTCACTACCGGCTGTTTGTCCAAGACCACCTCCGAATTGATTCCTATTCGCTTGCGATGGAACGTACCAAACTCCATTATCCTGCAATCCACCATAAACATTGTATGGTTTTGCATTATCAGTAGCTATGTTATAGAATTGTCCAACAGCCGGCGTATTTGCTTTGAACCAAACTTCACCATCATCGTAAGTGATGTTTACACCACCATCGTTACCATTAATGAGATGAGAATCTTTTTTTGGGTTCACCCACAGTGCATGATGATCTGAATGCACATTATTTCTGTCAATATTTTTAAATGTCTTTCCGCCATCTGTTGATTCCATAGCATTCAAACCAAGAATATAGACTTTGTTCTCGTTATATGGCGACACATAAATTTTGGCAAAATAATAACCGTAACTAAAAAAGAATCCTATTTCTTTCTCATTTATTTTTTTCCAGCTTTGTCCACCATTCTCACTTTTATAAATTTCGCAACCAATAGGATTTGATTCAAAACCTGTATTTACATTCAAATAATCATAAAGTACAGTAGGTTTATATTTATCATTTGCCACTCCTTCTTTCAGCATTGCAGCATTATACTTTGGAGTCATCCTGCTCCGGGTTAAAAATGAATCAAGCTTTTTATTATCGAGTTGTGCAAACTGTTCTTTTGTTATATTCTTAAAATCGTCAACACGTAAAACTGTATTGTCTTTTTTTGCTGTATCGGGTTTGTTATCCTGATTATCAAGAATAGCGTAAACTATCTGTGGATTCTTTGGATAAACGCAGAGACCGATCCTTCCCAATTTATCGGTGGTTGGAAATCCAGAACCAGCTCCGCTAATTGATTTCCATGTATCACCTCCATCCGTGCTTTTATAAATGCCGCTTGTTTTTCCGGCTTCTTCAAAATTCCATGCACTTCTTGTTTTATACCACATAGCGGCATATACTTCATTCGGGTTTTGTGGATTAATATCCATTTCCACTGCACCGGTGTTATCATCTATGTATAAAGTTTTTTTCCAGGTTTTGCCGCCATCTGTTGTCTTATAAACACCTCTTTCTTTATTCGGAGAATATAAATGCCCGAGCACTGCTACCCATGCTATATTATTATCTGTTGGGTGCAATTGAATTTTTCCTATATGTTGTGAATCGGGCAAACCAAGATATTCCCATGTCTTACCGCCATCACTGCTTTTGTAAACGCCGATCCCTGCATATGATGAACGGCTGCTGTTTACTTCGCCTGTTCCAATCCAGATGGTTTTTGTTTTCCAGTCAACAGCGATATCACCAATTGTAAGTATATCTTCTGAATCAAAAACTGATTTAAAAGAAAGACCATTATTTTTTGTGTACCACAATCCGCCGGATGCATAGGCAACATAAAACTCAGAAGGATCATCGGGGTTTGCTTCTATATCGTCAACTCTTCCGCTCATTGTTACCGGTCCGATATTGCGAAAACTTATATCATTGACTACAGATCTTTTTTCAAGCTCTTTTCGCTGTTGCACTGCCTTCATTCTCTCTTCTGCAGAGGTTGGAGCGATTTGTGCTAGTATGATAATGTGAAAATTTGCTAACAGGCTAATGAAAAGCAGGGGTTTAGCATAATGTCTGATGTGCTTAAATTTTAACAGGTGAAACATAAAACCAGTCGTTTTTCGTTATTAATTTTGATAGTGAATGAATCCATTAAGGAATTTCCAAACTTACTAAACAATGCGTTATATCCTATTTATTATTCTCTTGATTTCTGTCAACGGTTATTCACAGTGTAAAACTTTTATGATCGGTGTAAAAGGTGATACGTTGAACTGTGTCGATCTGAAAGGAATGAAGCAGGGTCGTTGGGTAAATGAATTGCCGCCGCTTCGTGGTGAAAAAGGTTATGAAGAACAAGGCGTTTATATCAATAGCAAAAAAGAAGGGCAATGGCAGCAGTTTACATTGGAAGGCGATTTGCTGGCAATTGAAAATTACAGGTGGGGAAATAAAAATGGCAGGTGCATGTATTATAATGCTTTTGGCCAGCCAGTACGTGAAGAAAGCTGGAAAGCAGTGAACCCTGATAATCCTTATGACACTATTGATATTTATGGTTTGAATGATCCTTCTAAAGTTGTTCGGAAAGAAGTTATAAAATTAGATGGTCATACACTTCGTCATGGCACCTGGAAATTTTTTGACCCTGACTTTGGCACTGTAGTTAAAACTGAACAATATAAACTCGATAAACTGACTGTTGCAGGTACAGTAGAAGATGAATTAGCACCGATTGATATAAGCACCGGCTCAACAACAAAATCCAAAACAGATACTACAGGTAGAAAATCATCTGCAAAGCCACAAGCAGTTCTTGATTACGAAAAAAAGAACGCAGGTAAAAAGAAAGTGAAGACACGAGACGGATCCACGGGATATTAAAATCTAAATTAAATATAAAAAGTAAAAGCCATCCCGATAATTATCGGGATGGCTTTTATAATATAAGCTATGAAAAAATCAATCTAAGTTCCCCCTATAAGGGGAGAGGGGGTTAAAACGCTTTCTTTTTCTCCGCTGCCTTTTGCATTGGGTTATTAGCTTGTCCACCACCGCCTCTTGCTCCTCCAGCTCTTCCTTTGAACACTGTAAACTTAGAAGGTTCAGGTATTACATTCCATGAATTGTTGCTATCATTTATATCTGCTGTCTCTTTGTACGGATCTAATTTTATAGATGCCACTTCTTTATTCTTGATAAATGTTTTTACAACCTTGTTCTCATTCAGGCGCCAAACCTGTGCAGGTATTCTTTCAATTTCACTTGTTCCGTCTTTGTATTTCCATTCAATAATAATTGGCATTACAAGACCGCCTTTGTTGCTTAATGTCAGCTCATACATATTTGTATTCGCATACATTTGTTTTTCTGCATCTGAAAGTGGTTCAGGGTTGCTGGCAGGAACGTTAACGGTATACTGTGCAGTATCATAAGGTTCCATCCCTCTTGCATAACGCCAGTAAAAATCACGAAGCGATGTGTCTGCATCAGTTAGAAATTTAATGCCCTCTTCTCTATTCCTCATCTTGGAAATATCATTATCAGGTACCAGAACAGGCTTGTCAATGCTGCGTTTCATCACTGATTCTTTTGTGGGTTCAGCAACAGTGTTCACATCAGCTTTTGCATATTTCACACTATCCAGTGAAATATCACAGGCGTCAGTGCTATAAAACCAGCCACGCCAGAACCAATCAAGATCTTCACCACTTGCATCTTCCATAGTACGAAAGAAGTCAGCAGGCTCAGGATGTTTGAATGCCCATCTCCTGGCATACTCACGAAATGCATAATCAAAACTCTTTCTACCCATCACTGTTTCTCTTAAAATATTTAAACCAGTTGCGGGTTTTGAATAAGCATTTGGTCCAAATTGAACAATGTTTTCACTGTTCGTCATAATAGGCTCCAACTGATCTTTTGGAAGCTTCATGTACTCAGTAATAAATGTTGCAGGTCCCCTGGTGTTAGCATATTTATTATCAAATAACTCCTGGGTAAGATATTGTACAAATGTATTCAGGCCTTCATCCATCCAGCTCCATTGACGTTCATCACTGTTGATGATCATCGGGAAAAAGTTATGACCAACTTCATGTGTTACCACACCGATCATTCCATATTTAGTTCTTTCAGAATAGGTGCCATCTTTTTCAGTACGACCATTATTAAAACAGATCATTGGATATTCCATACCGCTTGATGCTTCGATACTTTGAGCGACAGGATAGGGATAAGGGATCGTAAATTTCGAATATGATTGTATAGTATGCTCAACTACTTTGCTTGAAAACTTTCTGTACAAGCCGTATGCTTCTTTTGGATAGCCACTCATACACATCACCTTTTTTCCTTCGATCTTTGTTGCCAAAGCATCCCAGATAAATTTGCGTGATGTTCCCCATGCAAAGTCACGAACATTATCTGCCTTGAATATCCAGGTTTTTTTCTTATCGCTTTTTTGTTTCTCAGCAGCTTTAGCTTCTTCAAGAGTTACTACTTCTACCGGCTCATTTGAAGCTTGTGCTTTATTCCATCTTGCAAGTTGCGCAGGTGTTAATACCGCCGCATAGTTTTGTCCTTGACCAGTTGCAAGAATTACATGGTCTGCAGGTACTGTCATTTGCACTTTAAAGTTTCCGAATGTAAGTGCAAACTCTCCACGACCAGTAAACTGGTGATTTTGCCAACCCTGGAAATCGCTATAAACACAAAGACGGGGATACCATTGTGCCATTGTAAAAACATGATTGCCATCTTCAGGGAAAAATTCATAACCGCCACGACCGCCACGACCCAAACGATCCGATATTTTATAATTCCAATCAAGGTTGAAAGTAAAACGCTGACCTGGTTTTAATGGCACAGGCAATTCAATTCGCATCATTGTTTTATTGATGTCGTATGATAATTTTTTACCAGCTACGTCAGTTAGCTTTAGAATATTAAAACCATAGCCATTGTCAGATGTCGTTTCTGCAGCTCTATCCAATTGCTGGGGAGTAACATTTTTATTCATTGCGTTACTCGTTTGATAATTGGCATTGTTGATACTGCTGTGCTGGTTCTCATCAAGCTGGACCCATAAATAAGTGAGAACATCTGGTGAATTATTAAAGTAAGTAACTGTTTCGCTTCCGGTGAGTTTCAGATTTTTTTCATCCAATTCGCATTTGATATCATAATCGCAGCGTTGCTGCCAATATTTAGGTCCGGGTGAGCCGCTTGCGGTACGGTATTCATTCGGCGTTGGGAAATTGGCGCCCATTTGTTCAAACTTATTGCCATGGTTGCTGTTCGCATTATTATTTACATTTTGTGCAAACAAGCCAGTGGCGGCAAAAACCATAAAGAGAGTGGAAAACAAATTTTTCATGTGAGTGTTTTTTTACTGAAAATAGTGATGGCGCCAAAGCTAAATGAAAAAAGTAAAATCACAAGTCCATTCATCCCAATCGGCAAATAAAAAGCCACTGATGATTCAGTGGCTTTTTAAGGGAAATAAAATTAACTATCAGAATGCTTTTTTCTCCATTGCCTTTTGCATCGGGTTAGGCTGTGCCGGTGGAGGATTTTGTTTTTGTTTAAACACTTTGAACTTGCTTGGCTCTTTAATATCGCCATAAGTATTGTTGTTTGTGTCGATATCAGCTGTTTCATTATACGGATCAAGTTTTACAGAAGCAACTTCTTTATCTTTCATGAAAGATTTTATGACCTTGTTTTCATTCTTGCGCCATACCTGTGCAGGAATTCTTTCAATTTCTTTTGTACCATCTTTATAAGTCCATTCAAGAATGATCGGCATTACCAACCCGCCTTTATTACTGAATGTGATCTCATAGAAATTTTTATTAGCATACTTTGCCTGGCCTTCCGCATCGAGGGCCTCTGTGTTAGGCTTAACAGTTACCGCATATTTTGCAGAATCATATTTCTTTATTTCACGATCGTAACTCCAATAGAAATCACGAAGCGATGTATCTGCATCAGTTTGAAAAGTTATGTTTTTATCTTCCCTGTTTCTCATTTTTGAAATGTCATCACGGGTAACCTGTGGCTTAGCCAAAGTCTGCATCATAACTGTATCTTTTGTTCGGGCAGGAATTGCAGTTACATCAGGTTTGTAATGTTTTACAGTGTCAATTGAAATATCACATGCATCTGTACCATAGAACCAACCTCTCCAGAACCAATCAAGGTCTTCGCCTGTTGCATCTTCGAGTGTGCGGAACAAGTCAGCAGGTGTTGGATGTTTGAAAGCCCAACGTTTTGCATACTCTCGGAAAGCATTATCAAATAATTCACGTCCAACAATTGTTTCTCTTAAAATATTTAAACCAGTTGCAACTTTAGAATAAGCATTCGCTCCAAAGTTGTTGATGTTCTCACTGTTTGTCATGATCGGCTCCAACTGATCTTTTGGCAATTTCATATAATCAGTGATCGACCATGCTGGTCCACCGTTTGAAGGGAATTTATTATCCCACAACTCTTGTGTCAGGTATTGCATATAAGAATTCAAACCTTCATCCATCCATGTCCATTGTCTTTCATCGCTGTTAATGATCATCGGGAAAAATGTATGACCAACTTCATGAATGATCACATAGATCGCAGCGTTCTTATTGCCTTCATTATATGTTCCGTCTTTTTCTGCACGACCAGGATTGAAAGAGATCATCGGGTATTCCATTCCCTGGTTACCTTCTACACTGATAGAAACAGGGTAGGGATATGGGATAGAAAAATCAGAATATGTTTTGATGGTGTGTGAAACTGCTTTTGTTGAAAACTTACTGTAAATGGGATAAGCTTCTTTTGCATAGTAGCTCATCGTCATTACTTTTTTTCCATTTACCATTGTTTTCATTGCATCCCATACAAATCTTCTTGACGTTGTCCATGCAAAGTCACGAACATTATCGGCTTTGTATATCCAGGTTTTCTTTTTGGCGTTCGTTGTCACTTTAGATGCAGCCAATGCCTCATCCAATGTTACAATTTGTACTGGCTGATCTGCATTTGTTGCTTTTGTCCAGCGGCTCATTTGAGTTGGATTCAATACTGCTGCATAATTCTGACATTCACCAGTACCTCCAACAATATGATCTGCTGGTACAGTCATTTCAACTTTAAAGTTTCCAAAACTTAATGTAAACTCACCAGTACCTGTGAACTGATGGTTTTGCCAACCAACTTCATCACCATATTTACACATACGAGGATACCACTGTGTCATGGTATAATTGTTATTACCATCTTCAAATGGCTCATAACCACCTCTTGCACCACCAAAACGTAAAAATTCACTGCGGTTTGCCAGTTTATAGTTCCAGTCAAGTTTAAAAGAAATTTTTTGACCGGGCTTCAGGGGAACTGGCAGGTCAACTTTCATCATTGTTTTATTGATGAAATATTTTAATGGCTTGCCAGCAATATCAGTCAGCTTCGTAATATTGAAACCATAACCATTATCTGTTCTTCTTTCTTCATACCTGTCCAACACTTTATCTGTTGATTGGTTATTAGTAGGCATTGCGTTTTGTGTCTGGTAATTTGCATTGTTCACTGTGCTGTGCTGATTTTCATCAAGCTGCATCCACAAATAACTAAGCACATCCGGAGAGTTATTATAGTAAGTAATGATCTCAGAACCGGTGAGTTTGTTTTTTACTTCATCAAGTTCACATTTGATGTCGTAGTCGGCACGCATTTGCCAATACTTAGCACCCGGGGCGCCGCTGGCAGTACGCTGCTCATTTGGTGTTGGCAAAATAGTTCCTAATTGC
>DATHDP010000116.1:0-18325 GCA_035318985.1 Chitinophagaceae bacterium
ACCGCCCGTTTTCTCTTGCTGCAGCTTCGGAGCCATATTGTATAAAATCACTGTAAGAAATTACTTCAGCTTTAATAAATCCCTTTTCAAAATCAGTATGAATAACACTTGCAGCTTGTGGGGCTTTCCAACCTTCATGTATTGTCCATGCTCTAACTTCCTGCACACCGGCAGTGAAGTAAGTATACAGGCCAAGTAATTTATAAGTAGCATGTATCAACCTGTCGAGTGCAGGTTCGTCCATTTTATATTCTTCCATGAACAGCAAACGATCTTCCGGGTTTTCCATTTCCTGAATCTGTGCTTCAATGGAATTATTCATGATGATCACTTCAGCACCCTCAGCTTTCGCTGCCACTTTTAATGCATCAGAAAATTTATTGCCTGTATGCATAGATGGCTCATCCACATTGGCAACATATAAAACAGGTTTGTCAGTCAATAAAAACAGATCAGCAACTGCAACCTTTTCTTCTTTACTCAATTTCAATTCGCGGATACTTTTTCCTTTTTCAAGATGTTCTTTGCAGCGGATCAATACTTCCAATTCAGTTTTCAGTTTTGGATCTACACGAGCCAGCTTTTCAGTTTTCTGGATCTTTCTATCTATACCATCAAGGTCTTTCAACTGAAGTTCGGTGTCAATAATTTCTTTATCGCTAACAGGATTAATTGCTCCTTCATCACGCAATACGTTTTCATCTTCAAAACAACGGATCACATGAATGATCGCATCTACCTCACGAATGTTACCCAAAAATTTATTACCAAGACCTTCGCCTTTGCTTGCACCACGTACCAATCCTGCAATGTCAACGATCTCTAATTGTGTTGGCACGATCTTGTTTGGCTTTACCAGTTGAGCTAATTTATTCAACCGCGGATCAGGCACATCCACCAATCCTACATTCGGATCTATTGTACAAAAGCGGTAATTACTTGCCTGTGCTTTGGCGCTATTACTTACCGCATTAAATAAAGTTGATTTTCCCACGTTAGGTAACCCGACAATTCCAGCTTGTAAACCCATGATTCTATTTTCTATTTAGTATTTATATAATGAGCCCGGCATTTGAATTACTATTAAGCTTTTCTTGCGTCGCACTCTTGTACTACATCAATGCTATTCAGCAAACGATGCCTTTATTTTTTCGAGGCGCAAAGATAAGTGAATTCAGGGATGCATAACTATTGTATTGAAGTTTACATTAACTTCAAACTTCAAACTATAAACTTCAAACTTTCTATATGGCTCTCAGCAGGATATGGTCAGCATTTATCATCATCGCTATTTTAGTAGCAACTATTAAATATGCATTTCAGCCAGGTCAGCAGAAAATATTCAGTCAATTAGTAACAGGAAAAAATACAGATACAGTTTCCACTCGGCTTGTAGATTCTGCAAGTTTACCGATCAATGTCATTTCTCAACTTAAATATGAGAAGACTGCGGTATGGGATAAGGAGAGAATAGTTAAAGAAGGAGCTGCTTATAAAGCATTTCGATTACTTCCGGCTAATGGTATCATTGATACATGTAAAGGAGCTGTTGATATTTGTATCGGGCTTATTGGTATTATGGCTTTGTTCATGGGTTTTATGACTATTGCGGAAAAGGCAGGAGGTATTCGTTTTTTATCAAGGATCATCGGTCCATTTTTTTCTAAGATTTTTCCTGATATACCAAAAGGCCATCCCTCAATGGGGCACATGATGATGAATTTTTCTGCCAACATGCTTGGTCTTGATAATGCAGCAACACCTTTTGGAATAAAAGCAATGGAAAGTTTACAGGAATTAAATCCTGATAAAAGTAGGGCGACAAATGCTCAAGTAATGTTTATGTGTCTTCATGCAGCTGGATTAACATTGATCCCTGTGGCTATTATTGCAGCAAGAGCAGCGGTGAAACCTCCTTCAGCAAATCCCACAGATATTTTTGTTCCTTGTATGATCGCAACATTTGTTGCTACAATGGCAGCAATGTTCATGGTTTCATTTAAGCAAAAGATAAATATTTTTCAGCCGGTTATTCTTGCATGGGTTGGCGGTATCTCAGCCATCATTGCAGCATTGGTTTGGTATCTTACTTCGCTGAGCTCAGATCGTCTGCAATTGGTTTCGGGTATTTTGGGTAATGGAATATTATTACTTATTCTTTTCCTAATTATACTTGGAGCCGTTTATAAAAAGATAAACATCTTTGATGCTTTTATTGAAGGGGCAAAAGGAGGATTTGAAACTGCGATTCGTATCATCCCATATCTCGTGGGATTACTTGTAGCAATTAGCCTATTGCGCAATAGTGGAACATTTGAGATCATCGTTGATGGTATAAAAAATATTTTTGCAGCTTTGGGTACAGATACAAGATTTGTTGATGGCTTGCCTACGGCTTTAATAAAGCCATTAACAGGAAGCGGTGCAAGAGGAATGATGATCGATACCATGAATGCCTATGGTGCAGATTCATTTGCCGGTAGGCTTGCCTGCGTTTTACAAGGCTCCTCTGATACCACCTTTTATGTGATAGCCGTTTACTTTGGAGCAGTATCTGTAAAAAATACAAGGTATGCAGTAGGTATAATGTTACTTGCCGATCTGATAGGCATCATCACTTCAATATTGCTTGCGTATATGTTCTTTGGAAAATAGTGATCTGACTTATGGTTTATATTCAAGAAATGTAACCTTGCCATCCATTGAAGTAACTATCACTTTATTTTTAGCAACGGGAATAATATTTGTTATAAGTGCATTCGAAAGTTTATGCTTCCATAATATGGAGCCATCGTTGCGATTAACAGCAACAACAACACCAGAATTGGATGGTACATAAATAACGTTATGAAATTCTACAATTGCAGTGGGTGCTATTTCATAATTTAATCCCGTGTTGGATCTCCAGGTAATTTTCATGCCTGTGTCTAATGTCGAAATGCCTATTAATTCTCCCTGCATGGTTTTTGAATAGATCAATGTGCTGTCTTTAGATAAGCCCATTGATTCTCTCACTTTATTATCCGGATCGTTTTTTCTCCAGATCACATTTCCGGTTTCTGCATCAAAAACTGTCATATAACGATCGGGTGCAACAATAAAAATTTTTCCACCAGTTGCTACAGGGTAGCAGGCTGCAGGAGAATACATACGATTTGAAGAGCCATTATTCCATTTCCATGTTAATGTGCCATTCTGTGCATCTAATGCATAAAATTCTGTTCCCCAACTTCCGAAATAGATTTTATTGTTATAAAACAGGGGAGTGGTTACTACAAATCCTTTGATGCCATCAAAGTCCCATTTTAAATTTCCATTGTATAAGTCTAATGCTCTGAAATGGCCTTCTGAAGAACCGATATAAACCGTTTTATTTTTTATGATCGCATTAGCAACGATCGGTTTTTGTGTTTCAAATTTCCATACCAATTTACCTGTCAGTGCATTCAGGCAATAAATATTATTATCAGTAGAAGCTACTACAACTAAATTATCTTCTGCTACCGGTGTTGAATAGATTTTCCCTTTGGTAGTAAATGACCAGGTCTTTTTCCCGTTCTTTAAATTCAAAGCATAAATTGATCCGTTTGAATTACTGGCAATAACAAGATCGTTAACGATAGTAGCTCCGGAACCAATATCGCTGTTATCATTAAATTGCCAGGTTATTTTTACATTTTTATACGTTGTATTGATCGTATAAGAAGGCCTAAAATAATGAGCAGTGTCAGAAGCGAAATCGTGTTTGTATAATTTTACCTGCGTCCATTGTTTTTGTTCATTGGTTACAGGATTGCGTTCTTCATAAGTAACTACACCATCTTTTATTGTAACAATATTGTATCCGCCAACCGGATTTTTTGCTCTTAGGTTTGATCTTCCCATAATGCCGGGAATGCCTTCAAAATTTAGTAAATGATTTGAATGCCCATGCCCACATATGATCAATTGAATATTTCTTTTTTTAAGAGGATCTATTACTTCAAACCAGTTATTTAATGACGAATCTATTGGATAATGATTTACATAAATAACAGGAATGTTTTTATCTTTTAAATTGGTTAGCGTAGAATCAAGCCAAAGTATATTTTCCCTGGAAACTTGTCCAGGACTCATTCGCATGTTAGGACCGCAAACAGTACCAAGAAATAAATATCCTCCATACATGAACTTAAAAGTTTCTGATCCAAAGATCTTTTTAAAACTATTGGTACCACTTTCAGACCAATTTGCATCATGATTACCCGGAATTATATACCAGGGTTTGTTGAGGCTATCCAGTATTTGTTTTGCAAGATGTAATTCAGCATCAGATCCAAAATCAGTAATATCACCCGAAAGGATCACGAATTTTATTGTTGAATCGCTGTTGATGTTTTGTACAGTGCGTCTTAGATCTTCTTCCGCGTTATTGCTTCCTATATGTGTATCTGAAATGTGTGCAAATTTGAATCCTGTTTGAGCATAGGAAAATGATATTGCGAGGGTATGCAGAATTAATAAAGCGATTTTCTTTGTCATTCTTTGAATTGATTAAAATAGAAATTTATTTTTTGCAAAAAATAAAAAGAGGCTGTCTACTTATGAGACAGCCTCTTAACAAATATAACTTCAATAAAAAAGAATAAATAAGTTATTACCAGTTCTTTGTCTGTGTAAGCTTAAATCCTTTTTCTTCATATTGAATTATTTGAGATTGCCCAACAGGAGCCATGTATACTTTATCAGTGAAAGCGTTCCTGTTTTGAGCGTTTTCAACCATCCAAAAACCGATCATAGAACTGGCATTGGTTCCATTCCAGGTTACGATGGTGCCATCTGCTTTTTTAACCTTTACATTCCCGGCAGTAGCGCTAGCAGCAGTTAGAGCACTGGGTAATTCTGTCTGAAGATTTACCCATGGCCCCAGAAACTGATCCGGGTTGGTGCTAAAGTTCATATTGGTCAATTTTTTCCATCTCTTCAGGTCGAGCAATCTTGTATGTTCAAATACAAATTCCATTCTTCTTTCACGACGGATCTCCCAGATCAGATCTGGTACATCTGCATCCTTTGTAGGGTCAATAGGAATTGCAGCAAGAGATAACGGAGCTGTTTTTACTACTCCTTTTGCAATAGCCGCTGCATCTAAAGGGCGATTACGAATTGCATTCACCGATTTATCCAGATCGGCTTGGGTAACGGCGGGACCACCCATGTATTGAGCCAATACTGCTTTGGCTTCAATCCAGTTCAATACTACTTCTGCCAATCGCATAACGGGAGCATCACTCGTATTGGTAGAACTTCCCCATGCAGGAGGATATGCTCTTCCGATATAGGTTATCGCTTCTCTTGATGCAAACTTATATCCATATAAAAGTGTAGTGGAGGTAGAAAGAGCTTTATCTATAAATGATGCTTCAAATCGTGGGTCTCTTGTTTTCACCAGATCAGCAATTGCAAATGAACTTGCATTTGGCACTGCCGAATTTTGCCATGCTTTACCATCATTTGCTATAAAAGATTTAATTAAAGCCAGGTTTGGATCTAAAGCCACTGTTTCCGTTCCATTAGAATAAGAACCAATAGCATGAGTTACACCTAAAGCCGCATCATATACCCTGTAAAGAAGTACTTCAGTATGCCCGGCCAGGCTCTCTGATGAAAATATGGATTTAAAATCTTTGGTAAAGTTGAATTTATTACTATTCATTACAATTGCTGCAGCATCTACGGCAAATTCCAAATATTTTTTTGCTCTTGCCGCGTCTAAGCCATGATAATGCTGAAATGTTCCTTCGAACAGCATAAACCGGGAAATAAAGCCTGCAGCAATATATCTGTTTAAATATTGGGTACCGTCATTCTCCCTAATATTTGCGAGCACATATTTGAAATCATCATACACCTTATCCATCACTATACCCCTGTTATCCCTGTCCTTATATAAAGTAGGTAGATCAGTATTTTCAACTACTTTGTCAAAATAAGGAACATCTCCAAATACACTAACTAAACGGGAGTATTCAAATCCACGGAAGAATTTTGCAACTGCTGTCCAGTGTTTATATGCTTCATCTGTGAGATTAGGCTTTGCGATATTCTCCAGGCGATCTATCATAATATTTGATTTTCGTACCCATGCAAAATCCCAGTCAGGACCTGCATAGGTTGTCAGCCATGCCGCTGTTTCCGAAGTAGAGCCTCTTGAAGTAGGAACACTGCTTTCAAAGCTTGCCTGAACATTTTTGCTTGTCAGATCATCGCTGAAAATATATCCTCTTACAGGGGCATAATCTACTCCAAATGCAGTATTGAAACCAGTAAAATAATTAGGATAAAATGCATTGGCATAAAGGCGGACATCATCTTCATTTCTCCAGAAGTTGTTATCACTGATCCTGTCGAGAGGGGGCCGGTCCAATACTTCTTTATTGCAAGACAATAAAAATACACATGCTAATAAGCTATAGAGATATTTTAAATGTTTCATATTTCTAGTTTTTTAAAAATTCACTTGAATACCAAATGATACACTCTTGAAAGCAGGAATACCGGTTCCTGTACGACCCAGGTTATAACCAGTTGTATTCCACATGGAATATCCATTGATACTTTCGGGATCAATGGGCAGATCTCCTAATTTATCCCAGGTAATAAAATTCTCTACACCCGCATATATTCTAAATGAACTCATCCATGCTTTCTTAACTAAAGATTGCGGTAGCGTGTAACCAATAGTAAGGTTTTTCAAACGCAGATAGGCCATGTTCAACAAGTATCTATCCTGGACCTGCATGTTATTAGTGGTGCTGCTGCCACCATTATTATATGCTGCTGGATAAAATGCTCCTGTATTATCCGGAGACCAGTAATTACCTGCGATCGCTTCGGGCATTGCACCGTCAGAAGGCTGGTATCCCGGGATAGCCAGGAATCCATCTCCCCATATCTTACGGCTTCCCACCCCTTGAAAAAAGACACTAAAATCAAAACCTTTCCAGTCCGCACCAATCCTGAATCCATACTCATAGCGAGGGTTAGAGTTTCCAATTACTTCAAGGTCTCCATGATCGGCCAATGTTCCTTTTCCATTGCTTATCTCACCATCTCCATTCACGTCAATAAATTTAACATCGCCAGGTCCGAAACGGAAATTCGCTGTGTTTTGTAAAAAGGGCTGGTAGATCGGTTTTTTCCCATCTATGGTTTTCAATTTATATGCTTGTTTGCCGGCATTCAGGCTGCTTTCATTTGCCGTAAGCGTAATTAATACAGGTTTACCATTTGCATCCAGTTCAAAATCGCTCATTTGATACAACCTATCGGTGCGATAGCCCCATATTTCGCCTATGTCTTTACCATTATAGTTACCGGTAACCTGTGTACCCGAGCCATAAGATGATAAAATACTTCTTGCGTCAGAAATGTTTCCTCTAAAATTAATGCCCAAACCATTTCCGAATCTATGGTTATACTCAACAGTCAGTTCCCAACCTTTCGTCGATAACGATCCATAATTTCCTAATGGAGCACCAGCGCCAAACGTTAAAGGAATGCCCTCTTGCGGCACAATCATATTTTCAGTGTTTCTTTCAAAAATGTCAAAAGTAATATTGAGCCTGTTTTTTAATAATCCAATATCAACTCCGATATTTTTAGTCACTATATCCTGCCATTTAATATTTGCGTCGATAGCAGCTGGTGTACCTACAAAAAATACTCTTTGTCCATTTGCTCCTATCCAGGTTGACTGACCGTTAGGCATAATAGGCAGATACAAAGTGTTAGGCACACTTTGATCACCAATTGAACCCCAGGATGCTCTGAATTTAAGACTATTGAGTACTGGTTTTGTCCACTCCATAAAACTTTCTTCACTTGCTACCCAACCTGCAGAGAAAGAAGGATACCAGTTCCACCATAATTCCTTCGTGAATTTAGAAGAACCATCATAACGTAAGTTTCCTTCCACCAAATATTTATTTTTAAACGCATAGTTTACACGACCAAAATAACCCAACTGAGCTTCCCATGATTTACCTCCGGAAACTGTTTGCGTTCCGGTGCCAAAAGGAAACTGGGGATTATTTATATCTAATAAATTAGTTATTTGAGATGTTTGGAATTCGGTAGTAGCAGTTACACGATTTACACCCAAAATAAACTTAAATGCATTGTCCTGGTTTAAATTCCAGTTGTAAGTTGAAAATGCATTTATTGTATGGCTGAAAAAGTTTGTAGCTGTACGTGCAAAATGGTCAGGGTTTGCTCCCAGGGCCGTGTATGTTTGTTTTGTCAGATCAAAAGCTGCAATTGCACCGGGAGTAGTACTGGCTACTACTTGCCCTTCACTATTTACATATACCCTGTTACCACTGGCATCGAACCTTGCTGCTGGTGCAACCCAGGAGTCTCTCATTGTATATCTTGTACCAGGTCTCTTCCAGGTTTCATCCTGATTCGAAAATGTATAATCAAAATCCACTTTCCAGTTGCTTGTTATATTAACAGTTGATCCTAGACTAACATTTGCATAGTTCTGTAATATGTTAGCCGTGTTCGCTGCAGCCGCTTCACCTGCCGGGCTTCGAATGAGGTCTCCGTTTTCATCTTTACCAAAAGGGTATAACGAACTCCACCTATATAAGTAAAGCCAGGGATCTGCCGTGGTTGAATTGGTGATATATGCATACTCTTTGTTTCTTCTTGAGTATAATGCGCCTGCACGAAGTGTAACATATTTATTAAGATCGCTGGATATTTTTAGAGAAGCATTATAACGTGAAAATTTATCAACTTTTGCAGGTTTCATCATACCGCTTTGGTCTAACAAACCAAGACCTAAGTTGTAGGAAGTTTTGCCCTCTGTAAAACCTACCGACAGATTATGTTGTTGAGTAGGCGCCCATTCCTTGACCATTAAGTCGTAAGGATCATAGGTTCTAACTCCCATTTTAGCGCCACTTGCATTTACAAACCAGTCTCTTCCAAAAACAGTGGGATCATTTGGTCCGATTGTACCGCCATATTTTTGTTTCCATTCTACTGCTTTATTATAACTAGCTCTGTCTACCAAATAAAATGCACCTACAGGTGTAGTTGTACCTATTCTTTCTGCAGCATCTACTGTATACTTTAAGCCATTTACATCAGCCAGTTGGAGATCTTTCCAAACATTTTGAAATGAAAAATTATTAGAATAGTTTATTTGGGGTTTGCCACCCGCTGCCCCTTTTTTGGTAGTGATCAAAATAACACCAAATGAGGCCTTGGAACCATAATTAGAAGCAGACGCTGCATCTTTTAAAACTGTAATAGAAGCAATATCATTAGGATTCACTATCTGTATACTGGGTATTTCGACATTATCCAATAGTATTAAAGGAGAACTACCTCCCTGTAATGATCCGATCGCTCCCCTTATCTTAATGATCGGGTCAGATCCTACTTCACCGCTAGGAATAACTACACTAAGACCGGTTGCCGTACCTTGCAGTCCTCTTCCTACATCTGCTATCGGCCTGCTGCCTAATGTTTTCTTAACATCAATAGTAGAAACAGCTCCAGTAAGATTAGTTTTTTTCTGGGTTCCGTAACCTACAACAATGACTTCTTGTTCTAATTTTTCATCTGCTGCCAATAAAATATTATATGTATTGGAACTAGTTATTGTTTGTCGTTGTGATACAAATCCTATTCCTGAAAATTCCAGTATTTCTCCGGTACTGGCTGTAATTGAAAAATTTCCATTGGCATCCGTTATAGTGCCTCTGTCAGTACCAACTACTTTTACTGAGGTGCTTGGTGCCGAAACATTGTCTTTAGCAGACTTTACAGTACCAGTTATGGTTCGTTGCTGTGCCATCCCTAACAATGGCAGCAACATCACAAGCGGTATCAAAAACACCAGTGATGTAATTTTTCTTCTCATCATGTTTGGTTTTTAAATTTAGTAAGCAGGTTAAAAAAATTTACTTAATATATTAAAGAGCTGATAAAACATAAGGCTTGAGCAAAGGATCATCGTTATCTAATTCTGTATTCATAAGGATAGGCTGAATTGTTTTTACTTCAAGACAGGTATTATCGTAATTTCTGTTATATCCATTAGAAACAAAACCAGTACTACTATTACTTTGTGAAAAGGGGTTTAATGTGTAACTATCGAAAATAATTTCATCAACAATAAATAAGGACTGGTTAATATATGGCCGCTCCTGTATTAGTGAGCATATTGAGATAGTAAAAGAGGATACAATTAGGAATAAGCCTCTAATTGTTTGCATAAACAATAGTTTTGTGAAAATGAAGTTAAGGAAAAAAGTGAATGGCAACCGATTATTTCCTGCAATTTACCGCACAAAAAAAACGCAACTCAGCAAAAGACAAAATAAAACCCGAAAATGCTGCAAGCATTTTCCGGGTTTTCAAATGAAATATACAAGAGTTGTTATTCTGAAACAGTTTGAACCTGGGGTTTGCCAAAAGTAAATCGAATGGTGAAGCCAACTGCGGCTGGTTCAAAATTGATATTGTCAATAATATTTAATTCAGGCTTCCAGTCAAGCGAAAGGTTTAAAGGAAGGTTGGCGAATTTATAATCGAGACCAATAATACCTTGCGCACCCATCAATGCGCGGTCGGTATTAGTTTTATCAGAATCAAAACCAAGATAAGCGCCGGCACCATAAAACCATTTCAATCCTTCTGTTGACGGCATTGCGTTATGAATTTCGAATAATGCGCCGATTGCGGCCTTTTTATCAAAAGTAAAAAGCCCTTCAATAGCAAGTTTGGGATTCATGAAATGCTTAAAGCTTACTGAATTATTTATAGCAGGGCCGTTACTGCTAAGCCTGATACCAAGAGCTGTTTTATAATCCTGGGCTTTTAATTGAGAGGCGGAAAATAAGATCGCTACAATAAAAAATGGGAGTGATTTTTTCATGGCGGGAATGTTTTCTCATGGTTTAACGAAAAGGGTGCCAGATAAGTTTAAAAGAAATGCAAAAGTTGGTGCTGGGTACTGGATATTAGTTGCTGGATTCTGGATATTTGATCACCCTGGGATAGAGGCCAGTATCAGGTATCTAGATCTACTCGAACAGTTCATACTTAGTCTTCGGCCTTTCCGCATCCCGCCATTTGAAATTTTGAAGTTGCATCTCTTTTGGAGTTTTTTGTCTCATCGGCCAGATGGTTCCTTTCACAGCAATGCGGAAAACAACACGCTGAAGTTCTTTTTCTTTGAAATAAACATCCATCAATTCAGCGTTTGACTGATTGATGCCGGTAAATGCGCTATCCTCATCTTGTATATAATAAACACATTCAGCCGAACCTTTTGCTCGAACGGAATCAATGACGCCATCAATAAAATACGCATCCATGCGGGTTGATTGTACCTGGTTGAATATATCGGGTCTTACAATGCTTGCTAAAAAACTATTTTTAAATATCTGCATCCTGTCTGCTTTTTTATTTTTAGTAAAAAGCAAAATGGTATCACCTGTTATTTGGTTCTCTTTTGACCAAACAACTGGGTCCTGGTACAATCTAAATACAGAATCCTTAAATGAATAAAACATACTGTCACAAACTGCCTGCAATGAATCTGAAAAAATTCTTACATGCCTGAATGCTTCAAAATACCTGTTAGTGCTGTCCTTTGTTTTAGTGTCAATAATTTTTACTTCTTTCAATGTATCTTTTTTTGCAACCGAATCTTTTGATCCATACAAATCAGTGAGACGGGCAGAAAATAGAGTGTCTGCAGCTATAAAAATGGAATCGTTTTCCTGCTCGACGATCATTAGTGGCTTGGCAAAAGCAAGAAATGATTCATTCTTTTTGTTATAGAAAATTGTATCGGCGATCACAGTTGTTTTATTTGCGGTGTCCACAATTATTCCTCTTCCGAAGATCTGCGTAATACCCGTGCTGTCGTCGCTTATAATTTTTTCTCCGGTTACTTGTATGTCTTTATCTGTGATAATGGGGTTTTGTCCAAATTCCGCTTTGCCGGTTCTTTTGTCATAAAAGCCTTCTCTTGTTTTAATAGTTCGGTTGGTACTATCTTTCACAAGAGTCTCTGCGATAAATCTTACTATTTCTGTTCCGGTATTATATAATAATGAATCTGATTGAAGATCATAAGATGGATCTCTCAGCTTTACATTCTTTTTGAAATAAACATCTTTTATATCCGCGTAGTAAAAACCTTCATCACTTGTAAGAGTTGTTTTCCCGTTTACTACTTTACCTCCATTTCGGTAAATACCAACTTTGGTATTCATATCATATTCTAATGTTGGTGTTGTAAGTACTCCTTTGCCATCCGTTAATTTGACGTTACCATCTAAGTAAGCAACTTTTTTGTCGGTTAGATAACGAAGATGATCGGAGTATACATGCGCCGTATCAGAATCGTTGATATGAACATTTCCAAAAGCCTCGAAAAGATTGATTCTTTTTGTGATCACACAACTGTCGCATTCGAATATTGTGGTCCCTTGCTTTAATCTTACATTACCTGCTATTATTGTTACTTCAGTAACAGAATCAATTTTGCGGTACTCTAATTTTCTTGAACCCGGAAGTATTTCAATTGTACGAACTGTATCTGCAGGTGTAAATGTTTTTGTGGTTGGTAATTCCTGGCAAAAAATGATCAGGGGACTTGTAAATACTAACAAGATGATTAAAAAACGAATAAATTTTATCCGGGTCATTTTTGATTGCCTTGCGGAATGGAATCTTTTTTCGCAGGCGAAGTTAATGGGCCTGTTTTATCTTTTCTGTTAAATATCACACTGCCGGTATATCGTTTTGGGTTAACACGTATATCATCAAACAGGATCTCAACACCTAATAATAAACTATTTAACTGATCATATAGTTTTCGGTCTTTCATTAACAATCCAAGAGTTCCTTGGTTAGTATTGAATTTACCTAACACAGTTTTAAGTTCATTGATGGTAGCTTGTAATGTATCGATAGTGGGTTGTACGTCCAAACCAGAAAATTTATCGGCTGCTCTTTTAATACTGCTTATAGTAGCAGTAATACTATCATTATTCTTTTTAAGGTTACCTGTAATTGAATTTGCATTATTCAATGTTGCAGCCAATGCGCCGCTTTCTGCATCCAAAAGTCTGTTAAGGCTGCCCGTAGTTTGTTTAAGATTGCGAATGATCTCACTAAGGTTTCCTTTGGTGTCTTTATCAAATAGCCGGTTTAGACCACCTAAAACTATTTTCAATGAATCAATCGCACCTCTTACACTTGTTAAAGTTGGAGTGATCTGCGCTTTCACATCTCCAAGAAAAGAACTAGCCCGGTCTGTTACTATCGTATCTCCATCTTTTAAGAACTCTGTTGATTGACCCTGAGCTACATTCATATAAGTATTACCCAGCAATTCCGATTCTATCGTTCCTTTTGAGTCCTTTGGAATATTCACATCTCTTTTCATCGTAATAGTAACAATGATTCCACTGAGATTCTTATCGATCTCGGTATAATCATAAATGACCCCAACGGGAAGCCCTTTCATTTTTACTTCATTTGATTTTCGGAGACTGCCGAGGTCAGAGAAAACTGCATATAAATGTTTTTCCTTGTTGAAAACATTTTTGCCTTTCAAAAAATTAAAACCTACGATTAGTAGTGTGAGAGCGACAATAGTTAAAATCCCGACTTTGGTTTCGTTGCTGATCTTCATGAATATTTGTTTTCCCTACATGTTTACAGGATGCCAAATTAATAAAATAATTCAAGCTATTTAAAACTTTAAAAAGCGGGGGTAAAATGTGACTTGTCAGCGTTTATTGACCGGAACTGTAGAAACATTTTTGCGTGTAAGATTTGCTGCACCAGTTTGAACACTTTTTGTATCGGGACTCTTTCCGCCATTACTTGCGGGGGCTTTTTCTTTTGAAGCAATATAATTGGCTAATGCACCTGTTATATTTTCTACTATCTCATTTTGTCCCTTTTCGCTATCCAGGTATTCTTCTTCATCCTTATCAGTAATAAAACCCGTTTCGACCAATACGCTTGGCATTCCCGTAGCTTGTAATACCCATATACCTTTCTCGTTTCTTTGCTTAACACCACGGCTGAACCTGCCTTCTTTTACAAATTCGGCTTCTATCAGATTGGCAAAATGAAGAGAATTTTCAAAATATTTTTTTGTATACAATAATTGGAAAGCTTTCATTACAGGGTCATTGATATCAGGAATAACGATTGTGCTGTCGCTTTCTCCAAACTCATCATCTGGTGTTATTGTGCCTGATTTAGCATCAGCTCTGTCTGCAGCCCAAATAAATGTTTCCGTGCCATGAGAAGGATTTGGAGTATAATAATATTTATATATCTTGACCTTTCTTCTTTTTTTTCCTTTCCCAACCCATTTATATCCGCTCTCAACCTTGTGTTTTATTGGAGGAGCTGCATTTGCGTGAACAGCTATAAACAGATCACCGCCTGACTGATTGGCAAATTCTGCACGATAACGATTGGCCTGGTTCTTATCTGGTTTATTGCCAGCAAGAATATCAGTCGTTCTTGTATAAAGAACCTTTACACCTGGAAATTTTTCTTCAATGGCTTTACCAAGCTTTAAACCTACAGAAAGACAAATCCTGGCCTCCGTAGTAAAAGCTCCCTTTGCTCCCTGGTCCTTACCGCCATGTCCCGGATCAATAATAATGGTTTGAACCCCTTTTTTCTTAAGTGGAGCGTTTTTGAATGCGAATGCAAAGGGTAAAACTGTGACGAAAATAAGAACGCCGATAATACGTCTTGACATGGTGGATATTAATTTTAACGGATTAGTTTTCAATCTTCACAAATCCTTTAAGTCTGAATGATATATTTTTGTTTTCCAACGCTATGATGCTACTGCACAAATTTAGATCAAAATACCTTTTTGCCGGCCTGCTGACTGCAATCTTCTTTACACAAACGTGGAAAAGTAGCGCTAATTATAGTTATCATCAAAATTTTTACACGGCATTAACAGCTCAGCAGGATACAGTACCGCAAAAAACGAAGGATAGCCTTGTAAAAAGACCTTCAACAAGTATTAATGATACTTTAAAAAATGATTCGCTATCAAAAGATGCACTGGCTGATACTTCTATAAACAGGATCGATACATTCGATCTGAAACTTTCAAAGGATTCCCTTGATGCCCCTGTCAATTATGAAGCTGAAGATTCTGTTGTGATCCTTGTTAAAGATAAAAAAGTGATACTTTATGGAAAGGCAAAAACAGTTTACAAAGACATTGAACTAACGGCGCCGAAAATGGAGCTTGACCAGGAAACACAAATTCTAACTGCTGTAAAAAGTGTTGATAGTACTGGTGAACTTATCGACAGGGCACATTTTACACAAGCCGATAACAAATTTCAGAGTGATACGATCAGGTATAATTTTAAAACGCAAAAAGGGCTTACGAAGAATACCTATACAATACAGGGTGAGATGGTAATGATAGCCCAGGATGCCAAACGAATTGGCGATGTAGTTTATTCAAGAAAAGGAACCATCAGTACCTGCAATCTTGATGATCCGCATTTTGGCTTTCGATATGATAAAATAAAAGTTGTAAACAATAAAGTTGCGATAACGGGTCCTATACACCCCGAGTTCGAAGGTGTACCTATTCCTATTTATTTGCCGTTTGGATTTTTTCCAATGAACAAAGGAAGACATTCAGGCATACTTGCACCAAGCTTTACGGCAAATGAAGATTTTGGTTTAGGGCTTGAAGGGTTGGGTTATTATAAAGTATTAAGTCCATATTTCGATGTCACGACACGAGCCAATATTTATTCGTATGGAGGATGGACATTTAATGTAGTTCCAACGTATCGAAAAAGATATCGCTACCAGGGTAATATGAATTTCAGTATTCAAAATACCAAATACAATTTTAAAGGTGACCCGGATTATTTGGTAAACAAGAGTTATCAGATCCTGTGGAGCCATTCTTCCGATAGTCGTGCAAGACCAGGTACATCTTTTTCAGCAAATGTAAATGCCGGTTCCACTACTTATAATCAGTATGTTCCTAATAATGTGAATAAGAATTTTCAAAATCAGTTAGGCTCATCTATTACTTATTCAAAAACATTTAAAAGCTCCAACTTAATTGTTAGTGCAAATCATAATCAGAATAACCAGCTTCACCTGATCAATTTAAATTTACCGGATATCAGTTATACGGTAAACACTATTTATCCGTTTCAAAGAAAGGAATTTGCCACACCAAAATGGTATGATAAAGTAGGGATCGCTTATAATGGAAACGTAAGAAGCCAGGTTTCATTTTATGATACTGCATTTCATTTCGGCGATCTTATAGATACGTTGCAATGGGGTGGCAAACATAGTTTCCCGCTTAGTCTTTCCTTACCACCTATACTTGGCGGAAAAGTTCTTGTAGCTCCATCGATATCTTATGAAAATACATGGATAGCACAAAAGTTCAGGAGAAGCTGGAACTCTACATTGTCAAAAGTTGATACTACAATAACCAAAGGATTTTATATAGATCATAGAACAGCTTTCAGTCTTGGTCTTAACACGGCTTTATATGGTACTTTTAATTTTAAAGGAGCAAAGGGAACTTCGATAAGGCATGTTGTTCGCCCTCAAATGAGTTTTAGTTATTCCCCATCATTGTCAAAATCGCATTGGTACAAAACCCAGGTTGACACTACGGGCAGAGTAGAACCATTTTCAGAATTTGAAGGAAGTATGTTTGGCTTTTATGGACCGGACGATTTTGGTGGAATAAGTTTTGGAGTGGATAATAACCTGGAGATGAAAACACGATCCAAAAAAGACACAACCATTGAAAAGAAAAAGATCCGCTTGCTTGATGGATTTGGGTTTAATGGCAGTTATAATTTTCTCATAGATTCATTTCAACTTACCAATATTAATTTTTACCTGCGAAGTACACTTTTTGATAAGATTAATATTACAGCCAGCACAATATTGAATCCTTACCAGGCTGATTCAAACGGGAGGCCTATAAATAAATATGCATGGCAGGGAGATAAATTTAAATTAGGAAGATTTACAAGTGGCAGTCTTTCCATGTCAACAGATTTTCAAAGCAAACCAAGGGATGAGAAAAAGGAACAGGAACGAAAGCAAGTGGAACAAAACTTATTGAATGATCCATTACTGGCGACCGATGCGCAGAGCCAAATGGATTATATGCGACGCAATCCATCCGATTTTGTTGATTTTAATATCCCATGGCGTATAAACCTGGGGCTTAGTGTTTACTATACCGAAAGACGAAAAGCAGACTACAGTGGATTTGAAAAAGAATTCAGCAGCAACTTAACCTTTAGCGGCAGTTTTTCGTTGACACCAAAATGGAATTTTGCGATGAATGGATACTATGATTTCATTACAAATGACCTCCAGACGTTTACAATGAGCATTAACAGAGAAATGCATTGCTGGCAACTATCAATTAATGTGACACCGGTAGGACCATACCGTATGTTTAGTTTTTCAATAAGTCCTAAGTCGGGAATGCTGCAGGACCTCAAGGTCAATCGTACAAGATATTTCACCAGTGATTAATGCAGGTTGTTTGCGTAATGATCTTTCATTATTGCAAATACTTTTTCTTTTAGGTCTGAATAGGATCCATTTTTATCTACGGGAACCGCGGGCAAGAAATGTATTTCTAATTTATGTGGCCAGAAATAAAAAGGTTTACCCATCGGTAAAACTTTTTTTGTATTGAACATGATGGCAGGAATAATGGAGCAGCCAGTATCCGCACTTAGCTTAAATGCACCGTCATGAAATTTTTTTAATGGCTCTGCAGTTCTGTTTCTTGTGCCTTCCGGGTAAATGCTCATGTGCATCCCTTTTCTAAGTACTTCTTTCATTTTTTCAAAACTTCTCCCTCTGCTCGTTTCACTTTTCCTGTCAACCAATACAGAACCTTTCATATAAAAAAAACCAAACAAGGGAATTTTTGCAAAACTGTTTTTAGCGATCGTTTTATTTGGTCCGGGAATATAAGGGCAGGAGAGTGGAACATCCATCAATGAATTATGATTGCAGGTAACAATATATGTTTCGCCGGGGATAAAGTTTTTTTTGCCCTTTACTTTTATAGGGCAACCAACAAGAGTTAACCACACATTCATCCATATCCTTGCGATCTTTATAAAAATATCCTGTCCCTTTGGATCAGGAATCAGCCAACATACCATTGATGGAATAAAAATGATAAGAAATGTAATTAGAAAAGTGATAAGTGCCCATAGAGCAAATACACGACCCATTATTT
>DATHDP010000117.1:0-7994 GCA_035318985.1 Chitinophagaceae bacterium
CTAATTGCTCAAACTTGTTTGCATGGCTACTGTTTGCATTATTCTTTATGTCTTGTGAAAATGCAATACCATAAACTGCGAAGCTGAGAGCAAAAAATAAAATGATACGTTTCATTTTTGTTACAGGTTTTATTGAATAAAGATCTATTTAAAAAGGCCATCTTTCAATGGCGGTATTTAATGCAACACTGAATGCGCAACCAGAAGCAAAAATCACCCACTCCCTGCGGTTTGCTTTAAAAACATTCAAAACAAGAACTGATATAAACAGTATGATCAGCACAACAATCATCTGTCCCGCTTCCAATCCCACATTGAAGCCAAATAATCCCCAGCCCAAACTTTGATCGCTGGCCAATGCTATGCGAATGGTGTTCGCAAACCCTAATCCGTGTATCAATCCAAAGAACAACGCTAAAAAATAATTGATCCGGATCGTTTTCGTGGTAAACTTTTTTAGAAATAAATTAGTGATGGCTGTAAAAATGATGGTACACGGGATCAAAAATTCCACCCATTTGCTGTCGATCGTTATTATTTCTTTTACACTCAGAAATAATGTAACTGAGTGACCAATGGTAAATGCAGTGACAAGAATAAGCACCTGCTTCCATTCCTTGATAACATAAATAGCAGCCAGCGCCAAAATAAAAAGCTGGTGATCCAACGCATCACGGCTTATAATATGTTGCCAGCCAATTCTGAAATAAAACGAAAAATCACTCATAGTTAAAAACTGCCTGCCAAAGTACCATCCATAAAATATTAACAACAATCCTTAACAGGGCATCAAAATAAAGCAGACTTTTGTGGTAATAAAAATTAATTTGGTTAATGGCAATAGAATTCTATAAATGGCTGCTAATACCCTTATTTTCTTTCTCTTTGTTTACTAATGAACAAAAAGCTGACTTCAGCGGAAAAACTGCCTTGCATCCATTACACATCGTAACTGTAGAAATCGACCATAATGCCACAGATAAAGCCCTCGAGATCACCTGCAAGGCCTTTTGGGACGACTTTGAAAGCATATTAAGTAAAGTGAACAGATCCAAAGTGGACCTGGTGAGCGGCAAGGATACCGCCGGCAACAATAAAAAGATCTTTGAATATATCAGGTCACATTTGCAAATAACCATTGATGGCAAGCCGGTACAAATGAGTTTTGTTGGATACGAAAAGGAAGATGTGGTGGTTTATTCTTATTTGCAGGTGGATAATGTCAGTTCTGTAAAAAAAGTTGCTATCGTCAATTCTCTTATGCATGATATGTTTGATGACCAGGTAGAGATCATCCATATGATCGTAAATGGCAACCGCAAGAGCACCAAGCTTGACTATCCTGCAAAAAGTGCTGAGTTTTCTTTTTAGATTTACCCATGATGAGCCGATCAGTTTTATTTTTCTTATTTTTTTCTTTTATACAAAATTCTTTTTCACAACAATTCTATATCAGGGGTCGTGTAACGGATATTGAAACGCAACTTCCATTAAAAGGGGCCAGTGTTTATATTAATAACACCACTAAAGGATCTACTACGAATGATAACGGTGATTTTGAATTAGGCCCTTTGCAACCGGGGCGCTATGAAGTAGTGGCATCTTTTGTAGGTTATGATGCTTTACTTTATTCTGCTGAAATAAAATCGTCCAATTTACGCATCAGTTTCAAGGTTGAAAAGAAGGAAGAGATGTTGCGTGAAGTACTTGTTCTTAGCAGTGAACTAAGAAAGCGTTACCTGGATATTTTTAAGAAATATGTTATTGGTCAGACCATAGCGGCCGAACATTGTCAAATAAAAAATATTGAAGAAGTTCAATTTGCTTCAGGAGAAACCAAAGATGAAATAGTGGCATATACGGAAAAGGCGCTGGTGATCGAAAACCCTGAGCTTGGTTATACAATTCATTTTGACCTGATCGAATTTTATTATAACAAAGCTACCAACGGCGCATACTTTTTTGGCTATACACGTTTTGTTGATTGGGGAAAAGATGAAAAAACAAAAAAGAAATGGATCCGCAAACGGCGGGAGGCCTATGATGGCAGCACCGTACATTTCTTTCGAAGTTTAGTAAATAAGAATTTGACAAAAGAAGGGTTTACGGTTTACCAGCTTCTTAATATGAAAAAAGAAAAAAAAGATAGTACCGGTATGAACATCACCATACAAAAAAATGACCAGGGCATGAAGATGGCAACCAGGGCAATTGAAGACAGCATGATCCGTATATATCCTGATTCGGTTTATAAGATATATGAGTTAAGGGTAAAAGATGGCTGGCGGGTTATGTATTCTAAGAATACGGATCTGAAAACAGAGATGATGAAAAAAAATTTTATAAGTGGACAACCATCCACTGGTACTATTTCTGGTTTGCGATTGCGTGAAGAACCTGTCTTAGTAAATGCAAGAGGAATAATCCTTACACCAATACGACTTTTTTATGATGGCATCTGGGGTTATGAAAGATTGGCAAATATGCTGCCGGAGGATTATGAGGTGGAATGATCTTGATAAATATCATCTCACATGATGAGAGATACCTAATAGAGCGACTTTACCAATTCGGTTTATAATGTTTCAAACCGTCAACTTTAATTTTTCTCCATATTGAGAATCTATCACTGCCTTCAGATTTTTCAAGTCTAGAAAAAGAACCGGAATAAGTCGCTGGTAATTGTTCATAAAATATAATATCTCCATTCGGTTGAATTCTGCCATAATATTTTTCTGTATGTCCACCATTGAGGTCCCGAAACTTGTCAATCTTAATTTTTGTTCCGTCAACAATAAAATAACCTGGAGTTCCAATATTAGGATTGTTTATTTTATCAATATTTGGAAAGCTGTCACCACAGAAAACAAATAATACTTGGCCCGAATTAAAAAACCTTACAAACCTTTTTATATTGGTTAGCCATTTGGGATTAGTCCATTTGTTATAGAAAGAATCTGTAAAATAAATTGCATTGGTGTCAATAGGGCCTTTGCTTAGACTTGTAAATTGAGGTTTATTATATTCAAAGACTTTAGGGTTGTTAACCCGGTAACCTCCGTCACTAGTAATATGATAACCCACACAAGAGGCGAGAAGAATTGTAAATAAGATTAAAATAGGTTTCATTTTTTAAATATTGTGTCTGCAGTTGCTTTGGCCAAACATTGAATCAATCCATCTGCTGTCTCAATTCTTTGCTAATATTCACCAATACTTTATCAATACGATGACCATCCATATCTAAGATCTCGAACTTAAATCCTTTCCAGTCGAACTTATCACCTGCATGAGGTATGCGTTCAAGTTCATGTAGTATGAATCCGGCAAGTGTATCAAATTCATGTTCGCCTTCATTCATCCATTGTTCTTTATCGAAGCGGGTAAGAAAATCATAAAATGGAATTTGTGCATCTACAAGAAAACTTCCATCTTCTCTTTCTGTTACTTCATAGTCGGTAACGTCAGGTTGGGGAATATCACCAACAATTGCTTCCAAAATATCATTTAAAGTGATCAGCCCCTGCATTGTTCCATATTCATCTACAATAAAACAGGAATGCTGTTTGGTTTGTTTAAATTTTTCCAGCAGTTGGTATGGCGTATTATTTTCAGGAACAAACATGGCAGGTGTCATCACTTCTTTGAACTTGGTCATATCATCTGTTACATACAGATCTTTAATGGAAACGATGCCCTTTATATTATCAATTTCTCCGTCGCAAATAGGATAAACTGAGTGTGGTTCACTTACAATTTTTTCTTTTATCTTTTCTTCATTGTCTTCGAGATCAAACCAGATTATATCACTGCGGTGTGTCATTAAGGAAGTGATATTTCTATCACCCAGGTGAAAAACACGTTCAATGATCTCTCTTTCTTCTTCTTCAATAGTTCCTGCTTCTGTTCCTTCGGAGATCATTGTTTTAATTTCTTCTTCCGTCACCGCATCATCAGTTGATTTTTTTACATTGAAAATAAGAAAGAAGGCATTGCTTATTTTATTCAACAGCCACACAAGAGGATGGGTCATTTTTGCAAAAAAATACATGGGTCCTGCGGCCAGCTTTGCTATTTTCTCTGCTCTTAATAAACCAAATCTTTTAGGTATCAATTCACCAAAAAGGATAGAAAGAAATGTAACAATGATAACAACAATTGTTAAAGAAATCCCTTCTGCATAATCACTTAAAAAACTGATCTTTTTAAAAAAGGGGACCAGGTATACGCTGAATCTTTCACCGGAATAAACACCCGTTAAAATTGCAATTAAAGTAATACCGATCTGCGCAGCGGATAAAAATACTTCTGGTTTGTAGGAAAGCTCCAAAGCTCTTCGTGCAAGTTCGTCGCCTTTGTCTGCCATACTTTCAAGCCTGGCCTTTCGGGCCGATACCAGGGCGATCTCACTCATAACAAATAATCCGTTAATCAAAATAAGTCCCAGCAATATGAATATTTCCATCTAAAGTCAAGTTGGTTTCTTATTCGAAGTTAACGATTCCAAACCGCTTGTTGAAGAATGTGCCGAGCATCCAGCCAAATGCAATACCAATGGTAGCGCCACCCACAATATCAAAGGGATAATGAACGCCAACATATACTTGTGCATACCCAATAACTGCTGCCCATAAAAAAGCCAGCCAGATCCATTTTCCAACGACGGGCCTCAACGTAAGGAACATAAATGTTGCCATTCCAAAGTGGTTAGCGGCATGTGAGGAGGTAAAACTATAAGTACCTGAACAACGGTCTACAAGCAATCGTACGTATTGAAAGAAATTTGGATCTGCACAAGGTCGCCAGCGTTCAAAAGCCTCTTTTACAAGTTTACTGCTTGTCATATCACAAAGAGAAACCGTGCAAAGAAAAAACACGGACCACCACCAACCGCGGTTTTTGAAATTTGTGGTTATAAATACAAGCAGGAACAAATAAAGCGGTGTCCAGAAATAGGCAATTCGCAGATAAGGCAATACGCTGTCAAAAAATGAATTGCTTTGATGGTTATTAATTTGGATAAAAAGCCATTGATCCCATTGTTCTAATTTGTGAAGCAGGTTGCTGTGAATCAAAAACATTTGACAAAAATAGAGGAACGGGCAAAATATAACAGTAACTCATCGGCATTAACGCAGAAATTCTTTTCTTTTGCAGTTTTCTATGCTTATCAGGCTTAAAATTCCAAAGACAATAATGTGGGTGATAAACCTACTGCTGATCTTTTTGCTGATCTTCACTTTGTTCAGATTTGCTACTTATTTTTCATTTAAGCCAAAGGATCTGAGTTTTAAAGAATTGATACCTTCTTTTTTGTTGGGTGTTCGTTATGATCTCCGTTGGATCGCTATAATCCTTTTACCAATTGTGTTTGTAAGTTTAATTCCAAACCTGTCACCATTTTATTCTGCAAGAAATAAAAAATGGTGGACCTGGTACCTGGCCATTATCACATTCATTATCTTTTTCTTTTTTGCAGCGGACTTTGGAAATTTTGCATACAACAGAACAAGATTAAACGCCAGTGCTCTTAATTTTTGGGAAGATGCAAAAATTTCCATGGCAATGCTCTGGCAATCATATCCACTTTTCTGGATGATGCTCGGGCTGATAATTGCTGTACTGCTTTTGCGTTGGATGTTTCGCCGTATGCATTGGACAGTAATAGTAAAAACAGATGGACAGGGGATATTGTATAAAAGAAAATGGTTCTTTATTGCGGGATCATTGCTTCTCATTTTTATTTATGGCAGTCTTACCACTACTTCCCTGAAATGGAAAAAAGCATTTGAGCTGAATGATAATTTCAAAAGCTATCTTTCATTGAACCCCCTTCAGAATTTTTTTACAACACTTCGATTTCGTCAGCCACAGTTCAATGAGAACACGGCAAGAGAGAATTTCTCAGTGATGGCAGATTGGATGGGTTTACCTGCTAAAGAAAATTTCTCCTATCGTCGTGAGATATTTCCTGAAACGAAAGCTTTAGAAAGTAAGCCAAATGTTGTGTTGGTAATGTGTGAGTCGTTCAGCATGTATAAAAGCAATATGAGTGGAAACCCGCTGAATACAACTCCTTATTTTAATAAGATGGCGGATAGCGGGATATTTTTTGAAAAATGTTTTTCACCTCATTATTCCACAGCAAGAGGATTGTTTGCATTGCTTACCGGCATACCCGACGTGCAACTTTCAAAATTTTCAACCCGCAATGAAGCGGCGCTTGATCAGCATACCATCATAAATAATTTTGAAGGGTATGATAAGATGTATTTCCTTGGCGGCAGTCCTGAGTTCAATAATTTCCATGGTCTTTTAAAAAACATCGACGGCCTGCAAATGCATGTAGAAGGAACTTTTAGTTCTCCCAAAATGAATGTTTGGGGTATCAGTGATAAAAATCTTTTTATCGAAGCGAATAAAACTTTTAAACAACAACAAAAACCTTTTTTTGCGATCATACAGACAGCGGATAATCACCGGCCGTTCATGATCCCGGAGGAAGATAAAGATTTTGATAAAATAATTTTACCAATCGATACATTGAAAAAATATGGCTTTGAATCGGTAAATGAGTTTAACAGTTTCCGCTATTCTGATTATTGTTTTAAAAAATTCATAGAGTCAGCAAAAGCGGAATCCTATTTTCACAATACAATTTTTGTTTTTGTTGGTGATCATGGTATATCAGGAAATGCAACAACTATGTATCCTTCGGCATGGACCGATCAGCGGCTTAGTGATGAGCATGTGCCTTTATTATTTTATGCGCCGTATTTGTTAACGCCGCAACGAAGAGCAGAGACAGTTTCACAGATCGATGTGCTGCCAACTCTCGCAGGCATGGTACAACAACCTTATGTGAACACCACACTCGGCAGAGATCTGTTACAACCGGGCAAACAAAATAATTATGCTTTTATCATTTATCATGACGAAGGCAAAATTGGCGTGGTGACTGATAGCTACTATTTTACCAAGAACCTGAATTTTCTTGAAGAACATTTATACCCTGTAGCGGGTGAAGAGTTACCTTATACACCTGCTCAACAAGATTCCATTAAAAAGAAATTAACTGGTGTAACAACTGCTATTTATGAAACAGGAAGGTGGATGCTGATGAATAATAAGGAGAAGTGAGGAGACGGGAGTCAGGAATTAAGAGAAAAAAAAACTGAATAGTTGAAATTTTTATTTTGAATTCTATTGCTTCTCAGGAATTTGGAATTTGTTATTTGGAATTTTTACGAGCAATAATGATCAGTCTTGGTGTTGTTCTTACGTCATAATTTCCCAGTTGGTAGTCGCCAAATACTTCCTGCACCTGCAAGCCATGGTAACTAAGCATGTCATTAAAATCGCCGAAAGAAAATTTGGAAACTTTTTCAGTGAAATCAATTGCATGCATTAATCCCGGGTCGTTTATAATTATTTTTTTATAAAAATGTTTTTCGTCGTGCCAACGGTGAATTTCATACCTGGTTCCATTTAGTTTTTTTTCTTCATTGTAAACTAAATGGTCTTCAGAATAATGAACATTCAGGTAATCGATAACAAAAATTCCATTTGGTTTTAATCCATTGGCGATCGTTCTTATCGCATCATCATGTTCTCTTGTTGTTTTAAAATATCCAAAGCTGGTAAAGAAATTGAAAGCATGATCAAAATAGTTTACCCGGAATGGCAGTCGCATATCATGCTGATAAAATTCAAGATTTTCATTCTCGAATTTTTTTGCAAATGCAATGCTGGCAAAAGAAATATCAATACCAGTTACATTAAAACCTTTTTCAGCGAGGAAGCGGCTGTGCCTGCCACGTCCACAGGCAATGTCCAGCATATAGCTGCCGGGAGCCGGTTCCAGGTGATCGATAAGTGTAGAAATAAATCCCGCTGCTTCTTTCTCATCCCGTTCAAAATATAATCTATGATAAAATGGAGAATTGAACCACTCTTTGTACCAGGCTTGTTCCGACATGAAGCAAAAGTAATTA
>DATHDP010000118.1:0-9649 GCA_035318985.1 Chitinophagaceae bacterium
CTAAAGCTGAGATTACGTGATTTTAGATAATCCCGGTTATAACTGTCTGCCGCATCAATATGCCCAATTGCGAAATCTCCTTTGAAGGATATCCATCTATTCAATGATTGGCGGATACTAATTCCAGTAGTAGCTTTTGAATGGGAAAATGTGAAACTGTTTGGATTCAAATCTCCCTGGTAATTCATTTTTCCGAATATAAAGCCGATATAAGTTCCTTTCCCCTCGTCTTGAGAAAAGGAATTAATGCTGAAGAACGAAGAGCATAATATGATTAGCAGCAGGCTTTTAGCACTGTTTTTCATGAAAAGGATTTGGATTAGAAGGCAAAAAAACTATTTGTCAAATATATAACGCTCTGACAGACTTAAAATTATTTTAGAGATTGAATTTATCAAGTAATAAAAGTAACGCCGAGGCCGGGTTTGTCAGAGTAAATGATCTTCCCATTATCATAATTAATTCCAGTTGCAACATCTTCGGATAAAAGTAATGGGCCATCCATATCAACATGATCAAGTAAAGGAAGTAAATGAGCAATAGCTGCAGTGCCAATTGTAGTTTCATTCATACAGCCAATCATCACTTTCATATCGAGTTCTCTCGCTTTTTTAATCATTCTTCTTGCGGGTGTGATGCCACTACATTTTGTCAATTTAATATTTATACCATGAAAAAATCCATGACATTTCTCCACTTCATTTTCCAATGCACAACTTTCATCCGCAAATAATGGCAAGGGAGATTCCTTATAAAGAATTTTCATTCCTTCCCAATTATCTCTTGCCAACGGTTGTTCTACTAACTCCACTCCTAACTCTTTCAACAAAGGAATTTTTTGCAATGCCTGTTCAGTGGTCCATCCTGCATTTGCATCGACACGAAGAATTGAGTCTGTATTTTGTCTTAATGCCTTTACCATTTCAATATCATCCTCCGTTCCCACTTTCACTTTATAGATCGGCCAGGGCTTTTCTTTCATCTTTTCTACCATCTTATCGATCGTATCAATGCCAATTGTATAATCTGTTATCGGGTTGTTGGAAATATCTAAATTCCAAAGTTTGTAAAGCGGTTTGCCTTTCAGTTTACCATAGAGGTCCCATGCAGCTATATCCAAAGCACAAACAAGAAAAGGATTGTTAGGGATAAGATGATGCAGGTAATGCCAATAACGTTCAGGTTCTGTAAAAGCAAACTTTTCAATAAAAGTTTTTTTGCTTTCAAGCTGTTCGATCATTTGTTCAACTGTGATATCATAATACTTTATCGAGGGAGCTTCACCATAACCTTTTATTCCGAAATGTTCCAGTTCAATTATTAATGTGGGTTGATGAGTTTTGGTACCACGTGAAATTGTGAACGGGTAACGAAACGGTAGATTGAATTTGTAGTAATTCACTTTCATGCATCAAATATAAGATGGGAAATTCTATACATTACCTTCCGCTTCCTTGAATATAATCGGCGAGCTCTTCATTAAATTCATTTTCATTAATCAGATCCTCCAGCAGCAAATGCATCCTGTATTTCCATTCGTTATTCGGATCAGCAGGAACATTTATCCTCTCTTCATGTGAATTTTCTCTCCGCAATTTTTCACTCATGCTCAGGATATCCTGCAGTTGAAAAATACTCCACATTGCCGGTGAATATAAATGCTGAATAATGATCGCACGATTCACCCAGGGTTCACAATTAACAGGAGGATTACCATAATGACCGAGTATATGATGATAGAATGCTGTTATTTTTGCCATGTCTTCTTCCCACCAGCTTCGAATAGTACTCATATCATGTGTTGATGGAGTAATTACGGATAAATATGGCGCTTCTTCAGGAAGAAAAAATTCTGATCCATATTTCTTCGGCATTCGTTGAATTTCCAAACTAAGAATACCGAGCTGTTCCATCACGTCAGGCACACAATGCGGTACCATTCCAAGATCTTCGCCGCAAATAAGCATGTTGGTGGCACGTTTCAAATAAGGAAGCTTGTGCATTGCTTCCTTCATCCAAAAATCATCCTGGCGTTTGAAAAAATAATTTTCATAAAGATCATATAACTTTTTCTTCTGTCCATCATCAAGATAACGGAAAGAAATCGTCCTGTCCATGGCGATCCTGAAATGAAATTGTTTTCCTTCTGTACCCGGCTCTTCAAAAAGAATAACATTTGAAAGCAGATCGAATAAACTTATTTTCAATTTTTCATTATCCTCATCTTCTTCAAGTGAAGCAATGTATGCTTCCACTTTTCTTTGTGTATCATATTCCGGTTTCAGATCATACAAACCATAATCTTTTCTTATAAGAAAGTCTCCTTTTATCTTCTCTGAAGAATTGTCGAATATTTCATCAAGCACCGTATCGTTAATAAAAGGTTTGCAAAAACGATCATGATCAAACCACATTCCTCTTTCTCCGAATTCATTTACATGTACAGTTATTGCTGGCACAAAATGTCCCATGATACCTTCCACTGCAGCAATTGGAATACTCCATATCCTGAAAAACCCAAGTATATGATCAATACGGAATGCATCAAAGTAATTGCTCATTTGCTCAAATCGCTTGCGCCACCAATCAAAATGATCTTCCTGCATTTTTTTCCAATTGTAAGTTGGAAAACCCCAATTCTGTCCTTTCACAGCAAAATCATCAGGGGGCGCCCCTGCCTGGAATTCCAGGTTGTATAGCTCAGGATCAACCCATGCATCACAACCATAACGATAAACGCCAATGGGAATATCGCCTTTAAATACAATCCCTTTTTTATGACAGTAATCAACAGCTTCTTTTAATTGTTTATGCAAATGAAACTGCACGAAATAGTGAAATGAAATATCACGAGTGGCAGAAGAATTTTTTGTGGAAAGTTTTTCAACAGCCTTTTTATTGTAAACAGAAAAATTTTCCCAATTACTGAAATCAGAAGTTTGATACTTATCACGCAAATAACAAAACGCCGCATAAGGCATCAGCCAGTACTTATTTGCATGATAGAACTCTTTATATTCATCATCATCAAAAAACTCACTTGATGTATTGCTAAAAATATCATTCAGCACTTCCAGTTTTGTTTTTACCACTTCTACATAATCCACATAAGAAAGCTTATTCAACTCTTGTTGCTTTTCAGACAATGCTTTGATCTTTGCTGCATTTGATTTACCAGCAACTTTTTCAAGATTGATATAGATCGGATGCAATGCAAATGCAGATATTGCTGCATAAGGATATGAATCGGACCAGGTATGATTAGCGATGGTATCATTTACCGGTAATATCTGTATAAGACGTAAGCCGGTTTTTTTTGCCCAATCAGCCAGTGGTTTCAGGTCAGTGAATTCTCCGACCCCAAAACTTTTTTTACTGCGTAAGCTAAAAACAGGGATCGCAACTCCGGCACCTTTCCATGTATTATTTGGTAAATGAATAAACCCATCATGAAGAACAACCAGTTTCTTTTTTTCAGGTTCTGCAAATACGATCCTGTTATCACCCTCTTCAAAATGGGTAAAGAGTTTTTCTTTTTTATTATAAACGCCGTATTTATATGCTAGTGGAAAAGTTTCATCTGAAAGATCCAGCTTACAGGTCCACCAATTCCCATCTTTTTTTAAAAGAATTGGTTTTATCATTTGCCACTCACCCATTTCTTTTCCACTACCACCAATGCAAACACATTCATTGCTTTTAAGCAAGGGAGCTTTTACTTTAAAAATATGAGTGAATTTATTTTTAGATCCTGCTGATGATTTTGAAGCAGGTCTTTTTAATAATATATCGGCAAATGGAGTTGAATAAAAAGCATTTTCATATTCACCGGCATGGTTCCAGGTATCGATGATCTGTAGCTCTTTTATACCATGTGCAGGCACTTCAAGAAAACGGTCCTTACCGAATTCAGGAAGGATCTCACCATCCTTGTTCTGAAGTATATACTTGTAATGAAATGAGGGAGCTTCTTCTTTATTGATCTTAATGTTGGCTATCCAAAATTCATCATTCAAATAGGTCATTGGAATAGCACCTTTGATAAGGTCCGTACCCAACTCCCCGTTATCGCTAATCCACAATGATTGGCCAAAAGAAGTCTTGAAACGTAAGTAAAACTGTATTCTCATAAATTAGTCAGACATGCAGACAATCAATCTTTAAGGCTTGTAATTTGAGCTTATAAAAGCGATGAAAACTGTGTCCTATTGACACATTGACGAAAGTAATGAAAAACTTCATTTAAAAAAGCGATTTTTAGCAAGAGTATTATTATCATTTTAAGCTCACCATCATGAAAAATGATCTTTCCCGCTGGCAAAGGCTATTTCTTTTTTGTCTTGGACTATTCATTGCAGGAGCTTTCGCAATGAAATGGATGGAAAATGACTTGCTTTTCAATAACGAAAAGATCTCAATTTTTGGATTGGAATTATTTTATCCCAAAGAAAAGATCGTGGAGATATTTTCCGGCATCAGTGATAATGTGAAAACCATTCTTGGATATCATTTAAGCTTTGATTTTATTTTTATGGCTGGTTGCTACCCTGGTATCGCCTGCCTTTGTATGATGGCTTCGGCAAAAGTGGCCAGCAAAAACTTTAAGAGGATATTATTCATCCTTGCTTTCTTGCAGATCTTCGGTTGGACCTTTGATGTTACAGAGAATTATTATTTGCTTAAATGGTTAAAGAGCCCGGTGATCGGTGAAGAGTTCACCTTTTACCATATAGTTGTTTATAGTAAATGGATAATAGCATTAACGGGAACTTTACTTGCTATTGTCATCCTTGTGGGTTCAGTGTTTAAAAGAAAAAATCTGAAATCTGCAATCTAAAATCTTAAATTAATTCCGCTCCCTTATCTTTGCGCCAACAAATTTTTAACGAATGGAGCAGCAAAAAAATTCTACGATGATCTGGTGGGTAATATTTCTTGCATCAACAGCCGGACTTATTTTTGCGATCTATAGCCATTGGGAATGGCTTACACTTATTTTACCTTTCGTTGCCACATCTTTCGTAAAGGCATTAAGAATAATGTAAAGATTTTATTTTCACCTTTTACTAACGACTAACTAATTGCTTATAAAAAATCCCGCCAGTTGGCGGGATTTTTAGTTTTCATCAGTTAAGGTTCCACCTGCTCATGGCACTGGCAGACTTTGCTCGTCTTTGCCTGTTCCACATATCCTGCACAGTAAATAACTTCTTATCCTGATCTTTTTCAATTGTGGTTTTCGCCACTGTTTCTTTTACTTCTTTGAACAATTGATCTTTTGCTTTTTTGTCTAATTGTTCATGTCCGGGCATAATAATGCTCTTCATAATACTCTCCTTTTTTTTAATCTGTCGGCTAACAATCGTCTGAGCGGGGAAGTAATTAAAACCAGGGAAATTTAAATAGGACTGGTTAGGTTACGTTCTTTGTAGTTGTTTATTTCTTGCTCAGTTTTGAGATGCAAATGTACGCATAAAACGCTTAGCATACAAATGAATGAAGAAGTAATTTGATAAAAAATTGTCTGCTATAGGCATTGAATTTTTTAATTTCAATTGTTTAGAAGGAATCAATTTTTTGCAAAATTTCATTGGGAAAATGGGTTACCTCAGTTGTTTATTGATTTGCAGTAGATAGCAGATGATGTTGCATGAAGAATGTTCAACAATTAGTCTCCGAAATGCATTTATTTGCGAAATAAGTAATTACTTGAATGAAAAATTTATCTTTAAAATACAATGAAAATCGAGTATCCATTTATCGTTTATGCTGTTAAATGCAAGCTCAGGGCGACGAAGACTCAGCCATTACTCAGTCTTATTTATAAACAAAGGCAAACCCGAACTCCAATCATCATCAATATAAAGTTCAAATGAATAACGGCCTGCTTTTTCAAATTTTACCTGGTTAAAATTGAAAACAAGATTAACAGCGGAGTATTGACCATTCTGTGGCTTTGCAATATTAATTTGTCCTTCTATTGGCTTTATAAACTCTTGCTTATTTCCATCAGTAAATCTTAATCGCATATCATGAGCACCGGCTTCTTTTTCAGAAAACCTTAGCCTGCAAGCAACAGAAAAGTTAGCCTGAACAAACGGGAACTGTTTTGAATTTATCCCATCAAAAGTTCCTACTACAGTTAGCTTGCCACTATTATCCTGTGCAAAATCGCAGAGTGTGAAGATTTCTATTTCCATTTTTAATTGTTTAAAAAAAGTTGCAAAAATTGCAAATGCTACCCGGCCTACTGCAAAATTCAATTATTCTTAGGCTTATCGCAATTATAGTTTTGAGTTGAAATTATCATTAATTCTAAACTCACCGAAATGAAAAAGATAAAATTCGCTATGATAGCAAATACATTTTTCATCATGTTGCTTTTAATAGTGTCCTGTTCAAAAGAAAAAATTGAAAAATGCCGGGGAAACTGCGCAAATATCATCATCAGCGGCAAGGTCTGGGATTCGTCAAATAGAAAAGGCTTGGCAAATACAACAGTGAAAATTTATTGGCAGGATGCAGGTGTCTGCTATATCTGTCCTGAAGATGTTATTGGTACATCCAAAACCGATGGAGAGGGAAATTTTTATATCAATATGTCTATCGATAGTTCCCGCTTTCATGGAAACAGGCTACATATAGAAGCGCCACTTCCTGGTGGTTATATTGCAAATGGTTCATATAACGGAGTTTTACGGGAATCAATTGGCCAGTATAATCAATCATTTCAGAATATCAAGTTTACCATGTACCAAGCAGCAAAACTTAATATCAAATTGACGAGAACACAGACTGATAATTACATAGGATTTGAACTTTATTATCTCTTTGATTTTACAAGAGGGGAAATATATGGATACTTCGGTCCCCCTCCATCCCTATACACTGATTTCAATGTAACAGCAGCAGCAAATGTTTATACAAAGGTGAGCTGGCAAAAATGGCTTAGCCCTGGTGTCACCTCAACTTTTGTTGATTCAATAAAATGTATTGTAGCCGGGCCTAATACTATTACTCTTAATTATTGATTTGTTGGTATGCTATACTACTCCTAACGCCAAGTCGGGCGACGAAAGCTTGGCTGAGAAGAAATCAAGAAAAATGATGATTAAAAAATTCCGTACAAGTGCTTCTGTCAATAGTGGCATTGCTAAAAAAGGCTTCTATTTTTTCTTTTTTATTACTAGAATCGGTTGGGTAAACTGCAATCTTTATTGTGGTGTTTCTTTTTAACTGATCCAAGCCGATTTTAATATTATTAATGTAATCAAAACCATAACCCATAATCAGTATTTCATCAGCCTCTTTAATAATTTTTTTTATACTTGAGTTTACATCTCTTTCCTCATACACAAGATTTATTTGATTTATATTCTTTGCAATTGTTTCGATCTGGTCATTGGGAAGTCCAAAACGAATTAAAGTTTCTTTTTCCCCATTTATTAAATCTCGTTGTATTAATTTATCTAAACAGCCAATACGACCGTAAACATGATGAATATTTTCATTAATAAATTTAATAATACTATCATCCTTTTGGAATGACTTTAATAGATATTCTTCTACAATCCTATCATAGTTGAATGTAATAATATTAAAGTCTGTGTTTTTGTTTCTAAAGACATCGTTATTGATATAGGCAGACAATAAACTAAACCAAGTCTTTCTATTTCTTATATCCTCTAAAATATTATCCTGGGTTGTAGTTCCTTCATAGCCTAAAACATGAAAAACAATTGAAATTTTTGCTATCCTACGATATTCCTCTTTATAATCCTTAAATTCATTTAGCGATTCGACTTTGTGTAGAAAGTCATCGATAGAAGCATATTCAGAATAAATTTTATAGCGAATAATATCCCCTACAAATTTTTCCTTTACTGATTGTTTTATGTTTATTTTACTTAAGAGATTAGAGAAATATTTATCTCTAGGATCTGGAGATGTGATATCAGTAACTCTATCTGAAATATCTTTAAGCAACTCACTACCTAAGCCAATCTCTGCGTGAATTTCTTTGTTTACGCCTGCGCCAATAATTAAAACTCTTTTTTTCATTGTTAGGTTATCGCTATAAAAAAGCCCCTACAATATTCAGTAGGGGCTAAAAAATATGCGGGAATCGAACCCAAATCTTCCGGGCCTAAACCGGATGCATTTACCATTATGCTAATATTACCTTCTTAAATATTTTCTACTTCACCTCCTCAAACGAAACATCCTGTACATTCTCTGCATTTCCATTTCCACTTTGTTGTTGGCCTGTACCTGGGCCGCCTGCATCAGCACCCGGTTGTTGTGCACCAGGAGTACCTTGCTGTTGTGCATTATAAATATCCTGGCTTGCTGCTGTCCATGCATTGTTCAGTTCCGTGCTTGATAATTCTATTGCAGCAAGATCCTGTGCTTTATGCGCTTCTTTTAATTTAGTTACTGCCGCTTCAATTGCTGTTTTCTTATCTGCCGGTATTTTATCACCGTATTCTTTTAATTGTTTCTCTGTTTGAAAAACAAGACTGTCGGCAGTATTTAGTTTTTCTATCCTTTCTTTTTCCGCCTTATCTGATGCTTCATTCATCTTTGCATCATTCTTCATTTTTTCTATCTCTTCTTTTGTCAAGCCGCTACCCGCTTCAATGCGGATCTTTTGTTCTTTACCTGTGCCTTTATCTTTTGCAGTTACATGCAAAATACCATTGGCATCAATATCAAACACCACTTCTATCTGCGGAAGACCGCGAGGCGCCGGTGGAATATTATCCAAATTGAAAACTCCTAATGTCTTATTATCCTTTGCCAGGCTTCTTTCACCCTGTACAACGTGTATTTGTACACCGGGTTGGTTATCGCTGGCAGTAGAGAACACTTCGGATTTTTTAGTAGGAATAGTTGTGTTACTCGGAATAAGCGGGGTCATTACACCACCGAGTGTTTCAATACCCAATGAAAGCGGTGTTACGTCAAGCAACAACACATCTTTTACTTCACCACTTAATACTGCACCTTGTATCGCTGCACCTACTGCTACCACTTCATCTGGATTCACACCTTTGTGTGGCTTTTTACCAAAGAATTTTTCAACGATCTCCTGCACTTTCGGTATACGTGTACTACCACCCACTAATATTACTTCATTGATCTCTGATATATTCATACCTGCATCTTTCACTGCCTGCTCGCATGGTTTCAAACAACGCTGAAATAAACTATCAGCCAGTTGCTCAAACTTTGCACGGCTCAGTTTTTTCACTAGGTGCTTAGGCACTCCGTCAACCGCCGTGATATAAGGAAGATTTATTTCTGTTTCAGAAGATGAACTCAATTCTACTTTAGCTTTTTCAGAAGCTTCTTTCAAACGCTGTAACGCCATCGGGTCTTTGCGCAGATCGATCGCTTCATCTTTTTTAAATTCATCAGCCAGCCAATCCATCACTACTTTATCAAAATCGTCACCGCCAAGGTGTGTATCACCATTAGTTGATTTTACTTCAAATACTCCCTCTCCCATTTCAAGGATCGAGATATCGAACGTACCACCACCAAGGTCAAACACCGCTACTTTATGATCATGTTTATCTTTATCCAAACCATAAGCCAGCGCTGCTGCAGTTGGTTCGTTAACGATACGGCGAACATTTAACCCGGC
>DATHDP010000119.1:0-5719 GCA_035318985.1 Chitinophagaceae bacterium
GTTCAACGAGACGGCAAGGGCGTTGTTGTAGGTTCAAGCGGGCAACGCAATACTTGCGGCGATGAACTAACCGCAATGTTCGCCACCTTGGTTCGCTATCAATCCAACGGACAGCTCGACCCTACTTTCGGTAATGGCGGAGTTGTGCGATCAATATGGTTAGTGGGTCAGCCCGCTCTAATCTCGATGGAATCCAATTTCTCAAGTTTATTTATCCAAGAGAATGGACTGATTGTCGCAGCTGGGACAATTGAGACGGGTGAATTTGGCGCTACCTCCGAGATGCTCATCGCGGAGTATCTACCTACCGGAGAACTGAATCCTGTTTTTGGTAGTAACGGTGCGACCATGCTGACTTTTGATGGCCCCTACCAAAATTTCGGCGCATCCTCATTGGTCGTCCGAGAGAACGGCAGGATCCTGGCAGGAGGAAACGCATTTTTGTATCAGGGCAATTCAGCAGGATCAACCCTCTTCGACCAAGCCTTTGTTTTTGCACAGTTTACACCAAGCGGAGAACTGGATGCCACATTTGCTAATACCGGAAAGGTTGTCGTTAACGTCAATCCGCGGCCTGGTAGCTCCCCATTGCGTCCACTCGATGATCTAGTCAAGGTTATGCTGGATTCCAAGGGGGATATCTATGCTGCAGGCATGGCTTCAGCCCCTGTAGGAAAATCGGAATATGCAATCGATTTCGTCGCGCTTAATAGCGATGGGTCGTTGAAAAAAAACTTCGGAAAGGGAGGGATGTATTCATTTGGCACGTATATTCCATGGCACATAGAAATCGCCGATGATGCACTGCTTACTTCAGATGGCCGGCTTGTAATTTCCGGAACACATTGGCCAGATCACCATAATCCAGATGCATTTGTACTTTGGGCCTTTTCAATAAAGCCTGGGGTTGCAGGGTGCCCTTTATCTCCACGTTAGCACAAGTGTTTACTTTTGATGCTTTCAAATTCTACACTTTGCTTGCAACCAGAAGATGAAAATTTTATCTATGATCTTCATCAAATAGATTTTTTTATGCTGAAGTAAAATACAGAAAGCTGGAAAAAGCTGTCAGTGCAATAAAGACATTTGCCAATCCAGATTTATTAAAACTCTACTTGGATAAGATGTATATCAAAATATAGATGAGAGTTTTCAGTGGGTTATTAGGAGTCTATCCCTAAATGAAATGTCTTCTTGATTTTGAAAATCAGGCGTTCTAATAGCGAACTTTATTTGTTGTGGCAAATATTGTAGCAAAACGAATCTGGTATGCTAGTCTCGAGAAAGTTTATTTTTGTAACTCATGGTAATAGCTAAATTGAAACTTGTTATTAATAAATGTTAAAAATCCAGAAAAAAGCATTCGGTAAACATAATCTACATTCGGTCCTATATCTTCTTTTTCACCGCAATAAAACCAGATCATTTCCAAATTGTTTTTTGCTAAACATTCATCGAGAACCCTTCTTTTTATAATGAAAGAATTCGGAGATTGTTTCGTAAATGCTCCAATATCATAGCCAATAATATTTCCTGACTTGTCATATAGACAAGCATCATTTTTCCCAATTTGAGCATTCAATAATTCGAAAAGAAATTGAGACGGTTTGTATATTGATATTTTTTCCTCTGAAAGATCGTATTCATCGCTAAAACGATATTCTTCTACTGTGGGAATAACCTTTACGCTTTTGTTTTTCATTCTAAACGATGTGAACGGGTAGGTATCAAAATATGCTTTAGTCTGTTCCCGATAAGCATCCGAGTAATACAACTCTCCAAGAAAAATATCATAGTAATTAAGAATTTCGGAGGTGTCCGTATCTAACCAATATAGTTTGTCTGAGCCACTGTTAAATATTTTTAATTTATCTTTTTTTTCAACTATTAATGCTTTTACATCGATCCATAATTCTTTGCGACCAGATTTATAACGTTCCTTACCCATCTGTTTAGGGGAATGCCAGACAATACGATCATACAACAAATACCATTCTTCACCATCTTGATCTTTTAATGTGATAATCTTTTCAAAGTCGGGCATATCGTCAAATCGCTTTAACCAAGTTTCCCTATCTTCTTTCCAGTTTGAATATGCTTTTTCAACCCACCAATTATTAGATTCTTCATTACTTAGTCTAATCTGCCTACTTATACAAGTGGGATCAATGTTGCGGAAATTATGTTGCCAGGTTCCCATATACTTAGCGTTGTTATCGGAATACCTATCAGAGAAGTCATAATTATCGGATAACAAAGCCATGATTTCATAATATGCAATCCATTGATATTTTTTCCCTATTCTCTCGGGTTTTGAAGCATTGCGATAATTGGAGTCTACATTTGAATCATATTTTCCAAAAAACTTTCTATCCCAACCTAAATCAAAAACTTTTTTCAAGATATACCGTTGAACGAGGTCAACATTAAAACGCTTCTTATTATATTTTCTAGTTTCAAAGCCGCTACTTATATAATTCTGTGCTTCTAAAAATAAGTTCCAATCTTCTACTTCCAGCTTTTCTTTTAAATAGTTATAAGAATGATTCTTGATAGCTTCGTTGGTTTGTAACCATCTTTCAAAATCGACGCCAGTAGAAATTTGTCTAAGTCTTTTACCAAAGTCACTAGTACCATTAATCATTGTGATCGTATTAATGTATATCTTAAAAAACTTGGCTTTATTACCTCGCAATTTCGTTTTTAAAAATTCATACGCCTTTCTTGATTTAATCGTATAATTAAGAAAAGGAATTGAACTACCGTGATTGGTTCCCAAAATGTATCTGGCAAAATCCCAATGCAAGACTGAATGGGGTATTTGGGCTTGTCCTCTTTCTTCTTCTGTATAAGGACCCTCTTTTTCTATTTCAATTGATTTTACAAATTCTTCTCCCGGGAATTCTGTTGGAAAATCATAATCAAAAGGAGGATATAGATTTTCTTTCTTCAAATTGAGCTTTATTCCCTTTGACGAAACAAATTCAATCAGACCTTTACAATAGTCTCTTGTAAGTATATTTAACGGAGGTTTTCGATCGCTAAAGAATTCATCATATACGTACTGAGCAACCTGTGCATTCGATATTTTATCGCTACTGTGAACTACTGCGCCAAAAGAGCCTGCAATAATCCTTTCCAAAACATAGGGATCATTAACAAGTCTAAATTCTTCAATGAAATCTTTTAATAAATGGGTTCGATCAATAAAAAGGCAAGCGAAAGCTTTGGTAGCTCTATCCCTAATGTGCCGATTAGAGTTCGTAAATAGCCAAGCCAAGATCTTTCCAAGCAAGACAATGGAATCATCTTTTGTATAACTTTTATCTTCATCAGACCAACACCAGTCAATGATTCTTTTGATTGAGTTTTTAGGATACCATTGCCACAACTTATCAATATTGATGGACCAGATGTAATCTCTTTCCGCGATACTCTTATTCTTTACAAAGTCGTGAATGAAATTGGCATTATAATAATTTGCCGGGTTGGCAGCCAGTAGTAAAATGGTATTGTAAAAATCAGTTGTATCCTCTTCGGTGCGTCTCATTTGTTCTCGAACATAGTTCCAGCTCTCAGGTTTTATCGTGTCATGTTTTCGCCAGATAGTGCTTTGCAAAAATGCATCGTATATATGTTTTTGTACATATCCATTATCATCCGTGAATACGTCATAGATTTCAAGATTAAACCTTTCGGGTAGAATAATTGCAAATGCATTTAACAAGCCTGTTTGTAATCCTGAAAACCCATGACGATCATAAAAAAGGGCTCTCAATTCCCCTCCCGAAGCAAAAGCTGATAACACCGCTTCTTTGTCGTGATATCTATCCAAAAGGTAGATTGCTTTGAGATGCTCATTAAAGCGTTCATAGTTAAAAACAACACCATGTTGCTCATATTTAAGTGAGGTATGATTATAAAAATAATCCTCAATCAGTAGACCCTCTTTAATCAACTCCTCGAGAAAACCTGGAATGATAGTATACGGCTTTAGTAAAGGCTCTATTAATAAATATGCATCATTCCAGGAAACGATATAGTTATCTGTACTTATCTGTAGTTTCATTAATTCGCTGATTGCCTTGCTAACGAGGTTGATTTTTCTGTAAGGATAGTTTAGCCGTTCGCCTATATTTTTATTTACAGCATCAATATATTCTTCAAGTACTTTAGATACACCTTCATAACCTTCAGGGATAGTGATTTTTCCAGCTTTGTTGAGAGTAAGACAGAACGTTTTTAGAAATAATGGATTTGAAAATTCCGGATTAAGTATTGGAACTGCTGGTTGTTGGATTTTATAATACTGAAAAAACTTTTTTGTTGCCTCATACTCCATCCCTTCGAAGCCCTCATGTGTTATCGTTGGATGATTAAAGTTATCAGGAATTATTACATGTTCATAAGTAGTTCTATAACTGAAAACGAATCCAATCCATTTAAATTGTTTTAACTCTGTAACTAAGCCAGCAATACTGTTCTTCCAAATGTTCTTTCCATTAGCTTCATTGATTGCATCTATAATAAAAAGAAGACGAACCTTCCTAGTTTTTGCCAGCGATTCAAGCGAACTCAGATAATCCTTTAATGAATGATTTGGAGTAAGAGTTTGCTGAATGAATAATTTAGGATGACTGTTTGGGAAGTGTTCACCTAATAAGAAAATAGTTGGAATCTTTGCCGATTTTCTTTCCAATGCAACGTCAGCTAAGAGATGGGACTTCCCCGTGCCAGGACCTCCTTTTAAAAATAAGATCCCTTCATTTGCCGCTCGCATAAGGCTACTGTTCAAATATTTCTTCATATTCTCAGTCTCATTCCAATACTTATAAATTTGATCAGTTTCGCTCCTTGTTTTACTGTTGTGGTATTGATGATGCTCCGGCTCTTTTTTATCTGCCTCTGCCTTTTTTTTCAACTCTTCCCGATATTTTTCTTCTATTACTTTTAATGTATTACTGAGAGAGGATACTATTTCATTCGTTTCTTCTATTATTTTAAGATATTCCGCGGCCGGAATTTCAAACAAAGGTGAAAAATCAGTTTTTTCGTAAATGCCAATCAGCTCATTTTGCCTTGCTTTCAAAGATTCAATGAATTGTTTTGTTTCTTCGAAACGACTACAATCTGAAATGACTTCATTTAAATTGAGCAATAATGAATCAAGGTTATTTTTAAAGCTTTCTTCGAATCTTGTATTTCGCGAGAGTGCGTCAAAAACCGTCGGCAAATAGTCCAGCTTAAAATTTAGATCCCGACTATACTTCGGACCAAGATTATCTATTGCAGCATCAAGGTGCAGAAATAATTCTTCAGACTTTATTTCAATTTGTGAAAAGAAGAAAGTTTTGATGCCATTATTCTGAGACAATAATAGTTTTGAAAATAAAGTAGTACTATTCCATAAAATCAAATCAATATTTCTACCAATAGCAGCAAGTTCATCCACCCATGTTTTCTTATATTCTTCCCATATCGACTTTTGCGTTTTTCGTCCTTTTCCGCTATCAGACAAGTTGTGAGGAACGCAGATATAGTATTGCGTAAGCCGCGGATGAGTATCAACAGCATTGAATAGCGAAGCCTTTATGTTATTCCATTCAGATGAACTGAGGGCTTCATAGTATTTAGCCTGCCACCCCAACTCAGTATTGTCTTTGAGTACCCAATAGCATTCCACTCCACCGTCAGGAGTACCTACACGTTCGAATTCTTT
>DATHDP010000120.1:0-42409 GCA_035318985.1 Chitinophagaceae bacterium
GCTTGAAGAAAAAGCATTATCAGGAATGGTTCCTGGCATTATGATAAGAGGAAATAAGTCTGCTGCAAAAGAAGATAAGGATCTCGGAGTAAAAGTCGAAGCCAAGTATCTTGTCGGCGAATATGATATTCTTATTCTTTCCGCAAAAGAATCGTCCGGTTTAAAAACATGGCTGGAAGAAAACGGTTATAAAATTCCTGCAGGTGCCGATGAAGTGTTGGAGCCTTATATTAAAAGCAATTTGAAATTCTTTGTGGTGAAAGTAAATGAAGCAGAAAAGAAAAAACTTCCGGGAAATTTTCTACGTCCTATACAGATCAGTTTCACTTCTCCAAAATTTATGTTACCTATTCGTTTAGGAATGGCTAATGCAGATGGCGACCAGGATATGATCGTGTATGCATTTACAAAAAAAGGAAGAATAGAAACAACCAATTACAGAACGGTATCCTTGCCAACAGGAAAAAATATTCCATTGTTTGTAAAAAATAATTTTGGAAACTTTTATGCTAATCTTTTCCAGAACCAATGGGACAAAGAAGGTAAGGCGCTTGCCATGTTAGAATATGCATGGGATGTGAGTCCGAAGAATTTTGTGAAATGCGATCCTTGCGTGGCAACTGCGCCTTCAACCCAGGATCTTGTGCAGGCAGGTGTCTGGTGGCTCAATCGCGACTGGACAAATTATGAAGATGTGTGGGATGATAATGACTACTCAGACAATGTTTACTTTACCAGGTTGCATGTACGTTATAATCGTAAATCATTCCCTCAGGACCTGATGTTCCAGGTAACACCCAATACAGATAATTACCAGGCAAGATATGTGGTTACTCATCCTGCAACTGGCGATTTTAATTGTGAAGCAGGCAAAAAATACCTGAAAGAATTAAAACAGCGCAGGGCAGATGAATTGGATATGCTTACTTATTTAACAGGAAAAGGTTATAGTGATTGGGATGTAGTATCCGAACAACCAGAAGAAAAATATGTACCGAAAGAGGCGTCCTATGCATCAATTGCGCCTTCACTTCAAAACAAACCTAAAAAAGATAAAGGTATTTTAGTTGCGACACTTAGTGTTATTGGATTGGTCTCTCTCGCTGGCTTTAGACGAAAAGAAAAGAACAGTTAACACTTAAATAATAAGAGCTTGTAAAAACAAGCTCTTATTATTTATTTTAAGTACCAGTTTTTATAACGAATCAGTGCTTCGATAAAATAATAATCACCATAGGTTAACGGTACGTCAACTTCTGATTTTGCCGGCAAATGGCCGACTCCATGCTTCAAAATAAATCCTCCATTAGTGCCTACGGTTGCACGATAAGATGAAGAAAGGCCTTTAAGAATAATTACTGCTACATCCATATATTCTTTTTGTTGAGTCTTATTAGAATATTTTGCCAGTTCTAATAATGCCGAACAAAGGATCGCTGCTGCAGATGCATCACGATAAGTATTTGGGATATCTGTCGCATCATAATCCCAATAAGGGATCTTATCTTCTGGCATATTTTTATGATGCAATAAAAAATTTGCAATATTAATAGCCTCGTCTAAATATTCTTTCTTCCCGGTTTCACGATACATCATTGTAAAGCCATATAAGCCCCATGATTGTCCCCTTGCCCAGGCGGATTCGTCAAATGCTCCCTGTGCGGTATATCCTTTGATTTTTTTTCCAGTGACTGTATCATAATCGATGACATGATATGAACTGAAGTCACTCCGATAATGATTTTTTATAGTTGTATTTGCATGTGTAATGGCGACCTTATAAAAAGAGGAATCACCACTAAGCTTTGTCATCTCACACAAAAATTCAAGATTCATCATATTGTCAACGATCACGGGAAATTGCCAGCGGCTATTACTATTCCAGGATTTAATACATCCAATGATCGGATTAAACCTTGTTGATAAGGAATGTGCACCTGTGATCATCACATTCTTGTAAGAATTTTCTTTTGTAAGACGATACCCATTTCCATAGCTGCAATACAGCATAAACCCAAGATCATGAGTGCCTGTATTATTTTTTTCTTTCTCCAATAAAGAGGTGCTGCGTATTGCTTCGGTCTTCAGACTTTCATCCTTTGTATATTCATACAAATACCATAGAGTTCCTGGATAAAAACCACTGCACCACCAATCACTTTCCGAAACAATGAGTTCATTTTTTACTGAATCATAACTGCGGGGTAACTTACCTGCAGGTAATACTTTCTGCATATGCTTATATTGCTTTACAGCTAGCTGCAGATCTTCATCTACCAGTTTTTGCATTTCCTTTTTTGATGATTGCGAAAAGGCTTGCAAAAAATTAAACAGTACAGCAATTGTGATAAATATTTTATAGCTCCTTTTCATCGTGACTTCTATTTTGCTTTTGCAAATAATCTTTCTTTCATCTTTTTATCATGACCATAAACATCTTCGCGGAAATTTAATTTTCCATCCCTGTCAACCCATGCCGTAAAATAACCAATGAAAACAGGGATCGGTTCTTTTATAGTATAATATTGTTCTTTGCCCGCATTCATTGCCTTTGTTATTCTTAATGAATCCCATTTTGCATCATTTCTTAAAAGATATTGTGCAACTCTTTTTGGCTCACTAAGCCGAATACATCCATGACTAAAGGCTCTTTTATCTTCATTAAAAAGGCTTTTTGATGGAGTATCGTGCAGATAAATGTTATAAGTATTAGGAAACAAAAATTTAACCTGCCCAAGCGAGTTCCATGGTCCGGGTTTTTGTCTTACACTTTTTCCATTCCATTCCATATGGTGGTTCGCCAAATAATTTTTATTTCTTGCTATTCCGGGTAATATTTCCTTTTTTAATATTGAAGGGGGAACATTCCAATAAGAGCTAAAAACGACATACTTTAAATTACCCGTAAAGATCACCGTATTATTCGCAGCCCTACCTACCACAACATTTGAGCTCCAACTATATTTCCCTTTATCATATACATGCAACCGAAACTCCGGAATATTCACCAACAAGTAGTCCGTGGATGGTTCTTTTGGCAACCAACGAATCCGTTCCATATTTATTAATATCTGGTGTAATCTTTCTTCTATAGGTCGGTTCATTTCATTTAAAAGCGATATTGTGATAATGCCGTCTTCTTTAAAACCATAACGTTTTTCAAAACTTCTTACTGCCCCTTCTAATTCTTTTGTAAAAGTTGCTGTAGTATCTTCTTTGGCCAGGTCTCCTGTTAGAAACAATCTTTTCTTAATTAGCGATAACAAGGCTGAAGTATCATTTAACTTATAGCTTTTCTTATCTGGTTTCATAAATGACCAGCTACCATTTTTTTCTATCTCATAATATTTAAGCAGGTAGTCCTTTAATAGATCGTACTGCCGGTTTATGGGTTCGAGTTCCTTTAAATTTTTACCCTTGCTGGACAATAGAGAATCAAGTAATGCAGAGGGATCAATTTTTTTCCTTGGAATAAACCAATCTAATTCATGTGCATCAAGTTGGTTGCTTCCCTGGTAAGCTCTTCTTGTATAGCGAAAAAATTGCCCGGTCAAAAGCAACTCCATATTTAATACAATGCTGTCATTAATATTATAATTGAAGTTCCCGCTCCACAAAGAATCATATAATTGTTCAAATGAATAATTTCTTAAAGCAGAGTCCTGCGAATAGCTGATGTACTCTTTATACGCCACATAAAAAGAAGAGGCGTAATCGGCCATGCCTTCTTTAAAAAACCATGCATATTGATAATTGCGGGAATTATAGAAATTCCGCATTCTTCTTTTAATTGAATCATGAAACTGTTGTTTAACAAGAAATTTTTCCATTTGCAGGCTGTCAAAAAATATTTCGCTGTAGGAGGTTCCTAATTTTATAGAAGTGTCCCTCGATGTTGCCGGGGTTTGGGCCTGTGCTTCGTTGCCGCTTTGCTTGCAACTAGAACATGTTATGATGATTACTGAGGAAAAAAGGAGTATTTTTTTCATGGTTAATGGTTTCCTTTATGATGTAAATTAATTCAAATACAAGACGTAACGGGAGGTCGAATAAAAAATAAATCGAAAGATTTTAGTTGCTCTTTTCGGGTTATCTTGCACTCCCAAATTCTAAATTTTTATGGAGTATAGTAAACTTGTTGCGGTTACCGGTCTTCCGGGATTATTTGAGCTGATCAGCAGTCGCGGAGATGGTGCTGTTGTACGTTCACTTGATGATAATAAAACTCAGTTCATTTCCGGCCGTGTGCATAATTTTTCTCACCTCGAAAGCATAGAGGTTTATACACAAAGAGACAATGTGAACCTGGTAGATGTTTTTAATGCCATGGAAAAAGACGGCGGTTCTTTGCCGGATGCAAAAAGTAATGATGCTGTAAAAAAGTATTTCGAAAAAATTTATCCTGAAATGGATTTTGAAAGAGTGTACGGCAGCGATATGAAAAAGATGGTGAAATGGTTTGAGTCATTGAAAAACCATAACATAGAAATAAAACTTTCTGAACTACCTGAAGAAACAGAAGAGGCCGTTGAAGAAGTTAAGGAAGAGCCGGTCGCTGAAGCAAAGCCTAAAAAGAGAGCTGCTAAAAAGAAATCCGAATAATTTTTTTAATACTCAGATCACCGATAGTTTGCTAATGTGAGAATGATGCTGGCCCCTGATTTGCATATTAGCACATTAGTAAATTAGTATACTATGTATTCTGCCGATATAAAAAAACTTCCCCGTCATTTTTTACCAAAGGATTTTACTGTTACTACCTGGGAAAAGCTGGAGCCTTTTTTCATTGATCTACTTGAAAGAAAATTAGACTCAAAAGAAGACCTGGAGCAATGGTTAAAAGATATAAGTGAGTTGGAAGCTGTTTTAAGTGAAGATGGTTGCTGGCGGCAAATAAAGATGACATGTGATACGGAGAATAAAGAGCTTGAAGAAGCTTTTACTTTTTTCATGATGGAGATCCAGCCCAAAGCACAGCCGTACGCTGACAAGCTGAATAAAAAGCTTATCAATTGTCTCTTTACAAAAAAACTTGATCAACAAAAATTTTTTACATACCTGCGTACAGTAAAGAAAAATATTGATCTTTTCCGCGAAGAAAATATTCCGATAAATGCAGAGATGAGTGTTATGCAGCAACAATATGGCGTCATTTCAGGTAAAATGACAATCGAGGTTGATGGAAAAGAATACACATTACAACAGGCAGCAAAATTCCTGGAGAATAACGACAGGAAATTAAGAGAATCAGTTTACAGAAAAGTTGGCGACAGGCGGCTAATGGATAAAGAAAGTCTGAACAAACTATTTTCCTCTCTTATTGAAAAGCGTCATCGCATTGCCGTAAATGCAGGATTTGCAAATTACCGTGATTATAAGTTTACCGAAATGGGTCGCTTTGATTACAAGCCAGAAGATTGTTTTCAATTTCACCAGGCAGTAAAAGAAAAAATATTACCGCTGGTAAATGAGATCTATGAAAGAAAGAAAAAAAGACTTGGTGTAGATACATTGCGGCCATGGGACCTGGAAGCTCATCCTGTAGATGAAAAGGCGTTGAACCCTTTTAAATCCGGTGATGAGTTGGTCGAGAAATCAATTCAATGTTTTAATGAACTGAAACCATTCTTTGGCGATTGCTTAAATAAAATGAAAGCAATGGGCCATCTTGATCTTGACAGCAGAAAAGGAAAAGCACCTGGTGGATATAATTGTCCTTTAGCTGAAAGCGGAGCTCCTTTTATTTTTATGAATGCTGCTGGGCAAATGGATGATGTAACAACGATGGTGCATGAAGGCGGCCACGCAGTTCATTCTTTTCTTGCTCATGAACTTGAACTGACGGCTTTCAAAGAATACCCGATGGAAATTGCCGAGGTTGCAAGTATGGCTATGGAACTTTTCTCAATGGATAACTGGCATGTGTTTTTCAGATCCGAAGAAGAATTAAAACAAGCCAAAGAACACCAGCTTGAAAGAGTGATAACAATATTTCCATGGATAGCCACTATTGATAAATTCCAGCATTGGTTATATGAAAACCCTAATCATTCTGATGAAGAAAGATCGAATAAATGGGTTGATATTTTTACTGAGTTCACTTCACCCGTTCTTGATGTTTCCGGTTTAGAAGAATACCGCAGGTATTTTTGGCAAAAGCAACTCCATCTTTTTGAAGTGCCGTTTTATTATATAGAATATGGTATTGCGCAACTTGGTGCCATCGGCCTTTGGAAACAGTTTAAAGAAAACAAGGATCAGGCTCTTAATAATTATATAACTGCACTTTCCCAGGGCGGCACAAGAACTTTACCTGAGCTTTTTAAGTCTGCAGGGCTTCATTTTGATTTTTCCCCTTCTGTAGTTGGCACTTTAATGTCTTTTGTACACGCAGAAATGCAGGCCTTAACAAAAGAATAATGGAAAATACCACAAACGTGGTATGCCACTTTTTTGGATTACACTTAATTCTCGTTTTACTTTACGTAAGAATAGAAAATGCAATAATTGCATTTCAACATAGCTACTAATCAGAGCCTTAACCTAAGTCCCCTTGTTTCCACACGGGGGCTTACTTTTTTTGGCAAGCGCCGCAAACGCCATTCACTACTATCTCAACATTATTTGCTAAATATTCTTTCGGAAGTTTAACTGATGGGATCACAAAATCTTCAAGACATTCTGTTTTGCCACAAACAGAACAAATAAAGTGATAATGATTATCATGATGATGGCCTTCAAAACAATCATTCTTACATAAGGCATATTTTACAGAATTGTCGGCGGTGGGAATTGTATGCAGTATTCCTTTTTCAACGAATGTTTGCAAAGTGCGGTAAACAGTTACACGATCAAATCGTTCACCAGCTTTATGTTCTATATCCGCATGTGCAAGAGCCCTTGTGTTGGTTAAAAAAAGATTGAGGATCTTTTCGCGACTTTCCGTTACACTAAGTTGGTTGCGGCGAAGAATATCATGAACCTTTGTGTTCATAAAAATTATTTTTCTTTCAACAAAACTTCTATCTCATTTATCATTCTTTCCACATCCTTTCTCTCATTGCCTTCATAAATATTTCTAACGTTGCCTTTTTTGTCTACCAATGAAAAAAACTGGGAATGAAGAAAATCTACTTCGTTGCTTAATGGGTTATTATTAGGGTCATCAATTTTATAGCTATGCCTGGCTTGTCGATAAAGACTATCCTTTGTGCCTGTAAGAAATATCCATTTATCCGTATCAACATTCATTGAATCGGCATATTTTTTTAATGTTGCTGCAGAATCTGTAGCGGGGTCACTCGTATGAGAAAGTATAAGAAAGTCTTTTTCATTTTTAAACCGATCATACACTATTCTCATATTCGCATGCATTATCGGGCACCAGCTTTTGCAGGTTGTAAAAAAATATTCAGCAACAAAAACTTTCCCCGCTACATCTTGTTCTGTTACTTTTTTTCCATCCTGGTTAGTAAATGCAAAAGGCAAAACTCTGCCGATAGGCGGAAGTCTTGATTTACCAAAACCCGGTATTAGCTGGCTCATCGTATAATAAAAACCAATGACCAACAAAAAGAAAAAAATAATAATAAAAACTGTTTTCCTTCTCATAATGTGAATCCAAAATTACTCATGATCGGACCGATATGTTTCGATAGCAAAGATAATTATATTTTGCAACATAGTTGCACTGGGTTATCTTTGCAGTCCATGAAAATTCAAATCAATTGGAATGCACTTGGTGTATCAGCAGGATTGGCTTGCGCTATTCATTGTGCTTTGTTACCTCTCCTGATCAGCTCATTGCCCTTATTCGGAATTAACCTTCTCGATAATATTTATTTTGAAGCAGCCATGATCCTAATCGCTCTTTTAATTGGTGGCTTTACTTTATGGCATGGATACAAAAAGCATCATCACAAACTTTCTCCTTTATTTTTATTTATTCCCGGAATGTTATTATTGGCAATAAAACATTTTTTTACCGACTATATATTTTGGCTGATCATTCCGTCTTCAATTCTAATCATACTTGCTTATTATTTGAATTGGACATTTTGCCGCCAGGCAAAGCATTGTCATAGCACCGACTGCAATCATTAAATCTTTCCAGGGCTTTATTATTCGAAACTCTTTTTGATTACCTTGAAGGTCAATTAAAAACTTATGAGATCAGTATTTATTGCCCTGCTAACCATTCTATCGTTTTCGGTTTTTAGCCAAACAAAAGATGAGGCAGAAGTAAGAAATTTATTGGCAAAACAAAGTGCAGCCTGGAACCGAGGAGACATAGACGCATTTATGGTGGGCTATTGGGAAAGTGATTCCTTAATGTTTATTGGTAAATCTGGTGTTACCTACGGCTATAAAAATACATTGGCAAATTATAAAAAGAATTACCCCGACACGGCTACAATGGGTAAACTTACATTCACTCTTATTCAAGTCAAACAACTTTCACCTGAATATTTTCATGTAACCGGTAAATATTATTTAACCAGGACAATTGGAGACGCAAGCGGACACTTTACGCTTATGTTCAGGAAAATTAATGGCAAATGGGTAGTTATTTCTGATCACAGTAGTTGATTTTCTAAATTAAAAAAACGAACCTAATTATGGCACTCATTATTGTTGGAATGATCGTACTTATCATTGGTATCGTCATTGCCCGTAACCCAGGCGCTGCTCAGCGTTATGCAGGAATTATAAAAATTTCCGGCATTGTTATTATGGTCATTGGCGTATTGATCGGATCAATTGTACAAATTGATGCCGGGCAGGTCGGTGTAAAAAAACTTTTTGGAAAAGTACAGAATGATGTGCTGCAAAGTGGACTTCACATGATCAATCCGTTGATAGAAGTAACCAGCCTTGATATTAAAACGCAAAATTATACGATGAGCGGTGTTCACGACGAAGGTGCAAAAGCATCTGATGATGCGATCAGGGTTTTGACGGCGGATGGCCTCGAAGTGACCATTGATCTTACTGTTTTATTTCGCCTTACAGAAGCAGATGCGCCGAGGCTGTTAAAAGAAACAGGAGAAAATTATGTAGATAAAATTGTAAGGCCAATAACAAGAACAAAGATCCGGGACAATTCAGTTTATTATGATGCCATATCTCTTTATTCCACTAAACGGGATGAATTCCAAAATCGGATCTTTAAAAGTATAGAAGACGATTTTAGAAAAAGAGGTTTGTTCCTTGAGCAGCTGCTTGTTAGAAATATTACACTACCTCAATCTGTAAAAGCAACAATTGAAGGCAAGATCAATGCAGAACAGGAAGCGCAGAAAATGCAATTCGTTCTTCAAAAAGAAAAACAGGAGGCAGAGCGGAAAAGAGTAGAAGCACAAGGTATTGCAGATTATCAGCGGATCATTAACCAGGGATTAACTGAGCAGCAATTACAGTACGAACAAATAAAAGCGTTAAAAGAGATCGCTACTTCGCAAAATGCAAAGATCGTTGTGATGGGTAAAGGAAATACACCGCTTATACTTGATACAAAAAATTAATGTGAAACTATTAATATTTGCCCCAGGTTCTATACAAATACCAAAGTAAAAGGCCAAGACTAATTACCAACCAAACAAAGAAAAGTATGTGTACGAAAGAAGAATAGTTTTTGCTATACGCCAATTCAAAATAAATACCTGCAGTAACATTTATAAAAAGCCACATTAAAAAAGCAAAAAGTGAATGAAGTATCTTTCTGAAATACTTTGTCACCTCGGGGTCCATGCTAAACATCAGACATTCAGTTTGATCATTGACAAGGTAAGCCAATATAAAAAAAGGTAAAACTATTTAGCCATTAAAATGCTTCTGAATTGAAGTGAATCGCCATTAAAAACATTGAAATCAACTTTTGGAAGGATCCCATTCACTCTTCCTTCCTCGCTGTGTTGCCAAAAATCCCAATTGCGATCTATACGTGGAGTATCATATTGATAATAGTGTGCTGCCCATAAAGGATAACTGTTAAACTCTTTACCAAGATATCTTGAATAAAAAGCAACACTGGTATAAATAATGGGCTTTACATTGTAATAATTCTCTATAATATCCAGCCATTCTTTTAATTCCTTTTTTAATATGGCGGAGTTCACTCCATAAGTTTGTTCTATATCCACTACGGGTGGCAGATCTCCTTCTTCCAGGTCAACCATGCTGATAAAATTTTCAGCTTGCTCCCTCCCATCTTTTGTCGCAAGAAAAAAATGGTAAGCCCCGCGGATCATACCGGCTTGTTTTGATTTTTTCCAGTTTCTTTTAAATTGAGGATCGGTATTGACGATCCCTTCTGTCGCTTTTATAAAAACAAAACCAAGTTGCACATTTCTTACTTTCATTCCTTTTACTGATTCCCATGAAATGTTTTGCTGGTACTTGGAAACATCGATACCATGTATCAGGTAATTTTCAGGGATAGAAATACCAAAAGCGGGATAACGAACAAACCGGGATCTGCGATTCTTCCACCATTCATATCCGCCATAAATTGCGGCGACAGCAACAATTAAAAAAATAAGTATTGCCCATTTAAAATATTTGTTTTTCTTTTTGCTGCGGGTAGCCATGGTAAAGCGGGCACAAATTTAATTCGCCATACTAATGAATTTTGTTAATTCATTAGTATGATCATTCATTGATGACTTTTTTCAAATAAAACACTTTAGGATCAATAAGAATATTTGTCTTGCTAGTAACTGTAGTTCCTTTTTTATCGACCATTAGTCTTTGAATGCCTGAATCGGTCTGTACATCTATTGGGATTGACATATCAAGATTCAACAGCTTAACCTGGTATTCGTTTTCCTTTGTTTTCTTTACAGATACTTCAAGCATATCAGTTGTATAAAGAAATAAATGAAATAGTGGATCGAGGCTTTTGCCATAAACTCCGCTAAAAAGTTTTTCTACATCAACTGTTACTACTGTGTTGTCATACGTATACTGCGGATCAGTGGCTAACTTTTTTAAAGTAGGAAAAAATTTATCATCCCCCATAATGTAACGAAGCGTATGCATAAAGAAAGCTCCCTTACCATAAATATCCCCTTGATAAGCACTGTCTGAATCAACCTGGTCGCCTCTTACAACAGGGATTTTATTTGAAGTGTTTTTTGCTGTTTGCCGCATCTTTTCCATGTACGCTTCTTCACCAGCTAACTCTCTTGTTGCCAAAGCATCACCAAAAACACAGATGCCTTCCTGTATCCACATATGCGCCCAATCACGGTTAGTTACTTTGTTTGCCCACCATTCATGTCCGAATTCATGATGAAGAAGCCAGTCAAAATCTTTACCTCCCACTTTTTCATACCTGTATTTATTGCCATACGCAATGTTGGTCTGATGCTCCATGCCGAGGTGTGGCGTTTCAGAAGCACGGATCGCTTCTTTTACCCAAGGATATTCTCCAAAATATTTTTCCTGTATCCTACAGGATTGCTCATAGAGGTCAAGAAAATGCTTTGCCTTATCAAAATTTTCTTCCAGCACATAATATTCGATTGGCACTTTATTGCCATTAACCGTTGTGTACATTCTTGTTGCCAGCTTATATTTTCCTATATTGAAAAGAATACAATAATTGCTAATGGTATAATTAGTTTTCCAATGAAAAGTTGTTTTATCATTTTTTGTCGTTGTTGTTTGTAAAATGCCTGGTGCAGTTACAATCAATCCTTTTGGAACAGTAATGATCATATCAGCGCCTTCATTTGGCTCATCGCTAGGATGATCTTTACAGGGAAAATAAATTTTTGCGCCTTCACCCTGGCAGGTAATCGATATCCAAGGATTGCCTTTTGAATCTTTATCCCATTGAAAGCCGCCAGTCCATGGTGGTCTTATGGCAATAGCTGGCTTGCCACCATAAGCAACTTTCACTTTTAATTTTCCTGCAGGCAATTCCTGTGATAATGGAATTTTTATATAATCATCATTCGTATGAGTATAAGTTTGAGTTTTTCCATTAACCCAAAGCTGGCTGATCTTAAGTCCATGCCAGAAATCGAATAACAAATTATTAGTTGGCTGCAAAAGGTTAAGGTCAATCTCTGTATATCCATTGATTGATTTCTCAGTTGGATTTACTTCTAATGCCACCGTATAATGACGAATATCCATGATGGCCTGTTCTGGTTTTAATACGCCACCGGATTTTAGATTTTGCGCTTTTGCATAACTAGAAAATAAAAGGAGGAATACAAGAATTGAATTGCGCATGAAAGTTGATTTTTTGAAAGTTACCTGATAATCCTGAAACCATTAAACTCCTCAAGCCTGAGTTCTTCAACGATCACATCATCCACCCTTGCTTTTGGCGGACCTTGCTTGCACCAATTAATAAATTTTTGAAGTGTCTCTTCTGGAGCAGTTGCTGTTATCTCCACATTTTTATCAGGAAGGTTTTTTACCCATCCCTTTATACCTGTAAGGTCGGCAACATCCTTTGCCGTTGCCCTGTAAAAGACGCCCTGCACTTTTCCTTTAATGGTAAGCCGTACGGTTTTCATACAGCTAAAATAAAAACTATTTTATCTTGTCCGACGCTGCAACCCGTTTGATTTAAGCCCTGATCTCAATCTCAATTCTCTTCTTTGTTTTTCCAATACTGATTCGCGATGAGTAACTGAATTGTTGGGAATTCCCATGATGAGTCCGCGACAGTTTGGAGAACCGCAGTTACAATGGAATGGCTCCATATTTTTATCTAAGAACTGAGCATAATCAAGTGTAAGCTCTTCGCCTTTTTTAATTTTCCGAAGTGCTACAACATCTAATCCATCATAAGCACAGTTAGGGTTACAACTATGATTTTGCGGAGCCCATTCTGTTGGGTCAGCGTCCCAAATAATAAAAACTTCTTTGCTTATAGGATATGCATAGCGACGGAAATGTTCCTGTTCATTCTCATTCCAGTTCTCCATTGCATGACGACGGGTAACAAGACGCTGAGGCATTTCTTCTCCATTAAAAACAATATAGTCGCGTGGTAATTCACGTTTAGCATAAATACCAAATCCGGCAATTGAATTTCCTTTTACATCATAGCATTTTTGTTTGCGCTGATGACGGTTCATTGCTTCTTCAATGATCAGTTTAAGGAAACCAGCTTGCCCGATGCCATCATATTTCAAAATAAAATCAGCGGAACCTTCGTAGCCATCTGTATAAAAAACAGAACAGGTAAAATTCACTTCAAGAAAAAATACTTCGCCTTTATCATTTACCCTGAAATCCATTCTTCCATACCCAACAGCGCCAAATCCAAGAAAGATCTTCTTAGATGCTTCACGAAGCTTTTTATCAAGCTCCGCATCTTCACAAGGAAAGTTGCAATCAGGATGAAGTTCAGATGTTTTTAATGAATAAGTTTTAAATTCTTTTCCTTCGGGAAACCTGTATTCAACAGGGCGAAAAGCAATACATTCTTTTTCATTTTCCGGATCAGCACTCACCAAGACAGTATACTCTCGACCGGCAATATATTCATCTATCAGAAGCGGACCATACTCATCTATGATCTCCGCACATTTTGCCTTTAACTCTTCTATATTATTTACCAATGAATGCTCATCCACCCCAAGGCTATCGCCTGCATGTGCTGGTTTTACAAACAATGGGTATTTTAAATGCTGAGTAGCACTTTCAATTTCTTCTAATGTATCTATAATTGCATAAGCAGGGATTCTTACTCCTTCACAATAGGCCACATATTTCATTAACCGTTTAGGAACATCAAAAAGTTTTGTGCTGGGGCCAGTAACAGGAATATTCAGCATATCGGCATTGAAATAAATATCATAGCCGGGAGTTTCCCAATCAGGATAACCTTCACAAAGGTTAACGAAACAGTCATAACCCTTTTTCTTAAGCTCTTTAAGCTGTTTGTAAGTAGTTAATTTACTGATCAGCACATGATCCATCTCTGCTTCGGGCATTAGCGAAGAAAGATTGCGAATAGGATCATAGAGCTGGTAATCTACTTTGGAATGCGAATAGTCAGGTTGAAGCACACAAATCTTCATACGATCATTTTAGTTAATAAAAAGTATTGAAACGGCTTTATTGCGTTGTTATTTATTGATAAGCTTAGCCGCCTTAATGTATTTGAGTTTTGTTTGCAGGGCATTTTCAATAATTGCCCCAAGCATGTCGCTGAATTTCTCATTGCCCAACCTTACCATAGCGCCAATCGAAGTGTGGTTCTCATCCTCGCTTAATCCGCATTGTGAATTTACTTCCAGCACATACATTTTACCGGTTGCCTTATCCATTCGGATATCAATCCGGCCATAACCTGTACCTCGCACTGCACAATAAGCATCGATGCTTAATTGTTTGATCGCATGTTCTAATTGCGCATTGGGTTTAAAATACTCCCAAAGGTTTTCATACTCATGCTCACCTACCGGCTTTTCATTTTCATAAGTATCCCAAAGCCTGTCAAAAGAAAGGAATTTTTCATTCTCCGGCAGCTTTTCATTAAAAACCCTTTCAACCGGTTGATAAACCTGGATATCATCCGGCTGATCATAAGAGCCGGTAACAAATGTTGTGAACTCAGGACCCGCGATAAATTTCTCTGCTACTAGTCCGCCAAATGTAAAATCCCAACCATGATAACCTTTATAAAGCTCATCTATCACTTTTCTTAATTCATCATCGCTGTTCACTACGTTTTTTAAACCAAGTCCCATACTTCCACCAGATACAGCAGGCTTAGCGATAACTGGTGTACCGATATAATCGCAAACCCCTGTTACATCCTGCGCTGGATTAGTAATGGCTTTCCATAAAGAATTGGGAACATGAGCATCATCAAATGCCTGTTTCATAGTGATCTTGGAAGTGGTAAGATGATAATACTTTTCTCTTGAGCCCGTATAAATAAGTTCTTTCTCTTCGAGATATTTGATAACAGACAAACCAGGAGCTCCGTTTACTTCATCGCCATCGCATAAGTTAAACACCAGTGGGATATGACCATTTGCTGAAGCAGCAATTTTATCAATGATTGTTTTATAATCATTGATCGTTACATACTGCCATTTCCATGGAAGACCTAATTCATCAAAAGCTTTAGCGAATTCTTTTATGTTGGCATCGAAGTCGTAATAGTATTTTAGATTCGGATCATCCGTATCTAATTGTGGGGCCACAATCCAAACAAAATATGGTTCAGCCTTCAGGAGACTTGTATGCTTCGATCCTTCAGTCATGCAGAATCTAATGGAATTAGTTAATCTTTATAGATTAAACAATGTAAACTTAATTATAAACTTAATATAATGCTCATAACTCACCCATTTATTTAATAGATTATTGATGATTGTGGATAATATTTAACTTCTATCAAACGATTCATCATGCTTTAAGGTATGTTATCCTTTGGTTGATCTCAATATCATCACATGCACAACAACCCAATATCATTAATATGAATGATGATGATCATGATGCAGATGCAATAAAAGAGTTTTAATTACTTTGGGTACTATATGCGATCTCTCTGGAAATTATACCTGAAACTGGAAGGCTGGAAAGCAGTGAATGAATTTCCCAATCATTTAAAAAAAGCTGTTGCCATTATAGGTCCACATACATATTGGAAAGATTTTACGATTGGCCTTGCAGCCAGAAGTGTTTTAAAAATTAAACACGGTAAGTATCTCGGCAAAGCAGAGCTTTTCAAAGGACCGTTTGGTTTTTTATTTCGCTGGCTCGGCGGTACGCCAGTTGATCGTTCAAGTAAACAGGGCGTTGTTGAACAGGTAGTTGATAAATTCAATAATGCGGAGAATTTAGTTATTGCATTATCACCTGAAGGAACAAGAAAGAAGGTTGATAAGCTAAGAACAGGGTTTTATTATATAGCTAAAAAAGCCAACGTACCGATCGTAATGGTAGGCCTTGATTATTTAAAAAAGGAATTAAGTGTTTCGGAACCGTTTTATACAACCGATGATGAAACAGCAGACTTTAGAAAGATCATTGAATTTTTTACACCGTTAAAAGAATATTATCCTGACCAGGGGTTTGAACATTTGCTGGAAGAGTATAAACAATGATCACTTCACTTCTTCAAAAACTCCCGTCTCTTTATTCTTTCTTACATTATCCCAATGAAAATAACGGCCATTCATTGCAACGTAGACTCCGGGAACCAGTGTTTGTGCAAAAGCTAATGCGCTGCCCAGGTTGAAGAGACCGTCACTACTTCCAAACTTTATAGGTATCATCGCTCCGGTAAGCACTACAGTTTTGTTTTTCACTTTTGCGGCAAGCATTTGAGCAGTTTCAGCCATAGTATCTGTACCGTGGGTGATAACGATCTTATTTTCCTCACAACTATTGCATTGATGAGCGATCAATTCCCGGTCATGATCGGTCATTTCAAGACTATCGATCATCATTAATGTTCTTATTTCTACCGGCACCAGGTTCCTGCCCAATCCAAGCAGCTCATTTAAATGTGTGTCTTTAAAATATAGCTGACCGTTCAATTCATTGTATTCCTTATCAAAAGTGCCGCCGGTAATAAAGATGCGGATTGCCATAAATAAAATTTACATGGTGAAATTATGGAATCCTGATGAGCTAAGAATATGAGTCTAATTATTCAGAACTTAGCGCCATGCAACAAGTTATCTCCGGCATAGATATTTTTTTACAAGATCCCGAAGTGAATAAGAATTCAAGGTTTGCCATTGTAACAAATAATGCAGCTTTTACTTCAGCCAGGATATTAAGTCGCCTGGAGTTGGTTGATAAGGGTTTTAATCTCGTCAAAATTTTTTCTCCCGAACATGGCATTTCAGTAAAAGGTGCAGATGGATCTTATCAAAAAGATGCCATTGATATCAAAACGGCCTTGCCAATAATTAGTTTGTACGGAGATCGTTTAATACCGACTGAAGAGGATCTAAAAGATATTGATATTGTCTTATTTGATATTCCTGATGTGGGTTGCCGTTTCTATACTTACCTGTGGACGATGACCTATGTGATGGAAGCTTGTGCAAAATATAAAAAGCCATTGATCATTTTAGACAGGCCGAATCCAATTGGTGGAAATTTGGAAATGGCTGAAGGCCCAATGTTGGATGAAACAAATTGTTCATCATTTATTGGTCGGTGGTCAATTCCTATAAGACATTGCTGCACATTAGGAGAGTTGGCAACTTATTTTTCGAAAAAGAAAATAAAAGGGCTCGATCTGAAAATAGTTCCTGTAAAAAACTGGGATAGGACTCAAACTACAAATAACTTTTACCCAACATCCCCCGCAATACAAAATATCACAACTGCCTTAGTTTACCCCGGCATGGGATTATTAGAAGGTATTAATGTAAATGAAGGTCGCGGAACTGATAAACCTTTTCTGCAATTCGGCGCCCCATGGATAAAAGCAGAAGAGCTAAAAGTTGAATTAAAGAATAAAAAAATCGCCGGCATTGTTCTAAAACCTTGCTCTTATGTACCTGCTGATAGTTTATATAAAAATGAAAACTGTTATGGCTTTGAATTGGATCTAACCGATGCAAATAAATTTCACCCGGTAGCCTTCGGAGTTCATCTTGTTTCTTCTTTATGTAAACTTTTTCCTCATGATGTAAAAGAGAGAGCCTATATAACCAATGTAAATCCAACTGGTGGAGGCCATCTTGATAAATTATTAGGCGTAAAAAATGCATTTGAATTACTTAGATCAAATGCATCTGTCGAAACCGATGTTTCTGATTATTGGCCGGAAGAAATAGACAATTCTCTATTATATCATTAACTAGATTTATTTCTTGTTTGTAACTTTAAAATTATGTCATCACATATCATAAATACGTTTTACAATAGCACACAAACGGAAACCGATCGTTTAGGTCAGCATGTCTTTCAACTGGAGAAAATTCGTACACAGGAAATTATTCTTCGTTATTTAAAACCCTCCATGACCATTGCCGATATTGGTGGAGCAACAGGAGCTTATTCTTTCTGGCTTCATGATATGGGCCATAACGTTCATTTACTTGATGCTGCAGAGTTTCATATTGAATCAGCTATGAAAAGTTCAATAACTGACAACAAACCACTTGCATCGATTTTATTGGGAGATGCAAGACGACTTCCTTATGATGATGAACAATTTGATCTGATCCTGTTATTCGGTCCTCTGTATCATTTGCAGGAAAAAGAAAATCGGGTAAAAAGCATTGCTGAAGCGAAAAGAGTTTTAAAAAAGGATGGAGTATTGCTAGCCGCAACCATTACAAGATATGCATCTTTGTTTGACGGGTTCTGGCAGGGATTTATTGACGACCCTGCTTTTGAAAATATAGTGAACCAGGATCTTGAAGACGGCAATCATTTTAATCCTGTCAATCACCCAATGTATTTTACCGATGCGCATTTCCACACACAAAAAGAAATAGAAGAGGAATTTACTGCAGCCGGCTATTCTGAATTTAATTCAATAGCCATTGAAGGTTTTGGGTGGTTGACGCCGGGTTTTATGGAAAGATGGAATAATGAAGATTCAAAAAACAAGATGCTTCAATATATAAGGCTAACCGAAAATGACCCGGTAATGATCGGTATAAGTGCTCATGTGATGACAATTGCCAAAAAATCAGGCTGATAAAATTTTTTACAAAATCCCGTTAATCCAAATTAAATTTGCGGACACAAAAAAGGCCCTTCCGTAGAAACGGACTGGCCTCTCACGATTGCTTGCCATATGAAAATCAGTAAAAATCTTTTTTAGGCCTCTCTGCTGCTTGTCTTACTCTCAACGATTGCTTGCTTATGAAAAAATAACAGAGACGCAGATCAAAAGTATACCGCGGCTTTGTCTTACTGAAAATATATTGCTCCCCATTTTATCATTTCAAACGGGTGAGAATTTAGGTAACTCATTGCAAGTGAAGCGTTTCCAAAAAAATATTTTATTATGTCCAACAGGTTTTCTGATATATTATTTCAATTAGTTCACTCGCTGGAAAAGTCGGAAAAACGGCATTTCAAGCTATATATAAAGAGAAGCTCGGCTAAACAGGACCTTAAGATCATACAGCTTTTTGATGCACTGGATAAGCTGCAGGAGTATGATGAAAGGTTGTTGCTGAAAAAAATGCCCGGCATTTCTAAAACTCAACTAGCCAATTTAAAAAATCATTTATACAAACAAGTATTGGCAAGTCTTCGGTTATTAAAAACCACTGATAATATCGACTTGCAATTGAGTGAGCATCTGGATAATGCCCGCATCTTATATAATAAAGGTTTAAAAATTCATAGTCTTCGCATTTTAGAAAGAGCAAAAGAACTTGCAAGAGCGAATCAAAAGTTTAATACACTGGTTCAATTACTTTCTTTAGAAAAGAAAATTGAAACGTTGCATATTACCCGCAGCACTACTGATAAAACAAAAGAGATGGCGGAAGAGGCGTTGGAGATCAGTGGGCATATTGATAGGGTGACAAGACTTTCCAATCTTGCTTTGCTTTTATATCGGTGGTTTGTATTGCATGGTCATGCAAGAAATGACCAGGATGAAAAAGAGCTGAATACATTTTTCAAAAATTATTTACCAGCCGACGTTCAGAAAATAAATGGCTTTTATGAAAAACTTTATTTGTACCAGAGTTATTGCTGGTATGCTTTTATTCGCCAGGATTTTCTGATGTATTATCGCTACAGTCAGAAATGGATCGATCTTTTTGAAGCACAGCCGGTAATGAAAGGAGTTGAAACGGGACACTATATAAAAGGAGTACATACATTATTGAATGCCCTTTTTGATCTCCGGTATTTTGAAAGATTTGAAACCGTGCTCAAAAAATTTGAAATGTTTGCAAAGACAGATATTGCAAAACGTCATGATAATTTCCGTACACATACTTCTATTTATATCAATACTGCCAAAATAAACTGGCACCTGATGAAAGGAAGTTTTGCAGAAGGATTGAAATTGGTGCCTTCGATAGAAAAAAACCTAGAAGAATATGCATTGTTTGTTGACGGGCATCGCATACTTGTATTCAATTATAAAATTGCCACCCTTTATTTCGGCGCCGGCAAATATGGAATAGCAATTGATTACTTACAAAAGATCATCAATGGGGCGGGTGATCTCCGGATAGATCTGCAGTGCTATGCCCGTTTACTTCACCTGATGGCACATTATGAATTGGGAAATGACGAGATCATTGAATCACTCATAAAATCGGTTTACCGATATATGGCGAAAATGAAAAACCTTACGGTGGTGGAAGAAGAGATGTTTCGTTTCCTACGACAATCATTCAATGTTTCTCCAAAGAAGATAAAACCTGAGCTTGAAAAATTCCTGGATAAAATAAAGCATCTTGAAAAGAATCGTTTTGAAACAAGATCGTTTGCCTATCTCGATATCATTTCATGGGTAGAAAGTAAAGTTTACAACAAACCAATGAGTGATATAGTATTTGAGAAATACCTGAACAGGAAAAAAAGAAATCTCGCAAAAGCCGCTTAACAGTCAGAATTGCTTTTTAATTTTTACCTTCCTTCATATTCTTGAAATATGAAACGACTGCAATTACTATTGATTGTTTTTTTACCTCTATTAGTTACAGCGCAGGAAAAAGTTTTTTATAATGCCCGCATTTTTACTGCCAACTCCAGTCACCCCTTTGCCGAGGCAATTGCTATAAAAGATAAAAGAGTAATCGCGGTAGGCAATTATTCTGAAGTAATGAGATCCGTTAGCACGAAAGCAGAATTGATCGATTGCAATGGTGGGTTCTTAATGCCAGGTTTTGTTGATAGCCATAATCACGGTATTAGTGGCGGCAGAGGATTGACCAAAGCAAATGTCAGTGATCAATTGATGACAATTGACGAATTGGTAGCTTATGCAAAAAGTGAACTAGAAAAGAAAGATGGAATGACTGGCGATGTGTTGGTGATCTATGGACTCAATATCAGCACCTGGTCCCAATTGGATATTATTATACAAAAGTTCAATGCAGATGTGTTTCTTTCACAGCCCATCGTATTGCGAGGTTCTGATGGTCATACCTCCTGGGCAAATAATGTGATGTTGAAACGTGCCGGGCTTGATAAAAAATTTATTCAATCACTAAAGCCCGAAGAGAAGATCTTTTACGGTATCACAAAAAATGATGAGCCAAATGGATTTGTTTCAGAAAGTGGTTATCAAAAAATTTCAAGCGTTCTCGTAGCGGAGACTGACTTCAGCAAAGCAGCTGGAAAAACCATGGAATATAATAACAGCTATGGAATCACTGCATGGCTCGATCCTGCCGTATCATCAATAAATAATTCCCGGGCGGGTTATCTTGACTGGTACAAAGACCTGATCGATCATAAAAAACTCACAGCACATATTGCGGCTTGTATCGTAGCCGATGCGGATGGGGATCCTCAAAAACAGATCACACAAATAAAAAATTTACAGAAAAAATATAATTCGGAAGATTTTTCGATCATTGGCTTTAAAATTTTTGGTGACGGAGTAATAGAACATCCCACACATACTGCGGCCTTATCATTGCCTTACACAGGCACATCATCAAAAGGTGTGCTTATGTTTGATCCAAAAAAGTTTGCACAATTTGTAATTGCAGCGGATAAACAGGATCTTTTAGTACATGTTCATGCCATCGGCGATAAAGCAGTAACTGAAACTCTCAATGGGTTTGAAACTGTCCGTAAGATCAATGGCAATAATAAAATACCACACACTATCACACATTTACAAATTGTATTGCCTTCCGATTTTGAACGCTTTAAAAAATTAAATGTGCTAGCCTCGTACCAGCTATTATGGGCTTTTGGTGATATAACAACCATTGATATTGTGAGGCCTTATATTGATCCTTCGCTTTATAAATGGCAATATCCTGCACGTTCAATGTTACAGGCAGGAGCTATTATTTGTGGTGCCAGTGATTGGCCGGTAAGCACCGCTAATCCTTTTGAGGCTATTTATAATGCTGAAACAAGAAGAGGGCCAATGGGTGTTTTAGACAGTACTCAATGCATGCCCCGTATAGAAATGTTATATGCATATACAATTAACGCAGCAAAGGCAATGAGAGCCGAAAAAAAAATTGGTTCACTTGAGGTCGGGAAATATGCGGATATAATTATGCTTGACAGGGATATATTAACTATAAACCCGGAAGCAATGAGAGATACCCGTGTACTCTGGACAATGTTTGAAGGCAAGAAAGTTTATGAAGCTTCAACAAAAAAAGATTTTTGATAGACTAACTTTGCACAATGGCAAGAACTCCTTCAACAATGGTTGCACTGGGTACAAAAGCCCCTGATTTTTTACTCACCGATACGATAAACGGGAAACAATTATCGCTGGATGATACAAAAGGCGAAACAGCCACCATGATCATGTTTATTTGCAATCATTGTCCTTTTGTAAAACATGTAAATGAGGAATTAGTAAAGTTGGGGTATGACTATAAAAACAAAGGAGTTGGTTTTGTCGCTATCAGCTCAAATGATGTAGTAAATCATCCTAATGATTCTCCTGAATTAATGACACAGGTTGCAAAAGAATTAAAATATCCATTTCCGTATTTATATGATGAATCACAGGAAACGGCAAAAGCATATGATGCAGCCTGCACTCCTGATTTTTTTATTTATGATAAAGATCTTAGGCTCGTTTATCGTGGACAATTGGATGATAGCCGGCCGGGAAATGAAATACCAGTATCGGGGAGAGATATTCGATATGCTCTAGATTGTTTAATAAATAACAAACCTGTTCCACAAGAACAAAGAGCAAGTATTGGATGTAATATTAAATGGAAATAGATTTATTATTCGTAGCTCCTCATTTAACTGTAACTATGAGATTTTTTGCACAACCCTATAGTTGGCACTGGGTTTGGTTTTGAAACTCATAACCTTTGTTTTCTTCCTTTCATTCATAAAATATTGAACATGAAAAATCAATCTGTTTTGAGATTAAAGATTCCCTGGGAAACTGTAAAAGAAAGAATGAAAGAGAATGACACCAAACTTACAGATGAGGATCTTGAATATATTCCCGGCAAAGAAGAAGAATTACTACACAGACTTGAGAAAAAAATGAATAGGTCCCGTGACCAGATCGTTGCTTATATTGAAAGCATTTCCTCAAATGATGATCTTGCCGGGTAAATATTTTATCAATCAAATGCCGGAATTTTAACATTTGGCTTTCGGAAGAATTGTTTTGACCAAATACTTTTGAATTAATATCTTGAGTCACCAAAAACATTTACCAATGAAATACAAATTAGTAGCCATAACAATGCTATCGTCTTTCTTTCTTTTTTCTTGCGTAAGCAGCAAAAAATTTAAAAAATCGCAATCAGATTATGCAACGCTGCAAACACAACACACTGCACTGCAGGGGGATCTTTCAAAATGTAATGATGATAAAGCAGAACTGGGACGTCAGAAAACGGCCCTAGAAAATGATAAGGCCACTCTCAATAATCAGATCGCTGACCTTCATAAGCAGATTGATTTTTTGAAACAAACTAACACCACCGTATTAAAACAAATGGAAGACCTTTCTGTTGTATCTTCTGCACAGGCAGAAAACATCAGAAAATCCCTTGACAACATTGGGGCAAAAGATCTTTACATACAGGATCTGCAAGCATCCATGGCCCGTAAAGATTCATTGAACCTCGCATTGGTGATGAACCTGAAAGGTGCTGTGGGTAGCATGGAAGACCAGGATATAAATATTAAGGTGGAAAAAGGAGTTGTTTACATTGATATTTCAGACAAACTACTTTTCAAAAGCGGTAAATATGAAGTAACGTCCCAGGCCAAAACAGTGCTTGGTAAAGTAGCCGCGGTATTAAAAAATCAACCGGATATAGAATTTATGGTGGAAGGCCATACAGATAATGTTGCTTACCGCAATGGTGTATTGATCGACAACTGGGACCTGAGTGTGAAAAGGGCAACTTCAGTGGTAAGAATTTTACAAAAAGAATATGGTCTTGATCCCAAAAAAATCTCGGCAGCTGGACGGGGAGAATACAACCCCTTGTTTGAAAACACTACTGCAGAGAACAAAGCAGCGAACAGGAGAACAAGAATAGTGATTCTGCCACAATTAGATCAGTTTTTCCAACTATTGGAACCGAAGAAAGATCCTTCTTAAAACTTAACCCCGCATCAGCGGGGTTTTTAAGTAGTAAAAGTTTTTCAGACAAATTTTTTAGCCGCAATGATGACGTAATTTGCGGCCATGTCCGCCCTTCGCAAAGCTCAGGGTGACAAAAACAAAATGACAAATTATTTAGAGGGATTGAATGATAAACAACGTGAGGCCGTATTACATATTGATGGCCCCTTGATGATAGTGGCCGGTGCCGGCAGTGGAAAAACTAAAGTGCTTACAACCCGCGTGACTCACCTGATGGCAAATGGTATAGACGCTTTCAATATTCTTGCTCTCACTTTTACAAATAAGGCTGCAAAGGAGATGAAGGAACGGGTCGAACACATTCTTGGTAACAACGAAGCAAGAAATTTATATATCGGAACATTCCATTCCGTGTTTGCAAGAATTCTTCGGACCGAGGCGCCGAAAATGGGTTATCCAAACAACTTTACCATTTATGATACAGATGATGCAAAGAGTGTTGTAAAAACTGTGATCAATGAATTAAATCTTGATGACAAACATTATAAGCCTTCTACGGTTTATAACCGGATCTCCTCAGCTAAAAATGCTTTGGTGGGGCCCGCAGAATATGCAAACGACTATTATATTCAGCAAGAGGATATGCGCAGTAATCGCCCGGCCATAAGCCAGATCTATGATGCGTATGTTAAACGTTGTTTTAAAAACGGCGCCATGGATTTTGATGATCTGCTTTTAAAGTTTTATGAGTTATTAAAAACATTTCCTGAAAGCCTGAGTAAGTATCAGCATAAGTTCAGGTATATTTTAATTGATGAGTACCAGGACACCAACCCTGCACAGTATGAAATAATAAAATTACTCGGCGCTATGCATGAAAATGTGTGTGTAGTAGGTGATGATGCACAAAGCATTTATAGTTTTCGTGGCGCCACGATCCAGAATATTTTGCAATTTCAAAAAGATTATGAAGAGGTTAAAGTGATAAAACTGGAGCAGAATTATCGGAGTACACAAAACATTTTAAATACTGCCAACGAAGTCATTAAAAATAATAAAAGCCAGATACCAAAAGATCTTTGGACGGAAAATGCAGAAGGAGAGAAGATCCGTATTGTAAGAACAATGACCGATAACGAAGAAGGAAAATTTATTGCTGACACTATCCAGGAACAAAAGCTTCGTAATCATTTTTACAATCGGGATTTTGCAATTCTTTACCGCACTAATGCACAAAGCCGGGCCTTTGAAGAATCGTTGCGTCGCATGGGCATTCCTTATACTATTTATGGTGGCATTAGTTTTTATCAACGCAAAGAGATCAAAGATTATATCGCTTATTTAAGAATTACTATTAACCCAAGAGATGAAGAAGCGCTGAAACGCATCATCAATTATCCTGCGAGAGGCATTGGCAAAACAACTATTGATAAAGCTGTTTTGTTTGCCAATGAAAATAACATAAGCATGTGGGAAGTGCTGGAACAGGCAAAAACTTTTGGGTTCAAGGCCGGCACCTTAGAAGCTATTGAAGGATTTGTGATAATGATAAAGAGTTTTCAAAGCATGTTGCAAAAGCACAATGCTTATGATGTGGCTTTTCATGTTGGCAAACAAACAAATTTTGTAAGAGAACTTTTTAATGATAAAAGCACGGAAGGTGTAGCACGATATGAGAATATACAGGAATTGTTGAACTCAATAAAAGAATGGATAGAAAGCCCGGATAATGAGGAGGGAGAGGTGGTAGATAAAAGCCTGGGAAGCTATTTACAACAGATTGTTTTACTAACTGATGCGGATAACAAAGACCCCAATGCAGATACCGTAAAACTAATGACGATACATGCAGCAAAAGGACTTGAATTCTCTGTTGTATTTGTTGCCGGCCTCGAAGAAATGCTTTTTCCAAATGCACTTAGCATAAATAAAAGAGAAGAATTAGAAGAAGAAAGGAGGCTGTTTTATGTTGCAATAACAAGGGCTAAAAAAAGATTGTTTATTACTTATGCCAATACACGTTATCGTTTTGGTTCTTTAGTGCAAAATGAACCAAGCCGCTTTATAGATGAGCTTCCTGAAAATTTTATTGACAGAAGTTTTGCCGGAGGTGGTGCAAAGAACCAGGGTTCTGGCAATGGAACCGCATTTGAAAGAATGAAAGGATGGGGAGGAAGTGGCAAAGACTGGACATCTGATAACCGGACGTCAACAAAAAAAGAAACACCTTCTTATTTGGCACCGAAAGTCAACATTCAGAAAGTTATTGAACATGTTCCTTCTGCAGATTTTAAAGCAAGTGACGTATCCAATTTGCAAGTGGGGCAAAAAGTAGAGCACCAGAAATTCGGTTTTGGTGAAGTGGTAAAAAAAGAAGGAGCAGCGCATAACCCGATAGCTACTATTAAATTTGAGAACAACGGAGAAAAAAAGATAATGCTGAACTATGCAAAGCTTCGGATTATCGAAGCCTGATCTATCCCTTTTAAGTAGGTCAAATAGTGTTGATATTTCTCATTTAATGTCTCACCAATATTTATCGTATTTGCGGCACGATATTTTATGTTTACTTATTCTGATAAGTAAATCTTAAAATAAAAACTATGCAAAAAAAATTATTAGGCTTGGTCTTGGCCGCTGCCGCTTATGGTGTTTATCGTTACACTCAAATGACTCCTGAACAAAAAGCTGAACTTAAAAAAAGAGGAGGAGACTTTTTAGAAAAGAACATGGGGAGTTTTGGTAATCTTTTTGGTCAAAAGTCTGCTGTAACTGAAACAAGTAATAAATTCAATTGACCCTTATATATATTAAAAAGAGTTGCTTTTTTTGCAACTCTTTTTATTTATTACTCACCGGGGTGATACTTTTTTTCTACATGTTGCATCACATCTTCTTTATAAAATAAAACATCTTTAAACTGACCCTGGCTATACATCGTTCCCTGGTCAAAAAAATGTTTAGAGCTCTCATTTCCGCTTTCACCCCCTGCCAATAATGATTTTGCTTTTATTCTTTTGCCGAATTCCACAGCACATATAAAGCTATTACCATTTACCCCATACCTTTTTTTAGTGCCGGGAAAACTGCGACTGGTATAAGAAGGAAGCATTCCCCATGTCGAAGACACAAATCCATCAGGTATACTTGGTCTACTATCATCAAACTTATTATCTATCTCAGATGATATTCTTTGAAAACGGTTGATCTCGCCCCATTCTATTTGCCAGCGGCCATATTTATTTGTCAGATCGTTTATTGTGGCTACTAATGGCTGCAATAATTCTTCTGGCTTTGCATTTGCTGCAAAATATTTTGCTTTATCAACCTGGTCAGCTTCTTCATCATCAACAACTTTTGTTCTAAAAATAGATGGTAAGATCTTTTGGCCCCATTCAACTGCCAAAGTTGTTGCAATTGAATTTTCTCCGCAACGAAAATCCCAACTTCTAAAAATCGATATGGCTTCATACAACTTGTTATAAAGCGTATCATTTCCGTGAACATTTTGCCCAAAACATTTTATCAAGGCAGGGATTAAAATTTCAAATGCCGATAGTCTTTTATCATATCCCGCTTTGATCACTTTATCGATCGTGTACTTCTTCTCCTCGCTTAATACTCTTACTGCATTAATGCCGCGAAAGTTTTCGCCATCAGGCGCCATATATGCAGGGTAGTTTTCTTTTTTAGGGCTATTAGCTCCTGCAACTGTAAATGGTGTAGAGTTACAATTCTGCAGCCAACCATTTGGAGGGTTTACACTAAACACAGTTTCGTCGATGCTGTGATAACCTTTCCATTCTGTTGCAGATACACTTCCATCAACAGCTTTACTCCAATCATACTTAGTATCTCTTTTAGGAATACGATTGCCGTGCCAGTAAGCAATGTTTCCTTCTGCATCAGCATAAACGGTATTGTTTGAAATATTTCCTTTGAGGTCAAGTGTCTTTTTAAAATCTTCAAAACTCTTTGCTTTTATTCTCTGCCAGCATTGTACCAATCCATTCATAATACGGTTATCTGCTTTTACGCTTAACCATTGTCCATTTCTTTTTGCCATAATGGGACCATGCTGTGTAAATAATGCATTGATATTTGTTGTTTCAATACCGGTTTCTTTTTTTGTTTTGATCGAAATTCTTTTTTGAATAACCGGCTTTGTCTTGCCATCATATTCATACACCCACTTATTGTCTTTTTTTGAAACTTTCTCAATATAAGTATCCGCTGCATCAACGGCACTGGAAGTATGCATCCATCCACAATGTTCATTAAAGCCCTGGTAAACGAAAAACTGTCCCCATGTAACTGCACCATATGCGTTTAATCCTTCCTCACTCACCATGTGCACTTCAGGTCGGAAATAAAATGTTACGTGTGGATTGATATAAAGGATCGCATTTCCTGACTCAGTGATCTTTGGTGAAAAGGCAAAACCATTTGATCCGGTTAATATTTCTTCTTCAAGTTTTTTAACAAATGAAACAGACGGTTCGCCTGAATAAAAGCTTTTTAATTCATTTACAGAAATATCAGCGGTACTGATAGCACCAATGCTTCCATCTGTCCATAACAAGGGATACCAGGGTTTGAAACGAGTTAGCAGTGTGGGTTTAGTATTCCTGTTCTTATATAAATAATAATTAATACCATCCGCAAAAGCATTACACAATTTTTTTAACCATGCAGGTGAGTTGTTAAAATCTTTTACTGCATCAGCAGAATCGATGATCATTCTTATCAGCAGATCATCATATAATGATGTGTCGCCTTTTACTTCTGCCATTCTTCCGAGCTTTTCAACATAATTCATCTCGACCCTTTTGAAATCATCTTCGCATTGAGCATACATTAGACCAAACACAGCATCTGCATCTGTTTTTCCATAAATGTGCGGTATCCCCCAGTTATCCCTTATAATATCGACATTCTTCGCCTGTTTTTCCCAGCGGGAAATTTCTTCCTTAGAAAAAGCTTGAGAGAATAAGGTGACTGGGACAAATAAAAAGATAAATATTTTTCTCATGATTTAAATTACAGATTATTCTAAATGAAATTTTTTTTTCATCAATTACCAGTAAAAAATTTCATTTTGTAATATTTCAGGAAAGATACATTATTGAGAATAAATTAAAATGCCTGGCCACAGCAGATCAGGTTACTACAAACCTGTATCCGATCCCTTTAATAGTAATGATTTCCAAAGAAGGATCTTCTTTTAAATAACCACGTAGTTTGGTAATGTAAACATCAAGATTACGGCTATTGAAGAAATTATCATTGCCCCAAAGAAGATTGAGAATATCTTTTCGACCAATGATCTTATCACGATTCTCATATAATACTTTCAAAAGTTCGCTTTCCCTGTACGAAAGCTTGCGATCTTCTTTACCGTCATTTAATACCTGCCGGTTGAGTTGAAAAGTATATTTTCCCATCGTTACACTATCACCGGTAATTTTTTTAGGCGCTTCTGTTTTATTGCGAAGAGCATTTTGAATTCTTACGATCAGTTCTTCCATGCTAAAAGGCTTGCGAATATAATCATTGCCGCCAAGTGAAAAGCCTTTCACTACATCTTCGGTTTGTGTTTTCGCAGTGAGAAAAATAATAGGTACTTCTTCATTCTGTTCCCTTATTTCATCTGCGATAGTAAAGCCATCTTTATTCGGAAGCATTACATCCAATACACAGATATCCGGTTCTGATTTTTTAAATGCCCCCGTTGCTTTTGCCCCATCGCTTTCCATTATTACTTCAAAGCCGCGGCTTTCAAGACTTTCCTTAACGATCTTGCCAAGAAACAATTCATCCTCTACGTATAGAACTTTTGTTTTGCTCATTTAATATTTAGTTTAATCGCTAAAACACAAAGAAACGCAAAGTATTTATAACACAGGTCTTCTCTATACGAAACACAAAGCCTTAGCGCCTTTGCGGTCAAGCACTTTTTGGTAAAGTAATAATAAATTTAGATCCGAGCCCGGGTTGACTTTCCACTTCTATTTTTCCTTTGTGTCTTTGAATAACATGTGCTACGTAGCTTAATCCCAGGCCATAACCTTTCGTATTATGGGTATTCCCCAAAGGAACACGGAAAAATTTTTCAAACACCTTTTCTTTATACTCCGGTGAAATGCCAATGCCATTATCTGCAACAGATAACTCAACCTCGTTTCCTTTTTCCTTTAAATCAAACTTTATAGCAATATTGTCGTTGCCATATTTTAATGCATTGTCAAGTAAATTAAAAACAACACTGAGTAAATGAAGCCTGTCTCCCTGTAAATGTGTATCGCCTTCCGTATTTATAGAAACGATCGCATGATGTTTTTCGATTTGCAATCGCATTGAAGAAACAACTTCATTCACCACGCCTTTTAGGTCAAGCAATTCATATTTCAGCTCAATTTCCTTTTTCTCAAACATGGAAAGCTTCAGTACTTTATCTACCAACAATGAAAGACGTTGCAATTCATTCTGCGAAATATCTAAATATTCTTTGGTTCGTTGCGGGTCGTTGATCGCATTAAAATTTCTTAACGCTTCTATAGCCACTCCTACTGTGGCGATCGGTGTTTTTAATTCGTGTGTGATGTTGCTGATGAATTCATTCTTTATTTCAGTCAATTTTCGCTGCCGTTGAAGATTTCGGTAAAGTAAGCCAAATGAAAAAACAGTAACTCCTACAAGAAATAACGAAAATAAAATTGGCGAAGTAAGTTTTTTGATCAAATAGCCAAAAGAATTACCGAGGGTTAATTCATATGTGACAGGATGCGCAAAACCGATAGTGATCTTATTTGGTACTCTCATATCTTCCGGTGGACCAGTTGTCTCTCTTTGCAGAGGACCTGCATTTTTTGAAATAGAAATTGGAACATTTAATCCTTCTTTTTTAAAAGCAATGCCGCAGGCTGAATCAATTTCCTTTACACGCAATGAATCCTGTAATGAATCAACATTGTATAAGAATTTAAAAATTTCTCCGGGAGGGCCTTTGCGTTCATACATAAAATCTCTCGTTGAATCTCCCGTCCTTGAAAATGACTCATTCATTGAAATGACCATGTTCCCTTTTTTATGTCTTATCGAATCGCCTGATAATTCTCTGTTTCTTATTATAACATTCGGTCTGTTTTCCAGGTCAATCCCTGCATTTCGCAATGAATCACTTACCCGTATCGTTACATTATTTATTGCATTAGCGATCTCATCTTCAGGGTGACCGGGAAATCCAGTCATCGCTTCACCATTCATTACTTCAACTCTTATTTTACCGGTTGAATCATTAAAAACTTTATCAAGATTCAGCTTTTTTGCCTGGAGCTTTCTTACAGTTTCTTTAAAAACAACGCTGCTGCGGAACTCGAGGTTCTTTTTTTCCTTGATATAATTTTCGCGAAGCCAGAAAACCTGGAAGCCGGCAATAATGAGAATAGGAATAGCCATTAACAACAGCTGCCATTCGCTGTGCGTACTGAGTTTAGGATCTCTTCCAGATATGTTTCCGGATCTGTTCATTTAAAAAACAAATTTAGCCATTCGATAGCCGGCTTATTACCGCTGTTAACGTTTATTAACCTTAAACTAAGGTAACTTAACTTGTTGCCGATAACGGCTTAATTAGTTTTGACAAAACATTAATTTCAATTTATGAAACGCTTATTGATTGCTTCAGCTATGCTAATAGCTATTCCCACTCTTGCACAGGTAAAAGAAGGTAAGATCGTGTATGAAAGAACAATGCAAATGCAGATCAGGATCAATGATGATAATCCTGCTTTTCAAAATATGATCCCAAAAGAAAGAAAAGATAAGTTTGAACTTTTTTTTACTGAAGGAAAAAGTTTGTGGCAGCCGGTAGAAGATGATGGGCAAAGCGATGAATCAGCATTTGGTGATGCAGGCGGCGGTATGCGAATGGTAATTAGAATGCCGGGCAGCAATGATATTGTCTTTCACAATGTAATCGACTCAAAAAAAGTGGAGCAGCGGGAATTGGCTGAGAAAAATTATATCATTACAGATAGTATCAAAAAGCTCAATTGGAAAGTGGCTGGTGAAACCAAAGCAATATTAGGTCACAATTGCATGAAAGCAACATCACAACGTATACAGGAAAGTTTTCGGATGACAATGGATAATGGTGAAGCAAAAAGAGAAAAAGTGATGGACACTTTAAATATCGTAGCATGGTTTACCAATGAAATTCCCGGATCATTTGGTCCTGAAATGTACCAGGGACAGTTGCCGGGAACCATTTTGGAAATAGATGTCAATAATGGAAGAACTTCTTATAAAGCAATTGAAATTTCTCCAAAGGTTGATGTTGCAAAGATCAAAGAACCATCGAAAGGGAAAAAAGCAACTCCCGAAGAATTTGCAAAAGAAAGAGAAAAGATGATGCAGGAAATGATGCAGAATAACGGTGGTGGCGGACCGGGTATGAGAATTAATATCCGCAATTAAATACTCAAACAATATTATTCAAGGCGACATGTACATGTCGCCTTTTTTATTTTATTTATCCTAAGCTCTCAGTTCCACTTTAAATGCAAGACTGAAATAACGATAATAATGATCCTTGTTCTCAATATTATTTGCATTCCATTCTTCACCATAAATAAATGGACTTGTGCTTGACCATGCAGCTTCGCCAATTGCTACCAGGGTGTCAGGGCTTTTAAGTCTAAAACCATACGTGCTGTCCTTATGCAAGTGCACAGTTTTCAGCGGAAATTGTATCCAGTTTCCTGCGTCATTTTCATCTACTTCGATCTCTGCAGATGAAAGAACTTGTCCCCAGTTTTTTCTTTGCTTGTCAAATTCATGTAAAGTGAGGATCAATCTACCTGGGTGAGAAACAGCGATCGAATAAACCTGGATCTTACTAAGAGAACCTTCTTCGGGACATTGAAAAGTTTGTCCAGCAAGATGATCTGCCGGGCCTGAATTCATATGGCCGATCCATAAACTAGTATTTCTGTGGAGTTGCTCAAGTGCGGGGTGAAGATGGTTGCCAAAAGTCGTCGTTTTCATACACACATGCTTTAAGTTATTGATTAAAACAGCTAGCTATGGCAAGAGCTACTTTTTAAACTTACTGATGCGTCAAATATTGTGCTTGTGTATAAAAAGAAGTTTTCCTGATCCCAAAAATCAAAACTCTTCACGTTATTTTTAAAATCATTAATTTAACTCCGTTAATAAACCACCAAGATGAAAGCAAAATCAATCAAAGGAAAAACTGCAGATGAAATAAAAGAGGCTTTGGAAAAAAATATGGCTGATGGATTTCAACCAACATTAGCTGTTGTTTTTATGGCAAATGAAAATGAAAGAATCGCAGTCACTGAATTATTATCACAAAAAAGGATTCAGGTTTTTGGCTCTTCAACCGGTGATAATTTTACTGACGGGGAAATTGAATCGCAGTCAATTGTTCTCTTATTACTTGACATTGATCCTGCATACTTTCAGTTAGCGATCAAAGGCGCTGATGAAGGAACTATAAAAGAAATTGCAGAACAGATCGGCAAATCAGCACTTAGGAAATTTAAAAACCCTGCATTTCTTGTTATATCGGGCGGACTAGCTGTTGACGGTGATGAAATTATTGCAGGAATTGAATCTGCCTGTGGAAAAGGCGCTACCATTATCGGCGGGCTAGCTGCAGATTCTTTGAAAATGGAAAGAACTTACGTATTCACCAATGATAAACTTTTCGATTATGGATTACTTGCATTGATACTTGATGAAGAAAAGATCAGTTTGGGTGGAGTGGCAGTTGGTGGATGGAAACCCGTGGGCATGGACAGGATAATTACAAAAAGTAATGGCAATGTTGTTTACACTATCGACAACGAACCAGCATTGGATTTTGTTTCACGATATGCAGGCCTAAAAGATCTTGATACAAATAATGGAATGAATTTTATGATCAGTAGTAATTTCCAGGTACAGTTAAAAAGGGAAGGTAAACACCCGGTAATGCGTACACCCATGCAGGCGAACCCGGGAGACCGTTCAATAATTTTTGCGGGTAGTTTACCCGAGGGCTCAAAAGTTAAGTTATGTTTGTTGCCCGGATTTGAAGTAATTGAAGCGACTTTAAATGAATTCAATAACTATAAAAAAGAGCAGCCCGAACCCGATGCCATCATTCTATTTTCCTGTGCCGGCCGGCAAATTACTTTAGGGCCTTACGTGAGTGAAGAAATAGATAAAATAAAAAATATTTGGAATGCGCCACTTGCAGGTTTCTTTTGTTATGGCGAAATTGGAAAAGTAGATTCGGGTCAACACGAGTTTCATAATATGACTTGCTCATTGGCTACATTAACGGAAAAATGAGTCCTCAGCTACAAACGATATCAGATTTTATAAAAACCTCTTCCGGCATAAGCGATGCCGAAAAGGAATCTCTTCTTAAGGTGATCAAGGAAACAGACAAGAACCAGTCAATGTTACAATTCAAGCTTGAGCGGATCGAAAAAGATAGAACTACTTTGTCTGTGATGCTGCAAGAAAGTATCGAAGACCTTCAAAAAAAATCATTGGTGATCGAAGATGCAAATAAAGCACTTACACAAACATTGGAAGAATTAAAAGCCACACAGGCACAACTTATACAATCTGAAAAAATGGCAAGCCTTGGTGAGCTGACCGCCGGTATTGCTCATGAAATTCAGAATCCGTTGAATTTTGTCAATAATTTTTCAGAAGTAAGTAATGAGCTGCTCGATGAAATGACAGAACAACTGGAAAAAGGAAATGCGAACGAAGCAAAAGCAATAGCCAATGAGGTAAAAATGAGTTTGGAAAAAATAAACCTTCATGGCAAACGGGCTGACGGTATTGTGAAAAGCATGCTGCAGCATTCAAGAACAAGCAACAATAAAAAGGAGCCCACTGATATAAATGTTTTGACTGATGAATATCTAAGATTGGCTTATCATGGATTGCGGGCAAAAGACAAATCTTTTAATGCAGCTCTAAAAACCGATTATGATGAAAATATTGGTTTGATAAAAATCATTTCGCAGGATATCGGCCGGGTCATATTGAATTTAATCACCAATGCATTTTATGCGGTAATGGAAAAAAAGAAATTACACCCGGTAGGATATGAGCCCACAGTAACTGTAAGCACAAAAAAGATCGATAATAAAGTTATAGTTGAAGTAAAAGACAATGGAACGGGCATTCCTCAAAAAGCAATAGACAAAATTTTTCAACCCTTCTTTACCACAAAGCCCACGGGCCAGGGAACAGGGCTTGGTTTATCATTGAGTTATGATATTGTAACCAAGGGGCATGGAGGAGAATTAAAAGTTGAAACAAAAGAAGGAGAATATACAGCGTTTAGCGTTATTTTACCAGTATAAATCATAAATTCATCGAATGAAAATTTTAGTTGTCGACGACGAAAAAGATGTGCAGGTTCTTTTCGAACAAAGATTCAGAAAAGAGATCCGCAACAAGGAAATGGAGTTTGCTTTCGCTTACTCAGGTGAAGATGCATTGAAGTACCTGGGCGACCTTAGTCATGAGGCTGTATTGATACTTTCAGATATCAATATGCCGGGCATGAGTGGTTTGGAATTGCTCAGGCATATCAAAGAAAAACACAAGTTGCCACCACCGATGGTAATGATGATAACAGCTTATGGCGATGCAGAAAATTATAACACCGCTATGAAGTTAGGCGCCGATGATTTTTTAACAAAACCTCTTGAGTTTAGCCTGCTAAAAGAAAAACTAAAAGCAATACACTAATGGCAAAAATATTAGTGGTAGATGATGAAACGGATCTCGAAGTCCTGATCAAGCAAAAGTTCAGGCAAAAAATTCGTGAACACAAGTATGAGTTTTTATTTGCTATAAATGGCAAACATGCATTGGAGCAACTGGAACTGAATGATGATGTAGATATCGTGCTAAGTGATATCAACATGCCCGAAATGGATGGGCTAACATTACTTTCAAAGATCAATGAACAAAAAACTTTATTAAAGGCGGTTATTGTTTCTGCTTATGGCGATATGGAAAATATTCGCACAGCCATGAACCGTGGCGCTTTTGATTTTGTAACCAAACCTGTGAATTTCGAGGACCTGGAATTGACAATGGAAAAGACTCTAAGCCACGTTCAACAGATGCGGGAAACAATGAAGGCCATTAAAGAAAATAACATACTTAAAATGTATGTGGACGAAACGGTGCTGAACTTTATGGGCGGCCGTGAGTTTGAATCATCACTGATGGTAAATGAAACGGTAGTAGCGACAGTTGCTTTTCTTGATATTTGCAGCTTTACCACTATCAGTGAAAAAGAATCTCCCGACACAGTGGTAAAACTCCTGAACAAATATTTCGATGTAATGGTAAAAGAAATAATTGCCCAGGGAGGATACATAGATAAATTCATGGGCGATGCAGTAATGGCTGTCTTCCGTGGTGATTATCATTTAGACAGAGCAATGGATGCTTGCCTTGCTGTAAGAAAAAAAGTATCCGAGCTGCCAAATGAATCAGGAAATATTTTCTTTACCCCTAAAGTTTCCATTGGCATTAATAGCGGCGAAATGATCTCCGGCAATATCGGGTCCGCAAATTTGAAACGTCTCGACTATACTGTAATTGGCGATGTTGTTAATGTTGCTCAGCGATTACAAACTATAGCGAAGGAAGGACAGATCCTTATTAATGAATCTTCGTATGAAAAAGTAAAAGAATCTTTCAATTGCAATAAAGTGGGTGATGTGAGTTTGAAAAATAAATCACATCCTGTTACGATCTATGAGGTGCTTGACTAATTTCTCTATCTTCTTATTATCACATTTCCCCTTCCACCCGGGCCACCGGAATTAGCACTCATCTTATTCAAGCTATACGTAAAACTGAGTAAATAGAATCGTTTCAACACACGGTTACTTTGATCCTCAATATAATTTGAATTAGTGTAACGAACTATTGCCTCGTTTTCATTCAGCAGGTCATGAGCACTGATCTTAAGTTCGCCGCGGTTATATTTTAAGAACAATTTGCTGAATGATGCATTCCATAAAGGAACTTTTGCATTGAATCCTTCAGAACGCTGGCTACTGATAGTATAGGTAAAATCGGTTGACAGGTAAAAATTCTTTGGTAACTGCCAGCCTGCATCAATGCCGTAATCCTGTGTCAGATAATTATTATTAAGTGATGACTCCAAAGAATATTTTGCTTTGTTGTAAGTGATACCGCCATTAAGTGTAAGGTCAAATTTATTTTTAAAGCTTTTTGATATTTCAATCCTCGGGCTAATATTAGCATTATAAATATTGTTTCTGATCGTATTAATGAACTGGATCGTTTTACTATATCCCAATCCTGTATTAAAATTTAATGTTGCTTTTATGAAACGTAAGGGCCAGCCAATACTTATATCATTATTTAAATTATAAACACCATCCACATTCACAGGTGTGGTTAGCTTTCTTCCGAAAGAATCAATTACATCATAGTTCACGATCTTATTATTGGTAAATGAATAACTGCTAAACCAGAAAAAACTTTTATTACGAAAGGGATTCATGCCAGTATAATTTGCATTAATACGGTGCGTGAACTCTTGTTTCAAATTGGGGTTACCCAGTTTTATATTTATCGGGTTGCTGATATCGGGTATCGGCTGCAATTGGGTTACCGATGGCTGATTTGTTGATGCACGGTAATCAAGTTGGAGGTTTTTGAATCTTGTAAAATTGTACTGGAATCTTGCATTAGGCAGCAGGTTATAAAATGATTTTGTGATCACTGAATCTTTAATACCTGATGTGATGGTCCCCTTCAGATCTGCATTTTGCCATGTTAAGCCAAATGAGTAATTATATTTTTTCTTTTGCGTACGAATCCTGATACCAGCAGTTGTTGTTCCGTAAATATTTTCATAGTTATTTGTAAGCAGCGGGTTCAGGACATCATGTTTTCCCGAACCAGCATCATAATCATAGGTTACTTTATCCGAAACAGAACGGCTTTCACTTTTTGAAGCGCTGAACTCAAGCAATGATCTTTTAAATAATGGTTCTGTATAAACAGCTCTTGTGTTATATCCCCGCACTTCAGTTTCAAAATCGCTGTGTTGATCAATAGAATCGTTCTTTACAAGATTGCCCGATCTGTTATAAAACTGGTTGACAGATTCCAGTTCACCATTTCCGTCACTGTTACTTAAAGTACTTCCGACGCTAACAGAAAAGGTTCTTCCTCTTCTCCTGAATTTCTTTCTGTATAGTAATGTGCCGTTGAAATTATATCCATCGCTGGCAGAAAAGTTTTCACTGGCTCCTCTATTACTCCTGATCAATTGTTCTGACAGTGTTTCATATCCATTTAGTGAATGGTTTTTTGATTCTTGCAAGGTTAGCGTTGGCGTAAATTTTATAGAGTTCATAGAATCGATGAGATAGTCATATGTAAGATTAAACCGATGTGAATTATTATTATTATCTGTCCTTGAGTTTTGATCATAGAAATATGTGGAGTCTGGTAAAATATACTGGCGACTTAGTTTTTGATCAGTAACGGGGTTATAATGGTTGTAGAAGTAGTTGCTCTGCACTTCCATTTTCTTTCCAATTATATTATTATAGTTAGCCCCGCCTGCCCAGGTTGTATTGATCGAATTATTATTACCGCCTCCCATTGCACTTGCCATCGCATCATTTGAAGACATATTAATGTTGATACCTCCACCGCCACTATTACCGCCCAATTGATTCATCCCTCCACTAAAACTCAGGATATCCATAAATGAAAAACCTTCAGCATTTGTATTGTTCCCCATTCCTATCACTGACATTTGTCTTGCACCTTTAAAAGAGTTCACATTGAATTTTCCCTGGTAACGTCCATCAGTACCACCGCCGCCATTTATCTTTCCAAACACTCCTTTCTTTTTATCTTTTTTTAGTTTCAGATTAATTGTCTTTTCACTTTGTCCATCGTCAAAACCGGTTAGCTGCGACATGTCGCTTTGTTTATCGTACACCTGCACTTTATCAACGGCATCTGCAGGCAAATTTTTAGTTGCTATTTTAGGATCATTCCCAAAAAACTCTTTTCCATCTACTAAAACTCTTTTCACTTCCTGTCCCTGTGCTTTCACTTTTCCATCTTTATCTACTTGTATTCCCGGCATTTTTTTCAGAAGATCTTCTACTACCGCATTTGGTTTTGTTTTAAAAGAACCTGCGTTATATTGAACAGTATCTCCTATTAATGTAACCGGTGGGGCCTCCGCCATTATCACAACTTCTTCAAGTACTTTATTTTTATCGCTTACTTCAATATTTGCCAGGTCAATATTTTTGTTTGCATCATTTACTGTAAAATATTTATTTACGTTATGATAGTTAACATGAGTAACCAGCAAGCGATAATCACCATAAGGAACATTGGCTAATGAAAACTCTCCGCGGCTATTTGTCATGGTAAATGTTACCAATGAAGAATCTTTTGCTTGCAAAACTGTAATAGTTGCGGCGGGTACGGGTTGTTTAGCTATTGTATCAAAAACAATTCCTTTAACATTACCACTTTTCTGCGCTGAACTGGCAAGCCAAATAAATCCGGATAAAGCGATCAGTAAAATTTTCTTCATGAGTCGATTGGTTTTTCCCGAAGACTATCGGGATAGGATACGAAAATATTCTTAGGAAGTTGAATACCCGGTTAAGCAGAGTTGAAATTAGGTTAATGAAGGTTAACGAGGTATTACTCATCGATAGCGGGTCCTTTCTCCTTATCCTCTCTTTCTTGTTCATAAACCTGGATCTTAATTACCCAATCAAGCATATCGGTCTCCAGGACCAACGCAAGTTTCAATTTTTTTAATTCTGGTGTTTTATCCCCCGCATCTAAAACTATAGTTGTAAACTTTATCGCTTCTGATGGTTTTATATAGTCTCCTTTGAATACTGCGGTGGTTCCATTAATGTTCACTGAAAGATGTTGCAGTGAATTATAAAGCATTCTGAATTTTTTTGATACCGCTTCAAAGTCATCAGTTTTTATCATATCTGCTTCCCATGAGTAGATCTCCTTTATGTTTGAACTATACTTTATCAGCCTGCATTTAATCGCATCTTTTACAGTAACCAGGCATTCAAATTCTATGTTTTGAGGATTCTGCTTTATCTCATGACCAATGATATTTTTGAACCCATTTGGATAATCACTTAGCACATTTGCGATGTCAGTTTGAAAAGCATTTTTGATCGGAATGACCTGTGCTGAAAGAGAAAAAACAAATAAAATGAAAGTAAAAGTGGCAGTTAGTGGCTTCATAAGATGGAGTTTTAACAATAACGCTTGCAAGATATAGGAGAATTTTTTAACTTTAGGACATACTTTATCTGGAAATCAAACGTTAATTAAAAAAATCCGTGTATGAAAAACAGAGTTATTGTTCATGGGCATGAGGAGGCGAAGATCTATAAACACAACTACAAGCCTTCTTTTAGTATTCTGAGGTTGCTTCGTTCTGTGCTCGGTGTTATAGTTACAGGTCAATCGCTGGCCGCTCATAAATACCATTATCGCAGAAAGTAGTTCTCTTACTAACCCCAAAATATAATAAGGCAGCTGAATAAGCTGCCTTTTTCATTTACACTAAATTAGTTTTAGCTAAACAAGTATTCCACATCTTCTCTTGAAAGTGATTTGACAAACGTATTATCATCAGCAATAAGGTCTTTTGCCAATGCTCTTTTCTTTTCCTGAAGTTGAATGATCTTGTCTTCTATGGTATCAACACAGATCATGCGGTAAGCAAAAATATTTTTATCCTGGCCGATACGGTGTGTCCTGTCAATAGCTTGTTGTTCTACAGCAGGGTTCCACCATGGGTCAACGATATATACATAATCAGCGGCTGTCAGGTTCAAACCAACACCACCGGCTTTTAATGAAATTAAAAATACTCTTACGGTTTCATCATTCTGAAAACTCTGGATCGCCTTTTCCCTGTCAGGCGCCGCTGTGCTTCCATCAAAATATTCATACTTCACTCCTAGCTGATCCAATCGGCCTCTTATTAATGCAAGCATACCGAGGAACTGGGAGAACACTAATGCTTTATGATTACCGATGTTCTCCACGATCTCCCTGGACAATTCATCCAGCTTGATCGAATGATTTTCATATTTATCTGTTTCATTTAATATAGCAGGGGAATCACAGATCTGCCGAAGCTTCATCAATCCTTGCAAAATGGTTAGCTGAGATCTTTGTATGCCTTGTGTTTCTATTGTTCCCAATATTTGATTACGATAATCATTTCTATATGCTTCATAAATACTCCGCTGCTCATCTTCCATTTCACAATAAAGAATGGTTTCTGTTTTATCCGGAAGATCTTTTGCCACCTGTTCTTTTGTACGACGAAGAATAAAAGGGTAAAGAATTTTTTTCAAATGTTCCTTTCGGTCAGGCTCGCCGAATTTATCAATAGGAATTGCAAACTCCTGTCTGAAAAATTCCATGCTGCCAAGCATACCCGGATTCAGGAAATTCATTTGCGCAAAAATGTCAAACGTATTATTCTGCAATGGCGTACCACTCATGCACAACCTGTTCTTTGCATGTAATAAAGAGGCTGCTCTTGTTACTTTACTCAATGGATTTTTTATTGCCTGGCTTTCGTCGAGTAATAAATAATCAAGTTCAATTGTCATTAATAATTTTATATCGCTGCGCAGTGTGCCATAAGTTGTAATGATAACATCGCAATTGGCAAATTTTTCCTTGTCCCTTGATCTTGTGGCGCCATGATGTATGTAATAAGAAAGTTTTGGCGTGAATTTTTTTATCTCGTTTTCCCAATTATAGATAAGGGTGGTTGGACAAACGACCATTGCCTGTAGTTTTCCATGTTCATTTTTATAATGCTGCATGAATGTCAGTGCCTGCACCGTTTTTCCCAAACCCATGTCGTCTGCAAGTATGCCTCCCCATTTTACTTCGCTTAAATAATTCAACCAATGATAACCTGAAACCTGGTAAGGACGAAGTGTTCCTTGTAATTCATCCGGCAGATCAATTTCTTTTATCGTGTTAAACTCTTTCAGGTTCTCATACTTCTCTTCCAGTTTTAACACTAATTCATTTTCATCCCTATTCTCATACAGCTCATCGATCACACTCATGTGGAAGCGA
>DATHDP010000121.1:0-10092 GCA_035318985.1 Chitinophagaceae bacterium
GGAAAAGAATTCTGGTCAACAGGAGAGGTCAAAGAATTAATCCCGGAAAGAAAGCTTGTGGTTACCGATAGTTTCTCAGATGAAAAAGGAAATATTAAACCTGCATCTGAATATGGTATGCCGGGAAATTGGCCAAAAGAACTTTTGATAACAGTGTATTTGGAAGAAGCAGACGGCGCAACAAAAATGAAACTCAAGCACCAGGGTATACCAAATGAAATGCGTGAAGATTGTATAAAAGGATGGAATGAATCATTTGATAAACTGGAAGAGAATATTACATAATTGGGAAAAACTAATTTTTAATTGATAAAAGAGTTGTCGTGATACAACTCTTTTAGCTTTTCGACCACCCCAACAATTTTTTTCAAATGGAAAACTTCTTCACCCCCTCTCCATATGGAGAGGGGTGTAATGACTTTACAATAAAAGAAAAGATGATGGGGTGAGGTCGTAACTTGCATTTAGATAAATTAACTCACAACTTATAACAAGCAATGGCTACCGCAACCCGACATCTCAGTTCATCATCAGAGGGAAAAACGCCGAAGGCAAAGATCAATAAAGAAAACCTGCGCCAGGCTCTTGCTCTTTTTAAATACTTAAAACCTCATCGTGGTAAATTTATTTTAGGATTGGTGTTCATTGCTCTATCCGCATTTACTACCAGCTTGTTTCCTTTATTTTTAGGAAAGATGATCGATGCAGCTTCACCCGGTGCTGCATTGCCCGGAATGGGCGGAGGTTCACAATTTGGTTTAAAAAATATCCATTGGAGCTTAAATACAACATTGCTGCTCATCTTCGCTCAATTGGCCGTGCAAACTTTCTTTTCATTCATGAGAGTGTATCTGCTTACGGCAGTGGGTGAAAGAAGCTTGGCTGATATGCGTAAAGATGTTTACAGCAAATTGCTTACTATGCCAATGAGTTTTTTTACTGAGAAAAGAGTGGGTGAATTAAGTAATCGTATCTCTTCCGATCTTTCACAAATACAGGATGCCATCTCTTTTACCCTGGCAGAATTTTTACGTGGCATCTTCACACTTATAATTGGTTTGTTTTTTATTTTCTGGATCAGCCCAAAACTTGCTTTAGTAATGTTATCTGTCGTTCCATTGCTGGCAATCGTTGCAGTAGTGTTTGGAAGACGTATCCGTAAAATGTCACGCAAAACACAGGACCAATTAGCTGATAGCGGAACGATCGTACAGGAAACCTTTCAAGGAATCTCAATAGTAAAAGCATTTACCAGTGAGTTTTATGAAATAAGCCGTTATGTAAAAAGTCTGAAAGCTGTTGTATCAACCGCTATCAGTAATGCCAGATACCGGGGCGCCTTTGTAGCATTCATGATCTTTAGTTTGTTTGGGACGCTGGCATTTGTCGTTTGGTTCGGGGGTCGAATGATCCAGGAGCCAGGAAGTGGATTTACAATTGGTTCACTTATCATGTTTGTTATTTTCTCCATGTTTGTTGGAGGAACGTTTGCCGGTTTTGCAGATATGTTTTCACAGTTACAAAAAACTCTAGGCGCTACACAAAGCGTAAGAGAAATTTTGCGCAACGATGGCGAACCAGTAGATATCAAACAAATTGTTGTAGAACCACAACATATATTAAAAGGCAATGTGCGTTTTGAACATGTTGCATTTAGTTATCCTAGTCGAAAAGACATACAGGTGTTAAAAGATCTGTCGCTTACTGCACGCAATGGAGAACAGATCGCTATCGTAGGACCAAGTGGTGCCGGCAAATCAACTATTGCTTCAATGCTTCTTCATTTTTATGAACCTGATAATGGCACATTATACTTTGATGAACGCCCCGCCCGTGAATTTCCGTTATCACAATTAAGACGGCAAATGGCTTTTGTACCTCAGGATGTTATTTTATTTGGCGGAAGCATAAAAGAAAATATTGCTTATGGTAAACCTGACGCAAGCGATGAAGAAATTATAGCTGCTGCTAAAAACGCCAATGCACATGAGTTCATTAAAAGATTTCCGGAACAATATGAAACGATCGTCGGAGAGCGGGGTATTAAATTAAGTGGTGGACAACGACAGCGTATTGCCATTGCCCGTGCAATCTTAAAAGATCCGGCTATTTTAATTTTAGATGAAGCCACCTCTTCACTGGATAGTGAAAGCGAACAATTAGTCCAAGATGCTTTGGACAATTTAATGAAGGGACGTACAAGTTTTGTTATTGCACATAGGCTTTCCACCATCCGCAATGCAGATAAGATCGTATTGATTGATAAAGGAATTGTAAGCGAAGCCGGCACACACACTGAACTCATGAATCATAACGGTCTCTATCGCAAGCTCAACGATATGCAATTTGATTTTGGGATGGTTACTCAATCCCCGACTAACGAGCTCACCATATCCGATTCTGAAGGAGTGCAAGAGCCTTTGCAATCATAAGGCTGGCCTGGAAATGAAATTCATATGCCATGTTTCATTGATTATAATTAAACCTCTAACTTTAGGGTAATAATATTATTATGAACCCGGCTACAGAAGATCTGATATTAAAAGTGGATTCCCAGCTGCTGCAAACAGATGTGGAAGCGATGTTGAACAGTGAAAAAGAATTGAAAGAGATACTTGTTGATATAGTGACCTGGATAGAGTATAAAAGCGAGAACGATATTTTAACATCCATACTTTTATATAATAAAAAAACAAACCAGTTATTTCTAGGCGCCGCTCCTTCGCTTCCCGATCATTACAACACTGCAGTGAATGGAATTACGGCTGGACCTACTGCGGGGTCTTGTGGTACCGCAGCATTCGTTCGCAAACAAATAATTGTGGATGATATTGCAACTGATCCGCTTTGGAAAGATTATAAATCGTATGCATTATCTGAGGAGCTACGTTCCTGCTGGTCAACACCCATATTTGGTGCAAACGATGAATTGCTGGGAACATTTGCCGTGTATTATAACGAGCCCCGAAAACCAACACAAAATGATCTCACACTTATTGACGAACTGGTAGGCGTTACCGCGTCTGCGATCGAAGGAAGAAAAAAAGATTATATGAAAATGGTTGGTCTGTAGCCCAAAAACCTTCTTTACTTTTCCCGTTTAACAGGACAATTTTTTTACTTTTAGAACTTCAGCATATCAATTACAAAGCGATAACGAACATCACCTTTCAGCATTCGCTCATATGCATCATTGATCTGGTCCATACGAATAAGTTCAATATCACTTACAATATTATGCTCAGCACAGAAGTCAAGCATTTCCTGTGTTTCGGCAATACCACCTATCAGGGAACCAGCTAAACTTTTACGACCAAAGATCAGGCTCATATTGTGAACAGGAGCTGGTATCGGGGGCACACCTACACAAACCATCTTACCATCTCTGCGAAGAAGCCCGAGATAAAAATTAAAATCATGTGAAGCCGAAACTGTATCAAGTATAAAATCAAAATATCCCGTTACAGGTTTTATCTGTGCTTCATCACTTGTAAGAACGAACTTATGTGCGCCTAATCTCTTTGCATCTTTTTCTTTGCTGGCAGTATGACTTAACATTGTTACCTCTGCTCCCATTGCTACTGCAAGTTTAACTCCCATATGACCCAGACCGCCAAGCCCAAGAACTCCCACTCTCGTACCTTTTCCAATATTCCAGTAACGAAGTGGCGAATAAGTAGTAATGCCGGCACAAAGTAATGGCGCAGCAGCAGCCAGATCAAGCTTATCAGAAATATGCAAAACAAAATCTTCATGTGCCACGATAGATTTGCTATAACCACCATACGTCATACCACTGCCATCTCTTTCTTGTCCGGCGTAAGTGAATACGGAACCGTTTGTACAATACTGCTCCAATCCGTCTTTACAACTATCACATTCACGACAACTATCAACCAAACAACCGATGCCGGCAAGATCTCCTACTTTAAATTTTTTTACATGTGATCCCACTGCAGTCACTTTGCCTACGATCTCATGTCCAGGTACAACTGGAAAAACAGTCATGCCCCATTCATTGCGGGCAAAATGAAGATCACTGTGACATACGCCACAATAATGGATGTCCATTTGTACATCATGAGGTTTGCAAGCTCTTCTGTCAAGTGTCCATAGTTCGAGTGGAGTAGTAGCGCTTTGAGCTGCATATGCTTTCGTTGCCGACATATTGTATAAATTTTATTGGAGAGTAAATATAGTTTATATATGGTCTGCCTTGAAATTATGTTTAAGTAAATAGAGTTATGTCATATCCGTGTTAGCGATACTATCTATTCAACCCCTAAAAATTCTATCTTTAATAAAACTACTCCTGAACATTTAAAAAAATGGATCCATTGTTCATTAATAAAGAAAAGATCGCATCTCTGTTACCAATGGAAGAATGTATTGAAGTAATGGAGAAAATGTTTAGTTCATTAGCAGCAGGAGAATGCTTGCAGCCTCTACGTAATATCATGCGGCTTCCGGATGGCAGCGGTGTATTAGGTATGATGCCGGGACATGCAGCCAAACTTGGGGTAATGGGAATTAAAGTGATCAGTGTATTTCATGCTAACAAAGAAGCTGGTTTTCCATCGCACCAGGGAGTAGTAATGTTATTTGATGCAAAGAATGGCCAACCACTTATGCTCTTTGATGCATTAGAGATCACGGCTATCAGAACAGCAGCTGCAAGCGCAGTAGCTACAAAACTGTTATCAAGAGAAAACTCATCAACACTTGCGATCATCGGCTCTGGTGAACAGGCAAAAAGACATATTGAAGCAATGTTAGTGGTGAGAAACATAAAACAAATAAATCTCTGGAGTCGTAATGAGAATAATGCAAAACATCTTGTTAACGAATTGTCGGCTGAATATAATATGCCGATACATATAAGGAAAAATGTGCAGCAGGCAGTTGAACATGCTGATATTATCTGTACAGTTACTGCATCAAAAGAGCCAGTTGTTTTAGGAGATTGGATCGCTGCAGGCACACATATCAATGCAGTTGGTTCCAGCACGGCTGCAACAAGAGAATTAGATACAACAGCTATAGTTAGATCGAAGTTGTTCACTGACCGCTATGAATCCGTTTATAATGAAGCCGGAGATTTTTTGATCCCTAAAAAAGAAGGCGCCGTAACCGATGAGCATGTAAAAGGTGAGATTGGTGAAGTTTTATCAGGAACAAAAAAAGGAAGAGAAAATGATAAAGAGATCACTGTTTTTAAATCTTTGGGTATTGCAGCGGAAGATATTTTTTCAGCTTACCATATTTATGAAAAGATAAAGCTATGAGCTTTGAGCCACGAGCTGCGAGTCATTAATACGAGACCGAACTATGAGTCTCGTAGCTCATACCTCGTAGCTCGCAGCTATTTAAATCAGGAAAAAACATAAGAAAATGATAGCAGCACAAGAGGTCTCTGTTTCGTTGCAGGATATTAAAGATGCACAGCAACGCATCAAAGGAAAAGTAAATCGTACACCGCTTATTCGATTTCATGGCGATGATCTTCCGGGAGAAATTTATCTGAAACTGGAAAATTTACAACCGATCGGCTCTTTTAAATTAAGAGGCGCATACAATGCAATAAGCACTGCTGACAAATCATTGCTCAAAGACGGCGTATATACTGCAAGTGCAGGTAATATGGCGCAGGGTGTTGCATGGAATGCACGAATGATGAATATTCCTTGTACAGTGATCGTACCCGATCATGCACCGCAAACAAAACTTGATGCGATCACAAGACTTGGTGCAAAATTTATCAAGATCCCATTTAACGATTGGTGGCAGGTACTTGTAACAAGAAAATTCGAGGGAATGAAAGGATTGTTCATTCATCCTGTAAGTGATCCGGCAGTAATTGCAGGCAATGGAACAGTAGGTTTGGAAATACTCGAAGATCTTCCTGATGTAGATACCGTGATCGTTCCTTATGGTGGTGGTGGATTGATCAGCGGAATTGCTACTGCTATAAAAACAATTAAACCCGATGTAAAAATTTTTGCATCAGAAGTGGAAACAGCAGCGCCGCTTGCTCCATCTCTTGCTGCGGGTGAACCCGTGAAAGTAACTTACACTCCTAGTTTTGTAGATGGGATGGGAAGTGCTGGTCTTCTTACCGAGATGTGGCCATTAGTTAGTAAGCTCGTTGATGGCTCCATTGTTTTAAGCCTGAAACAAATTGCGGATGCAATAAAATTATTGATGGAAAGAACCCGTGTTATTGCAGAAGGCGCCGGTGGTTCTTCATTTGCTGCTGCCTTAACCGGCAAAGCGGGAACAGGAAAAATTGTTTGTGTGATCTCCGGTGGTAATATTGATGCTGAAAAATTAATTAAGATACTTTCAGGAACGATGGCCTGATACAATCAATACATTGCGATTTACTTTTCTATTGAGTTCTTGTTACCTTACTGAAATCATTCGGAATAAGTGCCATCATGGTACCGGTAGTATCAGAAGTGGCAGTTTTCAGTTGTACTGTAAATGTGCAGATGTAAACATTTTTCATTTTCTCGGGATAATATACAAGATCTTTTATTACCACTTCAGTTCCGGGCTTCAATGTTTCATGCAGGTAATTAGCCATCGTTTTATTTAATTTATCCTCAAGAGCCTTACCCGATAAAATTTTTTGCTTGCATGCTGTAACCAGCACAAATAAAAGAAGAAGAGAATAAAAGTATTTCATATCCCTTTTTTGTAAATGTAATTTTTTTTACGATAAAATCCATTCTTACTTCTGCCGGTATATCTTTTGCACTTATTACCTTCAGGGAAATTCTTTTTATGGCAAAACTTTACATGTTATTGATCGGTGCTTCTCCGCCGGAACGGAACATTGAACAGCATGATGTTTTTTTTGGTATCGGTGACAGCATTAAAGATCTGATCGCCGATGTGGTTGCTTTCTGGCCCGGAAATACTAAACTGCATTTTGATGCATGGAGGGAAATAACCAACGTGAATGGATATGAAGTAAAAGTTATTTTAAAAAACGAAAACAAACAAGACAGCGCATTCAAATTATTCTTTATTAATCTTGGCGGCTATAAACAAAATGAGTTTGAAGAATTTCACTATAAAATGGTTATCGCAGCAGCGGATAAATCAGAAGCCGTTAACCTCTCAAAACAAACTGCTTTCTTCAGGCATACAGGCTTTAAAGGCGCTACTTCACATATTGATGACAAATTCGGGATAGACGTAGATGATATCTACGAAATTGTAGATATACTGCCTGCTGGTACAAAAGAAAAGTATAATCTATTGATAACTCCTTCTGGTTCCTTCACTGAAGATGAAATACACTTGGGCTATTTCAAGCTTAGCATGTTTCAATAATATTTCTATTGCAATTCTTTTATCAATTTTATTTTTTTAAATCTTCGGATTGTACGAACTTTTACTGTGGCATAACTGAAAATTATTGAAGTAGGTTATCAATGTTAAGCTCAACTGCCGCTTGTGTCATTTTAACCTTAAACTTATTTTATGACTAAACCAACTACTCCTCTGCAAGAGAAAATGATCTTTTTCATTTTATTGATCTTGTCTGTGATAGTAATACAGAGTTGCTATCATTATAGGGTCATTAACACAAAAAATGATCCGGGTACTGAATACAGAGATACTGTGATGCGTTCCTATTTATGGGGTCTTGTTAACAAACCTCAAAACTTCCATGTGCCTAATTGCACAGATACCTGCGCTGCTCTGGACGAAGTCGTGTTCTCAAAGAATTTCGGACAATCATTCGTAACTGTTATCACATTAGGTATTGTTTCATCTGTGAAGATCGAATGGAGGTGTCATAAGCCTTGTCAGCGGGAGATCGGGGGATTATAATTTTTTCAACTTAATATTTACTTACATGTCACAGCCGCAAATACGGCCCACCAATGCAACACAGTGGACCAATCGTCATAATACTTTTACACAACCCATCAGTAATTTATTTGATCTCATTAATGGCAATACAGGTAATGGGTTTGATGATTATAATGCGATGACGGAAGCTATAAAGGCATTGCTTGCAAAAGCTATTACTGAAGATAAAACTATCAGAGCATTGGGTGGAGGATGGTCCTTCAGTAAAGTAGCAGCAGCAGAAGGATGGATATTAAACACCAAGATGCTGAATATGATCTTTCCGATCCGGAGCACACAAAGTTTATCACCTAACTATAATGGCACTCCCAATAATCTTTTATTTGCCCAGTGTGGCAATTCGATCCAGGAACTGAACGATTGGTTAAAAAAGAACAAAAGATCATTAAAAACTTCAGGCGCCAGTAACGGGCAAACTATTGTTGGATGTTTTTCAACCGGCACACATGGCTCTGCAATAGATACCGGTTCGGTTCCGGATTTCATTGTTGGCATGCATATTATAACCGGCCCAGACAAACATATCTGGTTAGAAAGAGGATCATATCCAATTGTGTCCGATGTATTCACTCAAAAATTTAAAACAAAACTTGTTGCAGATGATGAACTTTTCAATGCTGCTCTTGTAAGTTTTGGCAGCTTTGGTTTTATTCATGGTGTGATGATAGAAACAGAAGATATTTATTTGCTGGAAAGTTATCGCAAAAAAATACCGCTGGATGATTCATTCAGGCATATAATGGAAACGCTGGATTTTTCCAATGCGAATTTTATTCCCAATGGTAATGAACGGCCATTCCATTTCCAGGCGGTCATTGATCAGTACAATCTTGCCGGTGGTGCGTATGCTACGATCATGTACAAACGTCCTTATAAGGACAACTATCAGCCGCCCGTGGTTGATTTTAATAAGGCGGGTCCCGGTGATGATGCAGCTGCAGTTATTGGTATCATCACTGATATTGTTCCGGCTTTAACTCACCTGGTAGTAAGTAAGCTGGTAAAAAGTTCTTATACACTTTATGAAGGAGTGTTGGGAACATCAGGAGAAATTTTTACAAATAATAATATCCGTGGTAAATTGCTTAGCACTGCTATCGGCATTCCACTTGATCGTGTATTGGAAGTAAATGACATGCTCATTGAAATGAATGAGGATCATGGACCGCTTTCAGGTATATTATCTTACCGATATGTAAAAAGATCTTCAGCAACACTTGCATTCACCAAATTCGATCCTACCTGCATCCTTGAACTGGATTGTGCAGAATCAAACACGACAAGAAATTTTTATACTGCGGTATGGAATGAGCTCGAAGCAAGAAATATTCCTCACAGTTTTCATTGGGGCAAAATACATAACCTGGATGAAGCAAAAACACGAAAGATATATGGTGCCAGTATGGATAAGTGGATAGAACAAAGAAACAAGATCATGTCGCCTGAGTCAATGAAAATATTCAATACTCAATCTCTGAAAGATTGCGGACTTGATACGATACTATTACCTTTTTAAATATAGTTCAACCTGTTTTTAAGATAAAGTTTGCCTATATACTGCGTATCTTTGACGTAATGAACAAGCAAACTGGTGCCAGGATCTTATTCGTCTTTTTCCTTATCCTTGTTGCCTCCTTTGGCATCAAAACAGTTTCCTTTGCTACTGCTACAATAGTTGAAAATCTCAAAACCGAAACACTTTCTCAGCAATCTGAAAAAAGCCCTCATACTGAACTTGAGGGAAGGCATTTCAATCTTTCAGCATCGGGATATACATTTATTCAAAAAACTGTTGTCTCATTTTATTTGTTACCCACAACCGTCTATAATAGTACATGCATTTCATTAGAAAATTTTCAGATCAAAAGATCTTCTCTTTTAATAAAAGATTACCTCTTTCACATTTACCCTACTCACAATTTCTGGTAATATTCATTACCTCTTATTTCATTCTTTTCCTATATGCTTTAGCATATAGATCATCTATTCATTTATAAAAAATAATTAATGAGTTCAACTATAATGATTGCATTAATAATGGTCGGGGGTATTGCCCTGGTTGTTGGTCTTTTAGTATTTGTAAACAACCGCGACCGTAAAAAAGAATCCAGCAACTAATTCCCATGATCACTTAATGAGGGTGGCTCATCGTTACAGATCTTAAACAATTGGAATGAATCTATCACCTGAAAATATATTACTGTT
>DATHDP010000122.1:0-13754 GCA_035318985.1 Chitinophagaceae bacterium
GTAGCTGCATAAAATGATTTTAGAATGGGAAGGTAAATAATTTAATAGTTCAAATTGTTTGAATTTTTAAAAGAGAACCTATATTTAAAAAGAAGGTTCAGTGACAGAAAAAAATATCTCGACTGCTATTTTCCGGGCGACTGCAAGAGTATTTTTTTTATGAGTACAATTTGGCCTAAATGGTAATGAGTATGCTCAATAATGCCATGAATATTCCTATAATAGGTTCCATATTTTTCATCTGAAAAGGTCTCTCCAAGTTTACTTTCTGGCAATTGTTCTATCAACTTGCTAAAATTTTCTGCATCGCTCCATGTCTTGTTCAATAGCTTTTCCCAATCCTCCTGGTTTTGGATCGGTGGAAGATCAAAGCTATACTTATCATGTGCAGTAAGTGGTTCGCCTTGTAAAACCTTCGTGACCGCACTTATATAATAATTGATATGAAAAACGAGAGTGGCGATTATGTTTAATGAATTGATTTTTGTTGTGGCTTGTTGCCAGGTTACATCAGCCAGCGTTTCTTTAAGATTTACAGATGTCCAGTTCCCACCAAAATGAACATCTCTGAAGTGTTTTGCTATTTGAGTGGTCAGGTTCATGTTGTAAAATATTTTCGTGATGCTATTTGTATAAAATTTTAGACCCTTAATGAACCACGGAATCCCCTTACCGCATAGTAAGAATCTGCACCATTGTGATACAGGAAAACAGTGTCGTAGCGACGGTCACAAAAAACGGCGCCACCGAGTTTTCTAATTTCAGAAGGAGTTTTCACCCAGCTCGATGTTTTCGTATCGAACTTTCCAAGTTTCTGCAACGCTCTGTATTCTTCTTCCGATAAAATTTCAACGCCCATGTCAGCTGCCATATTAATAGCGCTATCTTTTGGTTTATGTTCTTTTCTTTTTTCTAAAGCTTCATGATCGTAACATAGACTTCTGCGGTCTTTGGGACTCTCTGTTGAGCAATCATAAAAAACATATTCGCCAGTTTTTTTATCATGATCAACAACATCTGGTTCGCCACCTGTTACTTCCATCTCATCAAGTACATGAAGTTTTTTAGGATTGGCTTCCAACCTTGCTTGTACTTTGGCCCAATCAAGACCTTTATGACGGTTCATGTTTTTCTCAAAACGAGCTTTCAATGTTTTGAGTAATTCTTCATGTTGTTCGGATGACAACTTTTTTTTTGCCATAACTTTTATTTTAAGAAGATAAGTGGAATTTATTAATCATCTAATCCCTTTCCACTGAGAATTTGTTTGATATATTTTTCAACTCTTGCTTCACGGGTTTTGGATTGCTTGGCTTGAGAAAAATAAAAAATGTATGCCCTTTGCCGTCCCGGTGTCAAAGCATCAAAAGCTTTTTTCAAAGCAGAGTTTTTATCTAATCTTTTTTGAAATTCTTCCGGGATCTTGAATTCTGATGTCTTTTTTAATTTCACTTTTAAACCAGCTCTTTCAACTTCAATAGCTTCATAAACATAGGCCTTCAATATTTTTTCCATCTTTACTATTTCCCGGGCATTCGTGAACCGGATCTGTCGTGCCGACTGGACATTCTTCGTTTGCTGGATCAAAATACCATTGGGATCATTAAGCAAAGCACCTTTGAAAAACAAAAGAGCACAATATTCTTTAAATCCATGTATCAATACAATGTTTGTGTTTTCAAACGTGTAACAAGGGCAACCCCATTTCAATTCTTCGATCAATCCACAGTCAAGAATGATCTTTCTTAATTTCTCATATTCTTTCTGCCACTGTGTGTCTTTGCTAAAAAACCAATCAACTTTAGGATTCATGTTATTCATTTATTAGTATGCTGAATTGTCAAGTTAAAAATTATTAAATAGTTTATCCAGTTTGTTAAAAATCTCTACTAACCCTTTTTCCATTCCGCTATTTATCATTGCGTCTCTTGTAGCAACCGAAGGACAGATATCATGAATGGTTATCTTAGTTCTATTGGTGGAAAGTTCTTCAAATTTAATGATCTCCAAAATAGCGTTTCCTCTTTCCGGGAGTTCCATAAATTCAGAAGTTTGTATTATTCTTTCGGGAGATGATATCTCATGAATTACACCGCTAAAAGTGCAGAGGATCTTTCCTTCTTTGTTTTTGTTGCACCAACTATAATTGCCGCCTGTTCTGTAATCATGATAATTGAAATGCATAGTATAATCAAAAGGAGCAAAAAACTGAACCAATATCTCCGGGTCAGTAAATGCTTGAAAAACGCTATCTCTTGGAATATCAACTTCCCGGATAATGAATAATTCTTGTCTGTTTTTTTCAGCAATAACCTGAGTCTTTTCTTTCATGATCATTATGGTTTTGATTTGTTTAGTTTAATATATTGCAATGCAAGTATGATCAGCCAAATATGATAAGAGAGAAACATTATTCTTGGAGGATAGCCAATCGGAACATTTTCACCAACAGCATTTTCTCCTAATGGGGCAACAAAAAGATTATAGTGGGCAATAAAGCCTATGAATGCGAGCAGGGGCAGGAAAGCAGTCCATCTCAAAATATTTTTTGCACCTTTCCATTGTTCGTTTTTCATCAGATTGCGATTGATGAATAATGCAGCAAAAGGCAGTAATATCATTGCCAGCCCACCTGAAATTGTATGTATTAATGTGGTGGTGATGGTAAGGTCTGGCGGATAAGGGTCGGTTACAAATACTCCCACACCCACAGTTCCAATAAAGCAAATGAAAAGCAAAGCCAAACCGATTTTTCCCCATCGGCCATGAACATATCTTTTTATGGAAAGAAATAAAAACAAATAACTTAATGCCGAACAGAAAAACGCAGCCTGCATTAGCCATCCAAATTTTCCTATAGCCCATTCACTGATGGTGTTTGAATAAGTATGAATTTCCGGTCGCAGGAAAATCAAAATGATCAGCAACGCCTCGTATGTCGCTGCCATGAATATTGATAATTTGGCATAAAATGTTTTTTTCATTACTTCCTGCTTTAGCTAAATATTTTCGGAATTCATATCATTTATTTAGTGATTAGCTAAAATTAATTTTCTATCAATAGGTCTGAAATACCAGGATACCACGGTCAGGATTAAAAGTAATAATGAAGGAAATATTTCACTAATGGAATTACCCGCAGCGATATGTGTAAATATTGCTCCTGACATCATAAAGAAAAAACCTGCATAAGCCCATTCCTTTAGTAAGGGGAATTTTGGAATCAACAATGCTATAACTCCTAAAATTTTCGAAACACCGAGTAGCGTTACAAAATAAACAGGATAGCCTAAATGTGTCATGCTTTCTAAACTTCCCGGCCCATTACCTTTTAGTTTTAATAACTGGACAACCCCGGTTGATACCATTCCTAGTGATAGCCAAATGGTGGCGATCCAATAGATGATCTTATTTCTCTTTGTCATGGATTGTTATTTTAACTTGTTTACGATTTCCTGCAAGCGATTATGCGCCATATTTATGCCTTGAGCAAACGGCATCTTCAGCATTTGATCTCTTTTTTCGACTGATTCAAAAATTGTGTGGATCGTTAGCTTGCTTGTGTCATCAGTAAGTTGTTCAAATTCCAGGACCTCAAGTTGGACGCCAAAAGGTGTATTCTCGAATTCAAAAGTTCTTGTGATCTTCTTGTTCGGGCTAAACTCATGGATCACGCCATTGAATCCGTATTTATTTCCTTTAGGGTCGGTTGTTTCAAACCGATAACTGCCATGTTTTTTATTTTCTAATTTCAGCACTTTGGTGCCCATCCATTGCTCAACAATTTCTGCATCTTCATATGCTTTAAAAAGTAGTTCCAATGGGAGATCAAATTCCCTTGTGATCGTTAGTTCCTGTTTGCCATCTTCGGCATTGATTTTTGTTTTTCTTTCCATATTATTTTATTTGTCACCCTGAGCGCAGTCGAAGGGTTACTTTTTTGTTTTGTATTTCTTCATTACCGATTCCAATTTATTAAACCTGTCATCCCATAGTTTGCGGAATGCTTCAATGAAGTCGGCTAGTTCTTTCATTTTTTTTGGATTGACGTGATAGTAAACTTCCCGGCCGTTATACTCTTGTTCAAGTAATTCACACTCGGTGAGTATTTGTAAGTGTTTTGAAACGGTTGGCCTGGCTGTGTCAAAGTTTGCTGCTATTGCCCCTGCTGTCAGGGATTGTGAAGCAACTAAGAGGAGTATGGCTCTTCTTGTAGGGTCTGCTATCGCCTGAAATACGTCTCGTCTTAAATTCATTGTGTAGCTATTTGACTACAAATCTACATGAAGCCATTTAACTACACAAATTTTTTTTGTGATTTTTTCTAGCCTTAAAAAAGGTATTATATACCCGCATCATTCAGGAAGATTTATCTTTAGCGTCTCATGAATTTATTTACTGATAAAGCGGTTATTATTATTACTTGTCCCAAACGGCTGGCACCTTACCTGGAGCAGGAAGTAAAGGATCTTGGATTTATTCCTGAAGAAACATTTGTAACTGGGGTACGCTTCTTTGGCACTATTACCGATTGTATTAAATTAAACCTGAATCTTCGTTGTGCCAGCCAGGTACTTTATAGCCTGAAAAAATTCGACGCAGAAAATGCGGATGACATTTATAATGTTCTTATTGATTATCCATGGGAGAATATTTTACCCGATCCGGGTTATTTTTCCATCACAAGCAATGTAAATAATCCTACTATTAATAACAGCATGTTTGCAAACCTGCGGGTAAAAGATGCGATAGTGGACAGGTTGCGTGAAAAAAGAGGCATACGTCCATCAACGGGCTCGGCACTTACAGGTGCTGTCATCAACCTGTTTTGGAAAAATGAAAATGCAGAAATATTTATTGATACATCAGGCGATTCTTTAGGCAGGCATGGGTACCGGAAAATACCGGGCCAGGCTCCTATGCTGGAAGCATTGGCTGCAGCAACTATTTATGCTACGCAATGGGATAAAAGATCACCATTTGTAAATCCTATGTGCGGGTCGGGTACTGTTGCCATTGAAGCAGCCATGATCGCCACCAACAGGCGACCGGGATTATTTAGAACCAATTATGCTTTTATGCATTTGCAGGGATATGATGAATCGGTTTATTTACAGGAAGATGCTTTATTGGAAAAACAAATTGTTGATGTACCCGGTCTTCGTATCATCGCAACAGATTACAACGGCAAGGCAATCGAAAATGCAAAGAAGAATGCAATTGCAGCCGGTGTAGCCGGCCTGATCGATTTTGCTGTTTGTGATTTTGCCGATACCGAGATACCACCACATGTTCCTGGTATTTTTTATGTAAACCCGGAATATGGTGAACGATTGGGTGAGGTTAGTAAACTTGAAGAAACCTATAGCCGTATCGGTGATTTTATGAAACAGAAATGCGGTGGATATTTTGGTTATGTTTTTACTGGTAACCTTGACCTCGCAAAAAAAATAGGATTGAAAGCCAAACGCCGTATAGAATTTTATACCAGTACAATTGACTGCCGCTTGCTGGAATATGAATTATACAGCGGAAGCCGGGCGGCACCAAAAGAAGTAAAAGAAGAACAGTAATTGTAAATTAATCCGTTGACCGGATTTTTTCAAAAACACAATTCAGTCTATTTCCTTTGCGCTTCTTTGCGTTTTACTTTTATTTTTCTTTGCGGTTAAAATTTTACCGCAAAGCCGCAAAGGGTTCGCAAAGAAAACGCAAAGAATAAAACATAGATCAACTCTTTATTAAAATAATAATAGTATAACCATATGGATATTTCAGCACTGCAAAAAATTGTAAGAGACAGATATTTTAAAACAGATAATGAAAGGGGCATCTATCACACTGCCTTATGGTTTCATGAAGAAGTGGGAGAGCTTTCTGCTGCAATAGCCAGGGGGGATATTCAAAATGCAAAAGAAGAGCTGGGAGATGTGTTGATGTGGTTATTAACCTTAGCCAATCTTTTGAATGTGGACATGGAAGATGTTATTAAAGAATACTTAAATAATCCCCGCAAACTTCCGTCAAAATAGAGTAGTTATGAGCTAATATTTACTTTGCTACCGCGATCTTTACTTTCTTATTCTTTATTTTCTGGTCTTTGATCAGCTGCAGTGTGTGACTGACCTTTATTTTCTTTACTGCTACAAAAGAAAAAAAATCTTTTGCTTCGATCAAACCAATATCTTCTTTTTTTAGCTGGCCTTTATTCGATAGAAATCCGACGATATCAATTTTATTCACCTTATCTTTTTTACCGGCAGCAATAAATAAAGTTGACCATTGTGGTTTATCCGGGAGGGTGCTGGTTTCCGGCAGTTCTATCTTTTCTGATTCTGCATCAACATATTCCGGCAATTCTTCCTCGGGTGATAAAATAAGAATAGCAGTGCCACTGGCATCCATCCTTGCAGTTCTTCCATTGCGGTGTGTAAAAATATCTTCGCTGCCCGGTAAATGATAATGAATGATGTAACGGATATTGGCAATATCAAGTCCTCTTGATGCAAGGTCAGTTGTTACCAATACATTGGACGTTCCGTTTCTGAATTTACACAGGGCAGCATCTCTTTCCTGTTGCTCCATGGCTCCATGATAAAATACATTGACAATATCTTTTTCTTTCAGCCATTTGCTGGTTCGTTCTACTGATTCCCGGTGGTTGCAGAAAACTATTGTGGATCGGTTACCCAGCAGACAGATCAACCGGAAAAGTGTTTCCAGCTTATCCTTTCCATCACTCATTAATAGCTTAACCGCAAGTCCTGTATCCGCATCTTTATCATTATGAAAATCCAGCTTGACGAGGTTGTCTGTATTTATAAAACCAGGAATTTCCAATGCTTCGGTAGCTGAGATCAATACTCTTTTTGTTAATGATTTTAGGGAACCTATTATAAAAGACATTTCATCCTGGAAACCCAGTTCTAATGATTTGTCAAATTCATCCAGCACCAATGTTTCTATTGTATCAGTAGTGATATTTCCTCTTCTTATATGATCAGCTAACCGGCCGGGTGTGCCTATCAGTAATGCCGGGGGCTGCTTCAGATTATTTTCTTCTGTTTCTCTTAAATGGCCGCCATAGCAACAGGTAACCTTAAATTGAGTGCCCATATTTTTAAATACAGATTCGATCTGCAAAGCCAGTTCGCGGGATGGTACAATGATAATGGCTTGTGTGTTTGTATTCGCCGGGTTCAATAATTTGATTACAGGTAAAAGGTAGGCCAATGTTTTGCCAGACCCGGTAGCTGATAATAGCAGTACATTATTGTTTTTATCAATGGCTTCTATAGAAGCCAGCTGCATTTCATTAAGCGACTTGATCTTTAATTTTGATAAAATACTATTAGTGGAAATTTTTGTTGTGGGCATAATGCAAAAGTAAGCTAGTTGTGTTTGCCCGCAGGAAGTGATCTTTGGGACAACCGAAGTGCTTTAAGATTGCGTTGTTGTTGAGAAGCCTTAATAATGTAGTTACATTACAGATTTGTCAAAAAAATTTTGCCAATATTTTTTCGAGGCAACCCCGAAATAATATCTATTCGAAATCAAAAGATGAATTGTCAACCACAAAATGTAGATTGGCTGAATTCGAAGTGAAATCAAATTCCCATCTTCTGGTGCTCCAAAGCCAAAGGACCAGGTATTAGTTCCCGGGAAAAATGATACAATCTCAAACAGACCTAAAATTAATGTTGCTCCTAAACACAAAACTCCTGCCTTGTGATTCCAAAAGAACATTCCTATGTTTATAGGAAGGATGATAAGACCCACAACATTCATCCAAACGAAAGTAATGTCGGTCGTCGATAGAGTCCAAACCAATTTGATTGCGTATATAATCAGGATCACTAAGGGTATAAAATCAAGCCATCGTTTTATTCTGGATTTGAACATAGTCGAAGATTTAATCATTGCGCAATTGTTGGTGAGAAGTCATAAACATAAAACATTTTTTAATTGAATACCAACAACGGGGTGTGACATCCTTCATTACTTATCAAATAAAACATTCCCGCTATCAAGATCGTAGTAAGCGCCGATGATCTTAATTTCATTCTTTTCAACAAGAGGCTTTAAAACAGGAGTGGATGATCTCAATAAATTAACCGCATGTACAATATTAGCTTTAACTAAAATGTCAATATTGGATCTTAAGCTATCGGGAATAATTTTTTCTTCTTCTTCAGCAGCTATATAGTCCACTAATGTTTGAATATGGTCATTATGCTTTTCGTGTCCGGATGTTGCATATGCCTGGATAGCACCACAATTTTCATGACCCAGTACAACGATCAGTTTGCAATGAAGATGTTCAACAGCATACTCAATGCTCCCTAACTCATAGTCTCCAATTACGTTGCCTGCCGTACGTATTGAAAAAACATCACCCAATCCCTGGTCAAATATTAATTCCGGGGGTAACCGTGAGTCTGAACAACTAACAACAACAACAAAAGGGCTTTGTCCCTTTTTTAATTCTCTGATTCTATCGAGTGTTTCATCAGGATGTACAGGATGTCCACTTACAAACCTTTCATTTCCCACTTTCAACTTGTCTAATGGTGCGAGTGTAGTGACTTGATCGTTTTCCTGCTTTTGCTTACAAGCAGAAAACATGATTATGAATAATATTAGTGGTAGTATAAATTTCATTTTGCCATTTTTGAACAACCTGATATTACAACCCTAAGACCTCTTTCATACTGTAAATTCCTTTCTTTCCTTTTAAGAATTCTGCGGCCAATACTGCGCCAAGTGCAAACCCTTTTCTTGTATGTGCTGTATGTATGATCTCAATATCATCAATACCCGACGAGTATTTTACTTTATGTGTGCCGGGTGCCGGGTCAATGCGTTCACTTAGTATTTCTAATTCTTCGGGATTATCACTTATATGATTTGCCCATTTTGTTTTGCGGGGAATATTTTCAAGCACTTGCTCGGCAAGTGTAATGGCAGTGCCACTTGGAGCATCTTTTTTTGCCGTGTGATGTATCTCTGTCAATTGTATCTCGTAATCTTGATGATCTTTCATCAAAGAGGCAAGCCTTTTATTTATTTCAAAAAAAATATTTACTCCAACGCTAAAATTGCTGGCGTATAAAAATGCTGCATTGTTTTTTTTACTGTCATTTTGTATTTCATCTAATTTCTCTAACCAACCCGTAGAACCGCAAACTGTAGCGGCGCCAAACTGCATCAGCTTTTTTACATTATCAAAAGCGCTATGCGGGCCTGTAAATTCAATTGCAACATCTGCCTTTGCCAGGTTTTCTTTTGTAAACTGATCAGCATTATCAACATCAATTTTTAAAACAATAGTATGTCCACGCTGCAAAGCAATCTCTTCGATCGCTTTTCCCATTTTGCCGTATCCTATTAAGGCAATGTTCATAAAAGAGTTAAGAGTTTTGAGTTCGGAATCAGTAGTCCGATGGTTCAAAGGTATAAGTTAAGCTTCAAGTTTAAGAGTTTGACTCCGAACTATTGACTTCGGACTATAATTATTTTCCAATTTTTAAAACAAGACTGACACCGCTCGTTTGTGCAAGTTCACTATAACCGGGTCTTAATTGAAGTGAGAGATCGGGGCTTATATCAAAGTTTTTTAAGTGAGCATCAACAGCAGCGTCAACAACATTTAAACCCCAGAGTATTATAAATATCAATGCCGAATAATCAACATATCTTCTGAATTCATCCCTGGCAGAGCGAATAGAATTTGGACTAAGAACTTTATAGATGGGATCTAATTGATCATAATCTGTGGAATCCCGATCAGGGGGTTCTGCTTTGATCCTTGCAGAGTATGCAAACTTATACTCTTTATAAATTTTTATGTTATTAACGAATATATAGCCCGTTACTCCAAGTCCTCCATAGATAATCGGGATCTTCCAATATTTTTTATTGTATGCCTGTCCCCAGCCGGGTATTATTGCAGAACGCCTTGCTGCAACTTTTGGACTGTAGACCTTTTGCTTTGCTGTTGTATCTGGCTTCGATTTTTTTGATGCTGAAGAATCTTTTATGGTAACAGTCTTTTCAGCAGGAACATTCTGCGAGTAAGCATTGCTTAAAAAAAATAAAGATATGAGTAAGTAAAAGAATTTCATCTGTTAGTTCTGATCTGCTGAATAGCCTTGTTGCTGTACAAGAGTGCGATGCAACACAAGCTTAATAGTAGCAAAACAGCTTAGTACAAAAATATTTTAATCTAATGGAACATTCAATTGCCCGAGAATTTTATTCAGCTCATCCATTGAATAATATTCAAAAGAAATGGAGCCACTGTTGTCTTTACTGTGCTTCATCTTAACACGGGTACTGAAATGGGATGCTAATTTATCCTCAATTCGCTGAAAGCCGTCGGGCAAACTACTTTTTGTATGTTTTTTAACGACGCCATTGTCTTTATAAAGATTACGAACCAATGCTTCGGTCTGGCGAACCGATAATCCCTTTTCTTTTATCTGGTCAAAAACGAAAAGTTGTTTGTCAATAGAATCAACATTAATAAGTGCACGGGCATGCCCCATACTGATCTCTCCTATACGAACGGCAACCTGTATGTCTGGAGGTAATTTTAATAAGCGAATAAAATTTGCGATAGTGCTTCGGTCTTTCCCCATTCTTTCCGCAACTTGTTCTTGAGTCAAATCCAATTCTTCCATCATTCTTTTAAAACTGAGTGCTACTTCCATTGCATTCAGATCTTCACGCTGCAAATTTTCAAGCAAAGCCAGTTCCAATAATTGCTGGTCATTGGTCTGACGAATGTATGCAGGAATATCTTTTAACCCAGCCAACTTTGATGCTCTCAATCGTCTTTCACCTGAAACCAAACGATATCTGCCAGAAGGCATTTTAGAAACTGTGACGGGTTGAATAATATCATGCGATTTGATAGATGAAGCCAGTTCATTTAATGCATCTTCATCAAAATATCGACGAGGTTGCTTTGGATTAATATCGATCTCATCAACCGGAATTCGGAAAGAGCCAGTAGCGGTTTCCACTACGGTAGGTTTCAATTGTCCGCTACCTGTTTTCAGATCTGCATCGATGCTTTGCAATAATGAACGTATGCCTTTACCTAAGGCTTCTTTATTTTGATTGGACTTGGGCTGGGTCATTGAATGAGTTCTTAATTTTTAGTTCGGAGTTATAGCTCAAGTATTCTTTCTTCTTGTTTGATCTTCGTCATATTATTTTTCTGAAGAACTTCTTTAGCGAGGTTAAGATAATTAATAGAGCCTTTACTATTGGCATCATATAGAACAACAGGCTTTCCAACACTTGGCGCTTCACTTAGTTTTGAATTGCGGTGAATGATGGTATTGAAAACAATATCTTCAAAATGTTTTCTTACTTCACTTACTACCTGGTTGCAAAGACGAAGCCGGCCATCATACATTGTCATCAATATTCCTTCGATCTCAAGATTCGTATTCAACCTTGCTTGCACGATCTTAATTGTGTTAAGCAATTTACCCAAGCCTTCCAATGCAAAGAATTCACATTGCACAGGTATGATAACGGAATCAGAAGCGGTTAATGCATTTACAGTTATTAATCCAAGGGAAGGGGAGCAGTCAACAACGATAAATTCATAATCATCTTTGATCGGATCAAGAATATTTTTTAAAACCAGTTCCCTGTTAGGATAATTTATCATTTCAATTTCTGCCCCAACAAGATCAATATGCGAAGGGATCAGGTCAAGATTTGGAATTTCTGTTTTTAATAAAACATCTTTTGCAGATGCTTCATTTACCATACAATCATATAAACTTTGGGTAACGTTATGCAGATCAAAACCGACGCCGGTTGTGCTGTTGGCCTGTGGATCGGCATCAACCAACAGGGTTCTAAATTCAAGTACGGCAAGACTGGCAGCCAGGTTAATGGCCGAAGTGGTTTTTCCAACTCCACCTTTTTGATTTGCAACACCAATAATTCTTCCCATACTTAATTAAATTGTAACGGTTTCTCCAATATTGATCAATAACAACTCGGCTCCTTTATCTGCAAACGTTTTTTTAGCTTTTTCATGATCGATCTTAATGAAACCAAAAGTGTCATAATGAACACCAACGATTTTTTTGCAATTGATCATATCCGCACATTCCGCAGCATCAGAAGCATCCATGGTAAAATTGTCTCCGATCGGTAAAACGGCAAAATTTAGTTTTGCCCATTTTGGGACCAATGTCATGTCGGTTGTAAGAGCCGTATCGCCACTATAGTAAAAGCTTCCTTCATTACTTGTCACGATAAAACCCATTGGGTTTCCGCCATAACTGCCATCCGGTAATCCACTTGAATGTTGAGCCGCCGTACATTTTACTGTAAACTCACCAAAATTCCATTTGCCCCCGGTATTCATGGGGTGAGTGTGTTTAATACCACGATGGTTGAGCCATTCATGAATTTCCCAATTACAAACAACCCGGGCTTGAGAATTTTCGGCAATGGCAATACAATCTGCAATATGATCACTATGGCCATGTGACAAAAGAATAAAATCTGGTTTGATCGTGTAAATATTAATTCCCTTCGCCAGGTCATTATACGAAATGAATGGGTCGAACAAGATCTTTTTTCCTGATGTTTCTATCATGAAGCAGGAATGGCCGTAGTAAGTAAACTTCATATTTAATGTTTGAGATTCGGGCAAATGTAAGTTTTGTGAGTGAACAACGGATTGCAATGACTTATGTAATTATCCTAATTTTGAGAACTATGAGAAACTCAGTTTTTTGGTGGGTGCTTATTGCATTTATGGTTTTGCTTGATTTTTATTTCTTCCAGGCTTTAAAAACTATCACCCAAACTGCAAGTTCAAAAGCAAGGCTTATCATCTTTATTTGTTATTGGGTTATTTCTATCAGCGCCGTTGTAGTGTTATTGTTATTGCCTTATCTGAATTTTGAGAACAAACTTTTTAGAAACACTGTATTTGCCATTATCGCCGGTTTGTTTTTTGCAAAGCTGGTAGCCTCGGCAATTTTTCTTGTTGATGATATTCGACGCGGAGTACAGTGGCTTGCTGGTAAAGTTTTCTTTTCAAATACTGAAGGTGAAGGATACCAGGCAGGTGAAAAAATCTCCCGTTCGCTTTTTCTTACCTGGACAGGAATGCTGGTAGGAGGTGGTTTATTTGGATCGCTTATTTATGGATTTGGAAATAAATACCGTTACCAGCTTCGGCGAATGCAACTTGCTTTTGAAAAATTACCTGCATCATTTAAAGGATTAAAAGTTGTACATATATCAGACATCCATTCCGGAAGTTTTACGGATAAACATGCGGTGAAAAAAGGAGTGGAGAAAATTTTAAAGGAGAAGCCGGATCTTATTCTTTTTACCGGCGACCTGGTAAATAACCGCAGTAATGAAATGGATGATTACATAGATCTTTTTAAAGAAGTAAAAGCGCCGATGGGTGTTTATTCAATTTTGGGAAATCATGATTATGGTGACTATACAAAATGGGATTCCCCGGAGGAAAAAATCGCAAACCTGGACCGGCTTAAACAGATCCATAAGGAACTAGGCTGGCAATTGATGCTCGACGAAAATACCCAGCTTGAAAGAAACGGCGAGAAGATCTCTTTGATCGGGGTTCAGAATATCAGTGGCAAAAGAGGTTTTCATAGTTATGGTGACCTGGCAAAAGCCTACCACGGAGTTGACGGATCACATTTCAAGATATTGATGAGCCATGATCCTTCACATTGGGA
>DATHDP010000123.1:0-9704 GCA_035318985.1 Chitinophagaceae bacterium
TTTTGTAAAAGCCTGGTCCCTATCACGGGGAATTGGTTTATAAATTTTCTCTTCCTCATTTTTAAAACATGCCCATCGCCACTGATCTTCATGACGGCCCCAGTCGCCAATAAAAAAATCAAACAAACGAGCTCTTACATAAGCAAGCTGATCAACACTATGATCATTATCTTCAAGAAGTTCTTCCAGCATTTTTTCTGTGCCAATAATATTCTTTGAATTTCCAAAGTTTGATGCTGTTTCCCAATTTTCATCAGGACGCTGCTCAAGCATGTAAAGCTGATTGCCAAAATCTTTATTAAATGAATCAAGCGCAGGTTGTTCAGGAATAAAAACTATTTCAGGGTTGGTGTGATATACACCTGCAGCATCTGCTAATGTCGGAATTGTTAACGGCGCATAAGGATGGCCAATAGTAACCTGGTCATTAATAATGGACTCAATAAATGTTCCCTGGTAAATTTCAGGTAGAGCTTTCCCAAAACTCTTATCAACACTTCTTAAAACATATTCTCTTCCATCTTTATCTCTTAATCGTAAACTTTTGCTTTGTCTGCCGCCACCACTTTGATAAGGAGTTAATCCGCCAGACATTGTATCAAGATTTACGATCCTGACTTTAACAGGTGTTCCCCATTCTTTTCGGTAATGTGTTCCCCATTTTTTTTGATAAGAAAGGCTCCGGTCATAGTTTTTACTTGCTTCAAGGGTTTTGTATTTGGAGGTATCCTCAGTAATATTCAATTGCAATTGGGAAAATGCAAAAAAAGGAAGCATAAAAAGCGCAAAGGCAAGTAAATACCTATAAAAAGCTGTTTGGTTTATCGTCGACACATTGAGCATGATATTCTACCCATAACAAAATCTTGCCAAGATATAATGGAGAAAAATAAAGAATGGGAATCAGGAAAGGCACAATGGGAAACAATTACGCCAGATTAAAACGAGCATATTTATTTTTTAAAATATTCCAGCACTTTTGTTAGCGGGAGTGCTCCCTGGATTCCTTCGATCAGGTTCCCTTTTTTATCATAAAAGGCTAGAAAAGGAGTATAACTGATCCGGTAATAAGTAGCAAGTATATGTTGCATATCATACCCAACAGTTATATTAGAAAATCGATCTAGCTTGTAATTATCATAAAAGGTTTTCATTTTGTCTACAGGCATGAACGTTGCCATTACTATTTGAATATGTTTAAAGCTATCGATCTTATCGATCAGTTCTTCTGTTTCCTTCTGGCAATGTTCACAATCAGGACTAAATAAAATAAAGAATAGTGGCGTATCCTTTTTAAGTTCCTTATCTGTAAAAATTGTAGAGCTATCCGTCAATAATAATTTGAGAGGAGGTGTTGTAGGAAATCTTTTATATGGAGGATCTGTTTGCTGTGCAAAAGCAAGCATTGAGATCTGCACAAAAACAAAAAAAGCGATCACAGTTTTCATGCTGCAAAGAAACTTCATTATTCATTATAAACTCGATTTTCAATTAGTAGGTAACTTTCTATTCACACTTTGCCATAAGGCCATCTAACCTTATCTTTGCCGCCTCAAAAAAATAAAGTTCAAATGGCAAACACATCTGATATAAGTCGCGGAATGGTCCTCAAGCTTGATGGTAGTCTTTACAGTGTAGTGGAATTTGGGGAAAATAAAACTGCCCGTGCCGCTGCAAAAGTGTGGGCTAAACTGAAAGGTGTGGATAATGGCAGGAGTATTGAAAAAACATGGAATTCAGGAGATAATATCTACCCAATACGTGTAGAAAGACATACTTACCAGTACTTATATAAGGATGATACGGGTTATAGCTTCATGAATACTGAAACTTTTGAGCAAATTACTTTGCAACCAGAAACCATTGATGCTCCGCAGTACCTTAAAGAAGGACAAGAAGTTGGTATTTTGATAAATACTGACAATGACCAGGTACTTGGCGCTGAGCTTCCTGATAAAATTGCTTTACTGATCACTTATTGCGAACCGGGTGTTCGTGGTGATACGGCAACCCGTACTTTAAAACCAGCAACGCTTGAAACTGGTGCTACAGTTGGTGTTCCACTTTTTGTAAATGAAGGCGAAATTATTCGCATCAATACAAAAACCGGAGAGTATGTAGAAAGAGTAAAATAAATAAATTGCAGGTTTAATGAATTGCCCAAAATCTATTGGATTCTGGGCTTTTTTATATGATTTTGACCCGATTTTGCCTAAAAACTTGCCAAAATCAAGTGCGTTACGGATTTGATTTACCTATCTTAGCCGTCCCTTAATTCACATCCGAAGGAATTCTTCGGACAAAACCAACTTAATTTGAAAAACATGGACTTCAAGCAGATTCAGGAGTTGATCAAGATGGTCAACAAATCAAATATTGGTGAGGTAACTGTAGAATTGAAAGATTTCAGAGTTACTATAAAACAAAAAGAAGACAAGATCCAACAAGTAATTAGTGCGCCAATGCATATGGCGCCAGCTCCATCTCAAGTTCACCATATGCCTACGCATACTTCACCATCTCCATCAATACAACCAACCCCTGCTGCAACGGAATCAAATAAAGCAGCGGACACTACACCAAGTAATGTTATCACTGTTAGGAGTCCAATGATCGGTACATTCTATCGTAAGGCAGGACCTGATAAACCAAACTTTGTTGAAGTGGGAGATGAGATCACTCCGGGTAAAGTGGTTTGTATTATTGAAGCAATGAAGTTGTTTAATGAAATAGAAAGCGAAGTAAAAGGAAAGGTCGTGAAGATTCTAGTAGAAGATGCTTCTCCTGTTGAATATGATCAGCCGCTGTTTTTAGTTGAGCCAGCTTAATTCAGATACCCTTTCTTGAATTATTCATTATTCATCCTTAATTATTAATTGTGTTCAAAAAAGTATTAATAGCAAATAGGGGAGAGATTGCACTCCGTGTTATTCGCACCTGTCGTGAAATGGGAATTAAAACAGTTGCTGTTTATTCCACGGCAGATCGTGATAGTCTTCATGTAAAATTTGCAGATGAAGCAGTATGTATCGGCAAGCCACAAAGCAGCGATTCATATCTTAACATTCCTCATTTGATGTCTGCTGCTGAAATTACAAATGCAGATGCAATACATCCCGGTTATGGTTTTTTAGCAGAGAATGCAAAGTTTGCACAGATATGCGCTGATCACCAGATAAAATTTATTGGACCTACACCTGATATGATCAATTCAATGGGTGATAAGATCACTGCAAAGGATACAATGATAAAAGCAGGGGTGCCTGTCGTGCCCGGTGGTGAAGGTTTATTAGAAAGTTTGGAAGAAGCAAAAGGGTTGGCAAAAAACATGGGCTATCCTGTAATATTAAAAGCGACAGCAGGTGGCGGTGGAAAGGGAATGCGTATTGTATGGGAAGATGGTGAAATGGAAAGAGCTTACAACAATGCAAAAGCGGAAGCGGCTGCATCATTTAAAAATGATGGCATCTACATGGAAAAATTTGTAGAAGAGCCACGTCATATAGAGATACAAGTTGCCGGTGATCAGTTTGGAAATGTTTGTCATTTAAGTGAAAGAGATTGTTCTATTCAGCGCCGTCATCAAAAATTGGTGGAAGAATCTCCGTCGCCATTTATGACGGATGAGCTTCGTCAAAAAATGGGTGATGCAGCAAAGAAAGCAGCAGGTGCCATCAATTATGAAAGTGTTGGCACTATTGAATTTCTTGTTGACAAGAATCGCAATTTTTATTTCATGGAAATGAACACGCGTATACAGGTAGAGCATTGCGTAACAGAAGAAGTGATCAACTTTGATCTTATAAAAGAACAATTGAAAATTGCGATGGGTGAAAAGATAAGCGGCAAAGATTATTATCCGCAAGGTCATGCTATCGAATGTCGTATCAATGCAGAAGATCCTTACAATGATTTTCGTCCGTCACCAGGAAAGATAACTGTACTTCACCAACCAGGAGGGCATGGTGTTCGTGTCGACAGCCATGTATACGCTGGTTATGTCATCCCACCTTTTTATGATTCTATGATCGGCAAACTGATCACTATTGCCCGTACAAGAGACGAAGCCATTGGTACCATGTACCGTGCATTAAGTGAGTATGTCATTGAAGGAGTGAAGACAACTATACCATTTCATTTGCAGTTAATGCAGGATGAACGTTTCCGAAGCGGCGATTTTAATACAAAGTTTTTAGAAGGGTTCGTCTTAAGATAAACTTCAATCTTGCCCGCACTCCGAAGCGTCCTGCTACGCTAAAGTTTCGTTGGATAAATTAGTGAAAGAGGGGAAAGACTTGTGCATCGTTAATTGATTTTGGATATTAGCTTCAGTATTTCATAGCTTCGTCTGTTGCGACGCTCCGTTCATAGTTCCGATATTTAATCAACAATAGCGTCGCAGTTTACCCAGACACCGAGCATAGCGAGGTGGAAGGGTCACTCACTTGTACTTTCGGTAATTCTATTCAGCTTTTCATTTTCGAAATATATACCATTATCAATGAATGTTGATTTGACTATAAAAGAAAGAAATATTAAAGACTACCCATTTTTGAAAAACACTGGTGAAATAGGTGAGCTCATAATTAAATATGATTGGCCCAAAACATGCATCGGTAATATGGATAATTGGCCACTGAGCTTAAAGATAACTCTCAGCAATATTCTTCACTCCGCATTTCCCATGTTCTTATTCTGGGGTGATGATTTTCTTTGCTTTTATAACGAAGCATTTCGGCCAAGCCTTGGTGTAAATGGTAAGCATCCCGCTATTGGTAAAAAAGCAATAGTTGTTTGGGGCGAGATCTGGCATATAATAGGCCCACTCATTCAGAAAGTTGTGGTTACTCATGAACCAGTTTGGTTTGAAGATCAGCTAGTGCCTTTTTATCGGAATGGCAAAGTAGAAGATATTTACTGGACATTTAGTTATAGTCCTGCATTTGGAGAAGATAACGAAGTAAAAGGTGTGTTGGTCACCTGCATGGAAACCACAAAATCGGTTTTGGCACGTCAGGGAAAAGAATAGATAAGATTAGTCAAGCTTCATTAGCTACTCAATAGTCAGCACTCTTTCTAATTTTAAGAAAGTTGCTTTCCAGCCTGCTAAGTAATTATGTGCTGATGCTGTTCCAAGATTTTTGTGCTCAAAGATCATTGCAGTGCTATCGTTTATTGACTCAAGTAATATATTGACTACTGATTCAACTCCCGGCTCATTTTTCCATTCCCATGTAAATGAAAGTTGCTTGGGCTTTTCTACAATAAGGTATTTACCCATGCATGTATGTTCAGTTCCATCTCCATCTTTGAAAGTTATTTCATAAGACCCGCCTTGTTCTACATTCATCTTTGCCCTTAGGCCTTTTCCATTTAGATCGGAGCCGAACCATTGTAATATTAACCCCGGTTCGGTCCATGCTTTCCAAACTTTTTCTCTTGTTGCGTCAAAACTTGTTTCAATCCTTACAACATCATCATTCATTTGATCACGTTTTATAATTTAGATCAAAGTGGTCGATGGGTAACACTAATATTTTGTTTCCCTTTAATTACTTCAAACTTTAACCCGAATATTCATTATCCTTTTTCTCTTTCATTGCTTTTTTCTGTTCTTCGGTTGCTCTTAATTCTATTCGTCTTATTTTCCCGCTGATTGTTTTAGGAAGTTCAGTAACAAATTCAATAAGTCTTGGAACTTTATAGGGTGCCAAATGTTTTCTGCAATAATGGAAAATTTTATCGGAGAGTTCTTTTGTTTCATTAACTCCAGGAATAAGTACAACAAATGCTTTTACTTCCTGCCCTTTGATCGGATGCGGACTGCCAACAACTGCAGATTCTAACACTTCGTCTATTTCCAGTAAAATACTTTCTATTTCAAAAGGACCTATGCGGTAATCAGATGATTTGATCACATCATCATCTCTACCTACAAACCAATAATAGCCATCTTCATCCTTATAAGCTTTATCGCCGGTATAATAAAGCCCATGTTTGAATACAGCTTTTTGTTTCTCCTCATCACCAATATATGATTTGAAAACTCCGCGAAAACGTTCAGGATACATGCGAACGGCGATCTGCCCGGTTTCATGAACAGGCAATTCATTTCCATCGACATCAGCGATCAGCATATCATAAATAAAAGTTGGCTTACCCATCGATCCAAATCTGATCTTGCTTCCCGGCAGGTTGCAAATCATGCAAGTACTTTCTGTTTGTCCATAACCATCTCGTATCTCAATACCAGTTCCGTCTTTCCATATTTTTATAACCTCTGCATTCAACGGTTCACCTGCACTCACACATTCACGCAACGAAAATTTGTATTCACTTAAATTTTCATTGATCAACATTCGCAATGCTGTTGGTGGTGCACAAAGAGTCGTTACTTTATGATCCTGGATAATTTTAAGATAACTGCCTGCTACAAATCTTCCTTTCGGAACATAGGCAAAAGCTGTAGCGCCGACATTCAGAGGAGCAAATACACAACTCCATGCAAACTTTGCCCATCCGGGTTGTGAAATATTAAAATGTTTATCTCCGCCTTTTAGACCGATCCATGCAGCGGTAGTTAAATGTCCCAAAGGATAACTCGACTGAGTATGCACAGCAACCTTTGGCATTCCTGTAGTGCCGGAAGTAAAGAACCAAAACAAGTCATCATCTTTATTTGTATCGGCTGCGCTTGCTTCTTTTTCTTCTTTATTAATTATACTATAAGGGATCCATCCATCTTTTTTTCCATCCAACAACAACTTTACTTTAACTGGATGATCGTATTGTAATAAAGCCTGATCCATTTTTTCTGCATTATCCATATCTGCGATAATTACTTTAGGGGATGCTTTTTGAAAACGATAAACTATATCATTTACGGTAAGTATACTTGCCGCAGGAATTAAAATAAACCCGCCTTTGATTGCCGCTAAATAACTTATCCATAATCCTTCATTCAATCCACACATGATAAATATATCATCTCCCTGTTGCACATTTTGCTTCCGTAAAAAATTCAATAGCTGGTTACATTTTTCAGATCCTTGTTTATAAGTGATCGTTATAGCTTCTGATGGGTTTTCAGTAACCAACTCTATCATATTGCGGTCGGCATTCGCATGTACAATTAAAGGCTCAAATACATCCCGAACCCAATTGAATTTATCAGGGACTTCAATTCTGCATTCAGATAATTTGTTGTATTCACTATGTTCAATGATCGATATTAATTCGGCAAAGATTTTTTGGAATTTGCTGAGCATAGTGATCATGATATTTAAGTTATAAACGAAATAATGAAACAAATAAAAACTATTAATGCTTCATTGCTTCAATCACTTCTTTTAAAAATTTATTTTCATTAATTACATGTAACCCTAATCTAACCACCACTAATTTTTCAGAAGGAATAATATAAATGTCCTGCCCGCCAAATCCATCAGCAAAATACATATCAGCAGGCACATCGGGATACCAACGTTTTGCAGGATCTTTTTTATCGTATCCATTTAACCAAAATTGGTAACCATAATGTTTTTGTTTATCTGCATTAGAAGGCTGAATGGATTCTTTGACCCAATTTACTGGTAAAATCTGCTCACCATTCCATACACCATTATTGTAATATAACAATCCAAACCTCGCAAAATCTCTTGCTGTAGCATAGCTATATGATGAACCGATATAAGTACCCGATGCATCCGGTTCCATCAAAAAGCTGTATGCATTTATTTTATAAAATAATTCGTTATAAGGGAAAGCTGCATAATCTTTTTCACCAACAGTTTGACGTATGATCTTGCTTAGAATATTCGTATTACCGCTTGAATAATTAAATGCGGTGCCGGGCTCATACTTCAAGGATAGTGACTCTGTATAAGCTGCCATATCGCCTTTGCTAAATAGCATTTTGGTTACACTGCTTGGCCTGGTATAGATCTCAGTGAAATCAAGTCCTGTTGTTTGCTGCAATAAATGCCTTAATGTGATATTTTGTTTTTTCGTATTTGTCCATGAAGAAACCGATGCAGGTGAATCTAAAGAGAGTTTATTTTCTTTTACAAGTATTCCGATCATAGCTGCTGTAAAACTTTTTGACATTGACCAACCAAGCATCACCGTGTTTTTATCAAAGCCTGGAGCATATTTTTCAGCGACTATGTTTCCGTCATATATAACAAGTGCCGCTCTTGTATAAACAGTTTGACCATCTGTAGTTTTTTCATTCATTACATTATTAACTGCCACTTCCAATTTTTCTTTATTAATATTTGCAGGAATTGTATCAGGCAATTTATCTCCATAAGACCATGCAATGCTATCACTATTAATATTGGGTTTTGCTGGCAGTACAAATTGTTGCTTTCTTATTTCCGCTTCAGTAAAATCATTGATCAGTGTGCAGCCAACTCCTTTGCGATAGATCGTTTTTCTTTTTGCAAGCCCCCATACAGAACCAGTGACAGAAGAATCTTTTTCATTAACAATAAATGTTCCAAGTGAAAAAGGAAAATCTCCGAGATCTTCTCTAATTACATCAGCAGGGCTGCGATGTTGAAGATAAATAGCCGAGCAAAGGTTTTTTGAACCATAACCACTTATAGCCGGGAAAACGGTAAATGAAAGCCATGTGAATACGATCAGGATAATAAGAATGATCGCAAAAAATATTTTTGTAAAAATTTTTCTATTGTGCATATAGAAATAATTCACAATACCGCAAATGTTATTGGGAAATCAAATGTAATTCGAAAAATCAAGAGTAAAAACTTACTCAATAATGATCTTCTCTGTTTTTACTCTATCATTTGTATGCAATTGAACAATGTAAATGCCTTTTGAAAATTGAGGTAAAGAAATAGCGGTTGTTCCTGTGAACGCATTCAGTTCTTTTCGAAATACCATTGCTCCATTAGCACTTATGATCTGCAATTTGTATACAGGTGTTTCTGTTTGAATATTCAATATGCCATTACTGATAACGGTGGGATATATTTTGATCCCGTTTTTTCGGGATGAAAGCCTGATAATGGATGAATATGCAATTTGTCCATCATCATCTTCTATCGTCAGCCTGTAATAGAGATCAGAACTGGTATTGAAAAGATGCTGAAAAGAATAATTACTTCCATTTGGATTCCTGCTTGCAATTACAATTCCTGCGTTTTGAAAATTACTTGCAGTAGTACTGAATTCAATTCTGAATCTTGCTGTGTTTTGTTCTGTCGCTGTCTTCCAACTTAATTCGGAAATATCAGCATTTCTCTTTCCTGAGAAACTTATCAGTTTAACAGGCAGAGCACCGGTAACCATCACTTTATCTAAAACATCTGAAGATTGTGAGATCGCATAGAGAGTGCCATCGGGTGCTTCCCCAAAACTCGATATTCCTGTTTGTCCTCCCGTTTGCGTGAACCAGGTGCCTCCGGGACTTCTTCTGAAAATTTTTCCACTGAAGTAGTCAGCGGCAATATACCAACCTTGCAGAGCAGGAAATTCAGTACCTCTGTAAACATATCCACCTATTACGGATACTCCATCTGCATGTGGATAAACATAAAATGGAAAAGTAATTGAGGCGGCTGCCGGACAATCAGCAGTTATCTCGTATGTTGCATTTCCTTCATAACAATCCCATCCAAAATTCAATCCACTAGACCCCGCAGGTTTAAAACTGATCTCTTCCCATGCGTCTTGTC
>DATHDP010000124.1:0-12546 GCA_035318985.1 Chitinophagaceae bacterium
CTTAACAAAATAAGTGAGTCCTGCATACTTCACGGAATCTTTTCTCATCATGATCAGCAGGCTGCCATCACTTACCAATGCCCAGGGTGCTGGCATAACATTAGAGGAAATTTTTGGGAACCCTATCTTTTCATACAAAGCAATTGAAGAATCAAGATCTGTTGAGGTAACATAAATACTGGCTACTTCGCCAAGTTTTGTTTGTGAAAAAGAAACGATCGAAAAACCTGAAATGATGATCCCTAATAAAAATTTATACCCCATAAAATGATTTTGATGTGTGCAAGTTAGCATTGCAAATAACATCTTTTAAATATCAATTAAAATAAAAATTACTTCTTCCCTATCATCCCGAAAACCTTTTCTAAAGCAGCATTAAACTCTGCCGGCTTTTCGATCATTGGATAATGACCTGTTCCATGTACATAAACAACTTCTGCCGAAGCTTTACAGTATTTTTTTAACGAGTCGATCTGTGTAGGATAGCCATCGCTATTTACAAGATAAAGTGTATGCTTTAATAGTTGCATCATATCTTTTTCTTTTTGAGAAACATCATTCACTTTTACATTGGCATTCTCTTCTTTGACAGTCGTTGTATTGCAAGAAAAAAAGGCAATTGCCACCAATAAGGCTAAAAATATTTTCATATAATGAGGTTATGAAAAACAAATGTGGCAAATAAATTGTTGCTGTAAAAAATATTTTATGAACTTTATATCTTTCCTCACATCAAAACCAATGATATGAAATTTCAAAAATTCATTTCTACCAGCACTCTTGCTTGTATTATTTTATTAAGTTCATGTAATAGCAACGATAAAGAAGGTAATAAAACAGAAACAACCACCACAGAAACAAAAACACCAAAATTAAAAGAAGAAACAGTTAGTTATAAAATTGACACTCTCAATATGAACAGTTACGTTGTCTACGATGAAAACATAGAGGGTAAGCGTCCTGCTGTTCTCGTTGTGCATGAATGGTGGGGACTCAATGATTATATAAAACGTCGTGCAAGAATGCTCGCAGAAATGGGCTATATCGCAATGGCAGTTGATATGTATGGCAATGGTCGTATGGGAACCGATCCCGGCTCAGCACAAGCTTTGGCAACGCCATTCTATATGCATCCCGATATGACAAAAAAGCATTTTGATGCTGCATTAGAGGAATTCAAAAAAAATCCAAATGTTGACCAGGGTAAGATAGCAGGTATCGGTTATTGTTTTGGAGGTGGTGTTCTTCTTAATCTTGCAAGAATGGGCGAACCTCTAAATGGGGTTGTAAGTTTTCATGGAAGCCTTTTAGGCACACCTGCTAATAAAGATCTCACAAAGGCAGAGATACTTGTTTGTCATGGCGAAGCCGATTCTTTTGTGAATGCAGAAGTGGCACCATTTAAAAAACAAATGGATTCCATTGGTAAGTCTTATACTTTCAAATCCTATCCCGGAGCCACCCATGCATTTACAAATCCTGATGCTACCGAAACGGGTAAGAAATTTAAAATGCCGATTGAATACAATGCCGCAGCTGATAGTGCATCATGGAATGATATGAAAGAATTTTTTGGAAGGATCTTTAAATAGATCAGCCAATTCACAATTGAATAACAAATCAAGTATTTTATTCATCTTTTCATTTCAAATCTTTCCTTACATTTATCGTCCTAAAATCAATTATTATGAATATGTCTTTTGCAAAAAAATTATTGAGTGGGTTGATCGTTTTAGCAGCTCTTGTTTCATTTACTACTAAGGCAGGCCGGGCAAACTTCTCGGGTAGCTGGGCATTGAATGAAGGTAAAAGTGACTTCGGAGAAAGAGGCGCAAGGTTTGCCACTAAAGCAATAAAAGCAGAACAAAAAGGTGATGCGATCACCATATCAAGAACTACACCTTCTTTCCAGGGCGGAGATGATGTGACCACCACTGAAACACTTGGCTTTGATGGAAAAGAAGTGCAAGGCACTGGCTTCGGAGGTTCTGTAAGAAAATCAACTTTGAAATGGGCTGGTGATGAACAAAGTTTTGCGATCACTTCCGTTACAACCGGAGAGAGAAATGGTCAAAGCTTCACATTCAACAGTACAGAAACATGGACACTGGGTGATGGTGGTAAATCTCTTACTGTGACAGCAGTCAGAACTTCACAACAGGGAGAAGTAACTACAAAAGCTGCTTACGATAAGCAATAACGCTTATGGGATCTGCACGCTGAAAAAAAATAATTAATACAATCTCTCAACCGATTATTTCTTAACTTTCTCATCACCAAAAACAAACTGGTATGAGAAAGTTATTTTATTTATTGCTCTTTATTCCTACCATCGCATTTGCACAACAAGAGAAATTCAATGGCCTTAACATGAATCTCGGAAATCTTTTCCGGTTAAGTGATGCAAAGACAAGATCGATCAGTCCTGAAAATTTAACCGGCGAGCCGGGTAAAGGCGGTATGACTACATTGGAAAATGGCAATGCTAAAAACGCGGCAAGGGATCTTGGACAAGGATGGAAAGTAAATCCATTTATTGTTATTAAGCCCGGTGAAACATTTACAATGGCTGAGATCACAGGCCCTGGTGCTATCCAGCATATTTGGATGACACCAACCGGTAACTGGCGTTTTTCTATTCTTCGTTTTTATTGGGATGATGAAAAAGAACCATCAATAGAAGTTCCTGTCGGCGATTTTTTTGGCGCAGGATGGGGCGGCTATTCTAATCTCAATTCTTTAGCCGTTACAATTAATCCCGGCAGTGCATTTAATTGTTATTGGGTAATGCCATTTAGAAAAAAATGTAAGATCACGATGACGAATATTAATGTTGAGAACATGACATTGTATTACCAGGTTGATTATACATTGACAACTGTACCGGATGATGCCGCCTATTTTCATGCACAATACAGAAGAAGCAACCAGGTAAAAGATGGCATTTGCACTCTCATCGATAATATTGAAGGCAAAGGACAATATGTTGGAACTTACCTGGCGTGGGGCGTACATAATAATGGATGGTGGGGCGAAGGCGAGATAAAATTTTTTATGGATGATGATACAAAGTTCCCGACGATCAACGGTACAGGTACTGAAGATTATTTTTGCGGTTCTTATGATTTTGATACCAGGAAGAAAAATGCTGCCGGTGTTGATGTTGTTGATTACACAGAATTTTCAACGGCTTATGCCGGCTTGCACCATGTGGTGGATGGTGATGGTCATTACAACGTAATGCAACGTTTCGGCATGTACAGGTGGCATATAATGGATCCAATTCGTTTTGAAAAAAAATTAAAAATTACTATACAGGATCTTGGTTGGAGAAGCGGGGGACGGTACCTAGTTCAGCAATCCGATATCAGTTCAGTTGTATTCTGGTATCAAACAGAACCACATCACAGTTTTCCGACACTGCCGTCAAAAAATGAATTAGAAGTAAATTGATAGGGAAAACTGTATTTGTCTGGCCTTAGATCAAACAGCTTCCAGCACACATTCTTTGTATATGCCCGATTCAAAATGACCAGTTTGAGTTTTTAACTGATCCATGAATTCTGTGCTTTGATCATTGTCAACTAAAAATTCAAGGATATAATCATAGTTACTGCTTTCAAAATATGCTTTGTAAATATTTAGAAAGCGATAATGCGAAAGCTTACTACAGGAATTCATGTCTGTTTCATATCCATTCATAAAAACAAATACTTTGCTTTCATTTGGTTTTGAATTACGATTGCTTTGGACCTGTAATGGAGTGTATCCGCCTAATTGACGTATCCTCATTTCAACTTCAGGAAAATGCGCCGATCTTCTTTCTTTTTTGAAAACAAACTTAAATTCATCTTTATAACAAGAATGCTGTGATAAATATTTTGCTTTCTTTTTATTACCCACTTCCTGCTGCAACTTTATTTTCTGAATATTCTTCATTTCTTTAGAATATTGATCCCATTGAGAAATAAATTCATTGTTATCTCCCATGGTCTCAAAAAAAACAAACTGAACGATTATCTCCTTATCCATTGCAAATAAATTAGTTTTTATCACTGTAATGTAACCTTAATTACTGACGTGGAAACGATAATGTTTGAAAGCATATACAATTAGGAATTCAATTAAGATATGTTGACACGTCAAATCCTTCATTTGGTTGTCTTTACCTGTTAAACAAATTTTATATTATTTAGCAGCATGCTTGTTATGATTCAAAGGAAAATCATATCTTAAACCCTTATTTAAAATTATTTGCCATGAGTAATTCCCGCAGAACATTTATAAAAAGATCAGCACTTGCAGTAGCAGGTAGTTCTTTATTGTCACGAGTTTCTTTTGCCAGCACAAGTATGAAAGATAACGAGCTGGTAGGTATTCAACTTTATTCCGTAAGAGCCGATATGGGTAAAGACTCATTAGGCACATTGAAACAATTAGCCGAAATGGGTCATAAACATGTTGAGCATGCTAACTATGTGAACAGAAAATTTTACGGATATACTGCATCAGAGTTCAAAAAAATATTGGATGACCTTGGAATAAAAATGCCGAGTGGACATACAGTATTGGGTTCACAACATTGGGATGCTGCAAAAAAAGAATTTACTGACTCCTGGAAATATACAGTGGAAGATGCAGCAACAATGGGACAGCAATATGTCATCAGTCCATCTCTTAACCCGGCGCTTAGAAAAGATAAAGATGGTCTTTTAACCTTCATGGAAGTATTTAACAAAAGCGGAGAGCTTTGCAAAAAATCAGGAATGAAATTTGGTTATCATAATCATGATTTTGAATTCAGTGAAAATCTTGGTGGCGAAATGCTGTATGATATCATGATGAAAAACACGGATCCAAAATTGGTTATTCAGCAATTGGATATTGGCAACTTGTATAACGGAGGCGCCAACGCAGCTGAGATCGTAAAAAAATATCCCGGCCGTTTTTCATCAATTCATGTAAAGGATGAAATAAAAGCAAGCGAAGGCAATGAAAAATATGAAAGCACCATTCTTGGCGCCGGTATAGTAAATACGAAAGATGTAATTGATATGGTAAGAAAAAATTCAAAGAATGTTCATTACATCATCGAGCAGGAATCATACCAGGGCAAAACGCCGCTTGATTGTGCCAAAGAAGATCTTGCTATTATGAAGAAATGGGGCTATTGATCTTAATAATCTACTTTAAAAAATGCTAAACTTTAATAAAGTTTAGCATTTTTTGTTTTATGTATCAATAGAATCGTAAACAGTCACTTTGGTCCAAAGCGCAGAACATTCTTCAACAAACTTCAGGTGGATAGGATCTGTTTGATAGCTGTCCTGATCGGCGGCATTATCAAAAAATAATAACCAGCTAACATCATACGAACTGTCGATCACTTCTCGGCGGGTAGCGGCAGGCTGCCCTATGTAAAAATTCCTGATCGTACTGACCTTTGAAAGTTTTTTCAATCCTTCGATCAATTTGGCTTTATCTTCTTTATTAGCGGAATTCTTCAGCCAGAAATAAACATGATGTATAAACATTCCTTTTTTTTGAGCGAAGATAGTGCTTGACTTCAAGAGAGATGCAAATGGAGCGACCAATGCCATAGAGCCAAGGAAACCGCGGCGGGAAGATATTTTCATAACAGCTAATTTTTACCGAACTTAAATGTTCTTGAGAAAACAAAAAAGTCTGAAGTGTTTAAGATGAAAAAGAATTCAACTCTCGCCATTGCTGCTATCCTGCTTATCCTCCTTGGCATTTACATGATCTACCTTGGAACAAAAGGGAAAATATTGCCTCCAACTATTACTGGCATCGGTTTTATGATCATTGCAATAGCCTTCCTGGGATTAAGAAATAAGTAAACGGCTGTTCATAAGGCCGGGTTATCACCACCTGTTTAAAATAATATTCACCTTTTGTATAATTTTCACATTTTAGGCGAATTTTTTGTCTTAATTTTTGATGGTGAAAAGACTTCTGGCATTTAGCTTTTTGTTTACTACGCTAATTTTTCAATGCGCCGGTCAGGATGTGAGCGGTTATTGGAAGGGCACACTTAACATGAGAGGATGTTTTCCCGAAAATAATATTGAACTCCAGATAAATGCAAAAGGCAACATCGTTGCTGGTGACTCATACCATTACCAGGATATTGATAATTATGTAAAGAAAAGTTTCAGAGGATCATTTGACCGTGCAACAAAAAAACTTATGGTTCAGGAAGGCAGCGTAACAACTTATCATATTCCACAACGCTGTGTTATCTGTGTCAAAAATTTCGAACTTAATTATTATCGCGAAGGAAACAAGGAAATACTGAAGGGTTATTGGACGGGCAATGTTTTGAATACATTGCAGAGTTGTGATGGTGGTTCTATTATTTTAACCCGAATAAGAGAATCTGCATTTAAAGAAGTTCCTGAAATAAAAGTTGATACCGGCACTATTCGCCTGGACTTTTATGACAACGCTCAAATTGACGGTGATTCAATAACGGTACTAGTAGATAAACAAGTCGTAATGACTCATCAAAGATTAAGTGGTAAACCATTGACTACTTATGTAAAGATCGATTTGAACAATACATTTCATGAAATAGAAATGGTTGCAGAAAATCTCGGTAGCATTCCTCCTAATACAGCCATTCTTATTATTACTGCAGGTAAGAACCGGCACTTATTATCATTGAGTTCTTCAGAAGTTAAAAGTGCAAGAGTCAGGATAGTGTATGATGAAGAAATAACAAAAGTTAGCCAAACCGTTGCAGCTATATTAAAGAAGGAACCTGATCAGTAACATTCAGAGTTAATCACATTCTATTCACACACTCCCATTTATGGTTATCTTATCGTTCATCACCGAACTGTATTAATTAGATTTACAGTGATCAAAATAACCAACCCATGCTGAATCATCTTGTTTCCCGCCGCCTTATCTTGTATGCTTGTCTAAGTGTTCCTGCGAACTTTTTATGGGCGCAGAATAGTCTTAAACTTAAATATAATAACTCTACTGTTTATACTGGCATTGAAGTAGGATCAAAAGGTGTTAAGATGAGTATGGTGGAGATCGGGAAAAATGCTCAATCAAACGGAACCTTTAATATTTTAAAAGACACTTCTGTTAATACTGATTTCATTTCATTTAATGAGGCAACATTCTCTGCTACTCTGAATGCTCTATGTGGTTTATATGCAACTGCCCAGAAAGATTATAAAATTCCAAGCGACAGGATCTTTACAGCGGTAAGCAGCGGAGTAAAAATGCAAGCTGAAAAAGATCAAAAAACTGATCTAATAAAAAAACTGATCGATTCATTTAAGATAAAGATCAAGGACAAGTCAAAAAAGGTTGCTGTAATAGATGTAAAGCATGAAGCCATGCTTTCACACCTTGGCATTGTTCCTGAATCAAGAAGATATTCAACTTTTTTAATTGACATTGGAAGCGGCAACACGAAGGGCGGTTATTTTCCTAATGGTAATACCAAAGATTTTTATTTGTTTCAATTGAATTGGGGAACGAAAAGTATGTCGAATGCTGCCGAGAAAAAAATGGAAGATGATAAAAGCATGGGCAATTATCAAAAACAACTTAGCCGTACTTTATCACAGGTTGAAAGTTCCGAAATTATTTATGCGGTAAATGTGAGCGGCTCATATCCGCTGAGTGATTATATCGCATTCAGTGGTGGTGCAGCATGGGCGGCTGCAACTTTAATGCATCCTGAACTGGTCGATAACCCGGTTATTTCAGTTTCCTTTGAAGAGGTGGTGAGCTTTTACGAAAAGATCTATACAAGTTTCTCAACCTATTCGCCTGAAAATCTTGCAAAAGTTTCCAATGACGACACTGAAAAAGCAGCAATTATGAAAGCAGCAAAAACTGTGCACGGCGTATTTGATCAAAAGTCTTTGATGGCGGGAACCGGTTTATTGTTAAAAATTATGAGACAATTTTGTTCTATATATGAATCAAAGAAATTCTATCTGGTAAAGAATGGACAAGTAGGTTGGATCTCAGCTTATGTTGATCAAAGTCTTTCAAACAAATAAATCCGATCACAAGCTTAAAACATACTCCACTCCTGCTTCCGAATGAATTTTTGCTGTATCAAAGATCGGGATAGTGCAATCTCCTGGTTTAATTAAAATTGGTATTTCCGTACAGCCTCCAATAATTCCTTCTGCACCTCGTTCTTTCAGTTTTGAAATTATATTCAGATAATTTTTCTTTGCTTCAGCAGTAAAAATATTTTTACTGAACTCATTATAGATAGTGTAGTTTATGTATTCAACATCTTCCTGTTCCGGAATTATAGTTTCAATTCCATATTTGGCAAGACGCTCAGTATAAAACCCAAGCTGCATTGTATAACGGGTACCTAACAATCCCACTTTTTTCAATCCATTTTTCAGAATAGTTTTTGCTACAGCTTCCGCAATATGAATTACAGGGATCTTTATTGTCGCCTGCACTTGATCTGCGATCTTATGCATTGTATTAGCACCAATAAGCAGACAAGAAGCACCTCCTTGTTCAATTGTTTGTGCTACTTTACAGATAATGTCTGAAATTTTATTCCACTCACCAGCCTCAGTGAGCACTTTAATTTCGCCAAAGTTTACAGAATACATGATGACCTCGATCGTTTCATTGCCCCCGAGCTTTTCATTAGCTAATTCATTTATGTAGCGATAATATTCTATTGTGGAAACATAAGTTAACCCGCCAATAAGTCCAATTGATTTCATACACTAAAATTAAGGGCTAATTTTTTACCCACCTGTTGATAAAAATCGTTAGATTGTGATTAGGTACATTATATTTTTGTACATTAATCAATCAAACATTATACTTATGAAAAAGATCTTTACCTCACTGTTGATGGCAGTAATGATGACATCGATTATTCCACTTCAATCTTCTGCATTAGTTATATTACCCGGTAGCAACGACCCTAACCCGGCTACTGTTAAAGCGGCATTTGCTGAATTCAAAAGTCTTTCCAAAAAGGAACAAAAAGTAAGAATCAAAGAGGCAAAAAAACAAGTGAAAGATTTTAAGAAAGAAAAGAAATCAAATAAATCCGCCAATGTTGAAATGTGGCTGCTTATTGTACTGGCTATCTTACTTCCACCGCTGGCTGTTTATCTTCACCAGGGTGAAATAAACGGGAAGTTCTGGTTAAGTATTTTGTTCTGGTTCCTTTTCATTATACCTGGCGTTATCTATGCTTTATTGGTGGTAACAAACACTATTTAAATCAAACCCGATAAATAAAAAAGACCTCCACACGGAGGTCTTTTTTATGATTGCTATATAAATTTTATAATATAATCACCCGTTGATTGCTTCCATTATTCCAGGTCAGCAATGCTTTGTTATCACATTGACCGTCTCCTGGAATTCCATAATCAAGATAAAGAACACGGTCATTAATTTTTATCTTCAATTTACCATCACTGATCCAGGGACATGCTACTTTCTTTACTAGTGGTGATTCAGTATTCAATGTTATTGTCAGGCCACTATTGAATTCAATTTGTGAACGACCTGTAATTTCATACACATCATCACGAACGATCCTTGTATCCATTCCTTCTACTTGAGTTTTGGTTTTTACACTTTGATAATTGTAACCTCTGCCTGTAGGAAAAGTTACTTTACCACCTACCACTTCTACTCTCCATTTATGTAATGGGGGATCGCTAAGGTTGCTGATAATTTTTGAACCTTCAAGATGAACACGATTCACATAATAATTTCTGAAAGTTATAGTTACTACAGAACCTGGTCTGCGCAAGGGTGCAGTAAGATAAACGATAATGGCGCCAGAACGAAATTTACCATCACGACCCAAACAACCATTGCCAAAATCAATAGTGATCGTTTTAGGATAAGTAGAATCGTTTGGTGTAATTGCGATCTCTGCACAATCACCGATCGAGGCTCTTAATTCAATAAACAACGGAAGAAATAAGCGGCCATTAATACCATAAACACTTGCATTACCTTCTTCATCTGCTGCAGTTGTAGCCACATCTTCTGCATCATCAAAACTTGCTTCGGCCATTGAACTTTCCTCAGAATAAGCTGTTGCCTGTTCTTCTGTAACTGGTGTGTTGTTATTAGATGAGCTAACATCTTTTTGGCAAGAAAAAAGCATAGAGGCAACTATGAATGTAAGTGCGGCTATGCTGATCCGGTTAATTGAGAACTTTTTCATTTTATTAGTTTTAAAGGGTTGTGGAAAATTAAACACGAAATATGAGAAGGTGGGCTTTGAAAAAAGTTTAACTGATAGTAAAAAAACTTCTATTTTCCGTTTTAATGAAGGATATATTTAAATATATAACTGCTTACTTCAAAAGTTTAAATCGAAAAGTACTTATAGCCTGCAGCCTGCTGGCAGCGTTAATGATCTATTTAAATTTTCACTATGAGATCGATCTTAAAATTGATGAGTTTGACTCTATTATCATTCAATTTTTTTGTCGCTACGCAGTCTTTCTGATCGCATTTGCACTACCCTACTTCTTCTATTTTCTTTTTGAAGGAAAAAAATATTTTAAAAGTCCATTAATCCTTTTGCTTATTTTCTTGTCGCCGGCCATTTTCTCATGGAAAATGGTTATGAATACTGAGATACATTTATCAAATAACATTTATTGGGATTATTACTGGAACCAGGTCACTTACTGGCCGATAAGACTGGTAGTATTGAGTCTTATTCTTTTTATCATCTGGAAGATCTTTTATTCCAAAGAAAGTTTCTTTGGTTTAACGGTAAAGTATTTTAACTGGAAGCCCTATTTAATAATGCTTTTGATAATGATTCCTTTAATTACTGCCGCCTCTACTCAACCAGATTTTCTAAACATGTATCCAAAACTAAAGGACGTTGATACAGCTTTGCATGGTGTAAAAAATAAATGGTTATATCATTTACTTCATGAACTTTCTTATGGAAGTGATTTTATTTCAGTAGAGCTGTTCTTTCGTGGCTTTCTTATTTTAGCCTTTGTAAAAATTGTTGGCAAAGATGCGATCCTTCCAATGGCTTGTTTTTATTGTACAATTCATTTTGGTAAACCTCTTGGCGAATGTATTAGTTCGTATTTCGGCGGAATGATACTTGGGATCGTAGTGTATAATACAAGATCGATCATTGGTGGATTAATGGTTCATCTTGGAATTGCATGGCTGATGGAGTTGGGTGGGTATATTGGCAATTCGTTTCGGTAGATATCAGATCGTCCATTCATCATGAATGATACCAACTAACCAATACTTTCCTTTTCTTTCTTTGAAGACAAGGCGAAGAGTTCGCCAATCTTGTCCTTCATATTTTTTTTCAAACCCGGAGAAATGACTCTCAGTAAAATCACAATCTTTATAAACTGAGTCAAGGTTGTTTAAAGAATTTCCGCTACCGATGAATTCATTCACACTGCGTTTTTCGGGTTTGGCGAAATCAACATCATATACAAATCTTTGCATATAATTATTCACTGTCATTTTTATCGGGTCGCCGGTTCCATCGAATTTACCCCAAACGATCATATCCGGGTTATCATTTCTTGCCATGGTGATAAACTTATCTCTCGAAAACCTGAGATGATTAAGAGTATCTACATAACCATAAGGAGAAAATCGAATACCTGAAACAGGATGAATATAATTTGCAAATGCCGGATAGTTTTTATTCTTAAGTGTTAGCAGGATGTTCTGTGTCAATTTTAATAAAATGGAGTCTTTTCGATGTACTGATCGAACGCTATCCTGAAGTCTTTTGGCTTGTAACAGGGAGTCTGCTTTGCGGTCAATAGTCTTCGCACTACCGCCGGTTGTCGTTTCGATCTTGTTTTCTGATTTGTTTTTGCAAGCAATAGCAAATGAACAAATGGAAATGATGATTACAAATAGCTTTTTCATATGCTAAATAAAAAACGCTGCAAACCTGTAAGCCGGATCCTGTTATCCCGATAAATCGGGACTGCCATCATTTATCTGTCCCGGTAATTACTCGCCGGGATCAATCTGCCTACCCTGTATCTTGGACGAGCAGTCCTCAAACGATACTATACGTGGCATTTCAGCATGCAAGGTTTACCCGCAAATGATGTCACCATCAAAAGCTGTGGGCTTTTACCCCACATTTTCATCTTTTCTCCGCCGAGGCGGAGTAGTTATTTTCTGTGGCACTATCTGTTACCTCAACATACTTTTCAGCATTGGTTGAGGTACCCGGCTATTCACCGGTGCATTGCTCTATACTGTCCGGACTTTCCTCCTCCTACCTAAGCAGGAAGCGATAGCACGGTTTGCAGCGAACGCAAATTTACTTCAATTCCGTTAGTATTGTTAATTCAATGCTGGTTCTTTATGTGATTTCATCCAGGCAGATAAACCTTTCTGAAGATCGTCTGCATTCATTACAGGGTGGAACTCTACTTCAGCATTTAATTGCATAAAAAGCGGCTCTGCTATTAGTGGAATCTCCGATGGATCTTTCATATCAAAAACCATCATGCAACCACGTTT
>DATHDP010000125.1:0-31897 GCA_035318985.1 Chitinophagaceae bacterium
GTAGCAGCAGGATTTTGGCTACTGTTGTTAATCGTCGCGTTCCATTCGATTACCCGGCAACGGTTGGGAGCAGTACCTGTCATCACCGTACGAAGATTAGGACCGACGTCAGCTGCATCAAGGTAATCCCAAAATATAGCCAATGCCGATGCATTGCCTGCATTGGTCGGAGGATATCCAACCGTGCGGGTGAGATCATTGGCTGCGTCAAACGGAAGAATTGTGATCGGTGAATTGTATATCCCCAGTGCTACAACACCATTTGTATTGGCCACAAAATTTGTATAGTACTTACCCATAAAAATAAAGTCAAAGCCAATAGACAGGACTGGGGAAGGATAATTGCCAGCGCCTTGAGGCACCAAGTCGGGTGCTGCAGATGTATTGATCGTGTTGCCATATTTATCGGTAGCGAGTGTTCCCACCGTTGTATTCGTAACGGCATAGTTGAGGGATGATTGTGCACTTGCATTATTGGCTTCCCAAACCAAAAGAAGTGATAAGATCCAGCGGATATATATTTTCATAAGCAAGGTGTAAATGATGATTTAGACCCAAGCAATGAACAATGGTACCTGTTGCATCGGAGCAGGCAGAAAATTATCTGGATCTTCTTTAAATAAATTAACAAAAAAAATCCCGTCCAGCCAAGACGGGATTTATATAGAAAGTTAACAATCTTGATTAAGCATTTACTTTCCCTTTCACTTTAGCAATCACTTCTTCAGCGATACCAGACGGAGCAGGTGAATAATGACTGAATTCCATTGTTGATGATGCACGACCGGAACTCAATGAACGAAGTTGTGTAACATAACCAAACATTTCACTTAATGGAACTTTAGCTTTAATAACCTGTGCTCCTGCACGGTTATCCATTCCTTCTAACATTCCCCTTCTTCTATTCAAATCTCCTGTAACGTCACCCATGTATTGATCAGGAGTTACTACTTCTATCTTCATTATTGGCTCAAGCAAAACCGGTTTTGCTTTTCTTGCTGCTTCACGGAAACCAGCTTTAGCACAAAGTTCAAATGACATAGAATCTGAGTCAACAGCATGGAAGCTTCCGTCAAATACACGGATCTTCATATTATCAACAGGGTAACTTGCCAATACCCCTGTAGTCATTGCTTGTTCAAAACCTTTCTGAATAGCAGGAACAAATTCACGGGGAATTGATCCACCAAACAAATCGTTTACAAACTGGTAATGCTTATCAGGATTCTCAGTTTTCCATTCTGCATCAATAGGTCCTAGTTCAAATACTATATCAGCAAACTTACCGCGACCGCCGGTTTGTTTTTTCAATGTTTCACGATGTTCGACTTTGGCCTGGAATGCTTCTTTGTAAGCAACCTGTGGCGCACCCTGGTTTACTTCTACTTTAAATTCCCTGCGCATACGATCAACAATAATCTCAAGGTGAAGCTCGCCCATACCGCTCAGGATAGTTTGACCAGTTTCTTCATCGGTCCTTACACGGAGTGTCGGATCTTCTTCTATCAATTTTGAAATTGCTAATCCCATTTTATCTACATCCGCCTGAGTTTTTGGTTCAATTGCTACAGAAATAACAGGCTCTGGAATAAACATGTTTTCCAAAGTGATTGGATGATCTTCGTGACAAAGTGTATCTCCTGTCTTGATCTCTTTGAATCCAACCGCGGCACCAATATCACCAGCTTCAATAAAATCAATAGGGTTTTGTTTGTTGGCAAACATTTTCATGATACGGCTGATACGTTCTTTTTTACCACTTCTTACGTTAAGAACATAAGAGCCTGCATCTAAATGACCAGAATAAACACGAAAGAAAGCTAGACGACCAACAAATGGATCAGTCATGATCTTAAATGCCAGAGCAGCAAATGGTTCTTTTACATCCGGCTTGCGGGTCTCTGTTTCGCCAGTATCAGGATTCACTCCACTAACAGGTTCAATGTCTAACGGGCCAGGCAAATATCTACAAACTGCATCAAGCGCAGTTTGTACTCCTTTATTTTTAAATGAAGAACCGCACATCATAGGTACTATGCTCAAATCAATTGTTGCTTTGCGGATAGCTTCATGTATTTCATCCTCACTTATCGAATCAGGGCTATCGAAAAACTTTTCCAATAATTTATCATCATACTCAGCAACAGCTTCTACTAACTGTGCTCTCCATTCCTTTGCTTCTTCCAACATGTCAGCAGGTACTTCGATTTCATCAAAAGTCATTCCTTCTGTTTCCATATGCCATACAATGCCCTTCATTTTTACCAGGTCAACCACACCTTTAAAATCATCTTCAGCACCGATAGGAAGTTGCAAAGGCACTGCTTTGGAACCAAGCATCTCACGAACCTGTTTTACCACATTCAAAAAGTCAGCACCTGAACGGTCCATTTTATTTACAAACCCAATACGCGGAACATTATAACGATTTGCCTGGCGCCATACAGTTTCAGACTGTGGCTCTACACCATCTACAGCTGAAAACAATGCGATCAATCCATCCAGTACCCTCATTGAACGTTCTACTTCTACAGTAAAATCAACGTGACCCGGAGTATCGATAATATTAAAAGAATATTTTTTTGTATTAGCGTCTACCGTTCCTTTTACTGTCGGAAAATTCCACTGACAGCTAACCGCTGCTGAAGTAATTGTGATACCTCTTTCTTTTTCCTGTTCCATCCAGTCAGTAGTAGCTGCACCATCATGCACCTCGCCAATTTTATGGATCATACCAGTATAACGAAGTATACGTTCTGTTGTAGTGGTTTTACCAGCATCAATATGTGCGGCAATACCGAAGTTTCTTTGAAATTTTAAGTCTGCCATGTGATTTTTTCCTTTATAATTTGGAGGCGCAAAGGTATGGATAAAAAGCAATCAGTCAAGCGATGATAACCGGGAAGTTTTCCAGATTGTTTTCCTTAGAATCAGCCAATTAAATTCAATTTGTGAACATCTTTAAAAAAGAAAAGCCACCCGGTTGGATGGCTCTTGTATCAATCAATTTCTCACTTATATTTTAAAGTGGGCAAATGCCTTGTTAGCCTCTGCCATACGGTGTGTATCTTCTTTCTTTTTAAAAGCTGATCCTTCACCTTTAGCTGCTGCTACGATCTCAGCAGCGAGTTTATCAGACATGCTGCGACCGTTTCTTTCACGGCTATAGCGAATTAACCATTTCATGCTTAATGAGATCTTCCTGTCAGCACGAACTTCTGATGGAATCTGGAAAGTTGCACCACCAATACGGCGGCTGCGAACCTCAACAGATGGTGTAATGTTTGCCAACGCTTTTTTCCATACATCATAACCTTCTTCACCGGTTTGCTTTGCTACTTTAGCCAGCGCATCATAAAAAGTGTTGAATGAAGTACTTTTCTTTCCGCTCCACATGATATTGTTTACAAACCGAGTAACCAATTTATCATTGAATTTTGGATCTGGAGCTAAGGGTAATTTTTTTGCTTGGGCTTTACGCATGACGAAGTATTCTTTTTATACTAATTATTTTTTTACTTTTTCTCTCTTGGTACCGTATTTAGAACGGCTCTTTTTGCGGTCTTTTACACCAGCTGTGTCCAATGAACCACGAACAATGTGATAACGAACACCTGGTAAATCTTTAACACGACCTCCACGGATCAACACGATAGAGTGCTCCTGAAGATTATGTCCTTCACCTGGAATGTAAGCGATAACCTCAACTTTATTTGTTAAACGAACTTTGGCAACTTTTCTAAGAGCCGAGTTTGGTTTTTTAGGAGTAGTTGTATAAACCCTTGTACAAACGCCACGACGTTGCGGGCAGCTATCCAAAGCTCTTGATTTACTTTTGGCTTTGATGATTTCTCTTCCTTTGCGAACTAACTGTTGAATTGTAGGCATTCTGGAACCTTTTAATTGCTTCGGGGTTTATTTCCCGAAGGGGGGCAAAGGTAATGGCCAATAGGGTAAAAACCAAAAAACAAATATCAAATTCTAAAGTTTTTATAGCCCTCTGGAAAATGATAAATCCCAACCACTTTTTCAGCAATGGGGATCTGTAATTTTTATTTGTCATTGAGGATCAAATCTTCCACATCCAATTATACTTATCCTCACGAACTCCTTCCCTTATCTCCGTCATTATGGTTATGATCGCTGGAGCAGCTTTCCATTTTTCCACATCAAAGTGCATTACAAAATCTTTGTACTTGAGTTCCTTAATAGGAGAAATCGTAGCTGCCGTACCTGCTCCAAATGCCTCAACTTGTACGCCTGATTTATAAGCATCAATGATCTCATGAATGTTAATGGCTCTTTCCTCTACTTTATAACCCATTTCTTTTAGCAAGGTAATGACGCTTGCTCTTGTTACGCCGTCCAGTATCGTTCCACTATTTAAATCAGGGGTCAAGGCTTTGTCGCCAATTACAAAAAATACATTCATTGTACCACATTCATGTACATACTCATGCTCAAATGCATCGGTCCAAAGTACCTGGTCATATCCTTGTTTTTTAGCCTGAGCAGTTGCATACATAGCTGCTGCATAGTTGCCAGAAGTTTTTGCATACCCTACTCCACCTTCCACTGCTCTTACATATTTTTCCTCAACATAAATACGCATAGGAGCAGCGTAATAAGGACCAGTTGGACTAAGGATAATAAAAAACTTATAGTTTTCAGAGGGCCTTACGCCAATAATTTCATCGGATGAAAACATTACTGGTCTTATATAAAGTGAATGGTCATGTTTTTGAGGTATCCAATTTCTATCTATATCAATTAATTTCTTCATACCCTCAATAAACAACTCTTCAGGCACAGTTGGCATTTGCATTCTCTCAGCTGAGATATTAAAACGTTTAAAATTATCATATGGTCTGAAAATAAATGCTTCTCCATTCTGATTCTTATATGCTTTGATTCCTTCAAAGATCGCCTGACCATAATGAAAGACAGCAGCCGACGGGCTCATTAAAAATGGCTGATACGGTTTTATCTCTATATTTTTCCATTCACCTCCTTCAAAATCTGCTTCAAGCATATGATCAGTGAAGTAGTGACCAAAAGGCATATTTTCAAGATTTATATCCTGTATCTTACTTCTTCCTGCTTTGGTAATGTTTATGTCCATACTTGCAATCATAAATGTTTACATTTGAAGCACAAAGAAACAAAAAAAACTAACACCTATTTGTAGCCTTTTCATGAGCCTGAATTCCATTAAGTTTGAACCAACTGATATTGCCGCTCTTTTTAAAAATTCATTGGTAGAGATCAATACTGAGCAACAAGTCTTATCGCAAACAAGGAACGAAACTGAACAGATCGTCACCGGTTTGAAATATCTTGGAGAAAATAAAAAGAAAAGCCTGGTTGTAGTTCGCAATGCCAACGCTGTTCATATACCTGACAAACAATTGTCTTTTCTCACAAAATTGTTAGCTGCATGTAATTTAAATCTTGCTGACGTTGCCATATTCAACTTTCAAGATCATAATTCATCTGAGTTCAATGAAATTCTAAATTTCTTTAAACCTAAAGTCGTTTTATTATTTGATGTAGAACCCGGCGAGTTTGGTTTGCCAATGATATTTCCGCAATTCCAGGTGCAGGGTTATAAAGATGCTATGTTTGTTTCATCACCATCACTAGATGTTATTGAACCTGATAAAACATTGAAAGGAAAATTGTGGGTTTGTCTTAAAAAGATATTTAATCTATGAGATTAATTTTTGCCAGTAATAACCAACATAAGATCGAAGAGTTGAAAGCATTTTGTGGAAAGGAAATAGAGATCGTTTCATTAAAAGATGCAGGTATTGACATTGATATTCCAGAGCCGCATAACACACTTGAAGAAAATGCTTCTAAAAAATCATGGACGATCTATAAACTTACAGGCAATGGTTGTTTTAGTGAAGACACAGGTTTAGAAATAGAAGCATTAGATGGTGAGCCGGGAGTAAAAAGTGCTCGTTATGCTGGTGAAGCAAGATCATTCAAAGACAATATTGAAAAGGTTTTAAATAAACTGGCGAATCAGACAAATAGAAATGCAAGATTCAGAGCAGTTATTTCCTTAATAATTGAAGGCAAGGAAACTCAGTTTGAAGGCATTTGTACGGGAAAATTAATTGACATCCCACAGGGCACAGAAGGATTCGGTTATGATCCGATCTTTATTCCTGATGGCAGCAATCGAAGTTTCGCAGAAATGTCGATCTTAGAAAAGAACCAATTTAACCATAGAACAAAAGCTGCGGCTAAATTGGTCGCATTTTTGCAAAACATGAAAACAAACTCCACAAATTGAGCACAGCAAGCAACCATAGTATCACTGAAAGCGACTTAATCCAGGGATGTGTAAATGGTGAGAGGAGAATGCAGGAGGAACTGTATAACAGGTTTAGTTCGAAAATGTATGCAGTTTGTCTCCGGTACGCAGGAAATGGCGATGATGCGCAGGATGTACTCCAGGATGGTTTTGTAAAAATATATAAGAACTTAAGCCGCTTTCGTGGCGAAGGTTCATTTGAAGGTTGGATCCGACGAATTTTTGTAAATACAGCAATTGAGCATCTGCGCCGCAAAACTTACCTCAAACCAATAGCAGAAAAAGAAGAGAACACAATAGCGTATAAAGAAAAGACAGCTCTTGACAGGTTAGGCGAAAAAGACATTTTGAATTTGATAAGAGAACTAGCACCGGGCTATCGAACAGTATTCAATATGTATGTGGTAGAAGGATATACTCATAAAGAGATTGGTGATATTTTAGGGATCAGTGAAGGAACAAGTAAATCGCAATTAGCCAGGGCAAGAATGATACTGCAGGATATGGTGATCAATCACCTTGACGAAAGAGACAGAAAACAGAAAAAAGTAGAATGAACTCCGAGTTACAAAAAAGACTATATGATATGGAAGTGATGCCGCCTGCAGCGGTATGGGAAAAACTTTCTGTAAATATTGACGAAATCAATGCGGACAATCCTATTGCAAAAAAAATACTGGGGGCAACACTTACTCCACCTGCTGATGCCTGGGAAAATATAAGTATAGCAATTGGCATAGCGGAGAAAAAAGAACCCTCTAAAAGAGGAGTTGTAATCAATTTCAAAAGATTGGCCGCTGCTGCGATATTTATAGGCGTAATAGTTACAGCCTGGATCGTATTTAGAAATAATAATAGAAATGAAACTTTAGCGGGAGTTCAAAATGGTATTGAAACAAAAACTTCAACTGATACGAATTCTAATAACGAAAAGAAAACTGAGAACGTACAACAACCGGATATCTCTCCAGAATCGTCCATTGCAACCATAAATCCAGAAACAATTAGTAAGGGCAAGAGAAACAAATCTGAAAATGCGAAGAACAACAGGATCTATGCTGCATCTCAAGCATCGAATGTTCAATATGCAGCACTGAATAGTGAAACTCCCGGCGGGAATAGTTTTGGTCAATCCATTGATGATCTTTCATTGGTCACTTCAGATCAAAATTATTTTACTATGGTAAATGCAAATGGAAGACTTGTTAAGATTCCCGCAGAATTTGCAAATCTTGCTCCTCATCTTCAGAACAAGCCAGTATCAGAAGATTATTATGAAGTAATGTTTGGCGAAGGCACATACTGGAAAGAAACATTAAATGAATGGCGAAAGAAAGTGGCCTCTCTACCGGTCTCATCTGGTGATGCATTTACAAGTTTTATAGAATTACTTAAAACAGTCCAGGATAAATAAACTGTTTCCTTACTTTTAGAGTAAACAATTCAAATGGCAAGAATTAAAATTGATCTGCCAGCAAAATTTTCATACTCTACAAATATTCCAATAAGAATTACTGATATAAACTTTGGAGGCCATGTTGGTAACGATACTATTCTTTCGATCATTCATGAAGCAAGGGCAAAATTCTTTACCCACTGTGGTTATACTGAACTAGACTTTGGCGGTGTTGGAACGATAATGAGTGATGTTGCGATCGAATACAAAGATCAAATTTATTATGGTGATGAGGTCTTTGCTTCTGTTGCTGTAGGTGAGATCACAAAAGTTGCATTCGATCTTTTTTATAAACTCGAGAAAAAGTCTGTCAATGGCAAGCAGTCTACCGTGGCATTGGCAAAAACATGGATGGTCTGTTATGATTACGATAAGAAAAAAGTGGCAGCAATACCAAATGCTGCTATTAAAAAAATTACGAGTCAGTAGATTCAGCATCTGTATTCCATATCTTCCAGTTTTCCTCAGCCTGCAGTTCAAGCATATCAAATCCATTTTGAATTAAAGCGCCATGCTCTTCACCTTTCTTCAGGAAAAGAGTCTTTGCAGGATTATAGATCAAATCAAAAAGAAAATGTTCAGGAGTAAGAAATTCATAAGGGATAGGTGGAGCTTCTACAATGTTTGGAAACATTCCGAGTGGAGTTGTATTTACAATAAGCTTATGTTTTGAAATAATACTTTTAGTCAATTGCTCGTATGAATAGCTGTCGGCAGAAGGTTTACGTGAAACTTTTTTATATTTTATATCGAATTTATCAAAAACATATCTTACTGCTTTAGCTGATCCGCCAGTTCCGAGAATAAGTGCATGTGAATGAACAAAAGGGTTCCAGGTTTTTTTTAAAGATCTTTCAAACCCAGCTATGTCAGTATTATAGCCATATAGCTTACCGTCTTTTATTTTTATGCAATTACAGGCTTTTATCTTCTTTACAACTGCAGAGGATTGATAAAGGAACGGGATCACTTTTTCTTTATACGGAATGGTCACATTCAAACCTTCCAGCCCTGGCATTGAAAGGATCTTTTTTAATTCATCTATTGATGCAATAGGAAAGTTTTCATATTTGCAATCATTTAGCCCCTCCCTCTCAAATTTTTCTGTAAAATACTTTTTTGAAAAAGAGTGTGACAAAGGAAATCCGATCAAACCAAATAATCGCATCAGGCTTCTTCTTTATTCAGGAATAAATGGAAAGTGTCGCCACGAAGGCCAACCCGCATTGCTTCCAATGGGAGCATTTCTGTAGGCGCAATATTTCCAAGATTTACATTACAACCAATAAGTTCTATAAAATAGAGCTGTTGTGCTTTTTGCGGAGCTTCCCAGATAATTTTTTCAGCAGGTATCTGCGTCAAAATTTCCTGGACTAACCCTTCTCTTACTTCACCAGAACCGCGATAAATTCCCACATTACCTGCTTCTCTTGCTTCCGCAATTACATAAGTGGCCCCAGCATTTAATTCAGCCCTCATCAATTCAATCCATTTGTAGGGTGGGATAATGTGTTCTGCATCTTTGCTCCCAACCTCACTTAAAACTGTTCCGTATTTAGTCAGCTTTTCTATATATCCGCATTTTTCTGAATGAGGGATCGTTATTGAACCATCACTCACTTCCATGTAATTAATACCATATTCTTTACAAACTTCTATATAATCTTCAAATTGGTTACGGATCAGAAAAGCCTCAAACAAAGTGCCCCCAAAGTAGATGGGCAAGTTATACGATTGATAGACCTCGATCTTTTCTTTTAGGTTAGGAGTAACATAGGAGGTCCCAAAACCAAGTTTCACTATATCAACATGTGGATGCGAAACACTTAAAAAATTCTTTGCCTCATTTATACTAAGTCCTTTGTCCATCACCATCGTAAGTCCTGATGTACGAGGCTTTTGATTACGATCAGGAATGTTACTTAAATTAAAATTCATAGTTGATTTTATTGAATAGCAATTTTGCCTAAACAGTAAAGTTGCAATGGCGGCAAAAATAGGAAAGAATGACCAGAGTGTATCTGAACATTGTCAGCGATTCGTTATGCAATAGTTCTTATATTCAACGCTTTCTTTTGAACCTTGAGATCACATCAACAACATGATGGTTTTGAAGAATAGAAGGGTTTAACTCAACAAATTGTTTTACCTGCTTTGGCGATTTTGCCATCGCATGCTCAAGCTGTAAAGTGGCTTCTTTTGTTTTTCCTAAAGCAAAAAGTACTGCGCTCAAGTAATACAGAAATATAGGTTGCCCGTTCGAAATTTTTAATGCCGTTGTTACCTGTTCTTTTGCTTCTTCAAAATATTCCGCTTTGTAAAGACACCTTACAAGTGCTTCCCATCCTTTTTTGTTTTTTGGACGAGTGGTCGCTATAGCAGAAAAATATTGAATTGCATCTTTATAAAATCCCTGTTGCATTTTACATTCGCCCATTAGCAAGTTATATTCTAATTGATGACGCTGAAGTTTCAATGCTGTCTCAAGTTGCTTTGCTGCACCTTCCCATTGCCCTTCATTAAAATAAGTACAAGCGATCTTATAATAGAGTTTACTGTCTTCTGGTGTGATATGCGATGCTTTCCTGTAATAGAATCTTGCCTGTCCATTATTATGAAGTCTGTCATAACAAAAACCAAGTGCTTCATAAATTAGTGCCTCAGGTTTTGTAAGCTCCAATACTTTTTGTAATACCTCGATCGCTTCTTTATATTTTTTTAATCGTATGTATGCATCACCCATATTACGATAAGCGTAATCAAACTTTTCATTTATAACAATAGCATATTGATATGCGTCGAGAGCTTTTTCATACAATTTTATTCCCTGGTAAGCTGCAGCAAGATTGAACCACGCCAGGTCATTATATGGAAATTCATCAATGATCTTTTGATGAAGCTTAATGCTTTCCTCATTCCTTCCTGTAAAATCTGTCCAAAAACAAATTTTGTAAAGCGCTTCTTCGTTATTTGGTTCTTGTTCCAATATTAATTTTAAGCAGTCAAATACTTTTTCAAATTCCTGGTAATCGTCATACACATCTGCCAATTCAAAAAGAAGGGATATTCTTTCTTCGCCAGTAAAAAGAGCAAGGGCCTGCTCCAGAATTTGGACTGCTTTTTCCTGTTTATCTAAAGCGAGATAAGCATCCGTTTTCAATATATAGACATTTATGTCGGTACTATCGAGCATTGCCGCATGATCAAGCAGGCTTAATGCATCCCTGTATTTATGTGTAGCAATTAACAGATCTGCCTTTCGAATAAGCATTGTAGAAGAAAAGGGGTATTGCTCGGCTCCTTTTTCAGCAGCCTCTAATGCGCTGCTGATATCTTCCTTTTCATCAAAATAATCTATGATCTTTTCGAAGGATTCTTCATCAATGTAGGAGTGGCTGCGGCCCTTTTTAAGGTTCTCGTATCTTTTCAGTATTTCCTGGAGCTCACTGTTGTCTTTACCGAGTGGTTTTTCTTTCATGGTGTCAGGAGTTTGGTCAATTTAGTTCTTTTTACAAAAACCGGCAACTTTTAGTAACTTTTTCCCTATTTCGCCGTTAAATAATTGTAAAAAATGTTGATGGGCGGTATGTTTTATGAGTATTTTTGTTTTTATATTTGCTAACGGATGAAGAACTACCAAAATATATTTAAACTGGTGTTAACGAGAAAACTGGCAACCCTGTTTTTAATAGGTTTATCAGTAGCGGCTTTTGCAACTTTAGGTGATGGTAAATCTAAAGGAAAGAGAAGTTCATTATTAAATTCCAAACCAACAATTACTCCAGGCAAGTTTACATTGAAATCAGGTTATCAATATCGCGGTAGCCAGATCATCAATCAGCAAACTCAGAATAATACATTTACACGTAACTCACTTGTTACTTATCAAAAAGGTAATATGACTTATATATTACCAGTTAAAACTATTATTCCCCAGAGAATAAAAGTTACTGTTGGAGTTCCCCAGATGATTAGATAATCTTTATTTGCTTTTTCCTGCACTATTACTTTCTTCGTAAGTCATTACCCTGAATCCGCTTTTAGGTAGCTCAAACTTTGTTGCAGGTACAATGCTGAAGTTTACTTTAGATACTGTATATGTTACTTTCAAACTTCCAATAGTTGTTTCAAATTCCATTGCAAGGCCAGGCAATGATTTGTATGCGTATTCAAATTCTCTATTATTAGCAACCAGGTCTTTTGTAAAAAACACATTGATCGTTGTTCCGTCCTTCATGGTACCGATAGCTTTCTGACATTTATAACCTGCTATCTCTTTGTATTCATCTTTGTACTCAAAGGCAATCCCTTCATATTTTCTATTTGCATCTTTCCAGTTAGCCGGTGTCATAGTGATCATATATTTCTGTTCACCATATTCCTTTAACACATTTACATTACCGCTTTTCCCGTCCACGATCGTTGATTCTACTCCAAGTGAGCTTACTCTTTCAAAACGGGTTTGATAGCCTTTTAAATAAACAATGCTTGTAGCTCCATTAAACATATCTGCAATTGAAGGATTGCTGTTGCCTGTATTCACAACGATATCGTAGGCAATAGTCCCTTCAGTAATCCTTTTCTGAGCTTTTGCAGTAAAAAACCATAAAAGACTTAATACAATAACGAATGATTTAGTGATCTTTTTCATTGGCTTAAAAGTATTAAAAAGACGTGCCAAGTTAGCCAAATAGTTGTACAGCTTTGTAAACGCTTATTAACAAATGCCCTGATTTAACAAAATCAGCGTTTGCCTTTTGCCTGCATATCCTTCAGCTTTTTTTGCTGCTCCTGCATTTGCTCAAAGCGTTCCTGCCATTTTGATTTTGATTTTGGCTTTTTTCGGTTCTGATCCATTTTAGCCAAAATTTTATCGTGGTTGATAATGTAATTCTGGATCACGAATTGAAGGCCCAATGTAACTAGGTTCGAAACCGTATAGTACCAGGTCAATGCCGCTGGGAGCCTATTAAAAATGAATAAAAGGAATATTGGGAAGAAATACGGCATGTATTTTAAAACAGGATTGCTCTGATCCGGTGTCATACTCATGCTATATAGAGAAATAAGAAAGCTCGTAAGACATGCCGTGATCGTAAATAAGCTTAAATGATTTCCAAGAATAGAACTTATCACCGGGATATTTCCCCAGGTTAAAATTGAATCATATGCTGAAAGATCATTTGCCCATAAAAAGTTCTCGCCCCTAAGATCAACATAAGAATTAAAAAAACTATATAACGCAAAGAAGATAGGGATCTGCAATAATGCCGGTATACAACCGCCTAATGGATTTACCCCCGCTTCTTTGAATAATTTCATTTGATCCATACTCATAGCTTGCTGGTCGCCGCCATGCTTGGCTTTCAGTTTTTCAATTTCAGGACGCAGTACTTTCATTTTAGCGCCGCTTAAATAACTTGTATAGGTAAGTGGAGAAATAAGAAGCCTGATCACAAATGTGAGCAACAGAATGGCAATGCCATAACTGCCAACCAATCTGCTGAAAAAATCAAATACAGGTAATACTACGAACTTATTGATTGGCCTTACAAATGCATAAATCCCTTGTCCAAGATTTACAAGTTTACCCATTTGTTTATCGTACTTTTTTAGAAGACGAAAATCACTTGGACCGTAATATATAGACAAAGGAATAGTAACATCTGATCCTTTTATTGCATGTTGCAAAGTTGCAGTTGACTGTACCACAGTAGCAGAGTCATTTGGAGAGTTCCACTCCATTTTACCACCTGAAAAATTATCTTTTGCAACTAATATTCCATTAAAAAAACGTTGACGCATTGCTACCCATTGAACTGGCTTGGCAAACTGTACATCACTGCGACGGCCAATGGTGAAGTAATCAAAATCATCATCCATTACATATCCCATCTGCGAATTCGTTCTTTCATAAGACAGATCTTTTTCCTGCTTCTTAGCCCTGTATTGCCATTGCAGGTTCATTGTTTCGTTATCTATAAATGTATTTGCCTTATTCAACTTTATATTAAAGTCGATCATGTAATCACCTTTTCTCAAAACAAATTCATGAGTAATGGAACGACCTGAGCTATCACCAAGAGTGTAAGTAATGGTTTGAAGTGAATCTCCTTTTGCAAGAACATTGCCACCTGTGAAATAAAATTCAGTAATGTTTCCAACCTGGCCCGAATCACCTTTGATCTGATAATCAATTTTATCAAAATCGGTAGAAGCAAGTTTAACAAGCTTCTTTTCCTGGTCTTTAAAATTTTTAAGTTCCACCCATTTTACCTGGCCACCTTTATTAGTAAAAGCAACTTTTACCAGGTCATTTTCAACATAAGCAAGTTGTTCGCTTCCTATCATTGCTTTTTGAAACTGGCCTGTAACATTAGTTATTTGTGGGGTATTTAAGTGTGAGGTATCGCTTTTCTTACTTGATGTATCCACCTTTGGTTTAGGTAGCGCTGCTTTTGCAATTGAATCCTGGATGGCTTTATTCTTTAAGACCCTTGCTTGTTCCTGATTATTAAAATAAAAGAACCCGAAAAAAAGCAAGGCTAATAACACAAAACCAAGAACCGTATTACGATCAAACTTCATGGAGCTAAAAATTTTGAGTGGGCAAAGATAGGGAGAAGAGGCCGGAGTTATGGGTTATAGATTCTGAGTCTAAAACCCTGAAACTCAAAAATAAAACCTTAGACATAACAAACTCAAATTACAACATCTTTCAACTGCAGGTTTTTTAACATTGGCTTGTTTTCACTGTAGTTCTTTGCGGCAGCTACAAAATGAACAAACAACGGTTGTGGGCTTTCAACTGTGCTTTTAAGTTCTGGGTGATATTGAACCCCAATAAAGAAAGGATGTGATGGAATTTCCATTATTTCAACCAAACCAGTTTGGGGATTACGACCGCTGGCTATCATTCCATTGCTTTCGAATTGTGAAAGATATTTATTATTGAATTCATAACGATGGCGGTGTCTTTCGCTTACCTGCAGTTTTCCATAAATTCTATGTGCTAATGTCCCTTCTTTAATATCACAGGCATAAGAACCCAACCGCATCGTTCCTCCCTTCATTGTAATTTTTTTCTGCTCTTCCATCATATCAATTACCGGTTCATCACAGGTTGGATCCATTTCTGTTGAATGAGCATTCCTGATCCCAAGAATATTTCTTGCATATTCTATAACCGCCATTTGCATACCAAGGCAAATACCAAAAAATGGCAATCCTTTTTCTCTTGCAAATTTTACCGCTGTAATTTTTCCTTCAATACCACGATGACCAAAACCTGGTGCAACTAACAACCCATCAAGACCTGCTAATTTTTCTCCTACATTGTCGTCAGTAATAAATTCTGAATGGATATATTGAACCTGCACTTTGCATTCATTTATCGCTCCTGCATGAACAAAAGATTCCAATATAGATTTGTAAGCATCCTGTAGCTCCACATATTTGCCGATCAAACCAATTGTGACTTTTGACTTTGGGTTTTTAAGTTTATTCAAAAACTCTCTCCATTTTCCTAATTCCGGCTCTTTATTATTAGGAATATCTAATTTCTTCATAACGATCTCGTCGAGCTTTTCTTCCATCATTATCAATGGCACTTCATAGATCGTACTTGCATCTCTTGCTTCAATTACAGCTTCCGGTTTTACATTACAGAATAAAGCGATCTTCCTTTTTATTTCATTAGTGATCGGCTCTTCTGTACGACAAACTATCACATCCGGAAAAACTCCTTCAGAGCTTAACAATTTTACGGAGTGCTGTGTTGGCTTTGTTTTTAACTCCTTTGCCGCCTTTAAATAAGGGATCAATGTAAGATGAACCACCAGCAGATCTTCTTCAGGTAATTCCCATTGCAGTTGACGAACTGCTTCAATATATGGCAGCGATTCAATGTCACCAACCGTTCCGCCGATCTCCGTGATCACAATATCCCATTCACCGTTCTCGCCAAGCATTTTCATCCGGCGTTTTATCTCATCAGTAATGTGTGGGATGACCTGGACAGTCTTTCCAAGATAGGCCCCTTCCCTTTCCTTATTAATAACAGTTTGATAAATGCGACCTGTTGTTACATTATTCGCTTGTGAAGTAAAAATATTCAGGAACCTTTCGTAGTGTCCAAGATCAAGATCTGTTTCAGCGCCGTCTTCTGTTACATAACATTCGCCATGTTCATAAGGGTTCAAAGTACCCGGGTCAACATTTATATATGGATCAAATTTTTGAATGGTCACCTTAAGTCCTCTTGCCTGCAATAATTTGGCAAGCGATGCAGAAACAATTCCCTTCCCCAATGATGAAGTAACTCCTCCCGTAACAAATACATACTTGGACATATCTTTAGTTCTTGTTTTAAAAAAAATTATGTGCCCCGCAACATATCATCATTCAACACCTGTTGCGTCGCACTCGTCAGCGTTCGGTAATTCTATTGAGCAAAAATTTTCGAGAATTAGTCAGCCTCTATTTGACCAGCGGAAAGAAATTAAATCCGGGAGGTCATGCAAAACTAAGCGGAATTTCCGTTATTGAGAAAATATAAAATCAGGATTGTGGAAAAAAAACGAACCAATTTTTTTATTCGGACGAAACTCACTTTCACAGCTATTTTCCTGTCAATAACTTTTTCAACATATGCGCAGAAATTGGAAACTTTCAAGAACTATTGTGGAGGATTTTATAAAAGCATGGCAGATTTGCTGAAAATGCAGCAAAAAGAAATTGACTTTTATAATTTTAAGTCAGGACAAACGATTGCAAGCATTGGAGCTCAATGCGGCAACTGGGAAGCTGCTTATGCAGCCGCAACTGATAGTGTCACCTTTTATCTTGAAGACATAGATTCCAGTAAATTCAAAAAGAGCCAGGTTGAATTTGCCTGGAATTACTACGCCAGCCTTCGTGGCAGACCTATGACGAGTCCTTACAAAATGATCATTGGCGATGAACGATCAACTTCACTACCTGAAAATACATTTGACAAGATCCTGATCATAAATAGCTTTCATGAATTTACTTTCCAAGCCGAAATGCTGGCAGATATAAAAAAGAAACTTAAGCCCGTCGGACTTCTTTACATTGATGAAGCATTACCAAAAAGACAAGGACAATTACATGGCATTTGCAATAAACCTATGCTTACAAATGAAGGAACAATTGCAATATTTGAAAAGAATGGATTTGAATACGTCGATGGTATTGATTTCAACTACAGGCAAAAAAATCCAGTAAGAAAGATATTCGCTTTTAAAATAAAAGAGTAAAAAGTAGGAGCAATTAATAATTTTCTTCGTTTCGTACGGTTTTTAAAAGTCTTTCATTTTTTGCTTGTTCAATATTTCGTTCGATAACTTTTAAAAGATATGAGAGTTCAAAGGGTTTTTCAATAAAATCATCAGCGCCAGCTTTTATAGCTGCTACACCAATATCAGGAGAAGCCGAAACCATTATAACAGGGATATGGCTTGTCTGCTCATGGTTTTTTAAATAATGACAAATATCTAAGCCGTCGACACCTGATAATAATTTATCAACGAGAAATAGATCGGGGATACTGAACTTGTTTTCAAATATTTCATTTGCGTCTTCTTTTACTTCAATATCATAACCTGCCTTAGTCAAAACTATTTTGAAAATATCCCTGATCCCAGGATCATCATCGGCAATAAGTATCTTATGCTTCATCGTTATTCGCTGAACAAAAGTTATGCCTTTAAATGCATTTACTGGTATATTAATTGTTTTATAGATCATAAATACATCTATGAAACTTCCAGCAATGTTATTAAAAGCGGGTTTGGCAAGTGCCGGGGCAGGCATTTATTTATACTTCAAGAAGCTTTTTAAAGATAAAAAGCCAACAAAGAAAGGACCAGCTAAAAATTTAAAACAGACAAAAGCAGTTAAAACCACAATAGCAAAGCCGCGGAAAAAAAGATCAGTGGCTATTCCAAACTAAAGATCAATGCTATTAACATTGATGTTACATTTGTCTTTGCACGGTTCTTGTAATTAGTGGAAAGAGATGATATTCTATTAATTAATAAATCCATTTGTACCAAAGACAAACTAAATGATCAGATCTTCATTATTACTGTTTATATGTTTATTACAAGCTGTTTACGCTATTTCACAGATTTCGCAAAGTGATTCTACTGTCAACAAGCAAAACATTCGTGTTGAGTCAGTAAGCATGCCCTTTTCGACAAAATATGAAGCATCGGCGTCTAAAGAATTTTTTTGGGGAAAACATTACCGGAAAGAATGGGGAACCACTGTAAGCTTCCCTGTACTGGATATGAAGACTTTTAAAGGGGGGTTGACTCCAGACAAGTTGGGTGGTGGTCATCAATCCAAATCATTAAGGGTTATTGCCGGTGATGGAAAAGAATACGTATTAAGAACAGTTGAAAAAGATCTGACCCCGTTAGTGCCTGAAAATTTAAAGGGTACATATTTACACAGGCAAGCCAACGACCAGTTAAGTATGGTTCATCCTTATGGCGCATTAATAGTAGCAAGACTTGCTGAAAAGATCTCGGTCCTGCACGTGAATCCTGAAATAATATTTGTTCCGAATACAGAAGACCTTAAACAATTTCGTGATACGATCGGTAATAAGCTTTGCTATTTTGAAGAACGACCTACCGGCAAAGGATGGGAACATTCTGAAATTGCAGACAATGCCGATGAAATTGAAAACTCAGAAGATATTTTAGAAAAATTTGCAAAGGATACAAAGTACCGAATGGATCAAAAATCGTTGTTGAAGGCCCGGTTGTTTGATCTGATGATAAATGATTTTGACAGGCATGAGGATAATTGGGATTGGGCAAAATTTGAAAAAGATAGTATAACGCTTTATAAGGCTTTTCCAAAAGACAGGGACCATGCGTTATCAAGGGTTGATGGATTGATCATGCATTTTGTTGCTATGCCCTGGGCCATACGTCCCTTAGAGAATATGACCAATAGAGTAAAAGATGTTTTGGGGGAAAGTTATGCAGCAAGACATCTTGACCGTCAATTCTTAAATGAAGTTACAAAAGAGGACTGGCAACAGACCATTTTAACGATACAATCTTCACTTACCAATGATGCAATAAAAGAGGCTTTTGATATTGTACCACCTGAAGTAAATAAATATTCCGGTGATTTTTTAAAGGAAAAATTGATACAGCGAAAAGATAATCTTTCCAAATATGGAATGAAATATTATCGCAAGCTAAATAAATATGTAACCATAACCGGTTCGGCAAAAGATGAAAATTTTAATATTGTTTTTTTAGACGACGCAATGTCTGTTACAGGAATGAATCAAAAGAATGATACTTTTTATCATCGTGTGTTTTATCCAGATCAGACAAAAGAAGTAAATATTTATGGCCTTGAGAGTAAAGATCATTTTACAATTTCCGGAAATGCAAAAAATAAATTTAAGGTTCGCCTAATTGGCGGAGAAGAAACCGATACATATATAACTGACAGAAAAGCTTCCGGAAAAAAAGTTCAGATTTACGATGTGCAGGATAGCATTTATGTGAATGAAAAAGACTACCGTGTCAATCGAAACGAAGACACTTTATATGAATATAAAAGAAAGGGTACAAAATACGATTGGTTCATGCCGTTTATAATTCCCGGTTATAACCCTGATGACGGAGTGCATTTCGGTCTTGGCTTCAAGTATAAAAAACAAAAATGGGGCAAGGCGCCTTTTGGATGGGAACAAAGTTTCAGGATTGAATACGCAACTCAATCAGGTTTTCTTGGCTTTAGTTATAAGGGATTATTCAGACATGTTTTCGGTAAATGGGACCTGGATCTTATTGCAATGTACAGGGGACCCAAATTTGTATTTAACTATTACGGCACAGGAAACGAAACTGAATTAATAATAAACGATAAAACTTATTACAGAACAGGTTTAAAAGCCTTATCGTTCAATCCGGGTATTACCAGGGAAACCGATCATGTGTATGTTCGTTTCAGTTTAGAGTATGATGAAGTAAAGGTTTTAAAAACACCGGGCAAATTTATCAGTTCAGCTTTTGCAGAAGTTGATCCCAGAATATTTTCAAGACAACACTTTGCCGGTATCCGTGGCGATTGGAGTTATTCAAGTGCTGATGTAAAGAAAAATCCATCGAGAGGCGTGAACATTGAAGCAGGATTTAATGGCAGGGATAATCTTGATAAAACCTCCTCTTATTTAAATCTTCGGGGTTCTTTTTCTTTTTACCAATCACTAGGCAAATCGTTAGTATTTGCTCACCGTACAGGTGCTGCTACAAATTTTGGTGATTATGATATTTATTTTGCAAATACATTAGGAAGAAGTGAAAATCTTCGTGGATTTTGGCGTTATCGTTTTTCAGGAAAAACAAGTTTGTATCAGAATACAGAATTAAGATTGGCTTTATCAAAAAGGAAAAACTTTGGTATGCTGGGCTTTTTTGATGACGGAAGAGTTTGGATAGAAGATGAGGATTCTAAAACATTTCATGTGGGGTATGGCGGCGGACTCTATTTTATACCATTTAATGCATTGGGAATAAATCTATCTTATGCAAAATCGAAAGAAACATCAATGATTCTGATAAAAACTGGTTTTCTTTTCTAGGTCAATAGAATTGTTACTGCACAAGTGTGCCCTTCGCTTTGCTCTGGGTAAACTGTGCAAGAGAAGTTAAATAGAATTTCAAAAGCTGACTAACAAATGCCTTTAATCTTTTGCGATCTTTTTGTAACTCGCAACTACTCCGCGAATGAGTGATGAACTAAAGCCCTGGTGCTCCATTTCATTAAGACCAGCAATCGTACATCCTTTTGGGGTGGTTACCTTATCGATCTCATGCTCCGGATGAGTATTTTTCTCCAATAATAATTGCGCAGCTCCTTTTACTGTTTGTGCAGCGATCAATGCAGCAGTATTTACATCAAACCCAATTTCAATTCCGCCTTGGATGTTTGCACGAATATATCGCATTGCATAAGCAGTACCACATGCTCCGAGGATTGTTGCAGCATCCATGAGCTTTTCATCGATCATGATTGTTTTTCCTAATTGATCAAATAACTGGCGGATGTAATTTATCTGTGATTCAGATGCACCTGAATGCGAAAGGCATGTCATGCTTTGTTGTATAGCGATCGCCGTATTGGGCATGGCACGAATAACCGGTACAGGTTTCCCGATCGCTTTTTGAATTTGCTCGATCCAAACACCGGTGATAACAGAAACAACAACATGTTTTTTTGGATCGAGAGTAGTCTTTATTTCATCAATGATGTCAGCAAAATTGTACGGTTTTACTGCAAGGATAATTATTTCAGCAGTCTTTACTGCTTTTTTATTATCACTATGTACCATTGATCCTTGTTCGGCAAAGCGACTAAGCGGTGAAAGATTTCTTCTTGTTATAGAAAGTTCTACCGGACGACTGAATTCACTTTGAATTAGTCCTTCGGCAATTGATGCGCCGAGGTTACCACCGCCAATGATTGCAATTTTCTTAGACATAAACATTGTATTTAATAAAAAATGCCATCCCGCCCAGGGCGGGATGGCAAACAACAATTCACAAATATCAGTAATATTTTTTGTCTATAAGGAAATTCTTTGCATAGGTTTCTACACCTTCTTCCAATGAATAGAAATCTTCTTTATAACCGGCATTGCGGAGTTTATTCATGTCGGCCTCTGTGAAGTATTGATACTTATCACGAATATCGAGTGGCGTGTCGATAAATTCAATTACAGGTTCTTTATTAAGACTTTTGAAAATAGCAGTTACAAGATCTTTAAAGGTTCTTGCTTTACCTGTTCCCAAGTTATATAAGCCTGATGCAGGTTTTTCATTCATTAACCAATAACAGATATCAACCACATCTTTTACATAAACGAAATCACGAAGCTGTTCGCCGTCTTTATATTCAGGCTTATGTGATTTGAAAAGTTTTACTATACCAGAAGACTTTATTTGATTGAAGGAATGAAATATCACACTTGCCATTCTTTCCTTGTGATATTCATTTGGACCATACACATTGAAAAACTTTAAACCAGCCCAGAAAGGCGGTTGTCTTTTTTCTTTCAAAACCCATTTATCAAATTCATTCTTTGATCTGCCGTAAGGATTGAGAGGATTTAGTTTGTTAGGTAAATCATGATCGTCTTTATAACCTAATTCACCATCACCATAAGTTGCAGCGGAAGATGCATAAACCAGGGGAATATTTTTTTCGAAACAATAGCCCCATATCTTTTTTGAAAAATCAACATTCAGTTTTTCAAGAATAGTATAATCAAACTCTGTTGTATCTGTTCTTGCACCCAAATGAAAAACAAAATCAATTTTCATTGGATGATCGCTTAACCAATCAAAGAGTTCGTTCCGGTCAACCCTTGCAACTATTTTTTTATCCTCGTAATTGGGCTTTTTATTTTCATCATCAAATTCATCAACAATAATTATGTTATGATATCCTTTGCGATTCAGATACCCAACCATACAACTGCCGATAAAACCCGCAGCACCGGTAACTAATATGACTGAGTTGCGATCCACTAATTAGATTGAACTTAAAGCAGAACCAGCCTCTTCTTTTGATAAATGATTTTCAATGGCTGAATCATATTCTTCCTGCCACCAATCGATCGTTCCCCAGAAATCACCATTCACCAACATTTCGCCGCTGGTTACTAATCCAATTCTTTCATGCGGAAAATCTTTCATTGCATTTTCAAATCTTTCGATCAGTTCAGCTTTTATACTTACTACTACCCTGCTTTGACCTTCGCCAAAAAGATATGCATCCTCACGCAGATCATCTTTTGTTTCTACCGTAAACCCAAGTTCACGATTAAACCCACTTTCACAAAGAGTAACAAATAACCCGCCTTCACTTATATCATGTGCTGATTGAATTATTTTTTTATTGATAAGTTCAGCAATTTTTTGTTGCAACGAAAATTCCTCTTCCAATTCAAAATAAGGAGCTGGTGAAAATTCTACTTTACAAACCTTAGCGAGGTATTGCGATGAGTTAATGTCATTTGTTGACCTACCCAACAAATAAATAACATCTCCTTCGTTCTTAAAATCTAATGTCATTTTTTCATTTATGTTTTCCAATAAACCAACCATACCAATTGTTGGCGTTGGATAAACTGGACCATCAGGATTTTGGTTATAGAAACTAACATTCCCGCCTGTAACGGGTGTATCAAATTTTCTGCATGCCTCTCCCATTCCTTTTATCGCCTGTACAAATTGATAATATACTTCAGGGTCATAAGGGTTTCCAAAATTTAAACAATTAGTTACACCCAGGGGCTGACCACCACTGCAAACAATATTTCTTGCTGCTTCACTTACCGCTATCATTGTTCCTTTATAGGGATCAGCATAAACGTAGCGACTGTTGCAATCAGTTGTAATAGCCAATCCTTTTTTTGTTCCCTTTACTAAAACAACCGGTGCATCTGTTGGCGCATTGGTTGAAGTATTATTTGTACAAACCATGCTATCGTATTGGTTATATATCCAACGTTTCGATGCGATCGATGGAAGTATGATCAGTTTTTCAGCAACAGCTTTTAGATCTTCGGGAACCGAAACAGAATCAGGATTGAACTTTTTTATTTCATTCAAATATTTTGGCTCACGAAATTCTCTGTCATATTGAGGAGCTCCGCCTCCTAATACAAGATCATATGCAGGAAGTGAAGCCTCCAATTCATTATTCATATAAAAATTCAGAATTCCATCATCGGTTACCTCACCAATAACAGAACAAGGCAGATCCCATTTTTCAAAAATTTTCGTTACTTCATCTTCTCTTCCTTTTTCTGCAACTAACAACATTCTTTCCTGGCTTTCACTCAACAATAATTCCCATGCCTTCATATTTTTTTGGCGGGTAGGAACCTTATCAAGATCTATTCTCATTCCCACTTCACCCTTTGCACTCATTTCAGAAGTAGAACATATAATTCCGGCTGCGCCCATATCCTGCATACCCACTACTGAACCGGTTTGGATCACTTCCAAACAAGCTTCCAATAATTTTTTTTCCTGGAAGGGATCACCGACCTGTACCGAAGGCAGATCTTGTGCACTTTCTGCAGTAATATCAGCAGACGCAAATGAAGCACCACCGATTCCATCTTTACCAGTGGCGCTCCCAACAAACATTACTGGATTACCTTTTCCTTTTGCAGTTGCAGAAACTGTTTCTCCTGCCTTTACAATACCAACACTCATTGCATTCACCAATGGATTGGTATGATAACATTCATCAAAATAAATTTCGCCACCAACAGTTGGCACACCAAAACAATTTCCATAATGACCAATGCCGTGTACTACACCAGAAAGTAAGTGCTGTGTTTTATCTTCTTCTAAGTTTCCGAAACGTAAAGAATTTAAAGCAGCGATCGGTCTCGCACCCATAGTAAAGATGTCTCGATGAATTCCACCAACTCCTGTAGCTGCGCCTTGGAATGGCTCTATAGCTGATGGATGATTATGAGATTCGATTTTAAAAACAACACCAAGCCCATCCCCAATATCCATGAGACCAGCGTTTTCTTCACCAGCTTTTACCAGCATGCGTCCACCTTCACGTGGCAATGTTTTTAACCATTTAATAGAATTTTTATAACTGCAATGTTCACTCCACATACCACTAAATGCACATAGTTCATTGAAGTTTGGTGTTCGTCCAAGTTTTTGCTTGATTAGTTCAAATTCTTCAGCTGTTAAGCGAAGTTGTTCGGCAGTTTTTACAGTTATTTCCATAGTTTTTAAGAAAGCGCAAAGTTAATGGTAATGTACGATTTGAGATTATACGATTTGCATCTTTTATAAACTTAAAAATCACTTTTGGGTGAACTTTTAGTTGAGATACCTATCATAAAAATTTATGGCTATTTTGTGCAGATAAACCTAACCGATTGTATTATTTATTATTTGCAGGATATCTCTGTTTATTTGCATGGTTACTTACCAGACTTGGCTTCTTTCAAAAATCAGGGCTTAGCAATGCCCAATTAGTTATTTTGTTTTTACTCAAGGTAATGGCTGGTATTTTTTACGGATGGATCGGGATCTATTATGGTCAGTATGCTTATATGTATGATACATGGGGCTATCATTACTTGAGCGTGGAGGAATACAAATTACTTTTCCATAACCCATCAGAATACTTTTCCAATGTTTTTCATAGTGGATATGAAAGTAAATATGGAGGTTTTTTTTCCTCGGATTATTCCTGGTGGAACGATCTAAAGAGTAATATGTTTATCAAATTTCTTTCACTGGTAAATGTTTTCAGTTTTGGGAATTATTATGTCAACGTTATTTTCTATTCTTTTATAACATTAACAGGGCCTGTGGCAATATATCGTGTGTTTACCGATGTATTCCCCGGTAAAAAAGTGCATGTATTGATAGCAACGTTTTTAATTCCTTCATTTGCTTATTGGACAAGTGGTATTCATAAGGACGGTCTTGTTTTCATGGCGTTAAGCCTTATCATTTATCACGTTTATTTTGGATTAAAAGAAAAAAAGTTCAGGCTCTCCCGCATTTTTCCTTTGTTTATTTCATTTATCATTATTCTTTCATTCAGAAATTTTTTGCTCGTAATACTTATCCCTGCATTATTTGCCTGGATACTTTCAACAAGGATCCCAAAAAGAAATGCCATTATTTATACTTCTACCTACTTAATATGCGGATTACTTTTCTTTTCATTGAGATATATTTTTCCCGGTCTTGATTTTCCGCAAGCGGTTGTTGATAAACAAAATGCCTTTAAGTCATTGCAGGGAAATTCCGGGATTGATCTTCCTGAATTAAAACCAACTCTTGGTAGTTTTTTAATGAATACGCCACACGCAATAAGCTCCACAACTCTTCGTCCACATCCAGGCGATGTAAAACATATTCTTTCTATGGCAGCGGCATCAGAAACCGCATTTCTTTTACTTCTCTTTTTTCTATTTCTATTCTGGCGAACAAACGGCGTTAAATCAACTTCATTTATCTGGTTTTGTGTCTTCTTTTCATTTTCATTTTTACTATCAATAGGATTCACGGTGAATTTTCTCGGAGCCATAGTTCGCTATAGAAGCATTATCCTACCGTTTTTATTGGTTCCTGTTATAAGTCTTATTAATTGGGAAAAGATATATTCTATCCTCTTTAATAATATTAAAAATAATTCTAATATTTAGGATACTTAGATGTTTTTAATAGATATTTAGTAATTACTCATTTTTCTGACAAAATTTTCCACATTTTGCAATAAAAATTGTGTGTACTGCCAAAAATTATTGGTTTTATTCCTCAATATGCCTTTTTTTGCATTTGAACCCCTTTATTAAAATTTAAATGCAATTGTTATGGTGTCATCAAAACTAGAATACATCTGGCTGGATGGATACAAGCCAATACAAAGTCTCAGAAGTAAAACTAAGATCGAAAAAAACTTCAGTGGCAAATTGGAAGATTGCCCGGTTTGGTGCTTTGACGGTTCATCAACTGAACAAGCCCCAGGCGGGTCATCTGATTGTTTATTAAAACCAGTATTCATTGCGAAAGATCCTCAAAGGAAAAATGCCTATCTCCTAATGTGTGAGGTTTTAAGTCCTGGTGGCGCCGCTCATGAATCAAACGGAAGGGCGACAATTGAAGACGACGACAACGATTTCTGGTTCGGATTTGAACAAGAATATTTTTTATGGAATCCAGCAACAAACAAACCAATCGGATTCCCTGAAGGCGGTTTCCCCGGACCACAAGGTCCATACTATTGTTCAGTAGGAGCGACAAATGCATATGGTCGTGCAATGGTAGAGGAGCATCTTGATGCTTGTCTTGAAGCTGGTTTAAATGTTGAAGGCATCAATGCTGAAGTTGCTACTGGCCAATGGGAGTTCCAGATCTTCGCAAAAGGTGCAAAAGCAGCCGGCGACCAGGTTTGGGTTGCTCGTTATTTATTAGAAAGGATCGGAGAAAAATATGGTATCGCTATCAACTGGCATTGCAAACCTCTTGGAAATCTTGATTGGAATGGAAGCGGCATGCATGCAAACTTCTCCAATGAGTTATTGAGAACTTGTGGAAGTAAAGAAATATACGAACAGATCTGTGAAGGCTTCAGACCATTTATAAAAGAGCATATCGAAGTTTATGGACCAGACAATCATCTTCGTCTTACTGGTAAACATGAAACTGCAGCGATAACAGATTTCAAGTTTGGTGTTTCAGATCGCGGTGCTTCCATTCGCATTCCTATCGGCACAGTAGAAAAAGGCTGGAAAGGCTGGCTGGAAGATCGTCGTCCGAATAGCGCTGCTGATCCTTATAAAGTAGCTGCACGTATTATTAAGACAGTGAAAATAGCTGAAGCTAATTTGGCGCAGGTGATCCAACGAGAAAAGAAAGTTGCTTAACAGAAGAGGTTAATAAATATTTATTCACCAAATTTTAAGGTAAGCTTTTAAACAGGGCTTACCTTTTATATTTGAAACCAATTAAAAAAAGAAAAAAATATCATGTCATTACGATTCAACGCTATCAACAATCTATCTTCTGTACAAGAAGTGCAGGTAGAAAATCCCATCAGGATAACAGCCATTTTTGGTGAAAGTGTTTTTACAGTAAAAACAGCCAGGGAATTTTTAAGTGATGAGGCTTATAAAAGTCTTGTCGGTTCAATAAGGGCCGGGCAAAAAATTGATCGTTCAATGGCCAATCAGATCGCAAGTGGCATTCGTTCATGGGCAGAAGGGAAAGGTGTAACACACTTCACACACTGGTTTCAACCTTTAACAGGAACTACTGCTGAAAAACATGATTCATTTTTCACAATAAAAAGTGATGGCACTCCGATCGAGCAATTTGAAGGTGATGCATTGATACAACAAGAACCTGATGCATCTTCTTTTCCAAGCGGTGGATTGCGTGCAACATTTGAAGCAAGAGGTTACACTGCATGGGATCCTTCTTCTCCAGCATTTATAATGGAGATCGGTAATGGAAAAACACTTTGTATCCCCACCATCTTTGTTTCTTATACTGGTGAATCACTTGACTATAAAGCGCCGCTATTAAAAGCGTTGGAAGCATTGAATAAATCTGCTGTTGATGTTTGTAATTATTTTGATAGAAATGTAACAAGAGTTACTGCTACACTAGGTTGGGAACAGGAATATTTTGTAATTGATGAAGGTCTCTATAATGCCCGTCCTGATCTAGTCATGTGCGGAAGAACTGTTTATGGCCATAGCTCTGCAAAGGGTCAACAATTAGAAGATCATTATTTCGGTTCTATTCCTGAAAGAGTGTATGCGTTTATGCGTGACTATGAAAATGAGTCTTACAAATTGGGTATTCCTCTTCGTACAAGACATAATGAAGTGGCGCCTGCGCAATATGAGTGTGCTCCCATCTTTGAAGAAGTAAGTGTGGGTGTTGACCATAACTCATTATTGATGGATGTAATGGATCGTGTTGCTCGTCGCCACAAGTTGAGAGTGTTGCTGCATGAAAAACCATTTGCAGGTATAAATGGCAGCGGCAAACACAATAACTGGAGTATGGCTACTGACACAGGTGTAAATCTTTTGGCTCCTGGTAAAACGCCAAAGACAAACCTGATGTTCCTTACATTCTTTGTAAATACAATTAAAGCTGTTCATGATTATGCTGATGTATTAAGAGCTTCCATTGCATCTGCCCCAAACGATCATCGTCTTGGAGCAAATGAAGCACCGCCTGCGATCATCTCAGTTTTTATTGGTGAATATCTTACAAAAGTTTTAAATGAACTCAAAGAAAGAGTAACTGCAAAGATGGATGAAACAGATGAGAGCATGTTGAAGATCGATATTCATAAAAGCATTCCAGAACTTTTATTAGATAACACAGATAGAAACAGGACATCTCCATTTGCATTTACAGGAAATAAATTTGAATTCCGTGCAGTTGGCTCTTCAGCAAATTGCGCCAATGCAATGACAGTGCTGAATACGATAATGGCTGATACATTGAAAAAATTCAAATCGGAGGTGGATGTACATATTGAAAAAGGCGATAAAAAAGAGATCGCTATCATGCATGTGTTACGCCAATATAGTGTCGCAAGTGAAAAAGTTTTGTTTGAAGGCGATGGTTATAGCGAAGCATGGCAAAAAGAAGCTGAGAAAAGAGGTTTACCTAATGTAAAGACCACACCGCTTGCTTTGGATGCAATGGTAACTGACAAGGCAAAAAAACTTTTCGAAAGCAATGATGTGTACACTCATGGAGAATTGGAAGCAAGACATGAAATAGAATTAGAAAAATATATTAAGAAAGTACAAATAGAAAGCCGCATCATGGGTGAACTTGCAACAAGTCATGTTTTACCTGCTGCTATTCGATATCAGAATTTGTTGGCGAATAATATTAAAGGATTGAAAGAGTCAGGATTGAAAGAATCTGCATTTGCGAATCAAAAACAAATATTGGAAAAAATATCCGAGCATATTAGCAAGACAGGCGAGTTGGTAGAAAAAATGATCGAGGCGAGAAAAATATGTAATAACATGAATGGCACAAGAACAAAGGCTATCGCTTACCAAAGTCAGGTAAAAGATGCATTCTTTGATGACATACGTTATCATGTTGACAAAATTGAATTACTTGTTGATGATCGTGAGTGGTATTTGCCAAAGTATAGAGAGATCTTATTTCTTAGATAAACTAAAATTCAAGATTATAGGTAAATCCCCGGCTAAGTCGGGGATTTTTTTTAATATTGATTTTCTATTTCGCCGTATTTGCTAACCTATACTAATTAATATGAAAACTAAAATCCTGATCGGTTTATTTGCAATGAGCATAGCCCTGATCTCCTGCCGAACTCCCCGTTTTGTTTATTCGCCAGCACCGCCAAACAATCCTTATTTCAGAGAAAAGGGAGAATCGAAAATTGCCGCCTACTATTCTACGGCTGCCGATGAAAATGACCTGCAGCATGAATATAATAATGGGCTGGATCTGCAAGCAGGATATGCAATAACAAATCATTTTGCATTGACCGCTGATTATTTTAAAAGAGATGAGAAAGACGTTTTTAATGATTATGACCGAAGCATGTTCGACAGTTCTGTTATCAGGTATGATCGTAATCTTACAAATTTTGGTGCTGGTTATTTTACACCAATTACAAACGACAAAAAGATAATGTTTAACATATTTGGCGGGATTGGCTTCGGAAAATTTTCTTTTACTGATAATGGATTTGATAACAACATTAATTACAGCCGTTATTATAGCAGCGATATGAGTAAATGGTATGTACAACCTTCGATAAATTTTTTTCCCGGTAATAACTTCCGCACGGGCTTAATTGCTAAAGTTTCATGGGTGCATTATGGCGATGTTTCCACTTCTTATACTCCTGTAGAATTAGAATACTTTGATCTTGATATATTAACTGGAAAAACGCTTAGTTTTTTTGAAGCAACATGGAACATGCAGCTAACCTTTAATAAAATAAATTGGATCCATATTGATGGTGGTTTTACACTTTGCTCAGAGCCATTTAGTAATCTCACAAATCTTGAAGCAAGAAATTTAAATATCTCAATTGGATTGAGTATTGATTTTTCGAAGATGAAAATGACTAACTAATGATATATTTTTTACGGCCTGAATGCAAATCTTCATTCATTCCATCTTTCCACCTTACAGATATAACAACAAGCTTTAGAATTCCTAACATGCAAGTATTCCACTTTAGGATGATCTTCAAATATTTCTTCAATTAACAAGTCTACATCATTATGACCGACAAGCTGAGTAAAGATCATTTCCTGCTTATTATCATACCCGATCAATGACAAGGGAAAACTTTCCTTATTATTTTTTAAATCCAATGGGAAACGGTGAACATCGCTGTATGGTTCCACTTCTTCCTTACTTATAAAGATCGGACCGGGTTGGTTAAATATATTCTGCTCTGTAAATGGAGTATGTGATAACAGAAGCCTTATATCTTCTCCTACTTTAAATGGCTTTAACGATACCCTGCAAGGGCCTTTGCCTGTAGCAATTTGTTCAGGCACTTCGTTGCCGAAATCATCTTTTCTTTCATTGCGGATCTTTGCTGCATATTCCTTACTTAAAGGAACAATTTTGAATTTGCTCATTGTACTAAATTTTGTTCTGTAAAATTCGAAGTCTGTAAGAGACCAGGCAACCCGAAACTTGCTAACTAACGATTTACTTTTATAATTAGATACGTTTTTTCAAATGACTATATTTTCCAAACACAGATTGGGCATTGATTTTGTGCGAACATAAATTCAACCTTAACCTTTATGACAAAAGTTTCTGCCCCAGCTAAAACTTTCATGTTCCTGGTTTTATTTAACTACACAGCAAAGAGCCAGATAGGTTATCAAACTATTGTTGATGTAGGTCTTACCGATCCGATCGATATAGCGATCCCTCCGAATGCGAGTCCTGCAAATGGAAGTACAAGGATATTCATTGCGCAACAAAATGGATTGATCCGCCTGTGGAATGGAACATCTTTTTCAGATCTTGTAAATCTATCCTCTGTTATTAGTACTGGAGGCGAACGAGGCCTTCTAAGCATGACATTCCATCCTTCTTATAATGGAACCACTAATAGAGATTTTTTTGTGTACTACACTCGCAATTCTGATGGCGATCTTACTGTTGCCCGTTACAGGACTGATGCATCAGATCCAAACGCTATTGATCCTTCAGGCGGAACTGTTTTGATCACTCCTATTGAGCATTCATCTCAAAGTAATCATAATGGCGGAGACCTTAATTTTGGCCCAGATGGGTTTTTGTATTTAACGACTGGCGATGGAGGTGGCGGAGGCGATCCTGGTGAAAATGCACAGAATCCTTCTTCACTTCTTGGTAAATTATTAAGAATAGATGTGAATGCAGCTATTCCGATCACACCAACTGTTGTTGATATCGGGTTAAGAAATCCTTTCCGCTGGAGCTTTGATAAAAACACAGGCGATGCATGGATCGGTGATGTAGGACAAGACGCATGGG
>DATHDP010000126.1:0-9339 GCA_035318985.1 Chitinophagaceae bacterium
CAACAGAAGTCCAATAGAATTACAGGAGTTGGTAACATAACATCAACCTACAAATTTCTATACCCTTCAAAATAATGTGCTATTTTCGGCCCGCATTTTTGAAACGAACAAACTAAACCAAGATTCATGAAGACAGTGATCATTCCTGTTGATTTTTCTGAAACTGCATTAAACGCTGCCCGCTATGCTGCTGAAATGTTAAGCGGAAGTTCTAACACAAATATTATTCTTTATAATCTTTATCGTCACGATAATGAATATGAAATGTCAGGCGCATATCTTGAAAGTCTGAAAGAGGAATTGCTAAGAAAAGGTGATAAAGAAATCGAATGTGTTCGTGAAAAAGGAAATGATGTTGTTGATTCATTGGAAAGACTGGCTTACCAGAAATCCGCCACACTGATCGTGATGGGGATCACCGGTAAATCACCTGTGAAGCAGGCATTGATAGGCAGTAATACATTGAAGATCGCAATGCGTGATGTATGCCCGGTGTTAATAGTACCGGCGCAAGCTGCGTTTAAAGGGATCAATAATGTGGCTCTCGCTTCTGATTTTAAAAATGTTGAAGAGATAACTCCAGTTACATACCTGAAAGCCGTGCTTGATTTCTTTAAACCCAATCTGCATATTGTAAATGTGAACAGCGAGATACATGTGGCGCTTAATGAAGAGTTGAAAGAAGAAAGAGCATGGTTGGCAGAACAATTCGCAGAATATAATCCCGAGTTTTATTTTATTACCACTTTTGATTTTGAGGAAACGATTGAACAATTCGTTCAGGATAAAAATATTGATATCGTCATCAATGTTCCCCGCAACCATAGTTTTTATGATTCTGTTTTCAAGCATAGTTCTACCAAGAAGCTTGCTTTTCATAGTTCTATACCGGTACTGGCAGCACATGAATAAATTTTGAATCCTTTGATAGGCGACTCCTATGGAGTCACTTTCTGGTTAAAATTATTTTCTATAAAGAGGTTGCCCCTATGGGCAATGCTTGTAAATGTCATATATCATAGCTCCGTAGGAGCTTCGTGTTTATAATAAAAGTTATACAATTAAGAATGAACTCCGTAGGAGTTCCCTGTAAAATAAGTAACACTCTTATCTACTAACACCTATTAGGTTATCCGGCCTTGTTTTTTTAGCTTTGCCGTTCCTGAAAAATCGATTGCTGCATCATTTTTTGCCGCGTTACTTTACTCCTGATAACTATCGGGATGGCTCATCTTCACAGATTTTTGGGTGCAGGAAAAGAAATAAATTTTATGAGGAATATCAAGCTGATCGAAGTACCATCAGAGATCGGTGCCGGCACCCGTGGCGCCAGTCTTGGAGTGGAAGCTATTAAGGTTGCCGCTATGGATTTTATGAGTAACTTTTTTATTCACTTTCCATCGGAAAGAATTCCGAACGAAAATAAATTGTTGTATGAGCCAATAGAGTCCCCTTACGCAAAAAGGGTAAAGGGAGTTTATTCCATGTACGAAAAAGTAAGTAAATCTGTTTCTGAAACTCTTAAGAATAATTTTTTTCCCGTTGTTATCAGTGGCGATCATAGTATTGCAGGTGCAACAATTGCCGGGATAAAGATGGCAAAACCAAAAAGCAAACTAGGAGTAATTTGGATCGATGCACATGCTGACTTACATACACCCTATACTACGCCATCCGGAAATCTTCATGGTATGCCGCTTGCGATCACACTCGGCGAAGACAATAAAGATTGTGCTGTCCATAAACTTGATGATGAAACAAAATCTTATTGGGAAAAATTAAAGCACATTGGCAAGATTTCTCCAAAAGTTTTGCCTGAAGATGTAGTGCTGATCTCAGCAAGAGATTATGAGAAAGAAGAGAAGTATGTGATCGATAAGCATAATATCAAACTGATCTCAACAAAGGAGGTGCGGATGAAAGGACCGGAGAATATTGTTCGTTTAATTACCCGTCACCTGGATGACTGCACTGATATCTATATAAGTTTTGATGTTGACTCTCTTGATTCTTCTATTTCAAGAGGTACAGGAACGCCAGTGGGAAATGGTTTAAGAGAAAGAGAAGTGGAAGACCTGATCAGTAAGTTCATGCACAACCGAAAAGTTTGTTGTTTTGAAATAACAGAAGTGAACCCCACTCTTGATAAAGAGAACCTGATGGCCGAAATTGCATTCAATATTCTGCAAAGAAGTGTGAATGTATTAATGATGAATTAAAACCACGATTTACAGGATTTAAAAGAGGATTATGAGGATATTATTGATACTTGTCTGTTATTTTTTTCCTACTATTTCTTTTGCACAAAACAAAACATATAAAGATTCAGTTGATTCGTATTTTAAGAAATATGTGAAGGAACATGAAGTTGTTTCCAGAAAAGATAAAGAGTTCATGTCTTTTTTTGCAGTTAATGAAAAATACAGGATGACTTGCAGGTTTGAAAGAACTATGAACTCACCATGGTTCAGAATGGAAAGTTCGGGTCCGATAAAAAAGAACTACCGGGTTTATGGAATAATTCATTTTACAATTAATGATACAGTTGTTGCATTAAACATCTATCAAAGCCAGGACCTGATGACAACGAAGGAATATAAGGATCATTTATTTATTCCATTTACAGATGCTACATCAGGCGAAGAAACTTATGAAAGTGGACGATATATTGACCTGGAAATAAAAGACATTACCAATGAAAACGTGCTGATCGATTTTAATAAAGCGTATAATCCTTATTGTGCTTATGTGAGTGGTAAATATAATTGCCCCATCCCTCCTATTGAAAATCGATTAACAGTTGCTATTCGTGCAGGAGAAAAATCTTTTGGAAAGCATCATTGATCAACTGAAAGTTTTTTTTAATCCTTCTTCAAAACTTATCGGCTCATATCCTAATTTTTCTCTTGCCTTATCAATTATGAAACCCGTTTTCAAGGGCCTTTTTGCCGGCTGGTTAAAATTCGCGGCAGTAACTTTTTTTATTATCGAACTATCGAGATTAAGATGCTCTGCAGTTTTAATTGTCATTTGATAAGGAGTCAAAACATCTTTTCCGGATAAATGAAAAACTCCTGTTGCTTTTTTCTCAATAATAGAAACAATTCCTTTTGCAAGGTCTTCGACATAGGTTGGTGTTCTTACCTGATCATCAAAAACACTGTACTCCTCTCCTTTCTCCAATTTTTCTCTTACAATTTTTAAGATGTTACTATGCCCTGAATGATTTTTCCCATAAACCAAAACTGTTCTTACGATCGCCCAGTCATGTTCATATTCCTTTACTGCTTCTTCCGCTTCCAGTTTAGTGCGACCATAATAATTAACTGGTCCCACAGCATCCTCTTCTTTATACATTCCTCTTTCACCATCAAAAACAAAGTCTGTTGAAAGAAAAACAAAAAAGCTTTTCAGATCTTCTGAATTAATTAATAATTGCACAGTGCCTTCTACATTTACCAAATATGCCTTCATTTGATCCTTCTCGCATTCATCGGGTTTGCTCATTGCACCCGAATGAATCACGACATCTGGTTTTATTTTTTCAAAAACATCATGAATAGAAAATGGATCAGTAAAATCCATTGTAACCCATTGAAAATTTAAATCGTGAGTAAAAGGCAAGCGACATTCACCCTTACCGGTAGCAATAACTGAATATTTTTTTGCGAGTAATTGTTCTGCAATATAATAGCCGAGAAATCCATTGGCGCCGGTAATAAGAATTTTCATGCAGCAAATATAGGCTGCACTAAAATCATGAATGCCTTTTGGCACACAAGGCATTTTGTCTTATTTTTGCCGTCCGCCGGCTGCGTAGCTCAACTGAATAGAGCATCTGACTACGGATCAGAAGGTTTTAGGTTTGAATCCTAACGCGGTCACAGCCATAGGAAAGGGTTTCAGCGAATTGAGACCCTTTTTTTATTAATTTGACTCCAACACGTTTCCGCCATTTATTCTTTCTAAGGAATTAAAAATTAATAAGAGAAAAAATAAATGGGTCAACAAAAGCGACATGTTAATGGCTATAAGAAGGCATGTTATTTTTAATAGCTTCCCCGCAATTCTAATGTAGATCTCTGCCAGTTGAGTTACAAATTTGTTAAGTACTGGAATAGCTTTTCAATATCTTCTGGTTTATTAAAATCAACATTATTTTCTTTTAGATACGTAGTAACTGCTCCCTCTTGTTTTGAATACAGGCGCAATATGTTTTTTTTATTAGCCAAAACAAAGTGGTTGTATTTATCTCCAAAATAATACTCTGTTTTTTTTGTTAGTGTAACGTCTTCCCTTGGAGTCAGATTGTAATTTTTATGATCGATGGTCAATGAGCTATAACTATCTATTGCAGATGTAGTGCTTGCCGTATTATATGCGCCTATCTTATATTTGCCTGACATCTTGAGCGTTTTTTTTGCGGCAAGCTTTATTGTATTGTTGTCTTTTATAAGTTTTACGTAGCCATTGTCATAATAAAACAGATCATTGCTAATGCGAATAAACTTGATCGTTCCGGGATAGGCAATATTGAGTGTGTCGCCTTTAAGATCTATAAAATGCATTTCATCTAAAAACCTGCTGTAATTCAACCTGGCTGATGAACTATCACCGAGTTTAAAAAAAACTTTACCATAAACAAATTGTGGATACTCATACAGGTCTGTAACTGAAACAGACTCATTAAAGCTAGTTCCCGCTTTGATGATAATAGTGCTATCCTGTGCATATGCGCTACAGCAGCAAACGAGTAAAATTAGGGGCAGCATTCTCATAATTTAAAGCTTGCGACTATAAAGTTAACAAGAAATGCCTGGTCTAAATTTCGGGAGTTGTGTTTTATTAAAACAATTGTTTTTGTCTTACGGGATTGAATCGGGGCCCAAACCCATTGTTCATAACAAACAATGGATTGAAAATTATTACAAAAACTTTTTCAAAAAAGTTAAACCCGTTTCTGCGCATGTTCATTGTAAGCTGGTGTACTGATTCACCCAATATTGCTCCAGCTATAGGTGTAACAATAAGATCTTGTGTACTTGGTTTTTCCGCCGTTGCTTCAATAAAGTATTCCCAAATAAATGACTGGGCAGTTGCAAAAAGAAAAGAATGGAATATGCTTGCATTCTGACTTCTTAATGAATTATAATAATAAGATCCTGCAACTGGGTGGCCGATATAGTTCAATTGCCAATCATCGTCATCCCAAACAGGTGGAGTTGAAAGTGACCGCTTAACATTGCGCCAGGCATCCTGTGCCCAATCAGCAGACCATCCGGTTACTTCTTTAGGCGAAAGCATCAAAACAGTCATCCCAAACAATTCAGCACCTCCAATGAAGAGTTCAGCACGCCCAACTTTTTTCCATATCCCAACATTCTGATTTCGTAAAAATGGCGTAGTGGGTGGCTTTGGCAAAAAAGTGTCAGGAATATTTATTGAGGTTATTTTTAAATTCTGATCATATGCAGGAAAAGATCCTGCTTTTGTTTTACTGTCTATTTTTTGAGAAATAGAAAGTTCTTGCCTGGAATAAGACTCATCAACTTCTTTTTCCTGTGCATGTAATATTATATTTAGAAAAGTGGATAAAGCAAATACAGTAAGTTTTACCCATGATCCGCTAATGATCTTTCTCATACTTAGAAGTTCCTGGTATTGAATTGCAAATCATGTGCTAACCAATCACAAACGGAACATAAGAGAATTGTAACTGATGCTTACATTTTTTGTAGATGATTGTCCACAAAAAAAAACTCACATTTAAACCGGTAGAGTAGGTCGACTTTATCTTTCAAACGAAAAAATATTCGCATCCTTATTCTTTTTACCTTTTAACAGTGAGGCTATGACCTCTCCGGCAACCTGGCTAAACGTAATTCCATTGCCACCAAATCCAAGCGCAAAAAAACTGTTTGGTAGTTTCCTGTAAGTGCCGATGTATGGTAACCCATCCTTAGTGGACCCAAATATACCTGCCCAGCTGAATTCAGTTTTAAAAGGAATTGAAGGAAAAATTTTTTTAAAATCTTTTTGGAGCTGTTTTGATTTTTGCGGAATGAGCTTATCCCTTTTAATGTGAGAAAAAAATTCCTCATCCCGGCCGCCAACAATAATGCGATTGTCATTTGTTGACCGTAAATACATGTAGGGTTTTGCTGTATTCCACATCAAAACATCGCTTTTTGCAGATTTAACTGGCGAATTAAAAGCTTCACTTGCAATAGCGTAAGTGCTGGTTAGTTTTACGATCGGTTTTGAAATAAAATCGACCACTTCATAGCCGGTTGCATATACAAGCTTCTTTGCAGTAATGATATATTTTTCCTGCGTTTTTAATTGAATATTAAAGCGGTTGTGTTTGATCGAAACAACAGGTGTCCTGTCATAAACTAGCAGTCCTCTATTGATATTGTATTGCAGCAAGTAATGGGTCAAAAGATAAGTGTCGGTTGCAGCGGCTATATCCGACAGTATTCCACCGGGGCATGAAAAACCAAACTGTTTAAACACCTGGTCTTCGTCCAGCCATTTTACTTTAAATCCATATTTCTTTCTAGCTTCAAATTCTTTTTTCAAAAAAGGAATATCTTTTTTATAGGCAGCGTAGTAAAGACTTTTTTTCATTTCAAAATCTTTCATTCCCGCCTTTATTGCCAGTTCTGAAAGTTTTGTGATAGCCGAAACACCGAGCTTATAGGAGCGGACAGCATTTTTTTCTCCCACTATGTCTATGAGTTCATGAAGTGGCGTATCTATTTCGTATTGCAGTAATGAAGTGCTGGCACAAGTACTGCCAAGACCGATCGATCTTGCATCTATCAATGTACAGTCGATCCCCTCCTGAATAAGATAATGAGCCGCTAATGCACCTGAAATTCCTCCACCTAAAACAAGCACATCAGTTTTAATATCTTTTTCAAGTTTTGGATAAGAAAACAGTAACCCGTTTTTTATTAAATTTAAAGGATAACCTGAACTTAGTTTCATGTTCTTTTATGAGAGGTACCTTCTCAATGTCCATGCAATAGTTTCATGTTCTTTTATGAGGTCAGTAAGAAAATCTGAGGTTCCTATATCTCCATATTGTTCATCGCAATCTTTTATATATTTTCTAAGTTGGATGATCACAGCTTCATGATCTTTTAATAACTCTTTGATCATATCCTTTTGCGAAGGATATTTACCAGGAGATTCTTTTAATGAGGTCATCTGGATAAATTCCTGCAAAGTGCCTGGCGTTTTAGCTCCGAGCTTATTGATCCTTTCCGCTATTTCATCAATAGCTTCTTCCAGTATTTTGTATTGCTTTTCAAAAAGCTTGTGCAATTCCATAAAACTGTTTCCGGAAACATTCCAATGGAATTTTCGTGTTTTAGTATATAACAAGATCGCATCAGCTAAAACTGACGACAATACAGTGGTAATACTCTTGATGTTTTTTTCGCTTAAACCAATGTTGGGCTTCATCTTGTAGTTTTAAATTTTAGTTTACAATGGGTAAAAACTTGCAACTATTATTCCAGATTGCAACACTGACATCCCTGTAAATTGAATGGCACGGTATTTTCTAATTGTTTTTCAGAACAAGAAAAAATATTTTATAACTTTTAAATCTAAAGCTTATGTTACGCTGGACAGTTATATTCTTAGTAGTTGCCATCATTGCTGCAATATTCGGCTTTGGCGGTATTGCGTCAGGCGCAGCTTCTATAGCGAAGATCTTATTCTTCATTTTTATCGTACTCTTTTTATTGTCTTTGATATTTGGAAGATCCGTTACTAAATCGGATATATGACAAGGCAGGAATTATTTTGATTTATTATTTCACAATTAAAAACCTTTAAACTTATGTCAACAGGAACCAAAGTGGTATTGGGTATCCTCGGTGCCGCAGCTGCTGGAGTGGTAATCGGGATGTTAATCGCTCCTGAAAAAGGAAGCGATATGCGCAAGAAAGTTCAAAAAACAGCAGGAGATTGGATAGATAATCTTAGCAATCTTTTTGTAAAAGGCAAAGAAGAATTAGAAGATCTAAGCGCAACTGCAGCTGAAAAAGGCCGACAAGCCCGTTCAGTTGTTGAAGACAAAGTAAACAGAATGAAAGAAAGCATCAGCTAATTTTTATAAACAGTCCCGCTTCAGCGGGACTGTTTATAATTTTCTCCAAAATCCCGCTGCATATTATGGAAGCACAAAATTTAAAAGAAGACGCAAAAGATGTACTCAATCATGCGGGTGATTACGCACAGACTTTTTATAAGCTAAGCCTTGTCCGGCTTACTAAAAAGGTAAGTGATATTGCTTCGGGTGTAGTAAACTCCGTCTTAATTTTTTTTATCAGCCTGTGTATACTTCTTTTTATGAGCTTTGCAGGCGCCTGGTGGCTTGGCGATGTATTGAATAATCGTGCCTTAGGTTTTTTATTAATAGCAGCATTTTACATGCTGCTCGTAGTTATTCTCATTCTTATGAGAAAAAAAGTTATTTCTCCTTTTATTAGAAACACTTTGATAAGTAAAATATATGAAGAGAAAAATAAAGTCGTACGAGGATCTTGAAAAGGAAGAGCAATTGTTAGAAGAATTATTACAAACTCAAAAACAATTGGTTCAATTGGATATCCAGGTATTAAAACAACAATTGAAACCTGCTACAGTTGCATTGAAATTCTTTAACAATATAACGACAGTCGATAAAAACAATCTATTTGTCAATGAAGGAGCGAACAAAATAATTGATTATGTGTTGAATAAATTCATATTTGCCAATTCAGGGTGGGTCACTAAGTTCATTGTTCCGTTCTTCTTAAAAAATTATTCATCTCACCTTATAGGTGATAAAGGGAACATAGTTGGAAAAATATTTTCAATATTTGGCCGCAAAAACGGAAAAGCAACTACTTCTTCAAACTTGCCGGTACCGGGGAGCAAAAATTAATTAACTTACTGATAAGGATCGTGATTGCCGGGTGGTGATTAATAAGTACAAGCAACGTTTCTAATAAATTCCTTATATGATCAATTTCAATGAGCGGATCCGGCAGGTATTGCTATTGCTCATAATAATTCTCCTAATCTATCTTTCACTTCGGGAATTGAAATTGTTTATGCCGGGGGTGCTCGGGGCGATCACTCTATATATACTTAGCAGGGCTAGTTATTTTCAACTTGTTTACAGTAGAAAATGGAAAAAAGGTCGGGCTGCTTTCTTATATATCATTTATTATTTGCTGCTGCTCGGGGTTCCAATATTTGCAGCCGTCTTATTATTAAGTCCCAAAATTAGTAGTGTACTCAGCGATCCAACTGCTGTAATAAATAACATCAAGCAAG
>DATHDP010000127.1:0-104004 GCA_035318985.1 Chitinophagaceae bacterium
ACGGTTTTTTATCGTCCAATAGAATTATTAAAGATGAACACTTCGCTTCGCTCTGTGCAGGCTGTGCGCTGCAACAGACGATGCTATGGAAAACTAAAGCTGGTATAACAAAATAAAAAATTATATTTTTATATTGTTGAACAGGTTAAACGCTTCCGTATTCCAATATTCTAAACCTGACTAAAGACCGAACCAATGGCCCTGACAACCTCAAGCGATAGTGAATTGCTCGTAGAATTCCGTAACCCGGTTACAAAGGAAAAGGCGTTCACATCCCTCATAAAAAAATACCAGGAAAAATTATATTGGCATTTGCGCCGCATGGTGGTTGATCATGACGATGCAAATGATGTATTGCAAAATGTAATGATCAGGGTTTGGAATGGGTTGGAAAATTTTCGGGAAGACAGCCAGCTTTATACCTGGCTTTATCGTGTGGCTACCAATGAATGTTTAACTTTTTTGGAGCAACAAAAGAAAAGATCTGCTGTGTCATTAAGTGATGTGGAAAGTGGGCTGGAAAACAAGATAAAAGCCGATCAGAATTTTGACGGCAATAAACTGGAGTGGAAACTTCAATTAGGCATACAGCAACTTCCTGAAAAGCAGAGAATTGTATTTCAGCTAAGATACTATGATGAAATGCCCTACGAAGAAATGAGTAGAGTGTTGGAAACCAGCGAGGGAGCTCTAAAAGCCAGCTACCATCATGCGGTTAAAAAAATAGAGGAATACATTAAGAATCATTAAACTTACAAGCCCAAAAGCCGTCTTAATTGCGGTAAAATGACAAACAGGAATACCATATTGAAAGAATTAGAAGAGCTGGGAAGTGTATTAACCAATTACAATCCTCAAGATATCTATGCGTTGCCTGCTGGTTATTTTGAATGTTTGGCCGATCAAATTCTGAATCGTATAAAAGCGTTGGAGGCTAATGATGCTAAAAAAGAATTATCATATCTATCTCCTTTCCTTAGCAAAGTTTCTAAAGAAATACCTTATTCAGTTCCTGCCGGGTTTTTTCAGGATTTGAGTGAAGATGTATTGAAAAAAATAAGTGAGCATGAAGATCACCAGACAGGTGAAGAAGAGATCGAAACTTTATCACCATTACTTAGCAGTTTAAAAAATAAGAATCCTTATTCTATACCTGCAGGATATTTTGAAAGGCTTGGAACCAGAGTTGAGAAGAAAGAAACAAAAGTAATTTCGATAACAAGGCGCAGATGGTATCGCTTAGCAGTTGCTGCTGTTGTAATTGGAATAGTTGCAATTAGCGGTGTGGTTATATTCCGAACCAGGCAGGTTGACCCGAATAAAAATCCACAGGCATGGATCGAAAAGAACGTTGATAAAAAAGTAAGTAAAAATAAATTAGATGAATTTGTAAAATTAGCTGAAGGCGAGTCCGCCAATGTTACTTCTGAAAAAGAGGATGTAAAACTTGCCGAGATAAAAGAATTAATGAAAGACGTTCCTGAAAAAGAGATAGAGGACTTTTTAAACGATGCGATAGCTTTGGAATCAAATGGTGATACTGATGGATCAATGAATGAATAATGAAAAAATTTCTATTCATATTAACCTTTGCATTGTTGACTGGCTTTTTTTCAAAAGCGCAGGGTGATGAGCATGATAAAATCAGGGATAAAATGACAGAGTTTATCCAGAAGAGACTTGATCTTACCCGAAATGAGGCCGAAAGATTTACACCCGTTTTTATCCGCTACTTCAGAGAATGGAAACAAACCCTACAAGAAAACAGAAATGATGGTCTTGTTCGCCAACAAAGAATTATTGAATTGAGGCTTCGTTACCGCACCGAGTTTCGTGACATTGTTGGCGAAAAAAGAAGTAATGATGTTTACAAACAGCAAGACGTTTTTGTTCGTGAGATCACAAAGATGAGAGAGGAACAGATAAGGGCCCGCAGGGCCGACATCCCTCAAAAAGGTATTCAAACTTTACTACAGTAGAATTTGATCTCGGTGTTTTTCATAGATTAGCAATGGCCATTCCAATTTTCGGAACGGCCTTTTTGTTTATTGCAGATTTTAGATTTACGATTTCGGATTTATAAATTAGAGCTTCAATTAATCTAAAATTCAATCACAGGATTTTTTACATCATGATAAAATAAGAATGTCCACTTTTCCTGTTGCCCTTGTTCCCACCAGCTCCTTCTTAACTCCATTGCTTTTTTTCCATCAAAATCATACTTGGCAACAAAGCGATGTTTCATTTGCTGAAGTTGAGGAGCATCATCGCCACCAAAAAAAATTGTTTTATCATTTTCTTTGATCCAAAAAACCTGGTGATACGGCGAATGAGCTCCGGTTACTTTATAGTGTATGTAATCATCAATCATTCCTTCATCATCTTTTAATAAAACTACCTGGTTTGATTTTTTCAATACTTCTAATTCCTCAGTAATAAAAGAAGGGAATCCTTTTTCGAAAGCAAAACTCAATTCTTTCCCCTGTAAATAAAACACTGCATTAGGAAAACTTAATTTTTCATGATTTGTTCCCAAAGAAACTCCCCCTGCATGATCTTTATGTAAATGCGTTAATAATACTTTTGTGATGTCTGATGGATTGATGCCTGCTTCAGCAAGATTTTTATGAATTTGTAATTGCCCGTCCTTCTCAAAACCAAGCCCTGTATCAAGCAATAAGATATCCTTTGAAGTAATAATAATGAATGGCTGAATTTCTACTAGTAAGCTTCCAACAGGTCTTTGTTGCAGATCGTGAACATCTTCATCAAAAGGAATAAAGAGTTTTGTTTTATCGATCGTAAATGTGCCTTCGCTTAACGGAATTATTTTCATACCCCCTAACCCCCTTAAGGGGGAATTTGAAGTCTCTGTCATTTTATAATTTTAATTGGAATAGGATTAAAAGATCTCAAATTTAATTAATAACTCCCCTTTATGGACTTGGTTTATCTTAAAACCATTTGCCGGTCTGCATCCAACCGTATAAGTATAAACAGAAGAATTGTGTTCGTAAGTAAAGAAGTGCCTCCGTAACTAACGAAAGGAAGAGGAATACCAATAACCGGCGCAAGACCAACCGTCATTGCAAGATTGATGACAATATGAAAAAAGAAAACAGCTCCCACGCCATAAGCATAACATCTGCTGAATACACTTCGCTGTCGTTCTGCAACTGCTATTATTCGAAATAATAAAACCAGGTAAAGACCTAATAAAACTAAACTGCCAATAAACCCAAAACCTTCACCAATTGTACAAAAAATAAAGTCAGTTCTTTGTTCGGGTACAAAATCAAAACGTGTTTGCGTGCCTTTAAGCAATCCTTTACCAGAAAAACCTCCACTACCAATAGCAATCTTTGATTGCTTTACATTATAATCTACATCTTTCTTACCCGGCGCTTTTGCTTCATCACTCCTGTGTTCTTTTTTATATTCATTCGGAATGTCTTTACCAATGGTGCTGAAAATCCTTTCTACCTGGTGTTCTTTCAAAATATGTTTGAAGGCAAAAGGGACTCCAAAACGCTGGACACCTATACATAACAATCCAATAAGAATAATATTAACAAGCAGGGACCTGTTTCTTTTCACCTGGCGTCGCATAATAAAAATAATAAACACTGTTACGACGAGGAGAATAATTGCGAGTACGTTTTTTTCAACAAGTAATGTTGCTACGACCAATGTTCCCGCTGAAAACCCAATTATAAGAACAGCGGACGGCAATCCTTCACGATACATAACAATAAAAAATGAAAGATATACCAGCGCCAAACCCGTTTCACTTTGCATTATGCTGAAGACAGCGGGCAATAAAGCAATACCGGCTGCTATAATTTGTGATTGTGTTCGCCTGAAATCCGTTTCAGGTCTTGAAAGATATTTTGCCAAAGCAAGACAAACACAAATTTTACAAAACTCAGCAGGTTGAAATTGAAAGCTGCCGCCAACTTTAATGATGGATTCCGTTCCTTTTACTTTTGCTCCCAAAGGAAAAACAAGAAGGATCAAAAATATACCTGCTGCATACCAAAGGTTAGCAGTAGCCGGAAAAAATTTACTGTCAGTAAGAAGTATGAACATGCCGATAATTATCGACACAACAAAAAAGTAAAACTGACGGCTATAATCTGTTTTGAATCGCAGAAATGTTTGTACGACATTATCACCATCGTGATAAGTCACTCCAAAAATCGCCATGATACCAACTACGGATAACAGGAACCATAGCCATACAAGACTCCAATCAACTCCTTTTGATATTTCAGGATTGCGTTGGCTCATGATTGGGGTAACTGTTTTTGACGGTGAGTTCTTTTATCAATCCAAATAGCTATATCTTCCTTGCTGTTTTGTTTTTTATTGTCCTTATCTTTCTTTGAGCCGGGTAAAGTAGGGTTTTTAAGAGCATACTTCTTTATATAAGAACTGTCATTTGTCTTTTTAAACCATTGAAAAGCTCTTATAGAATCCTCTATTTTTTGCTTTCGTATATAATACTTAGGCATCAAATTGGCATTTGAAATTCTTTCAAGATCTTCTTTGCTTTTTGTTTGCAAAGTATCGTTCAGATATTTTTCCATTAAGATCCGTGCAATAGGACCTGCCCACGTAGCGCCAAAGCCTGCATTTTCCACTGTTACTGCTATTGCAATTTTTGGATCTTCTTGTGGTGCAAAACAAACAAACATGGAATTGTTAGGCAATTCGAGTTTTCTACCATCAAGAAAAGTAAAGTTTTGAGCCGTGCCAGTTTTTGCACAAATATTTATACCCGGAATTTTTGCAATGCGTGCAGTACCTTCTTCTACCACATCATGCATGCCATTCTGAACAGCGTCATAAGCATCATCCGGAATATGAGTTAATACCTCATGTTTGTGCCTGTATTTATTCATCAACACAGTATCTTCCTCTGTTTCATCATCTATCTTTTGAACAAAATGTGGTATATAATAATAACCGCGATTAGCAATGATACACATAGCATTTGCCAATTGAAGCGGAGTAGCGGTCATCATATCCTGTCCAATCCCTAAGGTCAGGTTAGTACACGAGTTCCATTGTCCACGATATTCACGATCATACCTTGCTGTATCCGGAATATTCCCTTTGTCTTCACTTGGAAGATCCAGTCCGAGTCTAACACCCAAGCCGAAAGCATTCATGTAGTCATGCCATTTTTGATAACCCTCCTTTACGTTTTTATACTTGTTGTTGTCAACAATTAACCGATAAGTATTACAGAAAAACGAGTTGCAGGAATGAGCAATTGCGAGACGAAGGTTTGCAGCATGACCGGCCCAAGTTTCTAAACAACCCACCCTTTTACTACATGCATAATAGCCTCCACTGCAGGCTATACCACTTCGGGGTGTTATCACACCTTCTTCTAATGCGATCAATGCATCAATAGGTTTAAAGGTTGAGCCGGGGGGGTATTGACCTTTAATCGCACGATTGAGTAAAGGAGCCTTAACATCCAACACTAACCTTGCATAGTTTTTACTTTTATCCGGTCCTGTTAATTCATTCGGATTAAAATTAGGACCAGAGGTCATTGCGAGAATACCGCCGGTTTTTGGATCGAGTGCGACCACCGAACCAACTTTATTGGTCATTAATTTTTCCGCCAGTTGTTGCAGGTCTATGTCGATATAAGTTCTCAATCCACGGCCGGCAATTGCCGCTGTATCTAACTCGCCTTTTTCATAGGAACCAACCAACCTGTTCTTATTATCCTTAATTAAATATTGTACGCCTCTCTGCCCCATTAGCACTCTTTCATATATTGATTCTAATCCCGTTTGACCAACATAGTCACCCATTCTATAAAAATCTTCAGAGGTTTCAATCTGTTTCGGACTTATTTCGGCGATATAACCAAGTATATGAGCAGCTGCATTAAAAGGATAAACTCTTATAGGCCTTTGTACCAAAACAAATCCCGGAAATTTCCAACTGTTCTCCTCAAACCTTACTTGCATTTCAGGAGTTAGAAGGTCCTCAAAAATGGAAGGGCGAACAGCAGTGTTCTTAAATCTTGCATCAAGTATTCTTCTATTAAACTCTGCTGTATCAATATTCATCATCCTGCAAAAATCCAAAGTATCAATGCCTTTTATCTCGGCAGGAGTTACCATCATATCATACATGATGGCATTATTCAAAATGGCTTTTCCTTTACGATCGAAAATAATCCCACGTTCAGGATAAACGATCTTTGGATAAACAGCATTATCCATTGCCAACTTCCTGTATTTATCCGAAACAACCTGGATATTGAATAACTGTGCAAGTATTAAGAGAAATGCAACAGAAAAGATAAGTCTGATGATACGGCTTCTTGATTGGTTAAACACAGGCATAAAAAATGTACGAGGTAAGTTGTACGCAGTACGGTTGCAAATTACAACGAAGAAGTTGTTTTTAAAATGGAGTGGTTATTATTTAATTTTCTATTATAAATTAATAAACAATTATGCGGTATTAGTCCGGTACTTCAACCTTCTTGGAAATAGGATTTCCGCAGTAAAGATCAGCAGCACGCTGATAGCCGTAGTTGAAACTACTTTTATCAGGAAATCAAGAAAATTGCCGACCTCAAGCCATTCCAGCAACAGCAGGTAACCGTGATGTAGTAATGAAAGTGCAAATACATACACTGCATAGGGCGCCCAACCCATTGCTTTTGCAGAAGGCTCACTGTAATTAAATTCAGAAGTGTCCTTCGGGATCAGGATATTGACGATAAATGGGCGGAAATAGGCGATCAATACACAGGCGGCTGCATGTAGCCCTGGAGTGACCGTAAAATAATCATACGACAACCCCGTAAGAAAGCCTATTACCAATAACCAGAATCTTGAAATGGAAAATGGAAGCCAAAGGATAAAAAGAAAATAAATTACAGGAATAATAAATCTATGTAGTGCCGGCACATTATCGAGTATAAATACCTGCAATAAGATAAAGAAAACGAATCGAATTATATTTCTCAGCACAACATTCATTGCTTCCTTTTATTTAACTCATCTACTTTTTTTTGTGTTACTTTATCCAGCGTCACTTGTTCTTCCCTTTGTAAATTTTCTACCACAAAAACCTGTTGCAGATTTTGAAAATTAGCAGAAGGTTTTATCCGCAATACATAAAAATTGGTACTCTTATCTTCCACTATATCAGCCACAGTGCCGATCATCCAACCTGGAGGATAATTATAAGAGTTGATGCCAGTAAGCACAGTATCTCCTCTTAATACGGAGTCACTCTTAGGAATATTTCTTAATGTTAAGTAAAGCGGACTTTGACCATCCCATTCTATTCTCCCATTGTTCCGGCTTTTTTTCATCATGGCACTCACTGTACTTTGTACATGGAGCAAACTCATTGCCTGGCTAAAATTCTCACTCACACCAACAATTTGTCCCACTACACTTCCATCCGAATTAATAACAGCCATATTATCTTTAATACCTTGATTTGAACCGCGATTGATCTGGAAATAATTCTTCTGGCTGTTGATAGAGTTGCTTATCACCTTAGCTTCTTTAGCCAAATATTTTCTCAGCAATTGAACGGTATCATAACGAACCGTATCTGTTATGACATGAGAGCCAGTATCTACTTTTACAAAATTACCGGGTAAGAGATTCAAGAGAGAGTCATTCATTTTATGAATTCGCAGATTCTCTTCTTTCAAATGAAAGTAATCATCCACGTTATCGTATTTTGAATTGACGTATCCGGTAATTTCATTTGCCTTTCCGAAAAAAACAGCCCGGTGATACTTATTATAACGGAATAGCATGGAAAGTGCAAGCACCTGCAACAGCACAAAGCTGATAAAAGTGAAATACCGGCGGATGAAGAGAAATACGTTACGCATTTACAATAAGGCTCAAGGTTCAGCATGCAAGGTACAAGGAGTAAACACTATTTATAACGAGGTTATGCCTTGTACCTTGCGCCTTAACAACTTTTTATCTCATAACAAAAGGATATCTGTCGTAGTGCTTTAATGCAATGCCTGTGCCACGCACCACACTTTTCAGTGGGTCATCGGCAATATGCACGGGTAATTTGATTTTTTGGCTTAATCTTTTATCTAAACCTCTTAACAAAGCCCCTCCACCTGTCAGGTAAAGTCCCCGGCGATAGATATCGGCAGCCAGTTCGGGAGGCGTTTGTTCCAACGCTTTCAAAATTGCTTCTTCAATTTTGAAAATGCTTTTATCTAAAGCTTCAGCTATTTCCTGGAAACTAACCATGATCTGTTTTGGAATACCTGTCACAAGGTCACGACCGTTAACCGGAATATCATCAGGAGGCGTTTCAAGGTCTTTCATAGCAGCACCAACCTGTATCTTGATCTGCTCAGCAGTTCTTTCACCAATCAATAAGCTATGGTAACGACGCAAAGCTTCCATAATATCGGCGGTAAATTCATCACCGGCAATACGAATGCTCTGGTCACAAACGATACCGGCAAGGGCAATAACCGTAATACCCGTTGTACCACCACCAATATCAATGATCATATTACCAACTGGCTCTTCCACATCAATACCTATTCCCAGCGCAGCAGCCATAGGCTCATGAATAAGATAAACTTCTTTTGCGCCAGCTTGCTCGGCGCTGTCACGAACGGCTCTTTTTTCTACTTCAGTAATGGAAGAAGGAATACAGATCATCATTCGCCAGCTTGGTGGGAACATCGGTTTCTTTGTATAAACCAATTTGATCAACTCACGGATCATCAATTCCGCTGCGTTAAAATCAGCGATCACACCATCTTTCAGCGGACGAACTGTGCGGATGCTTTCATGTGTTTTCTCATGCATCATCAGAGCCCTTTTACCTACGGCAAGCACTTCCTTAGGATTGTTGCGGTTTAGAGCAATGATCGAAGGTTCATTTACTACAACTTCGTCGTTATGTATGATGAGGGTATTGGCAGTACCCAGGTCGATGGCTATTTCTTGTGTAAACCAGTTAAAGAGTCCCATTTATGAGGATTGGATTTAATGTGTGCAAAGTTGGGTGAATTTGTTCGAATTATCAAAGCGAAAAGCCTGATAGCCAAAGATTTTTTTGGGAGTGAGGCATTTTCGCAATTTGCTGTTAAAAGAATTTCTTATGGGGTCGGCTGCAGGAATTCTATTAAACATCGTTGCGTCGCACTCTTGTACTTCCAGCAAGTCTAGTCGGCAAATTATAAAACGCAGATAGCAGCGATTTGTTATGAATTCTAAGAGAGAATCTTCACAGTTCGTTATTGCTGGGTTGTGTGAAATCAAATTGATTAACTTCAATCCGATAACTATCGGATCATGCGTTTAATTAATCGCACTGTTGTCATTCTTTCTGTTGTCAGTTTGTTTGCAGACATAGCAAGCGAAATGATCTATCCTGTCGTTCCTGTTTACTTAAAAGAAATTGGTTTCTCTGTTTTACTTATTGGCATATTAGAAGGTGTTGCAGAATTTACTTCTGGTATCAGCAAAGGTTATTTTGGAAAACTAAGTGATGAAAAAGGAGTTCGATTACCATTTATAAAAGCGGGATATTTTTTTAGTGCGATCAGCAAGCCAATGATGGCAATGCTTATTTATCCTTTGTGGATCTTTTTTGCAAGAACCCTCGATCGCTTTGGAAAAGGGTTAAGAACTGCCGCCAGAGATGCATTGCTTTCGCAACAATCAACCAAAGAAACAAAAGCCAGCGTATTTGGCTTTCACAGGGCGATGGATACAGTTGGTGCTGCCATTGGGCCGATCATCGCATTAGTGTTTCTTTATTTTTTTCCAAAAAAATATTCATCGCTATTTTATTTCGCATTCATTCCGGGTATCATTGCAGTGCTGCTGATCTTTTTACTTAAAGAAAAAAAAGAACCTGTTTCAACTTTAGAGAAAGGAAATTTTTTTTCCTTTCTTAAATACTGGAAGGTTGCTTCGCTTGAATATAAAAAACTTGTAGTTGGGTTATTATTGTTTGCGTTGTTCAATAGTTCGGATGTGTTTTTATTATTGATCACAAAAGAAGTTACCGGGAACGATACCACAACTATCGCCGCTTATATTTTTTATAATCTTATTTATGCAGGCGCCTCATTTCCTTTGGGAAAATTGGCTGATAGATTGGGGATCAAAAATGTTTTTATCACAGGGTTAATGATGTTCGCAATTGTATATGGAGGGTTTACTTTTCATCCATCCGTTGTCGTAATTTTTATTTTATTTTTTATTTACGGAATTTATGCAGCAGCTACAGAAGGTATCGTGAAAGCATGGATCACGAATATTGCGCATGATACAAACACTGCAACAGCTGTTGGATTTTATACATCTTGTCAAAGCGTTTGTAGCTTGCTTGCAAGTATCATTGCCGGTTTTATTTGGTCACAATTCGGCCCTTCATTTACATTTGGCGCCACTGCTTTTATTGCGTTTTCTGTAATAATTTATTTCCTATTGAGTTTCAGGAAGAATTGATTTTCCTTCCCTTTTCTCTCTATTCTGGCACGAAAATGGGGTTGAAACAATAATTAAAAACCAATTTTTTATGAGGAAGGTATTTTTATTATCTGTAACCCTTTGTTTATTTATTCTATCGAATGCCCAAAGCAAAAGCACTCACAGCTCTTCTTATCGATCAGCACTAGGAGTAAAATTCTGGGATGGCGCAGGTATCTCATTCAAACATTTTTTTCAAGGAAACAATGCTGGTGAATTCATTGGTTACTTCTGGAATCACGGTTTTCGTCTTACTGGTTTATATGAAATACACGGAAATTTTGCAGATGCACAAGGATTGAAATGGTATATCGGTCCCGGCGCCCATGTTGGGTTTTATGATTATTATGATCATCATGACAACCATATTGATGGCACTTTTTTTGGTATTGACGGTGTGTTAGGTCTTGATTATAAATTTAAAGGTGCCCCTATCAATGTTTCTATCGATTGGCAGCCATCATTTGAGTTTGGAGACTATGTAGGTTTTGATCACTATGGTGGGATTGGAATTCGTTACACTTTTTAAATCAAATCTTTTTAGTTTTTAGCTATAAGGTTAATTGTGAATGAGGTATTTTTCTAATACCTCATTCTTTTTTTTACCTTGTCCATCTTTAAAACAAGCTAAATGAAAAAACTACTGTTCCTGTTCATTTTATTTAATACCATTTCACTGCTATCTTTTTCACAGGATGATATTGCAAAACTTCAGACCGATTTTCAAAATATGATGAATGATCCCAAAAACATCTATGGCAAAAACAAGGATGTTGGAAAATATTATGACATCCGCGGATTTAAAATGTATGTTGAAGTTTATGGACAAGGAAAGCCATTATTATTTATTCATGGCAACGGAGGCTCAATAAATAATTTTACAAAACAGATCCCTTATTTCGCTCAGAACTATAAAGTGATCATAGCGGATAGCCGTGCCCAGGGAAAATCTGCTGATCCAAAAGATTCGATCAGTTATGAAATGATGGCTGACGATTATGCAGCATTACTCGATGCAATGAAAATTGATTCGGCGTATGTAGTTGGATGGAGTGATGGTGGCATTAATGGATTATTGATGGCCATTCGTCATCCTGAGAAAGTAAAAAAACTAGCAGTTACAGGAGCAAATCTTCGACCTGATACAACAGCAGTGCCACAAGAAGTTTGGGATATGGTAACACCCATGTATACCGGGTTAAAAGCTAAACTAGATAAAAATGAAATGGAAAAAGGTGCATATAAATTATTTAAACTATTGGTTGAAAACCCGCATATCCCGCTAAGCGACCTTCAAAAAATAAGTTGCCCTACATTAGTGATCGGGGGAGATCATGATGTGATCAAAGAAGAACATACAATGGAGATCTATAAAAATATTCCAAATGCTTATTTATGGATATTGCCAAACTCAGGACACAGTACACCGATCGTTTATTCGACAGAATTTAATTCTAAAATTGATGACTTTTTCAAAAAACCATACAGGAAGATCGGCGGAGAGGCAAGGTTTTTTTGAGATTTTACAGGTGAGCAAATCCTAACCGCGTTTCCATTTCATTGGAGAGTGTTGGTAGTCTTCTTCGTTCTATAAGAAAGCTATTCAGTTGCGCAATTTCTCTGAAGATATAATGCTTATCGGCTGCGGCTTTTAAATAGTCTTTGCCAGAACTTCCTCCTGTTCCTATCCTTGTGCCGATCATACGATGCACCATATTCATGTGGCGGTAACGCCATGAACTTAATTGTTCATCTATTTCTAATAAACAATTTAATAATTGAAAAGGTTGCTGCAATAATGGATATCCACGATAAAGCATGATGAATAATGCGGCTCTTGATGCGGTTGAAGAAAGTTGCGAGCTTTGAGTTGCGGGTTGCGAGTTAGAAAAGAAGACCTCATCAAGTGCAGATAAGTTTCCTTTCTCAGCATCTGCAAGACTTCCCTGGTAACTTTTGCGATATATCTGCCAGAACGAATTTGGATCATCAGATAATGAAGGGGCCAATGGCATTCTTTCAAGCCAGCTATTAATAAGTTCCAGCAATGACTTACTGCCTTCTGCACTTTTAATAACATCGACATGTTCTTTTCTTAATTGGGCGGTATAATATTCCTTGCCATGCCTGTTGTCAAACTTCAATCCCAGTTTTGCTTCGAGTTGTTTGAATTGCCAGCTTTGAAAACCCGATGCTGGTCGAAGCATATCACGGAAATCAAGAAAATCCATTGGAGTCATTGTTTCCATAATATCTATCTGGTGAACAAGCACCCTTAAAATAGTAACACAACGATTGAGACGATGAACAACAGTTTGTAGTTCGGGTGAATTATCATTCAATGCTGGTTTGTTCATGATGGTTGCCACAGCATCCACTTCATGATGAAGTTGCTTGAACCAAAGCTCATAGGTTTGATGAATGATGATGAAAAGCATTTCATCATGGGCAGATAAATTTTGCTTATCGCTTTCGGGGAATTGAGAATTAAGAATTCTATCAAGCTGCAAATAATCGTGATAGTGCATGTCGGCCATGGAGAATGTTTGTGCAAATGTACTCGTGAATGGTGAATATGAGGTTACTTAATCATTTGACCATTCATGATTGATCATTGACAAAAAGTTGAATAGAATTACTGAATGTACAAGAGTGCGACGCAACGAATTATGAAAAGAATTACTAAAGCTAGTTACCAAATTATCTCATTCAAACTCGTAGCCAATATCTCTTCTGAAAGACATACCCGTAAAAGCAATATTCCTTAATTCTTCTTTTGATTTTTCAACGGCTTCAAAAATTGAATCACCAAAAGACGTAATGCAAAGAACCCGGCCGCCATTTGTTACTGGATTTCCATCTTTTGTTATAGTACCGGCATGAAATAAAATACTTTCAGCAGTGTTCACTTTATCAAGCCCATGAATGACATATCCTTTTTCATAATCGCCGGGATAACCACCGCTAACTGCCATTACCGTACATGCAAAGCGATCATCTTCTTCGATCTTTATTTTATCGAGTTTTTGGTTGGTGGCAGCCACTAACATTTCAAGAAAATCATTTTTTAATCTTGGAATCACAACTTCTGTTTCGGGATCACCCATGCGACAATTGTATTCGATCACATAAGGTTCATCATCAACCTTAATTAATCCAAAGAAAATAAAGCCCCGATACTCGAGTCCATCCGCTTTCAATCCTTCTATTGTTGGCTTGATAACCTTCTCTTCTACATTTTTTAAAAATTCTTCATCGGCAAATGGCACAGGACTTACTGCACCCATGCCGCCAGTGTTTGGGCCGGAATCTTCTTCTCCTACTCTTTTATAATCTTTTGCTTCGGGCAGCAACACATAATTTTTTCCATCAGTTAAAACAAAAACAGAAAGCTCGATGCCTTGTAAAAATTCTTCGATCACCACTTTCTTACTTGCATCACCAAACTTTGCCCGCTGTATCATCAATTCAAACTCTGCCAATGCCTCAACATAGTTTTCACAAATAACAACGCCTTTACCTGCTGCCAACCCATCTGCCTTTAATACGATCGGCAATGCATGTTTATTAATGTATTCAACTCCGTCTTTATAATTGTCTAATGTAAACTCACCATAAGCAGCTGTTGGGATCTTATGCTTATGCATAAATGCTTTAGCAAAAGCTTTGCTTCCTTCCAGCTGTGCCCCGTTTTTTGATGGGCCTATAATATCAAGATCCTTTAATTGCAGATCACTTATCAAAAAATCTGTAATGCCCTTTACTAAAGGTTCTTCGGGGCCAACGAGAACGAGATCAATTTTTTCATCGATGCAACATTTTCTTATTGCATCAAAATCATTTACTCCAAAATCAAGATTGGTTCCGCATTGAGAAGTACCGGCATTCCCCGGCGCAATAAAAAGTTTGTCGCAAAGAGGGCTTTGAGAAATTTTCCATGCAAAAGCATGTTCACGACCGCCGGCGCCAAGTAAGAGGACACGCATATAGGATTTGGTTTTTTAAACGCATTGCGAATATCGGGTAAGAAAGTTAAAAGAGGTATAGAAAATTTGCGAGTGGAGGATTTTGTTTATTTTGGACAAGTAATAGGTAAATCAACTCTGATTAGTTAATTAAAAACGATTGTATGAGTCAAGCTCCAAAAACTGGCAAGCACCCGAGAGGTTTAATGGTTCTTTTCTTTACTGAAATGTGGGAACGATTTGGTTACTACCTGATGGTAGGAATTTTGCTTTTGTATTTGATAAACACCACAACCGGGGGCAAAGGATTGCCAAGAGCAATGGGTGCTGATATTGTCGGAACTTTCATTGCACTGGTTTATTTAACTCCTTTTATCGGCGGACTTATTGCCGACAGATATCTTGGCTATATCAGATCTATTTTTCTGGGAGGATCATTGATGGCTGCAGGTTATCTATTATTGGCTTTACCTGATAATATTACAATGTATATCGGCTTAGGATGTATTATAATAGGTAATGGTTTTTTCAAACCGAATATTTCCACTTTGTTGGGTAACATGTATAATACTGATGAGCTAAGACCATTAAAAGACAATGCCTATAATATCTTTTACATGGGTATTAATATTGGTGCATTGGTCTGCAATTTTGCTGCTGCTATTTTAAGAAATAGGATCGGTTGGTGGGCTGCATTCTCTGCAGCAGGTGTTGGTTTGATAATTGGCTTGATATGGTTGGCATTTAATCTTAAACATGTAAAACGGTATGATATAAAAAAACCAATGCAAGCCGGAGACATGCCTTTTTCAAAGATCTTCGGTTCTGTTTTTTTACCAATGATCGTATTTGGGATCATCGGTTGGTTCCTTCCTGGAAATTTTATGGGCTCCGATTCGAATGATGCATTTATTCTTGCATGTATTCCTGTTATTTATTTTTATGGAAGTTTATGGTTAAAAGGAAATGCTGAAGATAAAAAAGGAGTAGGCGCATTATTATTCATATTTGCTATTTCTATTATCTTCTGGACAATCTATAATCAAAATTCTACTGGCTTAACTATCTGGGCTGAATCACATACAGACAGATCGATCCCAAAGTTTATGGAGCAACCTGCAGATGCGGTGTATACACTTCAAAATTTAACTACTTCACCAAGAGAGGTTGATTCATTAGATCAGTTTATGAGAGTAGTAACCGATGCTTCGGGGAATGCAGTAAAAACAATGGGACCAGATCCTTATTTTGTTAACCTGCCTAAAGAAAAATGGCCGCCCGATGGATTAGCCAAAGTTGGTAACACAGAACTCTTTCAATCCATCAATCCGTTTTTTATTGTTGCATTCACACCATTATTAATAATGTTCTTTGCCTACATGGCTCAGCGAAACAGACCTGTTTCAACAGCAAAGAAATTTGCATGGGCGTTGATCATTTCCGGCCTTAGTGCATTAGTAATGGTATTTGCTGCAATGTCTGTTCCGAGTATTTACACACATAAAGCATCTTCATTCTGGTTGTTCCTCACATACGGAGTATTTACAGTGAGTGAAATTTGTTTAAGCCCTATCGGCCTTTCATTTGTTTCAAAACTTGCACCTCCGCGATTAACTGCATTGATGATGGGAGGATGGTTCTTATCAACTTCATTGGGAGGTAAAGTTGCAGGTGTAATGGCCAGCTTCTGGGATAAGATACCTGATAAAAAAGTTTTCTTCGGGATCATTACTGCTGCGGCAATACTTGGTGGATTATTGATCTTCTCCAAAATAAAATCCCTGGAACAAATAACAAGAGATAAAACAGGTTCAGCATAAATACTTTTATTTTTTACATGAAAAGGTGATGTTCATTAGCATCACCTTTTTTATTTATCTTACTTTAAATTAAAACTAACTGCTATGGCTGATCAGCAACCTGCTTTTAAACCATTTGTTTCTGCTGAAACAAATATGGCCGAGTTTACAATTAAATCAGTTTTAACCGGTGCCGCATTTGGAATTGTATTTGGCGCAGCCACTGTTTATCTCGCATTAAAAGCTGGTCTTACTGTTTCTGCTTCTATCCCTATTGCTGTTATTGCCATCACTCTTGGAAGGCGGCTTTTAAAAACAACCATTCTTGAAAATAATATTATACAAACAACCGGTTCCGCAGGTGAAAGCATAGCGGCAGGTGTTGTATTTACACTCCCTGGCTTTTTGTTTTTAAGTGATCCGGCAAATGCCAACTACTTTAATTATTTCACCATTTTGATACTTGCCATTGTTGGTGGTATTCTCGGAACATTGATGATGATACCGCTTCGTCGTTCTTTGATCGTAAAAGAACATGGAATACTTCCTTATCCTGAAGGAACAGCTTGTGCATCTGTATTAAAGGCTGGTGAAAAAGGAGGTGAGTTTGCAAAAACAGCTTTTATGGGTTTGGGATTTGCTTTTGCATATGCCATGCTTCAAAAAATATTTCATGTGATCGCTGAAACACCCGCCTTCATGACAAAGCAGGCAAATAAATTTTTTCCATCGGCAAAAGTTAGTGGTGAGATAACTCCGGAGTATATGGGTGTTGGTTATATCATCGGACCAAAGATAGCAGGAGTGCTTGTAGCTGGTAGTGTATTAGCATGGTTTGTTTTTAATCCATTGCTCGCATCATTGATCAGCCCGGACATAATAGCGAATCAACTTATAAAACTTGGGTATTTAAAAGACATTACCACTGTTGGCGGACCCGGCGGATGGGATCCTGTTGCCCATACTTTCAATGACTGGGCAGTTGCTATTTACCGGGCTTATGTTCGTCAAATTGGGGCAGGCGCAGTTGCGGCAGGCGGATTTATTACTTTAATAAAAACAATTCCAACGATTGTCTCATCTTTTAAAGGAAGTATCGGTTCGTTGAAAGGTGGAGCAGGTGGAGAACAAAGTGTGAAAAGAACGGACAGAGATCTATCTATCAAAATTGTTGGAATAGGCAGTCTTGTTCTTGTTTTAATAATTGCATTAATGCCCGGAAATTTTATACCAGGCGATAATATCGGTAGCAAATTATTGCTTGGATTGCTTGTAATTATTTTCGGAGCTTTCTTTGTAACTGTTTCTTCACGCATTGTTGGCCTGATCGGTTCTTCAAATAATCCAATCAGCGGAATGACGATCGCTACGTTAATGGGGACCTGTTTGATCTTTATAGCAGTAAAATGGACAGGTCATATTTATGAACCAATGGCACTAATTGTTGGAGGCATGATCTGTATTGCAGCTGCAAATGCAGGTGCAACTTCGCAAGATCTCAAAACCGGTTATATAGTTGGCGCCACTCCTAAATACCAACAGATATCATTGTTTGTCGGCGCTATTGTTTCATCATTAGCTATCGGCGCCACTATAAAAATTCTTGATACACCGACAGCAGACATGGTGGCGCAAGGAATTCACCATGCTATAGGAACAGATAAGTATCCTGCACCGCAAGGAACATTAATGGCCACCCTTGTAAAAGGGATCCTTTCTTTTAATCTTGATTGGCAATTTGTATTGGTAGGTGTGTTTATTGCGATTGTTATGGAATTATGCGGTATCAAAGCTTTGAGTTTTGCAATTGGCCTTTACCTTCCTATTTCTACAACACTTCCGATTTTCATTGGTGGAGCAATTCGTGGCGTTGCAGAATGGAAAAATAAAAAACGAAATGTCCATGTATCACCTGAAGAAGAAGATCTTGGTAAGGGAAATCTTTTTGCTACAGGCCTGGTCGCGGGAGGGGCTATTGCCGGGGTAATTGTTGCATTCCTTTCAGCAAGTGACTCCGTCAATAAAGGATTGGCTAAAGTAAATGCGGAACATGGTATTACTGGATTTTTCGGAGGCGAAGGCTATAAATGGTTGGGTGTCGTATTCTTCGCTATTATGGGATTTACTTTGTATCGGGTTGCAATTGCTAAAAAGAAAAATGCATAAGCGATCATGATAAAATTTAAAAGACACTGTTGAACAGTGCCTTTTTTTTATACAAACTTCAAATAATCATATTTCTTTTTCAGGATCGCCATATCATCTGCAGCTAACCAGTTTTTTAAAACAGTAGCATATACACTTTTAAAATCAACTTTATATTTCAAATCACCTTCATCAAGATCTGAAAGATCAGGCATTGGATTGATCAATCCTTTTTCTTTTACTCCTCCGCCAATCAAAAACATGTTGTTAGCAGTGCCATGATCTGTACCTCCACTTGCATTTTGAGAAACTCTTCTTCCAAATTCAGAGAACGTCATTACCAATACATCATTGAATCTTCCATTTTCTTTCAGATCTTTTGTAAATGATCTCACCGCATCATTCATTTCAGTAAACAAACGCTGCTGCTGAAATTGCTGATTGATATGTGTATCAAAACTGCCGTGAGAAACATAATAAACTTTTGTATTGATATCTGAGAAGATCAATGAAGCTATTGTTTTCAAATTCTGTCCCAACTCTGTTTTTGGATATTCAGCTTTTGAAGGATGGAACTTACTTTTTTCAAAAATATAATTGGCAGAAGAAACTGTTTCGGAAAGTGTTTTATATAAATAATCAACCGGCTGTTCACCTGGTTCATCTTTATGTTGCTGCATCACATCTTTAAAAAAACGCTGATTGGCTGTGCCAAATAATCGTTTCGGATCTTTCATTGCAATTGCTTTTGCTTCCTCTCCTTTCATTGAAAGACTTAACGTATCATCAAGCTCCAGTGCATAAGTTGGTTTATCACAGCCTTTGCATTGTGCATCAAGATAACGGCCAAGCCAACCTGTTGTCCAATAGTCTTTGCTTTCGCTGCCTGTATGCCATATATCCATACTACGGAAGTGAGAACGATCGGGATTAGGATAACCAACACTATTAAGGATGCCAAGACTTCCATCATCATATAATTCTTTTAACCCTGTCAATGCGGGATGCAAACCGGCTTCATCGGTTAATGATAATACTTTTGATTTCTCAATACCCAATTTTTTCCTTTCCTTATAATAAATATCATTACGATAAGGAATGACGGTATTCAGTCCATCATTACCACCGCTCAACTGAAGTATTACTAAAACTTTATTTCCTGGCAGCACCATATTTCTTCCTTCAAATGCTTTTAGGAATTTTGGCACCATCAGCGATGCTGTGGCCAGTGAACCAACCTGGAGAAATTCTCTTCTTTTAATAACCATATTTATAAGCTTTGAGCCATGAGCTGCGAGCTATGAGCAGAGTCTGAAACTCGTAGCTCGCAGCTCACAGCTCGTAGCTGTTTTTAACACAACTGGTATTCCGGCGTACTCATCAATTGTAATGTTGCCGATTTAATAAAACTTTCTTTGCTCCCTGCATCGGAATATTGTTTTATTAACTCACTACTTACACTACTTTTCGTTTGTAATAAATTTGAAGCTATTGAACCGATCAGTTGATCCTTCTGTACTTTATCGAAATGTCCCATATATTCTTTCCAATCAATAGTTGCCCTGATGACACCTCTTTTCCCATAACCCGTCGGTTTACCTCCTTCTTCTGGCGTTTTTTTTCCCATCATCACGTCATCGTCATCTTTCGTTTTAATATTTAATTCATCTACATCGTTTATCAATTGCGGAAGACGCATACGAAGCATCAGGCTGCTGCTGTCGATCCATGTTTTGCCTCCGGGCCAGCCCGCAACATTTGGCGGGTAAAATAATATCTGACCCAATGCTCTTTGCAAAAAAGTTAATGCTTCTTCATGTTCCAATTGCATTGGCAACATCCGCTGAATGCCTGCGATCAATTCAATTGGTGATTTTATTTTGCTGCCAATATTTTTTTCATCATAAAACCAATCACTGGTAAAAATATCTTCCATCAGTTTGCCGATATCATAAGTACTTTGATAAAACCGATCGGCAAGCCAACTCACTTTTTCCTCATCAATACTATCGTTTACAAAGAACTTATAAACTTTTTGTGTGATAAATTTTGCAGTTTGTTTTTGGGACAATAAAATATCCAATACTTCATCGCCATCATAATTTCCTGTTTTACCCAACACTTTCTTTGAACCATAATCATGCTGCATGCGCCGGAAAATAAATTGTCCTTTTAATCCTGCACTCCAACCTGTGAATGCACGAGCTGCTTCTTTAATATCATTTTCTGCATAATTACCACGACCAAGTGTAAACAGTTCCATGACTTCTCTTGCAAAGTTTTCATTTGGATGATCTTTTCTGTTTTGCTGGTTATTCAAAAAATTCAGCATCGCCGCCGATTTAGAAACCTCATGCAGCATATCACGAAAACTTCCAAGAGCATTGCGACGAATAATATCCAATAAGCCTTGCTGATAAAATACATTCAGGTTGCGACAAGCAAAATGTCCATGCCAGAAGAAAGCCATTTTTTCTCTTAACTGCGCATCTGTATTTACAAAAACATTTAGCCAGTTAAGGTTTAAGCTCTTTACACTTTCACGTTGCTTCTGCTGGATTTTTTTTTTATCTTCTTCTTTTATTTCTTTCATCTTTTCCTGGCGACCCACTTCATCAATTCCAGCCCATAGACCTTTAAGAAAGTCATCCGCCACATCGATATACTCTGGTTTTTTAGAAGAAGCCTTTTGCAACGCCTTATACAATTGTTTAGAGGAAACCTGGGAAAGATCAACCAGTTGTTCGACGGCGGGACCAAAACCAGCCCGCCACATCAGGTGCTGATTTTTGATTTGATTAGCCAGGGACATTAAAAAGATTTTTGTTTAGGACAAGTAATAACCTGCAAAGTTTAAACCATTTATCAACCCGTACTACCGATAACGCTAAATCGCAGATGATATTATTTTGAATTTGGTTGTCAAAAGCAATGGAATTTATGAATTGGGAGGAAGAAGAATTGCAAATGCCAATGGAGTAAAGAAATTCCAGGCTATTTAATTAGCAGTTTTAATTTTCATAAACAGTGTTTTTAACGTTTCATTTATCTCCACACCGTTTTTATTAAACAAACCATTTGCTTTTGAATAAGCTATTCTTTTTTCGATATCGGGATGACTACTGATCCATTCTGTCGGCTCACCACCGGTTTCTGTTATTTCTTTTTCTAACAATTCAAATAAGTGGATAAATCCGTTGCAATCAATTTTTCTTTCACTTAATATTTTTATACCGTTCAGATCAGCATCTTTCTCCAGTTTGCGGGAATAACTTAATCCTTTCAGATCATCGGCACTACTAACGATCACATTGCCGATAGTACCCACATCGCCAAAAATAATTGATATAAAAAGAGAAGATGCCTGTTGCCGGAACAATGCCCTTGTAGTGTGTCTTTCGTTTACATGGGTAAACTCATGCGATAGTAATGCAGCAAGGTCTTCATAACCATTCATGCCTGCTATTATTTTATCGTACACAATAATATTACCACCAGGCATTGCAAAAGCGTTTGCCACATTTTCTTTAACAACCGTAATGGTAATATTATATTTTGAATCAATATTCAGCTCTCTGAAAAAATCATTTATGTAAGCAGTTTTTTCTGCATCAATTGTAAAAGTTGGTTTTATAGCATCGTAAATACCATCCCCCAATCTTTCTTCATAAGAAACAGGAACCCGTTTCGCCAGTCTTTCGGCAAGAAATGGAACCAACCAGATATAAGCGGATACCAATATCACAATAAACACTGTCAGCATCCTGATCATTCTCCACTGATTCTTGCTCATGAACCTGCCCAGCCATGTTCTTTCTTTTTCCTTTAAAATTGCTTCCAGTTTATCGGCAAATTCTTTTTCATTTACTTCGATCGTTTGGACAGGATAAGTACCACAACGAACTATCGCTTGACCACGTTTCCAAAAATTATCGCGGATAATTTGTTCATATGGCCAGTAAACAATTCTTGGCTCGCCATGCTCATTGCGTAACCCGATGCTAATTTTATCTTTTAAAAAAAGAATAGTAGCTTCTTGTTCTTCGCCACCTTGTGTGTAGTATTTTCCTGTGTATGCGTCCATTCACTAAATAGATTCTGCACCAAAATAAGATTGAAGTGTCAAAGGAATTTTTATTCCATTAGCAGTTTGATTATTCTCTAACAGACAAGCAACGATGCGTGGTAATGCAAGAGAACTTCCATTGAGTGAATGTGCCAGTTGCATTTTCCCATTGCTGTCTTTAAAACGAATTTTCATTCGGTTAGTTTGAAAACTTTCAAAGTTGGAAACAGAACTTACTTCCAGCCATTTTTGCTGAGCTGCGCTGAATACTTCAAAATCATAAGTAAGTGCAGATGCAAAACTTATATCGCCACCGCAGAGTTTTAAAATGCGATAGGGAAGTCCCAGTGTATTTAATAGTTTCTCTATATGGCTCACCATTTCTTCCAGTACTTCATAACTTTTTTCAGGATGCACTAACTGAACGATCTCCACTTTATCAAACTGGTGGACACGGTTCAATCCACGAACATCTTTTCCAAAACTTCCAGCTTCTCTCCTGAAACAGGGAGTATAAGCGGTCATCTTTATCGGAAGAGTATCTTCTTTCACAATTTCGTCACGATAAATATTTGTTACTGGAACTTCAGCTGTTGGAATCATATAAAAATTATCAGCCTGCATGTAATACATCTGGCCTTCTTTATCCGGCAATTGTCCTGTACCAAAAGCAGACGCTTCATTTACCATGAATGGCGGCAGATATTCTGTATAACCAGCAGCTGTATTGAAATCAAGAAAATATTGGATCAATGCTCTCTGCAGTTTTGCGCCTTTGCCTTTATACAAGGGGAAACCGCTGCCCGTAATTTTTGCCCCCGTTTCAAAATCCACGATATCATATTTCTTTATCAGGTCCCAATGCGGCAATGCATCTGCTGAAAGTTTTGGTTCAGTTCCTCCAGCTCTTACAACAATATTATCTGCGGGTGTTTTTCCCGGAGGTACACTCATATGTGGAAGATTTGGCAACGACAACATCATTTCGTTAAATTGATTCTCCAAACGAAGTAGATCATCCTTATATGTTACAAATTGCTGCTTGAGAGATGCTACCTTCTGTTTAAGAGCTGCAACTTCAACTTTTGCATCTTCAGGTAATTTCGCCTCACCTTTTGCTAATAATAACCCCATGTCTTTCGAAAGATTATTCATCTCAGATTGTAATTTTTCGGACACAGATTTCTTCTCTCGCAAAAATTCATCAGTATGTAAAACGCCATCGACCATATTACTATAGTCAATGTTCCTTATTGCTAACCTTTCTTTTACCCATTCCGGATTTTCCTTAATTATTTTCAACTGCAACATCAATTATGATTTTTTCCCCAAGGAACTCCCTTGGAGGCGCAAAGGTAATTGTTGACTGTGAGACAATCAATGTACATTTATGAAAAACATGCTATATGATAGATCCAACTATGGTTACAACCAATATTGAATTGAGCGGTTACAGGATCATAAAAAACCTGGGTATCGTTCGGGGTATCACTGTTCGTTCACGCAGCATACTTGGCAATATAGCTGGTGGTTTTCAAACGCTTTTCGGAGGAAATATTTCCATTTACCAGGAACTATGTGAAAGAACAAGAGAAGATGCATTTCAACTGATGTTGCAAAACGCCACTGACAAGGGAGCCAATGCCATTATTAGTATGCGATATGATGCAAATGAAGTAATGGGTGGCGTAACGGAAGTACTTGCTTATGGTTCAGCTGTTGTCGTTGAAAAAATTATTTGATCGCTTTATATACATCCGGATGGTGAATATGCATCCATCTGTCAACATTGTTTAACGGGGTAAATCCAAATTTTTTATAGAGCTCATGAGCATCTCTTGTTGCCAGCATCATCCGTCGCAATCCCTGCAGATCAGGATATGACATGATAACTTCCATTAACCATTTACTTAAACCAAGTCCACGGTACTCGTCAATAATAAAAACATCGGCAAGATAGGCGAAGGTTGCTTTGTCCGTTATCATTCTTGCAAAACCTACCTGCTTATCATTTTCAAACACGCCAAAACATAAAGCCCCTTCAATTGATCTCCTGATAATTTCTTTTGAAATGCCTTCAGCCCAATACGACCGGGTGAGAAAAGAATGAATAAGATCTATATCCATTTTTTCTTTTTGGGTGCTGATGTAAAATCTGTCTTTTATAAAATCCATTAAATCAGTTTTGACAAATTTAACGCCGTTATCTTTGTCGCTATGCAGGCAAAAGATGATTTGCAAACAAGATGGTGGGCACTGGAATCAAAACTTGTTGAAAGGTTTGGTAAAAAACCCGATATGGAAACTATTCTCTTTCTTATCGGCGTACAGGAATTTGGCCAGGTAAAAGAAAAATTTACCAAGGAACAAAAGCAGGATCTGATGCATATAGCCATTTGCAGTCTTTTTGCGCAAAGTGGGTATTATGAACTGGAAGGAAGAGATATTGATGGATGGCCGCATTTCCGTCAACTAAAATCTTTACCGGCTTTTTCAGCAATAGAACAGGAAAATTTTATGAAGGATCATATATTACTCTATTTTGAGAGCCATGATTTTTAAATTTTTTACTTTATGAAATATTGGGTCGTTGCCTTACTAAGTTCTTTGATTGTTTTTTCTGCTTCTGCACAGAAAGATTCAACCATAAAAAAGAAAGACAGGAAAAGAGATGTATTGATGCAAACTACAATGGGTGATATGGTTATCCGGTTATCCGATTCAACGCCTCTGCATCGTGATAATTTTTTAAAGCTTGTAAAAGTTGGCTACTACGACAGTCTTTTATTTCACCGGGTAATAAAAAATTTTATGATACAGGGTGGCGATCCAAATAGTAAAAGGGCCGAAGCAGGCAAGCCCCTGGGAGATGGCAGTCCGGGTTATACTGTTCCGGCTGAGTTCAGAAAAACATTATTTCATAAAAAAGGAGCATTAGCTGCTGCAAGAATGGGTGACAATATAAATCCGGCGAAAGAAAGCAGCGGTAGTCAATTTTATATAGCACAGGGAAAGGTTTTTACTGATGCAGGTCTTGATTCAGTTGAAACATTCCGATTAAATGGCAGAAAAATTCCTGCGGTACAAAGAGAAGTTTATAAAACGATTGGCGGCACACCCCATCTTGACCAGGGTTATACTGTTTATGGTGAAGTAGTGAAAGGATTAGATGTGGTAGATAAAATTGCAGCCGTTCAAACAAGCAGGGGCCAGGACCGTGATCGTCCTTTACAAGATGTAAGAATAATTAAAGCGAAACTTATCAAAAGGAAACGCCATACTTAGGACTCGTCAATAATCAATGTTGAATGATCAAATCAATTTGGAAGCACATATTCACCATTGACCATTCACAATTCACGAAAAGATGAATAGCGAACTGAACCCTTCGCTTTGCTCTGGGCAGGCTACTGCAACAATTTGTTGAATAGAATTGTTGCAGTACAAGAGTGCGACGCAACGGAAGCCCAATGGAAGAACAAAAGCTGGCATCAAAATTCTTTATTTACTTTTTAGAGTTATTTAACCTGATTTCATAATCTTTGCAACTCAAATTTTCAACTATGAATTTCCCCTCAAATCTTCGTTATACAAAGGAGCATGAATGGATAAAATTGGATGGTAATGTGGCCACCATTGGCATTACTGATTATGCGCAAAAAGAACTCGGCGATATTGTATATATAGAAGTAGAAACGATTGGTAAAGCATTAAAGGCCGGCGATGTATTTGGTACAGTTGAAGCAGTGAAAACAGTGTCTGATCTTTTTTTGCCTGTAGACGGAACCATTACGGAATTAAATGCCGCTTTGGCAAACTCTCCTGAATCAGTTAACAGTGACCCCTACGGTGAAGGCTGGATGGTAAAAATGACAGTGAATAGCCCCGCTGACGTAGAAGCCCTGATGGATGCCGCCACCTACCAAAAGCAAGTGGCTTAAATCCGAGCAAAAAAATATTTCGTAAATAAAGCGTCCCGCAGTTGGGGATGCTTTTTTTGTTTACCTTTTAACCAGCTTGGAACCGAAAATCAAATACAGCGAGCAAGAACTCGTTGCTTTGCTAAAAGAGCAAAACAATGATGCGTTCAATTACCTGTATGATCATTATTCAGGGGCTCTTTTCACAATCATTAACCAAATAGTTCCGGATAAAGACACTGCAAGTGATGTGCTGCAGGAAGTATTTGTCAATGTGTGGAGAAAGATCAGTTCTTACGATGAAACAAAAGGCAGGCTATTCACATGGATGCTGAATATTGCACGAAACGCTGCGATTGATAAAGTAAGATCTAAAGGTTACAGGGATAACCAAAGGACCCAGTCGATAGCAGAAGGGGAAGCAGGAGTGGCAATGAGTTCAAATCCGATTGTAAATGATGTAGGTCTGAAAAAAGTTTTAACGACATTGAATGAAGAGTACCGAAAGCTTATTGATCTTTCCTATTTCCAGGGATTTACTCATGAAGAAATTGCGAAGATGCTGGGCATACCTTTGGGAACAGTAAAAACAAGAATAAGAACAGCGATCAGTCAATTAAGAACAATGATCAGATAAAAACGTGAATATAAAAGAATACATATCAAGTGGAGTTGTTGAAAGCTATGTACTTGGAATGCTGTCAGCACAGGAAAAATTTGATTTTGAACAATACTGTGAAGTTTATCCTGAACTGAAAGCAGCACGAAATGCTTTTGAACTGGCGATTGAAAAACAGGCGATGGAAAATGCAGTGTCCCCACCAGCTAATGTGAAGGAAAAAGTATTTTCTGCTATTCAACAAAACCCTGCATCCAATACCTCTAAAATAGTAAGTATAGAACCAACGATCCGCAGGTCAGCTGGCTTCCGTTGGATGGCTGCGGCTTCAATCATTCTGTTTTTGGTGACTGGCTATTTTGCTTACACACTTTATAATCAAAATAAAGACCTGAACAACTCTCTCAAATCACTCCAGGTTAAGGTTGATCAAATGGAAGAATACCATAAAATAATGAGTGATCCGAATGTGGCTGTTGTAAACATGGTAGCAATGACTCCCGCTAAAGCTTCAGCCAGCATTTACTGGGATTCTACTTCATCGGATGTTTATCTTCTTATAAAAAATATGCCTCAACTTCCTTCCGACAAACAATACCAGCTTTGGTCAATCATGAATGGGAAAAATGGGCAGTTACAACCCAACAGCCTGGGACTTTTTGATGTAGGAGAAAATCAAAAGATCATTCTTAAAATGAGTAACGTTAAAAAAGCTGATGCCTTTGCAATCACTATTGAAAAGAGAGGTAATACAGAAGGTCCCAATCTTGAGCAACTGCAATCAATGGGAAAAACAAAAATTCAGTAAAAAAATTAAATCCCAATTATAGAAATTCCCGTAGTTAGAGTTAAGCTTTAACTGTGAATCCTTAAGATTTGGTTCTATAGTTGGTTAATGACAGGGGCCCTTTTTGGGGCTCCTTCTTTTATACATATATTCGGAAAAAATCAGCATTGAAGAAAAATGTCTCAACAATTGTTTTTGCTGTCATTTGGCTTTTACTTGTAACCACTTTGCTCTGTATCCCGGGAACAAAGTTCCCAAAGATCGATTGGCAAGACAAAATATGGTTGGATAAATGGATCCATATCTTTTTATTTATGATACTGATTATTCTCTGGAGCATGGCATATTCGCATAAAAAAAATACACAGAGTGGTAGCCGAAAAATTTTCTTCAAAATAATGGTGGCTGGTTGTTTGTATGGCATTGCAATGGAACTTGTCCAGAAATATTTTATTCCATTCCGTTCATTTGATCCGGGAGATATAATTGCAGATGGAATTGGCTGTGTTGTCGGTTATTTTTTTGCAATTAAAAGATTTTACCCCCGATAAATTTTTGTGTTCCAGAAAACAAAAAGATCTTATTTCTCGTATATAGATCAAAATCATATCGTGAAATATTTGTTTTCCTATATATCTGTCATCCTTCTTCTATCTGCCTGTCAAAAAAAAGAGAACCCGATCGTTGAACAAAGCTTTATCGATAGCCTAATACAACATTACACTTTGTCAAAAGCAGAATTAACAAACAGGGATGATCTCATTTTCTGGCAAAAAAGAATGGATAGTATTCCAGATAATTTTTCTAACGGCCCAAAATATGCTTCGGCGCTTGCCAGCCGTTTTCGTTTATATGGAGATATTCATGACCTGCTGAAAGCCGATAGTCTTATTAAAGAATCAAATATGGTGAACCAGGAAAAAGAAGGTGATATATTTTTATCAATGGCGGCATTTGCGATCCAGCAGCACCAGTTTAACCAGGCAGCTACTTTTGTAGATAAAGCAAAAAAAATAAGCGACAACAAGTATGGTATTATTCTATCACAGTTTGATGTTGCGTTTGAAACAGGCTTATATCAATGGGCATTAACTACTCTTAAAGCCTTAGGCGATGATCGATCTTATGGTTATTTTTTTCGTAAAGCAAAGTATGAGCATTATTCAGGATCATTAGACAGTGCTATTAGCTGTATGCTTAAGGCTGCGGGAAAAGCCACAGCAAGCGTTGCCTTGAAACAAGCTGCACTTTCAAATGCTGCTGATCTCTGTGTACATAAAGGCGACCTGCAACAAGCATATGCTCTTTATAAAAAAAGTATTGAATTAGATGCAGCCGATCATCATAGTTTGACTGGAATAGGATGGATAGCTTTAGTACATGAGAAGAATGACTCGCTGGCAGAAAAAATATTTTCATTTGTACAACAGCACACCAAATCCCCCGATATTCTTTTAAAGATGGAACAACTTGCAGAATTCCGTAAGGATAGTATTACTATAAAAAAATATGCAGAAGAATTTGTAGCGCAAGCCAGCAACCAATTATTATATGGTAATATGTATAATAAATATTTGATCGGTCTTTATGTTGGAGTTCTGAATGATCCTGCAAAAGCCGTAATTATTGCAGAGCAAGAATTAAAAAATCGCAGTACTCCGCAAACCAATGCCTGGTATGCATGGGCTCTTCTTCAGAATAATGAAAAAGAAAAAGCGGCTTCAATTTTTAGATCATCTGTTTCCGGAAAACCATTAGAAGGTCTTGAGCTGTATTATATGGGAAAACTTATGCAAAACATGGATAAAGGTTATAATGCAGAACAGTATTTTAAAGCGGCATATAAGAATCGCTACGATCTAAATCCTGAACAGGTAAGGGACCTGGAAAAAAATTTAGAATAACGTTCTCTGAATGGTCCAATAAAGAGCAATAGCAGCAATGAGAGCCGATAGAGGGATCATAATATATTTTCTGTAATATGGTTTATTACCAAACCATTTTGCCAGTAATAAATAAGCGGTGATTATAACAGTAAGCTGACCAAGTTCAACACCGATATTAAACATCACCAGCGAAGTAAGAAAGGATTTGGAAGGCAGCCCAAGACCCGATAATGCAGTGGCGAAACCCATTCCATGAACAAGACCAAAACAAAACACAACTCCAATACGTGATGCTTTTAACCTAGGTGAGAAAATATTCTCCAGTGCTACATACATTATTGAAATTGCAATGATTGGTTCTACAATTCTTGCAGGCGGCCTGATAACATTATACATTGCCAGCCCAAGAGTAACAGAATGTGCAACAGTAAATGCAAGTGATTGCCACAAAACGGGTTTTAGTTTCGGGCTTAATAGAAATAAACTTAGCACAAAAAGAATATGATCAAATCCTAATGGAAGAATATGCTTATAACCTAGCTTAAGATAAAGGATGGCGGCTTCACCACCAGGCATACTTTCAAGTTCCCTGATCACATCATGAGCAAAAAGTGAATGGGAGATACAAAACAGTAATAACAATAAACCAATTCTTCGCTTTGAAGTGTTAGTCACACGATGGATAATTTAATAATTAACGAGGGCAGCAATAAAAGGAAATGTTGAAAGAAATACTTTATGATTTACGACAGTTGATAAAAATTGGATTTATGCATGACAAGGAAACAAATTATTCTAGACTGTTGCCTTTCATTTAAATTGTATCCATCATACATCTGGTAAGCCCCATTTTTTAAAGACAGGAGTAACGATAAGAAGTGGCCTTTTTAAGGCTATTAAAGACAGAAGGGTATATAAAAAAATAGACCCCTGTAGAAACAGGGGTCGCAACCAAAACTAACTGCTTATGAGAAAATTGACTGCTTTATTTGTGAAGAACTTTTATCTATAACGCAAATTTACTGCCAATATTTTAATGCCTGTTGTTAATGAACTATTAAAGGTCTTTTCCTCGTATTTACACTTTTCAAATGGGGAAATATGCGAGGAATAACTTCAACTTCCGGCCATTTTCAAATCAAAGAATCTCAGGTTTTTAAACGCCTAAAACCATCCTTTATTTTATCCTAATCAAGACAATTTGTAACCTTTCACGACATAAATCTGACTGTAAGGTGACAAAAACAATTCTAATTATATTCTTTAAATCGTTCACATAAATATGACGACAAAAAGAAAGCGTTCCTGTTAAAGGAATGCCAAAGAGTTCATTTATTTTCTCAGGAATTCAGATCAATTCTGCTTTGCAAGTTTCTCTGAATTTTCAGCAAACTGCAATGCATCGATAAACTCATTTATATCGCCATTCATTACTGCAGGCAAATTGTAGGATGTAAGATTGATCCGGTGATCTGTCACCCGGCCTTGCGGATAATTATACGTTCTGATCTTGGCACTGCGGTCACCAGTGCTTACAAGACTTTTTCTATGGCGGGAGATCTCTTCCTCTTGTTTTCTCACCTGCTCTTCATAAAGTCTTGTTCGCAACATACCCATTGCCTTTTCTCTATTGCCAAGCTGGCTTCTTTCTGTTTGGCAAACAACAACTGTACCTGTCGGGATATGCGTTAGCATCACTTTTGTTTCCACCTTGTTTACATTCTGACCACCTGCACCACCGCTTCGGGCCGTTTCCATCTTCACATCTGCAGGATTCAGTTCAAAATCTACCTCTTCCGCTTCGGGCATTACCGCCACTGTGGCTGCTGATGTATGTACCCTTCCCGAGCCTTCAGTATCTGGTACTCTTTGTACACGATGCACACCGCTTTCAAATTTCAATGTGCCATACACATCCTCACCAATTACTTCCAGCTGCACTTCTTTATAACCACCCACTGTTCCTTCACTCTCACTTAAAACCGCCGTTTTCCAACCGCGACGTTCACAATAACGCATGTACATACGTAACAGATCACCAGCAAATAAGCTTGCCTCATCTCCGCCAGTACCTGCACGAATTTCAATGATCGCATTTTTATCATCTTGTGGATCTTTTGGTATCAGCATCTGCCTGATGGCCGATTCCATTTTCACCTTTTTTTCTTCGCTTACCGGCAATTCTTCCTTTGCAAGCTCTCTCAATTCTTCATCCGTTCCATTCAGCGCCTCTTTATACATCGTTACGTCATCAATCACCTTTTTATATTCCTCGTATGCGATCACTATTTTTTCAAGGCCCCGGTATTCCTTGCTTGTCTCTGCAAACTTTTTATTGTTGCCAACTATCGCTGGGTTGGTAAGCGCTACTCCCAATTGATCAAATCTTGCTTTTATGGCTTCTAAGCGGTCTAACATTTGAATGTTTTATTTTTGGTACCCAGCCGGATCACTACTATTGAGCTTTTGTTGCGTCGCACTCTTGTACTGCTGAATCTCTATTCAACATCTGAGGTGTCATTACAAAAGACGATAGAATGTTTGAAGCCCGGCCCCCCCTCTCCTGAAGGAGAGGGAACAAGGGTGAGGTATCATTTAAGGGCAGCAAAGTTAAAAGAATTCAACGCATGGCATATAGAAAGTTCAAAGCGGATCAGTTGTTCGATGGTTATCGTCTTCATGGTAATGATAAGGTCTTAATAACCGATGATTCAGGAAAAATTCAAAATATTGTTCCAGTTTCAGAAGCTGGTGATGACATACAATTCTTTAGTGGCATTCTTTCACCAGGTTTGATCAATTGCCACTGTCATCTTGAACTCAGTCATTTAAAAAATGTGATTCCTCCGCATACCGGCCTGATTGAGTTTTTATGTTTTGTTGTTTCAAAAAGAGATTTTCCCCGTGAGGTTATTGACCAGGAAATAATAAAAGCAGAAAAAGAAATGTATGTTAACGGTATTGTGGCTGTTGGTGATATTGGAAACACTGCTGATACTGCAGCAGTAAAAAGCAAAAGCAGTATCCGATGGCAAAATTTTGTAGAAGTATTGGGCTTTACAGATGAAAAGGCCGATGAGAATATTGAACACTATAAAAAAGTAGCACAAACTCTCGAACAAAAACTTCAAACCTCAAACATCAAACATAGAACGTCTCTTGTACCACATGCCCCCTACAGCATTTCACCAAAAACATTTAAGCTCATTAATGAGTTGACAAAAGATCGGATCATTTCGATACACAACCAGGAGCATCCTGCAGAAGATGTTTTATATAAAACTGGTGGCGGCGATTATTTGAAGCTGTTTAAGATTTTCGGCATTAATCAATCTCCGTTTCCTGTTACTGGATTAAGCAGCATTCGTTCAATATTGCCTCATTTCAATAATGGACAAACCATTTTCCTTATTCACAATACATTCATGCCAGAAGAAGATGTTGTGTTTGCAAAAGAGTACGCTGAAACGAATGGATTAAAACTTATTTGGTGTCTTTGCATAAACGCTAATCTGTATATCGAGAACAAAGTGCCTCCGGTAGAAATGCTGATGAAACACGATTGCCCGATCGTTCTAGGAACAGATAGCTATAGCAGCAACTGGCAACTAAGTATTACAAAAGAGATGCAATCGTTGAAAAATAAATTTCCTTCTTTACCGATTGAAACTGTTTTACAATGGGCCACCAGCAGTGGAGCTGAAGCTTTGCAATGGGATAATGAGTTGGGAAGTTTTGAAAAGGGAAAGAACACCGGAGTGGTTGTAATCGATTCAAAATTTGAAACATCAAAGAGAATAATCTAACATGTTGGACCGGAGTACTATTAAAGTCATATGAAAATCATTACATGGAATTGCAATATGGCTTTCCGGAAAAAAGCAAGCTTACTTCTTGCACACAAACCGGATATCGTTATAATTCCAGAGTGTGAAAACCCCCATAAATTAAAATTTGATGATGGCGTCCCGACACCAAATGACATATTTTGGTTTGGCAATAATCAGAATAAAGGCTTGGGAGTGTTATCATATAGTAATTATAAATTTCAATTAAATGAAACTCACAACCCTGATTATCGGATCGTGCTTCCTCTAATAGCAACAAATAAAAAGTTCTCTTTTACACTTTTTGCAATATGGGCTAACAATCCTCAGGATAAAGGATTTGAATATGTTGGCCAGATTTGGAAAGCGCTGAATTTTTATGATGGGTTGTTAAAGAATAAAAAAACTATATGATTGGCGATTTTAACAGTAACACCATCTGGGATAAGCCGCGGCGAGAAGGAAATCATTCAACAGTAGTTGATTTTCTAAAAGCAAAGGGTATCTATAGCACTTATCACAAATTTTTCAACCAAAAACAAGGACAAGAGATACATAACACTTTGTTCATGTACAGGCACAATGACAAATCATATCATATTGATTATTGTTTTGCATCGGCTGATCTTATAAAAAAATTAAAGAGTGTTGAAGTGGGTGCACATAACAATTGGTCGAAACATAGTGACCACACTCCGCTAATTGTAACTTTCAATATTTAACCCAACACTTCCTTCAATACAGGCAGCGTCTTCATCGTTCCAAAATCCTGTATATGCAAAGCATAATAAGTTTCATAAGCAAATAACAACTGCCTGCGAAAATCATGATTGAGTTTTAGCTGTTCCAATTCTTCCGGTTGCATCATTTTTAACAACTCACTTGTTACTTCTGCTTGCTTACCTTCCAAAAAATGAAAATGACCAGGACGTTCCGGAACAAACATTCCTTCCTGTAGGTCGACTATTGAATTTTTATCTGAATATTCATCACTTATTCTAAAACCAAAGAAAACCGGCAAGTGTAAAGCAAAGAACAATGGAAAGTTTGCCATTACAGAGCCTGCGCTTTCATCCAAATGTATAAACGCATCCTCGCAAAATTCAAAAAGCTCAGAGTTAGCTTCGGGTTGCTTCAAACATTTTGTAAGTAATTCGATCATGAACAAAGCCACTGCGTTTTTCGGCACATCAGAAAAAATATGCTGATACAAATAAGACCACTTGAATTCTTTGATGCGATTCAAATGTTTAAGTTCGTTGTGATAAACCACGAGATCAAGAATTGCTGTCGGCTGAAAAAGATTCGCCTTGCCACTTCCCTTCTTTGTTGATGTTCTTACGCCATTCACCAAATAAGACTGTAAGCCAAAAAGTTCTGTAAACATGGTAACGATCAAACTTGTCTCGCCATATTTCACGGCTCGTAAAACGATCCCTTTTGTTTTATGTAGTTGCGAAGACATTATTTACTTATAAAAACAATTTTAGTTGCCAGGTTTTCTTTTCTTCCCTCATCACTTATCAAAACAAGATAAACTCCGCTTGAAATTCTTCTTCCTTTATAATCTTTACCGTCCCAAACTGCTTGTCCACCTAATGCTTTTGTCTGATAAACGAGTCTCCCATCCATTTCAGTAATTTTTACAATTGCATTGTTCACCAAACCACGAATGGCAATTATGCCGCCATATCCCGGTGGCACAGGATTGGGGAATACTAATACACTACTATTTGTTTCACCACCGTCTGTCGCTGTACTTCTGAAAGAACAAATACCATTTGCGGTTGCAAAAAATATTTCCCCCGTTTTTCCATCAATAGCAATTCGCTTTACATCATTACTTAACAAAGGGCTATTTGTTTCTGTAAAGCGATAGATCACTTTATCGCCTTCGGAGCTAACGAGCCATGCACCATTTTTTGTTGCCACCCATTTTCTATCTGCACCATCTACAGCGATGCTTCTTACTTCTTCGCCCTTGAAAAGATATTGATTAAATCCGCCCTGCGTCACAACCGGTAAAACTGCATCGCAACCTTGGGATGAAAAAACATTTTGCGGACACTGAACAACACCGACCCCATCGCTTGTGCCGACCCAGATAAAACCATTTTTATCTTTTGCGATACTCAATACATTATTCGTTGGCAAATTTCCAATTCCGGCGCCGCTTCTGTATAATTTCCATTTATCATCAGCTGTATTATCGATCGTTTTGTTATCATTAAAAACGATCAAGCCATTTCCTTTAGGAGAAGCGATCCATTTCTGAGCTTCATCATCTACTATTATTTGCGAGGCAGCATTCTCATTTAAAGCAAATGGCGGCGCAAATGTTTTCCAGCTACCATCATTTTTTCTTACAATAATATTTTGTGCGGCGCCATAATTAGATATCCATAAATTATTTTCCTTATCGAATGCAAGACCGGATACACGATAGCTACCGGGATCAAATGTTGCTTGCCCTATTGGAGAATTCTGTTTGAAGACCTCAAAGCTATTTCCGGCTTTTATATGCAGCAATCCTCCGCCATATGAGCCAGTCCAGGTCGTTTCATCCCGAGAATCAATTGCAACTGAGACCAGATCGGGCAAAGAATCAAGTTGAGCAAAATGTTTATTATTATAATTTGTCCATTGTCCTTCGGAAAATTTATAAATACCGTCTTTATTATTTTGTTTTTGCCAATTTTCATTTACACTGCCAGCTGTTGCATAAAAGTTATTGTTTACAAAAACGATCTCTCCTGTCGCAATTGATTGTGGTGAATTGAGATCATAATTTTCAAACCCGATTGACATAAACTTTGTCAATCCTCCGCTGCTATCAGCCACCCAATAATCATTACTCACCAAAATTCCTTTCTTTGGCTGAACAATTGATCCGGATTGTTGAATAGCTCGTGAAATCGTTCCATCTGTATTTAATGAAGTGACCTTGACACTGCCATCATTCTTTTTTTGACAAACAATTATTTTACCCGAAGAAGAATTGATGTTTAGAATTCTCCATCCCAGTTCCGTAAAAAATAAATTCCAGTTGAGCCCGTTTAGCACAAACACAGAATCATTTTTTGAAACAAATATTTTACTCTGAACATTGATGACATTATTACAAACTCCCGTAGTTAATCCATTTACACCGCTAATATTTTGCCAGTTCAAATAATTAGCAGGATCAACAGTATTTATGGAGGTGATCTTTAACCCTTCATCGGTGGCTGCATAAAAAAAAGAATTATCAACAGTAAAGCCATTTACTTTTACCTGTCCTCCATTGTTACCGATAAACCAGGAATCTTTTACTTCATATTTATCTGCATCAATCACAACTACGCCAAGCCCGGTCGAGACATAAAAATATTTCCCTGAAGAAAAAACATTGTAAATGGTTTTATCACCAACAATATTATCAAGTTTGATCTCCGGCACATTAAAAATATCGTTGCGATAAACAATATCAATATTGCTATTGCGATAACCGATAAATAATTTATCACTTAGTTCATTATAATTAATAGCCGAAACCCCGGTTTCATTCAACCCATTTATCCTGCTCATTCTTGAAACTGAATTTTCAGACAGGTCAATATTAAAAACACTGTAAGGTGTGGCGCAAAAAATTTTATTGTTTCCTGCCGAAACATCGATGGCGGAATGATAAGGCAAATGATCTCGCCATTGACCGACCGGTGGGATCGAATCCTGGGAAATGCTTTTAGAAAAAAAGCTAAATAGAGTATATAATGTAAATATGGTTTTTTGCAAACTCACCTTTCAAAAATATCACTCTTAATCTAAATCGATATAATGGTTTAACGGGTCGTTCAGTCATTTTTCTGTTTCTTTGCGCAGTTTCTGACTTCAACGAACAATTATGTGGAATACTCTCGGCCGGTTTATACTAAAATACAGGATACCATTATTAGTTCTTTTGCTGGGGGCTACCGCTTTCATGGTTTATAAAGCAAAAGAGCTTCAATTGGGTTATGAATTTGCGAATGCCATTCCCACAGATCATCCCAAGTTCAAGGCCTACCAGGAATTCAGAAAAAAATTTGGCGAAGATGGCAACATGCTTGTCATAGGTATACAAACTGATAAACTTTTCGAAGAAAAAATTTTTAATGATTATGCCCGGCTTGTAAATGACATCAAAAGTGTAAAAGGCGTAGAAGATGTAATCTCAATAATTACTGCCGTTAACCTTATAAAAGATTCAGCAACAGAAAAACTAGGTCCACAGGCGATATTTGAAAAGGGGCCGCTTTCGCAAGCCGGGATCGATAGCTCCAGAAAAGTTTTTTATAGTCTTCCATTTTATCGGGGTTTGTTATACAATCCTGATTCAAATGCGTGGTTGCTCGGAGTACATATAAATAAGGGTATACTGGCATCGAAAGCAAGAGAAAAAACAGTGGCAGAGATAACATCCTTAACTGATGCGTTCAGTAAAAACCATTCCTTAGAAACTCATTTAAGTGGTTTGCCACTCATTCGCACAGTATTAGCAAAAAGGATTGCCGACGAAATGCAATGGTTCCTTCTTATATCGATTGTTCTTTCTGCGGTTATCTTATTACTTTTTTTTAAATCTTTTGGCAGCATGCTGCTATCGATTGTAGTGGTTGGTATTGGCGTAGTATGGAGCCTGGGCACAATGGTATTGTTGGGCTACAAGATCACTTTGCTTACAGCCCTTATTCCACCATTAATTGTAGTGATTGGCATCCCCAACTGCATTTATTTCCTGAATAAATTTCACGTTTCGTATAATGAAACAGGTGATAAATCAAAAGCACTTGTAAAAATGGTGGACCGCATGGGGATCGTTACGTTATTTTGCAACATCTCCGCTGCTATTGGTTTTGCTGTTTTCTTTTTAACACGTAGCCAGGTATTAAAAGAATTTGGCGCTGTTGCCGGTCTTAATATTATGGCGCTGTTTTTTATCTCTCTTATTTTGATCCCTTCTGCATTAAGTTTTTTTTCGCCACCCAAATCCCGGCATACAAAATACCTGGATAATCCAAGGCTAAGAAGATGGCTTGACAGGTTGGAACGCTGGTCGCTCAATAACAGGAAATTTATTTATACAATGACTATTGCCATTTTAGTTGTTTCTATAATGGGAATATTAAGATTAGAAAGTAACGGCTATATTGTAGATGATCTTCCAAAAACAGATAAGATATATACTGACCTGAAATTTTTTGAAAGGAATTTCAAAGGAGTAATGCCGCTTGAAATAGTTATTGATACAAAAAAGAAAAGAGGTGTAACACGAAGCCTTTCCACTCTTTTAAAAATCGATTCCCTTTCACAATTTTTAGCAGCAATGCCCGAAATAGGCAGACCGCTAAATATCACTGAAGGATTAAAATTTGCTAAGCAGGCTTTCTATGAAGGAGATACGGCAAGCTATTCAGCTCCTACCGAGTTTGACATGGTCCCGCTAAAATCTTACCTGGAGTTCAAACCTGATTCAGGCAGCAAAGAAAATTCTTTTGGAAAACTTCTTTCTTCTTTTATTGATAGCAACAAACAGGAAGCAAGAATAAGTGTAAGCATGCGTGATGTAGGCAGCTATCGTTTACCTCAAATACTCGATACGATCCAGAAAAAAGCCGATCAAATTTTTGATACAACAAATTATCACGTACAGCTTACCGGCGCCAGTGTTACTTTTCTTACTGGCAGCAATTTTATCATCAATGGCTTAAAGGAAAGTATAATGTGGGCATTTATATTAATAGCCGTTTGCATGATGTACCTGTTCCGTTCTTTCAGGATTTTAGTGTGTTCATTAATACCGAATATCATTCCATTAGTGATCACGGCAGGGGTAATGGGATGGCTTGGTGTAAGAATAAAACCTTCTACTGTTTTAATTTTCAGTGTTGCGCTTGGTATTGCTATCGATGTCACTATCCGTTTTCTTATAAATTATAAACAGGAATTGCCGCGTCTTCACTATGATATGAAGCGTACGGTGATCCAGACAATTCATAGTACCGGCATCAGTATTATTTATACGTCCCTTGTACTTATTGCAGGCTTTATCATTTTTTGTTTCAGTGGGTTTGGTGGCACACAATCTCTCGGATGGCTTACTTCGCTTACACTTGTCACTGCTACTATTACCAATCTTGTATTATTGCCTTCGTTGCTGATCACATTTATAAAGAAAAAGAAATAAGCATTGATAAATGAAAAAGGGTTGCCAAATGGCAACCCTTTTCTATTTGAGAGATACGATTCAATTTAAAAACTCCTGTAGCTTTTGTTCCAATGCATTGCCGCGAAGATTTTCTGCAACAACTTTTCCATCAGGATCAACTAAAACATTAAAAGGAATACCACTCAACTGGTACAGAGGCACCACTTCACTTTGCCAATACTTAAGATCACTTATATGCGTCCACGTTAAATTATCTTCCTTTATTGCTTGTGTCCAGGCCTCTTTTTGTCCGGGGCGATCAAGTGAGACACCAAGTATCGTAAAATTTTTATTTTTGAATTGATTAAACGCCTGCACAACGTTAGGGTTTTCTCTTCTGCATGGACCACACCAGCTTGCCCAAAAATCAACAAGCACATATTTACCACGAAATGAACTTAACTTAACAGTCCTGCCTTCAGTATCTGGTAAAGAAATTTCTGGAGCTGTTTTTCCTACCCATAATGTTTTTGGGATTGTAGATTCAACTGAATTTCGAATACCAGCTATGTCCGTACGTTCTGGAAATTTATTAAGCACATCAGTTAGTAAACCAACAACCTCTGTATCAGTAAAACCATTTACTCTGAAATTCTGATCGCGGGCCATCCCCTGGTAAGTAGAAAGAATAAATAATGCCAGTGAAGAGTTCGTGGCTTGCTGAACTGTTTGCTGAGTGAAAGTTTTTTCGTCTTTTGAAATTTGTTTCTCCTGTTTGTTGAGGTTTTGTGTCAAAGCCGAATCACCATTATTTCTTTTGACGCTATCGATCTGGAAATAAATATTAAACCGGTCCTTTTGCATCCCGCTTATTTTAGCAAGATATTCCTGTATCGATTTACTGGCTTTGGACCCTGTCACATTATAAAAATCAGTTCGGTTGGCGAAGTCTACATCAACATTGATCTTCGAAGCATCATTTATAAGGGTCACAAACTGCGATACATCATTTTGTAAAAGCAGATTATAAACAGCATCCTTAGGTGCATCCAAACTTATAGAGAACTTACCATCTGCAGTAATAGCAGAGGAGTCTTTCAATGTCTTTTTCCCTGTTGTAATATCCGATTCTTCAATATAGACAACTTTTGAGGGAGCATTATGCAAAACACCTGAAACAGTAAATGTTTTACTTTCCTTCTCCTTACACGAAGCCAACAAAGAGATCACTAACACTGGTAAAACGATCTTTCGCATACACTAATTATTTTAACTATTCAGTTTTTGACTTAAAATTTCATTTACAACTTTTGGGTCGGCTTTTCCCTTTGATCTTTTTATTACCTCACCTACAAACAATGCCAATAAGCCTTTTTTCCCTTTTCTGTACTCTTTCACTTTATCTTCAAACTGCAAAAGTACAGCATCAGCAATTGGGAGAATATAATCTGAGTTGCTATCCATTAGCAAGTTCATTTTACCTGCTTGCGGCAATGGATCTGTGCCTGGATCTGCTATCAGCACAGGAAATATTTTTGACGAGGCTCCAGAAAAACTAAGCTTGTTTTCCTCTACTAACTTTATAAGTAAACTAAGTTTTGCAGGTGATACAGGAAATTCGCTTATGTTTTTATTCTCATCATTTAGCCATGTTTTTACTGGACCAAGCATCCAGTTAGCCGCCGATTTTGGTTTTATACCTGCGTTACTTCCATTTGCGTTATTTGATTGAATAAGTCGCTCAAAATAATTCGAGAAATCTTTTTCTTCTGTTAAAGCAGCTGCATCATATTCACTCAGCTGGTATGTCGAAGTATATTTTTTTATTCTTTCTCGTTGCAGTACCGGTAAGCTAGCTTTTATTGATGTAATGAGATCATCAGTAAGATCGAATGGAGTAAGATCTGGCTCAGGAAAATAACGATAGTCTTCTGCATCTTCTTTATCACGAATGGCAAAGGTTGTTCCGTTAGCCGCATCAAAGCTTCTTGTTTGCTGTTGTATAGTTTCTCCATTTTCTAATAATTTGATCAAACGATCTGCCTCATATTCAATAGCGGTCTTTACATTTCGCATTGAATTAAGGTTTTTTACTTCCACTCTTGTACCGAGTTTAGTATCTCCCATTTTTCTTACAGAAATATTTGCATCACATCGAAGACTTCCTTCTTCCATATTCCCGTCACAAATTTCTAAATAGCGAACAAGTTTGCGTAGCTCAGTTAAATATGCATACGCTTCATCTCCACTTATCAGATCAGGTTCGGTAACGATCTCCAGCAATGGAACTCCGGCCCGGTTATAATCAAGTGCGGTTTCATTATCGTAAACGTCGTGCAGACTTTTTCCTGCATCTTCTTCCATGTGTATCCTTGTCAGTTGTACATCCTTGTCACCAGTTGCAGTTTTAATTGTTACATATCCACCTTTGCAAATAGGTGTTGTATGTTGTGATACCTGGTAACCTTTGGGAAGATCAGGATAGAAATAATTTTTGCGTGCAAAATAATTTTGTTTCTCAATTTCAGAATGACAGGCAAGACCAAGTTTTACAGCAAAGCCGATCGCTTCTTCATTCATCTTTGGCAATGTGCCCGGATGGGCAAGCGTTATCGGGCTGATATTTGTATTTGGTTCGTCACCAAAAAACGAACTATCTCCACAAAATAATTTGCTGCGTGTAAGAAGCCTTGCATGAACTTCAAGCCCTACTACTATTTGATATCCCTGTTTTGCTTCCATTTTTAATAAGACGGCAAAAATACACATCAATTTTTTAAGAGCTTTGAAATATAAAAAAGCCGTCCCGATAAATCGGGACGGCTTAAAAGATAAAATATGTTGATCTTAAAGGTCTGCTGTTTTCAGCTTACGGGGCATTTTCACTTCAACAGTTTGCACTTTGCCATCCCTCTTTATTTTCAAACTGATAGTTGGTTTGTCTTTATTTTCTTTCACCAGCTTAGCCACTTCGTCAGCGCTGTTCACTTCAGTACCATTGAAATTTGTTATGATATCATTTTCTTTCAATCCTGCTTTTGCAGCATTGCTTTCATCATCCACATCAATCACTTTCACACCCTTACCGTCATCAGTATCCTGAACAGATAAGCCTAATCTTGGTGCACCACCAGAATATGACCATGCCTGTCCACGCATGCGTGGCATTGCCTGGATCTTTGGGGCAAGCATTTCATAATCGGGCATTTCCATTTTAAAATTTTGACCAGGCCCATAACTAAATGAGCTAACCCCTTTCCATTTGCCCAACTCTGCTGTTACTTTCTGTTCTTTTTTATCTCTTAATAATGTAACAGCTACTTTTTCTCCTGGTTTGTGTTTGCGTACTGCTTCCGATAATTGATCCGGGTCTTCAATTTTTGTATCACCAATTTTTGTGATAATATCACCTTCTTTGATACCAGCTTTCTTCGCTGCGCTTTCATCAGTTATTTCGGTCACTTTCACACCGCCTTCTACTTCTTCAGTCACAACACCAAGCATTGCACGGTCTTCCTCCACATGATACATGTTAAATCCATCTCCATTGTCCCAGTTAAAATTTTGACTGCCTGCTCGTGTTCTCGCAGTACCGTAATTTAATCCTTCCATCGTCTTGTATTTACCACGATGAACTGTAATGTCACCGTCCTTCAGATCTTCGATAGGTTTTCCATTAACTGTTATTTTATCGCCATTGATCTCAACAACGGTTTTTGTTTTATCATCGCTTTTCCGGATGATAGTGATCTCTTCAACTTCTTTTTTTGTATCCTTACTCTCTTTTTCTTTTGTTTTCACGTCCTGTGCAAATGATGGAAAAGCAAATGTTGCGAGTAAAGCAGGGATCGCAAACCTTAAAGCAAATCGTTTCATAAAATGTATTTTTTTATTTCCTACGTTTTTTTTCGTAGACCAAATATAAAGACTTTTTTTGGAATACGAAATGTTTCGGAAGTGTTAAATAGCCATCCGCTATCCAAATGGTTATTTTATCTGACAGGCGGATTCAAGATCTCGTAGGTTTTAGCAGCATAACCGTCCACTTCCTCATCCCCAATATAGATCATACCGCATTTTTCAAGCACCTTCCATGAGCCAATATTCTCGATCTCTGCCCTTGCCACTATGCGTTGCAAGCCAATTTTTTCAAAGCCATATTTAATTGAGGCATAAGCCGCTTCAGTCGCATATCCTTTTCCCCAACCTTCTTTTTTGAACCGGTAACCAAGATCGATCTCATTTAATTCAGCACGGTATTTTAATCCACACCACCCCAAAAATTCAAGCGTTGTTTTTACATGTACGGCCCAGCGGCCATGGTTATAAAGAGCATATTGAGGTATAATAATTTTTTCAAGGATCTCAGATGCATGTGCCAGGTCCTTTATTGGATCATGGGTGTAGCGGATCACATCCGGATCAAGATTTAATTCATAAATAAGCGCAGCATCATCCCCTGTGAAAGTGCGAAGCAAAAGGCGATTGGTTTCAATAATAATATTCATTGTCAGTAAAATTACCGGCCAGGGATTCAGTAGTTCTTCTTACCCTAAAATGGTATTGGTCAAAAGTATTGATTTATGAAATTTGAAATATAATTCACTTTTGATAATTGTATGAATGTATTGATAGCAATAGTTGCTTTGGCTATATGCGTAGTAGTTATTATTGTTGCTATGCGCATTTATAAAGAAAGTCCGAAGATCAGGAAGAATACGGATGATGATCTATTGAATTAATCCCTTAATACTGTCAATTACTTTTTGCAAATTGCTCGCATCCTGTCCGCCTGCTGTTGCCAATGTTTTTTGTCCGCCACCACCACCTTTAATGATTGGCACAACAACTTCTTTAATGATCTTTCCTGCATCCAAATTTTTTGCTGCAACTGTTTTCTCATCTATGCTGACCGCAACAGAAGGTTTGCCGCCGATATTAGCGCAAAGCACCACTACATAATTGTTGAGATTATTTTTAAGATCGAAGCAAAGTTTTTTCAATGCATCAGGGTTACTTACTTCTATAATGTCTCCGATAAAACTTATCCCATTTATGATCTCATCTTTTTGCAGCAATTCAGTGCGAACACCAACAAGCATCCGGTTCTCAAGATTGTCCAATTGCTTTTTTAAAGAAGCATTTTCGGATAAATTGCTTTCAATTGTTTTTAAAAGATCTTTCGGATTTTTGAATTGTTCTTTTATTGAATTCAGCTCACCCAATTTATTATTGATGTATTCTTCTGCGGCTTCACCACATACTGCTTCAATACGCCTTACACCGGCTGCTACTGCTGTTTCATGGGTAATTTTAAAAAGACCCAGTTCGCCTGTTGATCCACCATGCGTTCCACCGCAAAGCTCCACTGAATATGTTGGATCAATGATCACCACTCTTACAACATCACCATATTTTTCACCAAATAAAGCCATTGCGCCGGATCTCATTGCTTCATCTTTTGGCATTTCTTTTATTATAACAGGAATATTTTCCCTGATCTTTTTATTTACCAGCGTTTCAATCGTTGCAATTTCTTCATCTGTGACTTTCGCAAAATGAGAAAAGTCGAAACGGAGATGTTCTTCGTTTACCAAACTTCCTTTTTGTGCCACATGTGTTCCCAATACTTTTCTCAATGCTGCATGCACAAGATGCGTGGCAGAATGATGAAGCTCTGTATGCTTTCTTTTTAAAGCATCAACTTTTGCAATTACCTCACCGTTTAAATCAGATGGAATAGAATCTGTAAAATGAATGATCAGGTCATTATCTTTCTTAGTATCAGTAATTTTTAATTTTTCATTTTTAATTATTAATTCTCCGGTATCACCAACCTGTCCGCCGCTTTCAGCATAAAAAGGAGTTACTTCCAATACTATCTGGTAACCCTCTTTTCCTTTTGCTTTTGCCTTTCTATACTTAACTACTTTGGTTTCTGATTCCAAAGAATCATAACCAATGAATTCATTTCTTGCATAATCATCCAAAACAACCCAATCTTCTGTATCAACAGCAGTGGCTGCACGACTGCGATCTTTTTGTTGTTGCATTTCTGCTTTGAATCCGTTTTCATCAACCTTTAAATTATTTTCTGCAGCTATCAGTTGTGTAAGATCAAATGGAAATCCAAACGTATCGTATAACTCAAATGATTCCTTTGGTGAAATTTTACCCTGTGCAATAAGATCATCTACTCTTTTTAATCCTTTATCCAAGGTTCTTAAAAAAGAATCCTCTTCTTCCTTCACAACCTTTGCTACAAAATCAACTTGCTTATACAATTCTGAAAATACATTTTCAAATTGTTTTGCCAGAACTGGTATCAATTGAAATAGCAATGGTTGCTTATAATCTAAATAAGAATAATAATACCGAACAGCACGACGAAGTATCCTTCTGATTACATAACCAGCGCCGGTGTTTGAAGGAAGTTGTCCATCAGCTATTGTAAATGCAATAGCACGAATATGATCAGCAATAACCCGGAAAGCAATACTTTCTTTGTCATCGCTTGCTTTATATACTTTATTTACCTTTTTACTTGTTTCTGTAATTGTTCCTGTAAAAACATCCGTATCATAATTTGATATCTTGCCCTGTATCACTCTTACTAGTCTTTCTAAACCCATTCCTGTATCTACATGTTTATCAGGTAATGATTCAAGACTTCCATCTTTCAGGCGATTGAATTGAATGAATACATTATTCCAGATCTCCATCACCATACCGGTATCATCATTGTTAACAAGAGAATGACCATCATTATTGGCTTCGGGCCTGGTATCGAAATGTATTTCAGTACAAGGACCACAAGGACCAGTATCACCCATCTCCCAAAAATTATCCTTCTTATTGCCCATTAATATCCTGTCCTCGGGTATCCATTTCTTCCATTCATTGTACGCTTCTTCGTCTCTTGGCAGTTTTTCTTTTTCATCCCCTTCAAAAATGGTGACATATAACCTGTCTTTATCCAATCCATATACTTTGGTCAGTAATTCCCAACTCCATTCGATCGCTTCTTTTTTAAAATAATCGCCAAAGCTCCAGTTGCCCAGCATTTCAAACATCGTATGGTGGTAGGTATCAACACCCACTTCTTCCAGGTCATTATGCTTGCCACTTACACGTAAACATTTTTGCGTATCAACCACTCTTTTATTTGGCGCTGGTTTATTTCCCAAAAAATAATCTTTGAACTGGTTCATGCCCGCATTGGTAAACATCAATGTCGGGTCATTTTTTACAACTATAGGCGCAGAAGCCAAGATCCTGTGTCCTTTCGATGCGAAAAAATCCAGGAACTGTTGCCTTATTTCACTACTGGTCATCATAAATTTTGATTAGCCTGCTTACCGCCGTGCAGGGTTGCTTTTTCTTTTTATAACACTATATTTGTCTTCACTGTAAAAGTGGCCAAAGGTAATGATAAGCTGCCAGTTGTGTAAGACACGGCCGTTTACATCCTGATTTTAAAACCAATTATCCGTTACCCACTAAGACCGCACCGGGTTATGAAAAAAATCAAATACTATTATAATACGCATACGCTCCGGTATGAAAAACTGGAGACCCCTTTGCGTGTCAAACTCCTTCGCGTATTTGGTTTTATTGCTGCCGCATTCGTTACTGCCGCCATTATTTCATTATTAGCCTTCCGGTTCATTGGTTCACCAAACGAAAAATTGTTGCGAGCCGAAAACGAGAGAATGCAGGACCGTTACCGTGAACTAACCAAGGAAACAAAAAAGATCGAACAACAAATGAAAGAGCTGGAAGATAGAGACAACGAAGTTTATCGTTCCATTTTTGAAGCTACGCCAATACCGGACAGTGCAAGATTAAAAGACCTTGAAAAAGAAAAACAGATAGCCAAGGTAGAGGGAATGGAGCAAAATGATCTGATCAACTCTATCGTCACAACCCTGAATAACATGAGCAGCCGTATCAAAGTACAACAGGCTTCTTATAAAGATCTCCAGGGAATGGCAAAGGATAAAGAAAAATTATTAGCTGCCACCCCGGCTATTCAGCCAGTAAGCAATTCAGACCTTAAACGTATCGCTTCCGGTTTTGGATATCGCATTGACCCGGTATACAAAACGGTTAAACTTCATCCCGGGCTTGATTTCGCGGCTCCTGCCGGCACTCCTATTTATGCAACGGCTGATGGCACTGTTGAATTTGCAGGCAATCGTGGCGATGGTTATGGCAATAATGTTATCATCAATCATGGCTATGGTTACAAAACTTTATTTGGTCACATGTTTAAAATAAAAGCGAGAGGCGGGCAAAGAGTAAAACGTGGTGAAGTGATCGGTTGGGTTGGCAGCACCGGCAAGAGCACCGGTCCACATTGCCATTATGAAGTGATCAAGAACGGGAACAAGATCGATCCTATTTATTTCTTCTATAATGATCTTACACCAGAACAATTCGATAGGTTGTTGAAACTTGCAGCTGCATCAAATCAGAGTTTTGACTAAGGCACAAGATTCAAGGAGCAAGGCACAAGTACAAAATTTGTGATGTCATTTGTTTCCTGAACCTTGTTCCTTGGGCCTTGATTTATTATAAGCCCAACTTTTCCACACCTGTCAACATCGTTGCGTCGCACTCTTCAAGGTTCTTATCTTTACTGAACTATGGGTAAACCACTTTCACAAATAACTTTTGATTTTTCTTCTGAAGAAGAAAAAGATGTAAAGATCACCGGGCATGAAATGCCGGAAGAACAGCAGGAAACAATGGTACAGGAAGAAATCGATCCAAGGTTAGAGCCTGAGGACGTTGTAACTACTGTTGTTGAAGCATTGGAAAAAAGAAGATCGTCCCGTGGACGTTTATCATTAAAGGAAATTCATTTGAATGCTGACCTGATCCAGATCCCTCCGGATGAAATTCTTTTTCAGAAACAATACTATTCAATTGGTGAAGTTTCCAAATGGTTCAGGGTTAATCAATCCCTGATCCGCTATTGGGAAACAGAATTCGATATACTTGAACCAAGAAAGAACCGCAAAGGCGACCGCTTCTTCCGCCCCATAGATGTTAAGAATCTTGTTTTGATCCATGATCTCCTTCGCCGCCGCAAATTCACTATCGAAGGCGCAAAAGAATTTTTAAAGAAGAATAAGAAGGTAGATGAAAAGTTTAAAATGATCAAATCATTGGAAAAGATCAAATCATTTTTTAATGAATTGAAGGCGAGTTTGGGATAAATTATTTTAAATACACATCCTCTACTAGATAGGTCGTGAGCTTTTGATCTTTATAAGCATTAAAAGTGACCTCGCAGATTTTATCTATTTTCTCATCACTGATTACTATTGTGTATTTATTTCCAGCTTTAAAAAAATTATCATCCCAAAATCCAGGGCAATGGATTAAACCAACAAATAAGGTATTACTACTTATTCTTTGAAATTTCATTCCTACACAAGCAGACAAGATTCCACAACTGACAAGTGAAGTTGGAGATTCAACCAAGGTGCACTCTATTTCTTTTCTTTTTAAGTTCGAGCAAGATAAGAACAGAAAAATGACACAAATAAAATAGAATTTCATTAAATGGTTTTAATTCATTGCTCCAATTTTCCCGAAATCTTTATATCACTGCTTGCACCCGCAAGTTCGATCTTCATTTCTTCCATCAGTTTTAATATCTCAAGATTTTTTTGCTGTTTCAGTTTTTGAAATTCTTTGACCGCTATTGGTGCAGTAAAAAAATCTATGCTGATAAGAAACGAGTTTGACCTTATGTCCGACAAAAAAACAGTGCTGTCTTCTATTTGTGGATGGACCAGTTTTCCTTTTACTGCTTCAATGAATTTATTCAGCGTTTCAGAAGAAATATTTACACCAGTCTCTAATCTTATTTCTGCTTTGCGTTGTGTACGCAACGTAAGATTGTCAAGTATGCTATCCACCATTTGCTTATTAGGAACGGAAACAAAAGTTTTTTGATCAGTTCTTATCCTCGTACTCCTTAATCCAATTTTTTCAACCGTACCGGTTACCTGTTGAACATGCACAAGATCACCGACAGTAAATGGTTTATCAAAAAATATGATGAACGAAGCGATCAAATTCTCGAGGCTTTCTCTTAAAGACAATGCAATAGCAGCTGTCGCAATGCTTAAACCGGTTATCAGGCTGCTAATATTAAGACCAAACCCTGCTTTTAGTATCATCAGTATTCCAACAATGCCGATAACAACCTTAAAAAAATCTTTAAAAAAAATGATGAGCTGGTTATCGGTATGACTTGGGGTCATGTTAGCCTTTTGTTCAAGAATAAGCGCAATAAAATCGATCATGCGTAATAGCAGCCAGATAAATGAAGCGATCAAAACAAGCGTACCAACCGTATGTATGATCTCTTTTGCGCTTCTATTATAAACTTCCACATCCCAATACCCGGGAAATGTCAGTTTGTGCAACGCTATAATTGATACGAGGATAAAGATGAATAGGCCCAGTGGTTTTGCAACAAGGCCTGAAAAAGAACTCTTGTCAACATCCCTGAATACAATTTTGACCAGTCGATAGATAAGACCCGCAAAATACCGGGATATAACACGTTTTAAAATAAGAACAAATAAAATAACGCCGGCAACGATCAAATAATTTTTGACGGGGTTATCAAAGATCATTTTATTCAGAAAATCATTCATGGATGCAAAAGTAAAAAAGAAAGGCCTTAGCGAAGCTGGTAAATCTCCAACTCATCCTTTTTTAATGCGTACGCTTTTGTTGAGGTAAAAAGTATGGATTGCGCTTTTCTGAAAGATTCCGGCATCTTTACTTCCTGCAAAAGTAAATTCGAAGGCTGGTAGCGCATCAGGGAATCATGCCTTGTGCCGGTTATAAATTTTCCAACAGCATTAAAATTATCGTAGCCGGTAAGCGAGAATATATTCTTTAAAGTGCCATAATAGTCGAAGACATAAACGCCTTTATTCTTATCGTATAAATAAAGAAACCCATCCTGGTCGAAGATGGATGTGAAAGAAAATGCCTCGCCAAACAGTTGGCGAAAATCGCTGGTAGCGAAAAGAAGTTTGCCATCCTCATCTATTTTTTTCAGCTTATGTTCAAACTCATCATACAGCCAGATCTTATTATCATAAGACAAACAAACGGCTTCCACATGGAAGATATCCTGTTTGCGCAGGTCTATAGTGCTGCGGGTAGTCATCAATCGATCAAGGACGACAATAGTTGAAAAATCTTTGTAATAAAGTAAAACCCGCATAGGGTTTGAGACATCCATTTGCGCAACCTTACCGTATCTCCTCACATTATTGAAAACTGCCACTGAATCCCCATTCACAGCAATCTTTTTTAATTGATCGTAGGAGTTAAGCAAGTAAATATTATCAAAATTATCCGCTGTAAATGCAACAATATCTCCTTTTATTTTTTTAACCGGCACAAATAATGAATCATTTTGTGCATTGCTAACAAAGCACAAAATGAAAACTAAAAAAAATATAGTTGCCCGTTTTAGCATTTATCGCCTGATTATTTTTTCATCCTTATTTAAAAACGATCTCAATTGAAGATTATTTCCATCGAATACAGCATATGTATAATAATGTATCCAATCCCCAAGGTTAATATACCTGCTGCTACCTGATAGACGAAAATCAATGGCTAAGTGTCTATGCCCAAACACAAAAAAATCAACATTTTTTTCCTTTAATATCTCTTTACTGTAAATGAGCAGCCATTCTTTATCTTCTCCCAAAAAAATTTCTTCTGATGCTCCTGTCTGTGCCCTACTTCGCCGGCTGAAATAATCAGCCAGTCCCATACCGAAATAAGGCGGAAGAATACCAAACAACCATTTACAAAAAGGATTGCGAAATATCTTTTTTAAAAACTTATACCCTTTATCACCGGGACCCAATCCATCACCATGGCCTATTAAAAATTTCTTCCCATTTCTTTCAAATTCTTTTGGCTCGAAATAGATCGGGATATTTAATTCTTTTACAAAATAATCTTTCATCCACATATCATGATTGCCTACAAAAAAATGCATGGGAATACCGGCATCAGATAATTCAGCAAGCTTTCCTAATAACCTTGTAAAACCTTTAGGAACAACTTTCCTGTATTCATACCAGAAATCAAACATATCACCAACCAAAAAGATCTCGGCAGCATCTTTTTTAATTTCATCAAGAAAACGAACCACTTGTTTTTCTCTTTGAAGACTCGACGCCGCATCCGGTGCACCAAGATGAAAGTCTGAAAGGAAGTATATTTTTTTATCTGTTGGAAATGTCACGAACTGAAATTATTTCTTTTGATCCATATATTTAAGAACATCTCCCGATTCAATTATGGGCTTATCATGCACATCGCCATAATACCAGTATACCCATGCGTTTGTGGACTTATTATCAATAAAAACTTCTGAGACATTACGGCGGTAAAGCTGCTCTTCATCAGAACCCACATGCACTCCTTCATAATCATCAAGCTGTCCTATTGCCCAGGCAAATTCTTTTTCATTCCTGATCCTGTATAATTCACCAATGATAAATTTGTTGTTATCAGTTGGTCTCGCAGCAGGATAAGTTCCAAGATCATACAATTCACCTTTTACTTTTGCTTCTCCAACAAGATCAAAATAACGGCTGATATATTCATAGGCGGGGCTACGAAACCCGCTACGCAATGAACCATAGACAAAAAGTTGGTAAACCTCCTTGTTTTTCATGCACTAAAAGTACGAAGCATGAAGCTATGCATCAACTAAAAAGCAATATACTTCTTTGGGGCCATGAACTCCTACCACTAATGTTTTTTCAATATCAGCCGTGCGGCTAGGACCAGTGGCAAAGGTGATAAGTGAGGGAAAATTGTCCTTATATTTTTCTTTCATCAATACCAATGCATCTTTCACATCATATACAAGCTGACTGGTAAAGGCAATGCAAATATGAATCGGTGCATATACACTCGTTGTTCGGCCTGATGACGATGCTGCAGTCATTACAATACTGCCGGTACGAGCTACCAAGTATTCGCAACCTGTTACACTTACATCACAATCTGCAAGATCTTTTTCAGTAAATCTTTCTTCTGCCGAATTACCAACAAGCTCCCTCATCTTACTTTCAACACAGTAAACTTTTTGCCAGTCACTTTTTTTAATAAGACTATTAAATTGAAAAGCCAGTTCTTGTCTGTTGACGCAAAAAATAAACCGGCCGCCCAATCCATTGAATTGCTCTGCAAATACTACTTCAAGCTCTTCTGATGCCGGAGGGAATATTGGCTGATTGCCCTCACTTTGCGGAAAAGGAAGAGGCGTTGAGTGACTCAACGCCTTTCTTATTTTTTTGAGAATTGATTCTTTTGATGGAGAAAATTTCATTCCGGTTATTTTAATTAAGCCGGTAGTGGAAACATTCCCGAACCAGCTCCTTCCGCCCCTTCGTTCGAACTTTTTTCTGCAGGCTTTTCAAAAGGTTTCGCCTGCTCAACGATTGACTCTACTATCGGAACATCAAGCACTTTCTTTTCTTCATATGGTCTTTTACCGATCAATGCTTCTACATCGCTTTGAAAAAGAACCTCTCTTTCTAACAATGCTTCAGCAACAATTCTAACCTGCTCTTTCTTTTCTATTAATAAATTTTTTGTTCTTACATATCCTTCATCGATCAACTTACGTACTTCCTCATCAATTAACCTGGATGTTTCTTCAGAATATGGTTTTGTGAACGAATTTTCCTGTTGTGGATCATAAAAACTTACTCTTCCCACCTTTTCATTCATACCATAAACCGTCACCATAGAGTAAGCGATCTTTGTTATCTGCTGAAGATCATTTTGTGCACCCGTTGAAATTTTATCAAAGAAAATATCTTCAGCTGCACGACCGCCTAATGTCATACAGATTTGATCCATCAGTTGATCAATATTATATAAGTATTGCTCTTTCGGTGTGTATTGGGCATAGCCTAATGCAGCGGTTCCTCTTGGAACGATCGTTACTTTCAATAATGGGTAAGCATGCTCCAGGAACCAACCACATATTGCATGACCTGCTTCATGGAATGCAATAATTTTTTTCTCCTCGGGTAAAATGATCTTGTTCTTCTTTTCAAGACCACCGATCACCCTGTCAACTGCATCCTGGAAATCGGCCATCTCAACTGATTGCTTTCCTTTTCTTGCTGCGATCAAAGCAGCTTCATTACAAATATTGGCGATATCAGCGCCGGCAAATCCCGGAGTTTGTTCCGCCAGTTTATGTATGTCAACTTTTTCAGAAAGCTTAATTGGTTTCAGGTGTACTTTAAAAATTGCTTCTCTTCCTTTCAGATCTGGTTTATCAATTGATATCTGCCTATCAAAACGACCGGGGCGAAGCAATGCATTATCTAATACATCAGGACGGTTGGTAGCCGCTAAGACTATTATACCCGCATCAGTTCCAAAACCATCCATTTCTACCAGCAATTGATTCAATGTGCTTTCTCTTTCATCATTGCTCATCATTACATTCTTTCCTCTTGCACGACCGATCGCATCTATTTCATCAATAAAAATTATACAGGGAGCTTTTTCTCTTGCTTGTTTAAAAAGATCACGAACACGGCTGGCACCAACACCCACAAACATTTCAACGAAATCACTACCACTAAGGCTAAAGAAAGGAACTTGTGCTTCACCGGCCATCGCTTTTGCAAGAAGTGTTTTACCAGTTCCCGGAGGCCCGATCAACAATGCGCCTTTTGGAATTTTACCACCTAGGTTTGTATATTTTTTTGGATTCTTTAAAAAGTCAACGATCTCCATCACTTCCACTTTCGCTTCATCAAGACCAGCCACATCAGCAAATGTGATATTCACTTTTGTTCCCTTATCAAATAATGTCGCTTTTGATTTACCAATATTAAAGATACCACCCGGACCACCACCTGCTCCTGCGCCCCCACTCATTTTACGCATCAGCAGTATCCATATCGCAAGAAAAAGCAATACTGGTAATATAAAACTCACGGCACCCGAAAACCATGTGCTGTCCTTTTCAATAAAATAAGGATCATAAGATTCATCGGGGAAATAGGCAGGGTTCTGCTTTTTAAATTCAAGGATCTCTTCCCTAAACCGCTCATTTGATTCAAAACTGAATTGCGGAGGTTTTTCATCTTTTTTATTTGAAATAGCATTTGTAGGAAGCTTATCCAAATATTCCCTGAGACTATCTTTTCTTATAGATACCCTTACAATATTCTTATTGGTTACCTCGGTATATTTTTCAACATGGTGCTTACGCAACATGTCTTTGAATTCACCTACCGTAATAGGTTGAGTTCTTTTGCCAAATGGACTAAATATGCTAAAGCCTATAACAGTTGCAAGTAAGATGGCCCACACCCAGTAATTGCTGAATTTAGGTCCGCCTTTTTTATTCTCATCACGGTTTGGTTGAAACCGTGGAAATTTTTCGTTTTTATTAAATTGATCTTGTGACATTTTTTTCTTTATTCTCCCGATAACCTGTTTTCTTAATGATTAGATTTTAATTTCTATACTTTACCAAAGCTGCTTAGTCTTCATACTCATGTGCCACCGCATCACTCCACATTTCTTCCAGCTTATAAAATTTCCTTGTTTCTGAAAGCATCACATGAACCACCACATTCACATAATCGATCAATACCCATTGCAGGTTCTTCTTTCCTTCATGATGATATGGGTATTCATCACATTTCTCTTTTATTTGCTCTTCAATAAAATCCGAAATGGCCCTTACCTGAGGCTGACTACCTGCTTCGCAGACAATAAAAAAATCTGCAACAGCTTCATCTACTTTTCTCAGGTCAAGAGAAATAATGTTTTCACCTTTTTTCTCCTGTATAGCGTTGATGATGGTTTTAATGAGTTTTGAATTCTTCGTTAACCGGACAGTGCTTTTCTTTTTTCGTGTAGCCAATACTGACAATTGTTCCAATAATTTTTTTTTAAGGTTTGAAGTTTTATTTACTGGTTCTCCGGTTACTTGTTACTCGTTATTTGTATGTTTTTTACCAGCAACAAATAACCAGTACCCGAAAACTGATTTACTTTGTCAAAAATAGTAATTAATTGCCACTACCATCTGCCGGCAATCCAATTGGAAAGCCTTTTATTGAGCTGCAATCAATTGATAGTACCAACAAATATGCCATGGGGCTTATTCATGGAGATCTTCTGCCGGACGGACATGGTGAGGCTCAGCATGGTATGGCTGTTTTTACACATGAACAAACAGCCGGAAAGGGACAACGTGGTAAGAAATGGGCATCTCAGAAAGACTTGAATATTGCTCTTAGCATTCTGTTAAATCCTTATCCATTAAGCATTCCCGACCAATTCAAATTAAGTGTATGCATTGCGGTCAGTGCTTGTGAATTTTTTTCAAAATATGCCGGTGATGAAACAAAAATTAAATGGCCTAATGATATTTATTGGCGTGACAGGAAGGCAGGGGGAATCCTGATCGAGAATGTTATTCAAAGTAGTCAGTCGACAGTTGGCAGGTGGCAATGGTCGGTTGCTGGGATAGGGATAAATATCAATCAAACGGATTTCGATCCTAATTTACCAAACCCTTTTTCTTTAAAACAAATAACTGGTAAAAAATATAACCCAGTTGAACTTGCGCAAGAGCTTTGTTCTATCATTGAAAAGAATTACCAGTCATTGATCGCTGGAAATTTCATGACTCTTTTTAATAAATATCAAACTCATCTTTATAAAAAAGATGAAAAAGTAAAATTGAAAAAAGGAACCCGTGTTTTTGAAACAACGATAAAGGAAGTTTCGGTAACAGGACAATTGATCACTCAACATTCAATAGAAGAAAGATTTGAGTTTGGAGAAGTGGAGTGGGTTTTATAACAACATTAATTCCCTTTCACTTTCTTATCTCTGAACACAACAAAATTCCTTGTAAGTGTAAATGCCCAGCGGAATTGACCGTCTCCCCAGGATGAGGTGGTGGCCCGAATAAAACGATTCTCCAGGATATCCGTTGCATTGGTGAAATTAAGATGAAAGACATGTCCTTCCGTTATGATCTCAAAGCCGATACCGAAGGGATCATGAAATCCTATTGTGTGCGCAGAATCTAAACTGTTTGGTGATCTGAAAGTGTGAAAATAATCGGCAATCAGAACAAATTTTTTACTTAACGGCCAGCGTATAGCACCCCCGATAGCAAAAAGATTTTCCTTGGCACCAACCTCTACATAGTTTGTATGAAGATAGATTGGATTTAACTGCAGGCTTACTTTACCAAATTTTCTTGCTGCTAACACTTGTACTACCTGGCTATGACGGCTGCCGAAATCCTCAAATGAATTTTCATAATCCGTAGCAGTGTCTCCTCCTGATCGCATAGCAGATAAAACATCGTTTGCAAAAAATGTAAGTGAAAGTGGATGACTTGGGTCATTGTCTTTTTGTCTTAGTGCCTGGTATTTTAATCCCCATTCATATTGATTTGTCACATTCCCAGAACCTTTTGCCCTCGCGAAGATGATATTTAACCTATCACTTAAACCTAACTGGAAACCAATACGGACATCCTTAATACCATCCAACCCGAAGAAATTATGTTTAGGACCACCCTGATCACCAGCAATATCACCAAAATAATGATCGATACTAAAATCCATGATGCCTTTAGGGTGAACTTCTACTGTTTTTGTGTTAACTGCTTTTTGTGAGTAGAATACTTTAGTGTTGGTGAACTCTGGTTTTGTGGGAGTTTTAATTATTGTTGTCTCCTGTTCTGAAGAATTAATAAATGCAAAAAGAAGAACAACAAAGAGTGATCGTTTCATAATGACTGTTTTGGTTTTTAATAAATCGAAACTTTGAATAAAGGGGTTGCTTATCCAATAAAATTAGAAGATACTATCACGAATGCTAAACTGCAAGGAATTTATTCAAAGGCCTTCAATATTTCCTGCGCATGTGCCTTATTCTTTGGCTTGTGAAATATTTTTTGAATGATCCCATTTTCATCAATGACAAAAGTGGTGCGAAGGATACCCATGTATTCACGACCAAATAATTTTTTCATATCATGCACACCATAAGCGGCAGTTATTTTATTTTCCGTGTCGGCAATTAATGAAAAGGGAAGTTTATATTTTATTTCAAATTTCTTTTGCTTGCTTTCATTATCCGGACTTACACCTAATACTTCAAACCCCTTTTTCTTTAGCAAAGAATTATTATCCCTGAGGTTGCAAGATTCTATGGTGCAGGTCGGTGAACCTGCTTCTGAATAAAAATATAAGATCAGCTTCTTGCCTTTGTAATCGGACAAAGAAATTTTTTTTCCGTCCTGGTCTTTGCCGGTAAATGCTGGTGCTTTATCACCTTCCTGAAGTGTTACCATCGGTTTTTTATTTTTTCTTTACTGCCGTTTTCTTTTTAGCAGTCGTCTTCTTTTTTTTCTTTGGTGGCGGTGGGGTGTACGGATATTTTTTAAACCACCATGTTTTCTCCGTTACATTCCCTACAATATCCTCTACTCTAACTTTTAATTCATGTACACCAAAGGGGCATTGTTCATCAAATTTATAGATCCAGCTTCTTCCTTTATCGTTGGTGAACATAAGCCAATTGCCATCCAGTTCTGCATGAAAACTTTTTATACCAGAGTTATCAGTTGGTGTAAATACAATTCTTGAAGCAGGACTAAGATTTACTGTATCTCCTTTTCCAATACTGTTTAATTGCGGAGGAGTCAGATCAACCAATGCAATAAAGGATCCAAACGCCCCGGTTTTTGCTGAGAGCCATTCTCCTTGCCATACTGGTTTTATTATAGCATTGCCTGCATTTCGTTGGATCACAATTTTATCACGCAATTCTTTTTTAACCTGGATCGTCGGTTTGATCCTGATGGTCATTTCTTCATGCACCGGGTAGCTGTTATCATTTAATTGATGCAAGTCAGAAACTGCATTCGGTAAGGTAGAATTGGTGTAATTATAAAATGGTTGTATGGTATCATATATACATTTCTCCGGAAGAAATGCTTCGAAGTCTTTTTTTTCTATAACATTTACATTGCCCGGAATAAAGTTATCAGGCTTTCGGTCAGCTCTATATATAGAAATGCTATTTGTAAATTGGACCAGGAAACTGGCACTTGAAAAATTTTCATTTGCATCTCCCACTTGAATAGTTATAGTATGCTGCAAAGTATCATCGAGATGAATTAAGCCATCATTATTATGAAGATGATAGATCCTTTCTTCCCGGCCAGGCAAAGGTGATATATGCTGAAAATAACCCCTGCCAGATTTGAAATAACGATAATCTATTTGGGCATTGATATACTCGGATTCGCTATAATCGATCTCATCAAGAATAAATTCTGCTATTCGTTCTTCATCTTTAAAAATACGTGCAGTATAGATCCCGTTACCGTTTTGTGAACCGGTGAACTTATCGACAGCCTGGATAGCAAAACTTAATTTTTTAAACCCGGTTTTTAGTACTGGCATATTCGGAATAATATAACTGCTGCCTGTTTTCTTTAAATAAAAAATTTGGGGTGTTTGCTCATATGTACTTATGCTGCGATCATACATCGCAAGTTTTAATAAAGTAGGTGCAACATCATCTTGCAAAGGCATTCCAAACAACAAAGGGTTAAGACTCCGGTCAGTTTTTGTTTCCCTTATTTCAAAATGTAAATGCGGGCCCTGCGAGCCACCTGTATTTCCACTTTTAGCGATCTCATTTCCTTTCTTTACTTTAAAATCCTTATCAGTAAAATCTATTTCAATAGCCCATGATTCTTTCTCAGTTTGTTTTTCTCTCACATATTTTTCTAATGCAGGATAAAACTCATTCAAATGTGCATACAAAGTAGAATACCCGTTTGGATGGTTGATGATAATAAATTTTCCAAAACTCTGTGGCCTGATACCAATATGTGCCACATAGCCATCGGCTGAAGCAAAAACAGGAAGATTTTCTTTCTGATCAGTTCTTATATCAAGACCCATATGCCAATGATTAGGTCTTAATTCGCCAAAATTTGCACTTAGCGACATAGGAATTTTTAGCGGGTTGGTAAAATATCCCTGAGGGTACTTAGTGTCGCCGTTTGTTTGACTTTTACCACTCAGAAATGATAACAGTAAAAAGAACAGTGCAGCATGTTGTTTTAAATAATTGCCTTTGATCATACAGGGAGCAAAATAACATAAACCTTGCCCATCTAATTTAATCATTGCCTAATTTCGGTCTAAATAAAACTGCATGAGCAAAACTATTCTTCTAAAAATAAAAACTCCTGCCATTGTTTTTCTTTTCTTATCCTTTAGCGCATACAGTCAAACCTGTGAAGTAGATAAAGAATCTTTAAAAGGTACTTACACCGGGGATTGTAAAAAGAATAAAGCACATGGCAAAGGAAAAGCTGTTGGAATGGATACTTATGAAGGAGAGTTTAAGAATGGGATTCCCGACGGCCACGGAACATATACCTGGAGCAATAAAAATGTATTCGAAGGAAAATATATAAAGGGGCTTCGTGAAGGAAAAGGTACAATGACAATGAAAAGAGAAGGTGCACAGGATAGTATTGTAGAGGGGTTTTGGAAAAAGGATGTATATATTGGAAAAAATGAAAAGCCGTGGATCGTTCATAGTAAAACAGGGTCCGTAAGAGAAGTGCTTGTGGAATATATTTCCGATCCACTGAATAAAATAAAAATTGTTGTCACCAATACTACGGGTGGCGCTCAAACCAGTTCTGGGGCTACAATGCCACGTTATACTGTAGATCTTGTACAAGTTTTAAAGGGTCACTATGAAAGACTAACCTCTCTTGAGGCACACTTGAAAAGTACGGAGACAACACTTTTGGAAGTAATTTTTCCGATGAGGGTAAAATTGACAATAGGAACAGAAGAAGTTGAATTAGAATTTTTCGAATCGGGAAGCTACATCGTCAACATTTCAATTAACAAATAGTTAATACACACTTTTAAGTCCAATTAATTTCACATGTGTGGAATTAACTGGATTTTTTTATTTCAATGTGCAACAAATTTGGAACGCCATTTGTCTTAAGAATTAGAACGTCGTCCTTCTCCAATAATACCGAACGGTAGTCCTGATGAAAATCGCTGATTGAATTTGAAACCATTTACCATAAACCTTTGACAGATGAAACAGATTAACCATAAGATCTTTATCGCAGCAGTTGTTGTTGGCGGCCTGTTTATTGGGGCCGTAAAAGGCCAGGGAGCCCGTAGCAGTTGGGTGAAAAAAATGAAAACCCGTGATGAGAGGAAAGTGAGACCTGGTCCAAATGAGGTTGTTCTTGATGACTATGAGATCGCTTCTTTCCACAACAATTGAACATTTGTAACGGAATTAAAATTTATTTGGAATAACAATACATCAAAATCTCCGATTCCCTTACTTTTGCACCCCGGGTAACAAACCCGGTTTTTTTATGTCCTCACGGTTACCAGCTATTAAATTAAAACCCAAAAATGCCAAAAGATCCTTCGATTAAATCTGTATTGATTATTGGTTCTGGCCCCATCATTATTGGCCAGGCGTGTGAGTTCGATTATTCAGGTACACAAGCAGCAAGGAGTTTAAGAGAAGAAGGTATTAAAGTAATTCTTATCAACAGCAATCCAGCTACCATCATGACTGACCCGATGATGGCTGATCGTGTGTATCTTTTACCACTAACGGTTGAAAGTATTGAACAGATCTTGCAGGAAAACCAAATTGACGCAGTATTGCCAACTATGGGCGGACAAACAGCATTGAACCTGGCAAAAGAAGCCGAAGATCTTGGTATATGGAAACAATATAACGTACGACTGATCGGTGTAGATATAAAAGCAATTGATAAAGCAGAGGATAGGGAGAAGTTCCGCCAATGGATGATCCAGCTCGGCGTGCCTGTTGCTCCAGCCAGAACCGCCAATTCACATTTAGAAGGAAAAGAATTTGCGCAAGAGATTGGATTTCCGCTTGTGATCCGTCCTTCATTTACACTCGGCGGTACGGGAGGTGGTTTTGTACTCAACAAAGATTTTTTAGATGAGGCACTTAACCGCGGACTGGAAGCATCTCCAATTCATGAAGTACTTGTTGAAAAAGCAGTTTTAGGTTGGAAAGAATTTGAACTGGAATTGCTGCGTGATGCAAATGATAATGTTTGTATCATCTGCAGTGTAGAGAACTTTGACCCGATGGGTGTACATACAGGTGACTCAATTACTGTTGCACCGGCAATGACACTCAGCGATACTGCTATGCAGTTGATGAGGAACACTGCCATCAAAATGATGCGTGACCTTGGAAATTTTGCCGGCGGTTGTAATGTTCAGTTTGCGTTGAATCCCGATACCGAAGAAATAATTGCAATTGAAATTAACCCAAGGGTGAGTCGTTCTTCTGCCCTCGCATCAAAAGCTACCGGTTATCCAATTGCCAAGATCGCCGCAAAGCTTGCTATTGGTTATAACCTTGATGAATTGGAAAACCAGATCACAAAAACCACCTCTGCATTTTTTGAACCGGCTCTTGATTATGTGATTGTAAAGATCCCCCGCTGGAATTTTGATAAGTTCAAAGGGGCCAATGATACACTTGGGCTGCAAATGAAAAGTGTGGGTGAAGTAATGGCGATCGGAAGGAGTTTTGCCGAAGCCGTACAGAAAGCTTGTCAGAGTTTGGAGAATAATGCAGTCGGCTTGGGCTATTATGGAAAAAGCATGTTGCATGCTGAAGAAATTATTGAGCAGATCAAAACACCCAAGTGGGATCGCATCTTTAGAATAAAAGATGCACTGATGATGGGTGTTAGTGTAAACACCATTTCTAAAGCTACTCATGGAATTGACCGCTGGTTTATTTATGAGATACAAAAGATCTGCAACCTTGAAGTTGAAATAAAAAAATACAAACTCCATACGCTGCCTGCTGAACTATTACGAGAGGCAAAAACAATGGGGTTCAGCGATGAGCAACTTTGTCGCATCATGAACGATTCAACAGAAGATGAAGTTTATGAACATAGAAAAAAACTCGGCATTACCCGTGTTTTTAAAATGGTAGACACCTGCAGCGCAGAGTTTGAAGCAAAGACACCATATTTCTACTCCACTTTTGAACGTGGTGGTGAGAACGAAAGCAAAAGAAGCGATAAGAAAAAAATAATCGTTCTTGGTTCAGGTCCAAATCGCATCGGGCAGGGAATTGAATTTGATTATTGCTGTGTGCATGGTTTGCTTGCTATAAAAGAATGCGGTTACGAATCAATCATGATCAACTGTAATCCTGAAACAGTGAGTACTGATTTTGACATGGCTGATAAACTTTATTTCGAACCGGTTTATTGGGAACATATCTGGGAAATAATTGAACATGAAAGGCCAGATGGAGTGATCGTTCAGTTGGGCGGACAAACTGCATTAAAACTTGCTGAAAAACTCCATAAAAAGGGAGTCAAGATCATCGGCACTTCGTATGATAGTATGGATATTGCCGAAGACCGCGGCCGTTTTTCTGATATTCTGAAAGAGCTTGAAATTCCTTACCCGGAATATGGAACTGCATGGACAGTGGACGAAGCGATAGTTGTTGCGAATAAAGTTGGTTACCCTGTGCTTGTTCGTCCTTCGTATGTACTCGGCGGACAAAGAATGCGGATCGTTATCAATGATGATGAACTGGAAAAGGCAGTGGTGAGTTTACTGAAACATATTCCCGGAAATAAAATTTTAGTTGACCATTTTCTTGATCGCTGCCAGGAAGCCGAGATCGATGCAATATGTGATGGTGAGAAATTTCATGTGATGGGCATCATGGAGCATATTGAGCCAGCAGGTATTCATAGTGGTGATAGCAATGCAGTATTACCGGCATTCAACCTGAGTCCGCTGGAACTCCAGGATATGGTTGACTATGCAAAAAAGATAGCTCTTGAATTAAAAATTAAAGGGCTTATCAATATCCAGTTTGCTATCAAGGAAACAAAAGTATATGTGATAGAAGCCAACCCGAGGGCTTCAAGAACAACACCCTTCATTGCAAAAGCATATAACAAACCTTATCTGAACTACGCCACCAAAGTAATGTTAGGTGAAATGAAAGTGTCAGATATACCGGAAGAAAAACATCTGGATGGATTTGCAATTAAAGAACCAGTATTCAGCTTTAATAAATTCCCCGGAGTAAGCAGAGAGCTTGGACCTGAAATGAAATCAACCGGTGAAGCGATACGGTTTATAAAAAATTTAAGAGATCCTTATTTCAGGCAGTTGTATAAGGATAGGAGTATGTATTTAAGTAAATAGAACCACGATTTACCAGGATTATAAAAGATTAGGAGGAAAGGGTTGCTGATGCAGCCCTTTTTGTTTTAGGGAGAGTTGTTTTGTAAATTTATGAGTAATGAAAGAAGGTAATCTAAGAAAATACTTAAAAGAGGAATATTATCTTCAAGATAATGATGGTAACATATATTTTAAGTCGTTTAATACTGGCAAAATTGAACTACTTAACGGAGTTGACATAAAAAGCTTCAAACTATTGACTAATTTCTATAGTTGTGATAAAAATAAAATCTTTAGCGAATCAAAATTATTGAAGGAAAATTATTCCACTTATACAGATTATAAAAGTTATGGCTACTTTAAAATAGATAATTCCCTTTATTGGTATGGGAAGAAAATACAAAATGACTTTAAGGAAGAACTTATCTTAATTTCAGAGCATTTTTTTACAGATGGGAAAAATTTGTTCGTGAATGGTAAGAGATTCCCCTTTGAAAAAGAATCTTTTATTATTCTTAATAAGTTTTATGCGAAGGACAAATCCACAGTTTTCCACTCTGATGAAATAATTTCAGAAGCTGACCCTTCTACCTTTAAAGTTCTATATGAATATGAAGGATTATCTAAGGACATATTAGCAAAATATAGCTTTATTAAAGATAGCGGATACTCATCATGGGCACATGATAAGAAACATGTCTATTATTGCGAAGAAATTTTTCTAAAAGGAATTATTGACGCGGCAAGTACTGTTGTTATTGATATCCATATTTTAAGGGATAAAAACCATGTCTATTATTTTGATAAGATCATTGATGAAGCAGACTCAAATTCATTCCAACCCATCCTAAATCTAAATAAAAAAACTTATGATAATATTGGGTTATCTACTCCCTTCTATAGAGATAATCAAAATATTTTTTATTTGCAGGAGCATGCTTCTAATGAGAATAAAGATCAAATCATTCCAATAAAGAAATTAAAACAAAAGCAAAGAAAAACAGTACTCCAAGAACTGTTGGGCCATTCAAAAGAGTTAGGTTTAAAGGAAAATGAAATTTTAATGATAAAAAATTTTTTATAAACAAAAAGAAAGAAAATAAAATCTCAATTAATTTCATATCATGAATAAAGAAACCGAATACATCATCAAAAGTTTTGAAGCAACTTTAAGTGGTCAACCATGGTTTGGCCGTGCTGTGTATGAAATATTAGCAGAAGCAGATGAATCGAAAGCCAATACAAAACCAAACGGTACGGAACATTCAATGATCGAATTGCTTTGGCACATGAATACTTGGGCCGAGTTTACACTTGGTGGTCTTGAGAACAGAACTGTTGAGCAAATGAAAGCAATCGAAGCGAATGACTGGCGGACTATTGATCCAAAAACTCATTCATGGAAAAAAGGAATAGAACAATTGAAAGCAACTCATGATAAAATAATTGAGTTGCTTAAACAAAAAGAAGATGATAATTTTTTAGGTGATATTGTTCCGCTGCGTAAATATAATTTCCGGTTTTTGCTGAATGGATTGATACAGCATAATATTTATCATCTTGGGCAAGTGGCCTATTTAAAGAAAATGCTGGCGTAGAAAGGCTTCACGCAAAGATGAAATACAAAAGGTGCAAAGAAATTTCCTATTCACGGAGTCTTGTCATGCCGAGGAACGAGGCATCTCAGACTTTAACAAGTATGAAATGCTTCGCCTGACATTTATTACATTTTGAATAATCATTATTAAACCCGGCTCTGCATGACAAGACTCTGCTGTGTTGAATAGAATTGTTGCAGTACAAGAGTGCGACGCAAGGGACGATGAAAAGAATTACAAAAGCTTGCTACAAATTAATCATCATTGTCTTCCTCTTTCTTATCTTTCAATTTTACAAAGGCCGATCGTTTTGGACCGGGAAAAGGAACATGATCTCCTTTAATAGCATACCAAAGTAATTCACTGAATTCAAGATCAGGAGCACGGTCCTCATTAGTAAAATCAAACGTTTCACTTTTCCTTTGCCATTTGTTCAAGACAGTATTTTTTTGATTGAGATCGATATTCGCCGGCAACGATACAAACGGGGTCTGATCGGGAATTGGACTAAAACTCCGCCACATTGGTTCAGCTGCGGCATCATATTGACTCATCGGTTGCAAACCAAGGATCAACTCCATCGTACGCAACATAGACGATGTGGAATACATCGTGTGATCAACAAATTTTCTTTTTACAAAACCGCCGGCAACATAAGCCGTTGTGCGATGTGCATCCACATGATCGGCGCCATTCTGCGCATCATCTTCTACAATAAAAACAGCGCTTTCATTCCAAATAGGACTATTGCTGAGATATTCTACAAACATGCCAACAGCAAGATCATTATCGGCTACATGTGCGAACGGTGTTGGCTTACCATTTCGTAAACCTTCCGTATGGTCATTGCCAAAACGCATCGTATTGAATTGCGGTACCGCCTTAGCTGCAAGCAATGAATCAAATTCTTTTTTCCATTGAAAAAAACGTTCAATGTCTTTCACATCCATGTTCCAGCCAGTGTAATAAGGACAAAAATGATTATCAAGAACAGGAATGCTGGCAGTTCTTGCATCAGTAAACTCGCCATAAGTACGATAGGAAATATTTTTTTTCTTACACTGATCCCAGATATACCATTTATTGTTTGCCGTTTTATTCATCCCCTCTCCCGGGTAACTGCCACCCCGACCACCATAACTTGTCGGCCATACTTTTTCTAAATAATCTGTCGCATAAGCTCCCATACTCCAGCTATGGCCATCGGCGCTTACTTCGCCATCGCAATAGAAATTATCAAGCAACACAAATTCTTTTGCCAGCTTATGAAGATTAGGAGTAACATTTTCTCCAAATAAAACCAATGATGGGTCGCCATTACCTTCTTTGATATCACCAAGCACCTGGTCGTATGTTCTGTTTTCCTTGATGAGGTAAAAAACATATTTGATCGGTGAGGGATCGCCCAGTTTCATTGGGATCGGGTTTCCCACTTCTCCCTTGCTCAAAGATTCTGTTTCTTTCGTATACGGCGTATTGTGATAAACAACCTGCGAATAAACTGAAAGTTGCTGAGGTGTCGGTGTATTAATGATACTCATCGTGCCTTTAAAAAGTCCACCGATGTATTGAACTTCGATCGGCTTTGTTTTGTCTCCCTCCTGGTAAACTACTTCTTCTCTTTTCTTTACAGGATTAGGACCATAAGGATTCGCCTGCGATGAAAAACCTTTTCCGTTTGTTACAAATATTTTTTTGCCGATCACTTTTACATTGGTAGGATACCAGCCTGTAGGAATGAAACCATTGCTTTTACTTTGACCCGGTTTGCTTACATCAAAAACTGCCAGGCAATTATTATCTGCATTGGCAATGTATAAAGTTTTTTCATCCGTACTTAGTGCAAGACCATTGGAAGTAGAGCCGGGAGGAGCACTTGGAAAAAGTGCGGCACTTAATGTCTCGATCACTTTCAATGTTTGGGTATTGATGATTGAAACAGAATTATCATTTGCATTGGCAACATATAATAGTTTCCCGGTTTTTGACAAGCATAATTCATTGGGATTGTCACCAACTTTTATATGATCTGAGATCTTTTTATTTGTTGTATTAATAATAACCACTTCATCAGCGCCCCATACAGATACGTATAATCTTTTTTTATCGGTAGATAATACACATCCATAAGCTTCGCCGTCTAAGGGAATCGAATCAATGATTTTTTTAGAACTTAAATCAATCACGTAAAGAGTATTATTCTCTTTTGTACCCACATACATCGTTTTTTTTGCATCGTCTATTTCTATACCTGTAGGAGAGATTTTATTTGGCCATTTTCTTCCTAATGAAATACTATCATTCAATACAAGCTGGTTACTTTTAATAGCATACTTTAATATCCAGTTATCATTTCCTCCTGATGCGTATAAAAACTTTTCATCGCTGCTGAACTTTATTCCATACCATGATTTTGGAATAACAACTGAGCTTAATATTTTATCATTTACTGCGTCTATCAGTTGAAGTGATTGTACACTCTGCCCATTATTAGTAACCGCAATAAGTTTCTTTGATGGTGAAACGGCCATGTTCAAAGGAAGATCACCTAATGGCAGGTCTTTTCCAACAGGAGTAAGGCTCCATCCATTTGGCAAACCCACTCTTTTTGATTCGATCTGTTGAAGAGTTTGAGAAAATAAATTACTGAAGAAGATCAATGCCGGTATAATCAAAAGTTTTCTCATAATATTTTTCTTGAGTGAAAGGTACGAAGCTATAAGAAATACCCGTAAAGTGGTATTGAAAAGATATTAAGTGTGTTTTACCTTTTGTAAATGTCATTGCCCGTAATTCATGTATGGAAAAAAGCACCGTTCATGCGGTTTCTGCTTCCTTTAATTGCCGGAATTGTTTTACAATGGAATTTACAAATTCAACCTGGAATTTTATGGATCGCATTGTGCATGTCCGCCATTGCTACAATTTTATTTTTCTTTATTCCCTTTTTTAAACGGTATAAGCTTTCTGCTTTAAGTGGTTTAGCAGTTACTCTGTTGTTTATTACACTAGGTGGATTACTGTCCTGGTATAAAAATATTCAGCATGATGTGAATTGGTTTGGCAAAAGGTATAAAAATGAAAATGCACTTATTGTTACGTTAATTGAAAACCCTGTTGAAAAAACAAAATCCTATAAGGCAAATGCATCAGTAGATTATATTTTAAAAAATAACTCTTGTATTAAAACAAAAGGCACTATCATTCTTTATTTTAAAAAAGACAGCACCCTGCCAACTCTTGAATATGGTTCACAATTGATCATCACAAAACCATTGCAGGAAATAAAAAACTCCGGCAATCCAGGTGGTTTCAATTACAAAAGATATTCATTGTTCCAGGGAATTACTCACCAGGTTTATTTAAAAGAAAATGAGTTCGAGATTTTACCAACTACCAATAAAAAATTTGTTCAGCAATTCATTAATAAAAGCCGTACAAAAGTGCTGAGCATTCTTCGTAAAAATATTATTAAAGGCGAAAAAGAATTGGGTTTGGCAGAAGCATTATTAATAGGATATAAAGATGACCTTGATAAAACATTGATACAATCTTACAGTAACACCGGCGTCGTTCATGTCATTGCGATCTCGGGCCTGCATCTTGGGCTTATATACTGGTTGCTCACTTTGATATTAAAACCACTACAAAGAAAAAAAGTAAAATGGCTAAAACCTGCTTTAATTCTTCTCGGGTTATGGTTATTTAGTTTGCTTGCAGGGGCACAACCATCTATTATCCGGTCTGCAGTAATGTTTACCTGTATTGTTTTAGCAGATTCTCTTACAAGAAAGTCATCCATCTTTAACACCCTTGCTTTTTCAGCTTTCTTATTGCTGTGCTATGACCCTTATTGGCTTTGGGATGTTGGCTTTCAGTTATCATACGCTGCTGTGTTAAGTATTGTCATCTTCATGCTACCGATCTATAATTGGTTTTACACAAAAAATAAACTACTGGATCTTATATGGAAACTAAATGCAGTAACAATAGCTGCACAAATTCTTACAGTACCGGTCAGCATTTATCATTTTCACCAGTTCCCGAATTATTTTTTACTTACTAATTTTTTAGCAGTTCCATTATCAAGCTTAATTGTGCTTGGTGAAATTTTATTATGTACTGTTTCATTCATTCATGTCTTTGCCACATTTATTGGTAAAATTCTTTCCTGGCTTATCTGGATCATGAATTCTTATATCGAACGAATTGAGATACTTCCATTTTCTTTATTGGATGGCCTTCAAATCTCAATTCTTCAAACAATTCTGTTGTTTGGAGTAGCCACCGGTTTTGGTTTTTGGCTAATGGAGAAAAGTAAAGCCGGTCTTAAATATGCATTGGCGGCATTGTTTGGATTCGTTGCGTTACGAACCATTTCATTTATACAAGCAAATAACCGTGAGCAGCTGATCGTTTATAATGTACCTCAAAAACGAGCTATTGATCTTATTGATGGAAGAAAATATTTCTTCATTGGTGATTCTGACCTGTTAGCAGATGATTTTATAAGAAACTTTCATATAAAACCGTCAAGGGTTTTGCACCGCATTGAACCGGCCATAAATTTTGAAAATTATCAAGAACAGGAGAATTTAATTTCCTGCAACAGTAAAAAAATACTGACGATAAGCGAAACAAAATATTTTGTTCCGCTTGAAGAAAAGATCCCTGTTGACCTTCTGCTGATCTCGGGTAACCCCAAACTATATTTTAATAAACTGGCAGAAACATTTTCTGTAAAACAAGTTGTCTTTGATGGCTCCTGTCCTGCGTGGAAAATTAATTATTGGAAAAAGGATTGTGATCTATTACATATTCCCTGGCATGATGTAAGTGAAAAAGGGGCTTTTGTGATGAACCTCCGGTAGCTTACATTTGCGGCTCTAACGAGTCATGCCACGGTTTTGAACCGTGGCATGACTATTCAACCTCTTTTATGAACAAAAAAATTCAGTCTGCCCTCATCTCTGTTTTTTACAAAGATGGTCTTGAGCCTATTGTAAAATTGCTGTCCGAACTTGGTGTTACTATTTATTCCACCGGTGGCACACAAAGTTTTATTGAAAAGCTGGGAGTAAAGGTTGTACCTGTTGAGGATCTCACGACTTACCCGTCTATTCTTGGCGGCAGAGTAAAGACTTTACATCCATCTGTATTTGGTGGCATTCTTGGAAAAAGAGATGATGAAACCCATGTGGCAGAAATGAAGCAGTACAACATCCCTGAAATTGATCTTGTGATCGTTGATCTTTATCCTTTTGAAGAAACTGTTGCTTCAACTACTGATGAAAAAGCAATCATTGAAAAAATTGATATCGGCGGACCATCCATGATACGCGGTGCAGGAAAAAATCATAAAGATGTTGTTGTTGTTGCTAACAAGGCAGACTATTCCTTGCTGGAAAAAGTAATAAGAGAGCAAAACGGAGAAACCACATTAGACCAAAGAAGAATGTTCGCAATAAAAGCTTTTGATGTATGCACTGCGTACGACACAGCGATCTCAAATTATTTTCACCAGCTTTCTGTTATCACCCCATTTAATAAAGAAGAAAAAGCAATGCGCTATGGTGAGAACCCTCACCAGAAAGCTGCATTCTTTGGGAACCTTAATGAATTATTTGATCAGTTGAACGGCAAAGAACTTTCTTATAACAATCTTGTTGATGTAGATGCGGCTGTTCAGATCATAAAAGAGTTTACGGATACAACATTTGCGATCATCAAGCACACAAATGTTTGCGGCGTAGCACAAAGAACAACAATAAAAGAAAGCTGGGATGCTGCTCTTGCCGGTGATCCCGAATCTGCTTTTGGTGGTGTATTGGTTTGTAACGGCACTATTGATAAAGCAACTGCTGATGCTATAAATGAAATATTCTTTGAAGTGTTGATCGCTCCAGCTTTTAATGAAGATGCATTAGTCGTACTCAAATCAAAAAAGAATAGAATTCTGTTGCAACAGAAATCAGAAACTAGGAAGCAGAAACCAGAAATGTTCCGTTCATTATTAAATGGAGTATTGATACAAGGAACAGATGAAGGCAATTATTCCGAATGGAAAGAAGTTGGTGGCAGGGAAACAACATCTTCAGAAAAAGAAAATCTGAAATTTGCCAATGTTATCTGTAAGCATCTAAAATCAAATGCAATTGCATTGATAAAGAATAAGCAGTTGATTGGAAAAGGTTGCGGGCAAACAAGTCGTATTGATTCATTGCGCCAATCAATTGAAAAGGCAAAGCAATTTAATTTTGATCTGCATGGTGCAGTATTAGCAAGTGATGCATTCTTCCCTTTTAATGATTGTGTAAAGATGAGCCATGAAGAAGGAATAGAAGCATTCATACAACCCGGCGGTTCTATACGGGATAAAGATTCAATTGAGTATTGTGTAGAAAATAAGCTAGCGATGGTGATGACGGGGATGAGACACTTTAAACATTAAAATGGTGAATGGTGAGTATGCTACTCACAATTGACCACTCACAACTCACAAAAAGCTGAATAGAATTGTTGAAGTACAAGAGTGCGACGCAAGAGAAGCTCAATAGTAGCACAAAAGTTAAGTTCATAATCATTCATGCCTTTATTCGACTTCAATAAAACCTTATCACAATCCACTGATGCTTTAAAAAGTTTATCGGCGCTGAATCCTTTGACCATTCACAAAAAAGGAACAAGAGCCAAAGCCATCTTTGCACTTTCATTAGTTTGCATTCTATGGGGCACCACCTGGCTGGCAAGCAAACAAGGCGTAAAATATATTCCTGATGCATTGCAGATGGCAGCCATCAGGCAAATGCTCGGCGGTATTTGTTATGTTGGCTTCTTTCTTTACAAAAGAATCCCATTACCTAAAGGCAAAGAATGGATACCGATAATTGTATTGAGTTTCTTAAATTTCATGATCAGTAATGGGCTCAGCACACTTGCGTTGCAATACAAAATTTCAGCAGGACTTGGCGCTATCATCGGTGCCATCTTTCCATTATGGTTAGTGGTCATCGGGCTTTTTATGTCAAGAGGGAAAATGCCTGTAATGGCTATTGTTGGCTTGCTGCTTGGCTTTGGTGGCGTGTGTGTAATTTTTTATGATCACCTGGATGAATTTTTTGATCCGCAATTCCGCTGGGGCATTTTACTTTCTGTAATTGCCACATGGACATGGGCCATTGCAACACTTTATACCAAAAAACAAGCCGTTCGATTCAATCCCTATTTCGGTCTTGGTCTTCAAATGGTCATTAGCGGAATTGTATTATATAGTTTTTCTGCAGCAACTGGCAAGGCTGTTGCACTTACAGCCATCCCATGGCAAACATGGACAGCCATTGCATATCTTGTCATCTTCGGTTCATTGATCGCTTTTGTTTGTTATTTGTATGCGTTGCAAAATTTGCCTACCGAACAAGCTTCTGTTTATGCTTACATTAATCCGATGGTTGCAGTTATACTCGGTTCAATAATATTCGATGAAAAACTTACCATCTATCTCGCCATTGGAGGTCTTGTTACTTTGCTTGGAGTTTTCCTGGTAAATAAGGCGTATAAAATTACAAGTACAGAACAACCAGAAACGGAAGGAGTGTGAACCCAACCCCCTGTCCCCCTAAAGGGGGGACTTAGATTTAAACTTCTTTATTTACCTGTCTTTATTCAAATGTTGAAGTGGTAGATGTATAGCTCGGCATTGCACTTAAGCAGCGCTCCTTCTCCTACAGGAGAAGGAGTTGGAGGATGAGGTCAGCTGCATTGCTACTATTGGACTTCTGTTGCGTCGCACTCTTGTACTGTAACAATTCCATTCACCATTCCTACTCACTTCTTCTCACTCACTTGCCGTACGAACTCTTCATATACATCTCTCCACCCACGGAACTTTGGATATGTTCCTAAAAAATTATTATGCCAGATAGTAATGAGTGTGCCATTAACACCCTTAACAACATTATAGTAATACATCATTTCTTCAAAAGCTCTTTGCGGCAAATATTTTTGCTCAAAAAAAGAATTGGCTTCCATAAAACAAAAAGGATGAAGCAAAAGATTTGTTTGTTGTTCTTTTTCCAAATCATACCAATAAAATGAAGAAGCCACCGATGCACGAAAGCCATTGATGCTACCATAGCCCATTGAATGATCATCCCTGATACCTGCTGCAATTAATCGACGAAAAGTATGCGGCAAAGTAAATCGAATATAATGCTGCCGTGAAGCGGTTATTTTTTTACCAGTTGCTGACTCAAGAGTTTTAATTTCGCTTGCCAGCAAATTTTTATTATCCCCGCTTGCCCACGAAGGATGAATTCCGATTGAATATTTTTCAGCATGCTGCTTTATTAATTGCTGCATAGCCGGATGTGATGGAGGAATATTCTTATCATACTTTCCTTTCTCAGTCGCTACATGAAAAAAATACAGTGGCTTTAAATTATTTCTTTCATGCAATTTATCCATCCATTCATACGCATCATAAGGATCATTTGTTTTTCCGCGAAGTACTTTCAACCTTTTATTTACAATTGCCCATTCACCTTTCACTAAGGATCTGGCAAGCCCTCCCGCTATTTTTGACAATTCTTTATTCTTAAATGCAAATGCCTCATCAATATCGTACGTTGGTTGAAAGGTGAATGCTGAATGGTGAGTGGTGAGTGCGGGAAACCTTCTTTTTAATGTTTGCTTAAAATCTTCGATCCAGATATTTATCAAAGGAATATTTAAAAACCCTTCTTTAAAAGCCAGCGAACTCTCATGAGCATATCTTCCATATATATCTTTTTGATGAGGCAGATATTCTTCATAGCGGCTGAGTAAATAAAAAACAGCAGAGAAGATATCAAACGGATAATCTCCTTCAGATTTAAAAAATGCTGGAAAATCGTTTAGCTTAAAACAAGAGATCTTTTGTTTCTTGATAGAATCTTCAAATAGCAGTGGATAATTAACGATCAATAATTCATCATTTGAAACAGCTTCATAACCGTAATTGATCTTCGGGCCATTATAATTATTGAAAAATAATTCGTCCGTAGTAAGTTGAAAGGGTTGTCTTGTAATTTCTTTCCCGATAAAATCAGCAACATATTTGAGGCGGGGAGTAATCCTATTTGCGTAAATAATCACGCAATGAAGATAATAACATCTGCTATTCTATCTTCATAAAAAGTAGAGAGCCTCCCACCAACAAAAGAACGAAGCCAAGAAATATCAAAAAAGCTTGCCCATAATTTTTTGGGGGGGGATGAATATCTTCTTGATACTTTTCGAGTTTGTTTTTCTTTTTAACTAAAGCATAAAATAAAGAAAACAACCCGCAAATTATAAAAACAGCCGATCCTAAGTATTGTAATATGATTTTATCCATCTAAGGCAAGGCTATTTGTTTCCGTATTTTTCCTGCCACATTTGATTGAAAGACTTTTTAGGAAACTCCATCTTGCTTCTATGTTCTTTCCAACCTTTTAATAAAGTATTTACCACCCAATCTTTTATTTTTCTGTTTCCCATATTCATCAGGCTGCGTTTGAGCATTGCCTGCTTCCATAATTTCCATCCTGTACGTTCTGCAAAACTGCTGTCTCCTTCATCAACTGCTTCATGCCTGTTCTCCAATAACAATTCGTGCAAATTAATTTTCACTGCACATACTTCGGTACAATTGCCGCAAAGTGAAGATGCATAACTTAGGTGTTTCCATTCCTTCATTCCTTGCAAATGCGGGGTGATCACAGAGCCAATTGGCCCGCTGTATGTAGCTTCATAAGCATGACCACCAATATTTTTATAAACAGGGCATGCATTCAAACAAGCGCCACATCGAATGCAGTACAGACTCTCTCTTGATTTTTCGTTTGCAAGAATATTTGTTCTTCCATTATCAAGCAGTATCACATACATTTCGTCAGGTCCATCGGTCTCTTTTTCCTGCTTCGGACCTGTTACTATTGTACTATATACAGTTATTTTTTGCCCTGTTCCATATGTTGCAAGCAACGGCCAGAACAAAGCAAGATCATTCATTGATGGAATAACTTTTTCTATACCTGCCACTACGATATGTGTTTTCGGCATGGAACAACTTAATCTTGCATTGCCTTCATTTTCTGTTATTGCAATTCCCCCGATATCAGCAATAATGAAATTGGCGCCGGTGATCCCTACTTCAGCTTCAGCATATTTTTCTCGCAATACATTTCTTGCAACCTGTGTAAGTTGTTCAGGTGTCAGCTTTGGATCTGTTCCTAATTTTTCTGCAAATAGTTTTGCCACATCTTCTTTACTCTTATGCATGGCAGGAGTAACGATATGATAAGGCGGCTCACCATCCAACTGCTGAATATATTCTCCCAGGTCCGTTTCTACACTTTCAATTCCTCGCCCTTCCAGGAATTTATTCAAATGAATTTCTTCCGTCACCATGCTCTTACTCTTCACCAATGTTTTGCAATTTTTCTCCGCACAAATTTTTCCAATTTCTTCCAATGCCTGCTTTGCATCTTCTGCCCAAATTACATGTGCCCCACGTTTAGTGATCTTTGCCTCGAAACTCTCCAGCATTTTATCAAGATTCTCGATCGCTTTCCATTTTAAATTTTTTGCCTTCTCTCTTGCAAGATTCACATTGATGAATTGCTCTTTCCCTTTTGGCACCACGGCATTATACTTACCGATATTAAAATTGATCTTGCGACGATGTTCTCTATCAGCAGTTTTGACAGCGCTTTTTTCGATAAATGATTGTGAGTGTTCGGACATGTTTACAAATATAAACTGAGTTTATCTTCCTTTTTCAAAATTCCTTTTTATCCATACCACCGCCTTTTTTACATAATACTCTTCATCATTCTCCAGCATCTTTACTCTTTTGATTATTTCAGGATGTAATGACTTGTCTTTTGTAAAGACTTCTATGATCACCAAGGATAATCGTCTTTCCCACAGGTTTTTTGATTTTATCAATTTTGCAGACAGATCAAAAATTTCTTTTTGAATTTTTTTAGCTACAGGTTTCAAACTTTGCATCCCAATCGCATCACAAACTGCCCAATCAGAAATATCTTTTGAAAACCGCGCAACCAACTTTAAAGACAGCAGCGGATCTTTTTTACAAATTACATTAAGCAGTTTTGCAGCAAGTAACTTTTCTTCAAATGCTCCCGAACTCCATAATTCTTTAGCCAAATCGAATCCGCCTTCTTTATATTTTTTAGCTAATAAATTTAACACCGGCGTCCTAATGCCATAAACTTTTTCAGCGTTCGGTACAAATTTCATGGCTGCGGCCTTTGCCTCAGGAGTAGAATGAGCGTTTAATTCTTTTTGAATTTGTTTTAATAAAGCTGACATCAACAAAGATTTTTTCCGTGTTTGCTGCCATGAACATAACAATAAGTACAATTGAATCCACAGCCTTCGTAAGGATTGATAGAAAGATCATCAAGGAACCAGCTTTCATTTTGTCGTTGTATGATAATATTCTTTGGCTGCCTTTTCCAAAGCATCATAAAATTCCTGCCCGTATTTTCTGATCAAAGGCTCTTTTAAGAATTCAAATGTGCGGACCTTTAATTTTTCTCCCAAAGCACAACCGGGGCTACAGAGTTTTTCTCTCGGTTCATAATTCACTCTTTCATAATCGCCATACTTCCCTTTTTTTACAGTGATCGGGTACAGGTGACAACTAATCGGTTTTTTCCATGGAATAACTCCATCATAGTAAGCCTGTTCAAAAGCACATTTTATCATTCCATTTTTTTCTCTAATTGCATATACACATATTTCATTATCACTTGCGAGAGTTGGTGTTACCCAGCCGAATTCCCGATCGTATACATATTTTCCTTTACGCTCTATTTCTTTTATCGAATCTTTAGTAAGATAAGGTTTAACCTTCTCATACATTTCATTAACGATCTCCAATTCCTCATCATCAAGCGGCGCACCAGCATCACCGTCTTCGCAGCAACCACCTTTGCATTTAGACAGGTCACAAACGAATTGCGTTTCCACCACATCATCACTTATCTGCTTATTATCAATTATTATCACTCGCTATTTTTTGCAAATGTATTTAAGAATTCCCGTCTTCTCTCCTGGAAAAATTTTACCCAGCCAGAATCATTTCCATTTCAAAGTATTGATCATGTATTGGAGATCTTTTTTTAGAAAATCATTTACAATGGAAAGAGAATCTTCATTTGGCGTCGCATCAAAATATAATGCGCCACGCAAAAAATGTTTTACTGAATCAGTGAGAAAAAACTGGTTGGCGGTTGCTGTTTCCCCTTCCAGTGAAAAATAAATTCCATCAACATTATTGGGAGTACGAAATGGCCTGGGTTCTATTGAAGATGCCTTTTGAACATGTTGTTTGTAACTCATTGTAAACGCATCATTGATCAGTGAATCAAATTTATTTTTCCCGATCTCTTTATAGCTCACAAAAACTCTTCCATGAAATTGTGGGAAATCGATATTGATCCACCAATCGTTTTCGGGTTTGTTGTCAAAAAAAGTGCTGTCCTTTATTACATTGGCATAAACAGGATATTCAAATGAATAGGGATAACCCGGCTGATCAAAGAGTCTATATTGTTTTTCTGGAAAATCAATTTTATAATATCCTCTTTTTTTGTCAACTGTATAATTGGTGTTGCAAGATAAAATTGAAGCAAAGAATACTGCTGCAAGAAAGAAATAAAAAATAGTTTTCATTAATCAAGACTGCGTTTAATAGTGACTTTAATTTCCATGATCCTGTTTTTATACGCTTCCATTACGGTAAATTCAAAATCGCCGGAGGTAACAATAGAGTTGGTTGTAGGAAATTCTCCTGACAACTCTAATACAAGACCCGCCATTGATTCACTTTCACCCTTCACCGGATCAAACGTATCCTTCGAGATCTTCATTGCTTTGCAAGCATCATTTATAGTTGTTTTGCCTTCAAATATGAAAGTACTCTCATCTATTTTCCTGATATTACCTTCTTCTTCATCAAACTCATCCTTTATTTCCCCTATTATCTCTTCAAGAATATCTTCCATTGTTATAATGCCGCTTGTGCCGCCAAATTCATCAACCACAACAGCAAAATGAATTCGTTTGCTTTGAAAATCTTTGAGAAGATCCTCGATCAATTTAGTTTCGGGAACAAAAAAAGGTTGTCGAAGTAAGACATGCCAGTCAAAATCTTCCGGCTGTTGCAAATGTGCCTGCAGGTCTTTTGTATTGAGAACACCAACCACTTCATCAAGACTCGTTTTATAAACAGGCAACCTGGAATAATGAAGCTCTTCCACTCTTTTAAACAGGTCGTGCAAAGGAGTATTGTATTCGATACCATTTACATCAAGGCGGGTACGCATTACTTGCTTAACAGAAATGTTCCCGAATTTGACAATCCCTTTTAAAATGTTCTTTTCTTCAATGGAAGTTTCTTCATCAGTAGTAATATCAATTGCTTCATCTAACTCCTTCAAACTGGCGGTGAGACTTTTTGTGGCGCCAAGTCTTCTCCCGATCACATCTGCAATTGCAACCATTCTCCGGCTTATGCGTACCAACAAAAGATGAATTCCTTCAATAACATAGGAACAATCATAAGCAACCCGCAGATTATTCTGTGTGGCCCAAACCTTTGGCAAAATGCGGCAAAAAAATACGAGAATAAATGTGATCATTAAAACCTTGATCAATAATTCGGCGATATAAGCAAATGAACCTAACCTGCCCAGTGCACCACCCAAATGAAACAATTCATTAATAAGAAAATTAGAAAGTACTATAATACATATATTAAAAAAAGTACCCGCTATAAGTAATGAAGTATAAACTTCTTTAGGTTCTTCGAGAAGATCAACAATACGGCGTGCAGATGAATGCTGTTTTGTTTTCAGCATGTTAATGTCCTTGTTATGCAACGAGAACAGGGCCACTTCACCAGCTGCAATAAAAAATGAAAGTGTCATCAATCCAAATAATAAAGCGCCAAGAATAATTGTTCCATCAGCTTTAACAGCAATAAAAGTGAATAGAAGATTATCAGAAAAAGATGTAATGACCGAGTGATAATCCAAAGCAAGAGTTTTTGGTGATTAATCATAGCCACGCAGGCAGGTATCAACCTGCCTGCGGATATTGTTACAAAAGTAAAGTTTTCAGGTATATTAATTAATAGGGTAAATCCTGCGAAACATCGCTGTCAGCAGGAGGAGCATCATGGCTTCCTAAGTTCTCGCTATGAGAAGTATCGGTATGCGTAGTGCCATCTGTTCTTTTATCCAGCATTATGAGATTGTCGCCAACCACTTCGGTTGCAAACTTGCGATGCCCTTCTTTATCGTCCCAGTTACGGGTTCGTAAACGACCCTCAATATAAACTAAGCTTCCTTTGTGAAGATACTTCTGCGCCAATTCAGCAAGTCCCCTCCATAAAACAACGGTATGCCATTCTGTTTGCGATACCAGCTTACCTCCACGGTCTTTAAAAGTTTCAGTTGTTGCGAGTGGAAATTTTGCTACGGCGATATTGCCTTCCAATACTTGCACGTCGGGATCTTTTCCAAGATTGCCAATAAGCATGACCCTGTTTACGCCTCTCATAGTGATAATTTTTCGTTGTTAAAAATCTTCTCTAGAGTTCAATGCTCTTTAAAATTAATTTTTTTTATCGGTAAATCTGAAATTTTTTATAGGGTGATCAGGAGCCCCTCTTTTCAAAATATACATTGAGTAACTTGGGAAAAGCATGTCGCGACAGTTGTTTTACGGAGACGGGTTTAAAACCCGGTAAAACAAATTCTTTTTTGATAGCGATTTGAATAAACCGGCCCTTGATTTTTTGATGTGATAATTGTTGAAAATAAAGTGGGGAAATTGACACAACTTTATAAGAATCTTTCTTAAGAATCTTTTCTTTCTCGGCTTTTGCTAAAACTCTTTTTGCAGAGACATCAGTATTAGTTTCGATCAAAACAAACTCGTGGAGATTTTTCCAAATATCATTGCCAATTCTCTTACGTATGTAGATCTTATCATTGTACCCGATCACAAGATAATTGAACCAACGTGTGGTTATTTTTATCTTTTTCTCTTTTACAGGAAGTTTATTTACAAGACCCTTTTTGTAAGCGAAACAATGATCCTTTAAAACGCAATTATGACAAAGTGGGTTTTGTGGTTTGCAAATGACCGCGCCAAAATCCATCAATGCCTGGTTATAAATACCAGGTCGTTTCTTATCCAATAATTCAAAAGCCAATTGGGAAAAAAGTTTTTTTCCTTCTGTACTATCGATTGGCTTTTTGATACTAAAAACTCTTGACAACACACGAAAAACATTTCCGTCTACAACTGCATATGGAAGATCGTATGCAAAGGAAGCGATCGCTGATGCTGTATAATTCCCAACTCCTTTCAAAGAAAGAATGTTTTCAAATGTGCCAGGGAACTTTCCATTTAATTTTTTTGAAATGAACCTTGCTGTCTCAATCAAATTTTTACAGCGGGAATAATATCCCAATCCCTCCCACAGTTTGTAGATCTTTTCATCTTTTGCAGCAGCAAGTTTATTTATGTCAGGAAAAACAGTAACAAATTTTTCATAGTACTTCCATCCTTGTTCCACCCTTGTTTGTTGAAGTATGATCTCACTTAACCATATTTTGTAAGGATCTTTTTCTCCCTTCCAGGGCATTTTTCGGGTATTCAAATGGGTGTTCCATCGCTGCAATAAATCCGGAAATGTTGATAAAAGTTCTTTATTAAAAGTCATTGCTTAAAAAAAAATTGCCTATCCCTTTGACAATCACCATATTTTGTCCTACATTAGAGCAAATTAACTGCTAAAATTTTAATAAATGAGAAAAGCTGACCTCGTAAACAAGATATCTGAAAAAACAGGTATTCCCAAAGTGGATGTACTTGTTACTCTTGAAACTATGTTCAAGGAGGTGAAGGATACTCTCGCCGCAGGCGAAAATATTTACGTTCGTGGCTTCGGCAGCTTTATAACTAAAAAAAGAGCCGCAAAAATTGGAAGGAACATTAAGAAAAACATAGCAGTACATATTCCCGAACATTATATCCCTGCTTTTAAACCTGCAAAAGAATTTGTTGCAGAAGTTAAAAAACTGGTGACCGTAAAACCTGATGATGGTCCCGGTGAAGATTCGGATAGTTGATCTCGTCTAATTTCTTTTTTATCAGCGACATTCTCGTCCTGTTCTGTTAACTTGCAGCCCTAAATTTTATTAGTGAATAAAGTACAGTGGATCACTATTGGCATTGGTTTATTAATAGTTTCGGCATTATTCTTTTTTGGAAGAACAGGTCCTTATAAAAATGGAATAGCAAAAAATTTTCAAGCTTCTCCTCAAAGTGAGTTAACAGCAGATTCCATTTTATTTCATGCAAAAGAAATACTTACCCCTGCTCAAATACAGTGGATGAATGACCTTGAACAATCTGTGATCAGGGGTGATGTAAAAAAACAAAAGCTTGATGTGTTTCATCAATTAGCACATTTCTGGAAAGATTCAGCCAGGATCTTTGAACCTTATGCCTGGTACGAAGCAGAAGCGGCAAGATTGGAAAATTCAGAAAAATCACTCACCTTTGCTGCCCATTTGATTTTAGAGAACCTGAGGAATGAAGAAAGTGATCAGCTAAAAAGATGGAAAGCGTTACAGGCAAAAGACCTGTTTGAAAGATCTTTGAGAATTAATGATAAAAACGACTCAACAATTGTTGGGTTAGGCGCTTGTTATATCTTCGGAAATATTGCCGACAACCCTATGGAAGGGATATTAAAAGTGAGGCAAGTCGTTGAAAAAGACAGCACTAATGTATTTGCTCAAATGGTACTTGGCCATGGTTCACTTATGTCAGGACAATACGATAGAGCGATCGATCGTTTTGAAAAAGTTCTGGCCCTTCAACCTGCAAATCTTGAAGCTATCTTACGGATGGCCGAGGTTTTTGAAAGGAAAGAAGATAAGGCTAATGCAATTAAATGGTATTCCAAAGCACTGCCGTTAGCTCCAAACCCAGCTATGAGATCTGCCCTGGAAAAACGTATTAACGAGTTAAAGAAATAACCTTATTAATAAATTAATTAAAAAAATTCTGAAGTATGCCTTCTGGTAAAAAAAGAAAGCGCCATAAAATGGCCACGCATAAGCGTAAAAAGAGACTAAGAAAGAATCGTCATAAGAAAAAGAATAAATAAGTATGTAAAGTTTATAAAGCAGTTAGGTGCCTTATCAAAGGCGATCTCTATACTTATAAACTTTATATACCGTTCTTTCTTTGTCTACTGGTTGCTGCCGTTTCGGATCATTTTTCCCGTCAAATTGCTCCCTAATCACCCATCCAACCATTAAACGGATCTATCACGGTTTAAACACACCAGTAATTATTTACCGGCAAATGGCAGAGTAAACGCCATAAAAGTTTTGAACAAAGAACTGATCATAAATGCTGCTCCGCAGGGTGTTGAAATTGCCCTGCTTGAGGATAAAAAACTTGTAGAGCTTCATAACGAAAAAAGCGATGCTCGTTTTGCTGTCGGCGACTTATACTTAGGAAAAGTAAAAAAACTTATCCCCGGTCTGAATGCCGCTTTTGTGGATGTTGGTTTTGAAAAAGATGCTTTCCTTCACTACACCGATCTCAGCCCATACGCAAAATCTCTTTTGAAGTTTACTCAATACTCTATCAACCAAAAAGAGGTTTTTGATTTTGGAGGTTTCGAAAACGAACCTGAAATCATTAAAACAGGAAAAATAAATGAAGTGCTTGGCGGTAAGCCGAACATTCTTGTTCAAATTTTAAAAGAACCGATTGCGGCAAAAGGTCCAAGGTTAAGTTGTGAGATCTCTTTGCCTGGGCGCTTTGTTGTTATTACACCTTTCAATAATATCGTTGCTGTATCAAGAAAAATTCATTCTTCGGAGGAAAGAAAACGCTTACAAAAAATAGTGGAAGCAATTAAGCCAAAGAACTTCGGCGTAATTGTAAGAACCGCAGCTGAGGGAAAGAAAACCGCCGAGCTTCATGAAGATCTTTCGGAACTGGTAGAAACATGGAAAACAATTCAAACAAATCTTAGAAGCGCCGTTGCTCCTGCAAAAATATTAAGTGAGCAAACAAAAACGACCAGCATTTTACGTGACCTGTTAAATGAAGATTTCAATAAGATAGTTGTTAATGATCGCAATATTTTCCAGGATGCAAGAACTTATATTCAACGCATCGCTCCGGAAAAAGCAGATATAGTTTCATTTTACCAGAATGGTTCACCCATTTTTGATTCGTTTGGAATTACAAAGCAGGTGAAAGCTTCATTTGGAAAAACTGTAAATCTTAACAGCGGTGCCTATCTTATAATTGAACATACTGAAGCATTACATGTAATTGATGTAAACAGCGGTTATAAAAGTGTAAGCAATAACCAGGAACAAAATGCACTCGAAACAAACCTCGAAGCTGCAGATGAAATAGCAAGGCAATTAAGGTTAAGAGATATTGGAGGAATAATAGTTGTTGATTTTATTGACATGAAACTTCCTGAGAATAAAAAGAAGCTCATGGAAGCAATGGAAAAATTCATGTTGCCTGACAGAGCGAAACATGCGGTTCTTCCAATTTCGAAATTTGGATTAATGCAGATCACCCGCCAACGGATGAAACCTGAGATGAATATTAATACACAGGAAGTTTGTCCAAGTTGTGCCGGCACAGGTAAAATTTCATCAACTATCATTCTAGAAGATGAGATCGAAAAGAATTTAAACTACTTATTTACTCACCAGCATAACAATCTTACCATTGTTGTTAATCCGATCATTTATGCATACCTCACAAAAGGTTGGCTTTGGTCCAAGTTTTCAAAATGGAAAAGAAAATACAGAAAGAGGATCACCCTTCGGGCTGATACTAATTATCATCTTATCGAATTCAAGTTTTATGATAAGAATGATGATCAGATAAAACTTTAGTAAATCAAGATTGATAAGTGATCCAATTATAAAGGCTGCCTTTAAACAGCCCTGATAAATTATTAATAGATTCCCGCTTTCAATCGTTACTTCTTCATAAATCATTCTCGCACAAATTCACGACCTGGCTTATTCTTGTTCCGAGCTTTTACATAAAAAAACGGCTATTTCAAATTGAAATAGCCGGTCTAATAAATATAAGTTCTTTATTGTTTAACTAAGCTTAAAGCATAAGTACCTGAAAAAGTAGCTTCTGCAGACGGTACACCCGCAAATCTATATCCATATGTCATTGTCAAAGTAATTGTCTTTGAACATGGAGCTACTGATCCTGTTCCTGATAACCAGGGATTAGGATATGTAGCCGGATTTGCCGAATACGTTGGGCCCCAAGAGGAACCAATTTTTTGCTTAGTAATTGTAGCCGCATTAGTTCCTGTATTAATTGTAACCACTACTGGTATAGGATTTAATACAAAAGGATCAATAAATGAGAACGATGTACTACTGACTTGTGTAAACGCTACAACATCACCAACACTGAAATCAGCCCAGGCATCGTTTGTTACAACAAAATTTCCTTTGTATATCTCTGGATCATAAGCACAAAGTGCTTCATAACGGGCAAACTCACTGAAGAATGGCTGACCATTAAGACCGGCACCAGTACCGTTTCCTATCGCAGGAAAAGCTTCAAATTTTCTATCGCCGACATAAAAATCCGGTGCAAAATCATATTTATCGCCCAGAACTATTGGAGTTCCAAACAAAGCAACAATTTCTGCAGCGGTAACAGTAAAACTGGCCGGAAGGGTAGTAACACCCGCTTTGTAGAGTTTTACATTTGCATTAGACCCATTTTTTCTAACCACGATATCAACTTTGCTTGGTAATGCTGCACCAGGAAAATAGTTATCCACTTTAAATTTACCCGCAAAAGATGCTAAGTTTAAAAGGTTAATAGACATTGAGCCTGTTGGATCAATATTGGTTGTAATTGTTGGCACTGCAGTAATGGAAACCCTTTCAGGGATCGCCCCATCATCTTTCGTACAGCTTGAGAAAGCGATCATAGCTCCTAAGGAAAGGGCCAGTAATATTTTTATTTTTCTAATTTTCATAATCTGTTAATTTTATTAATAACTACTTATTATTAAGAATACATCAATTAAGGTTGCCAGAATACTTTATAATTCTCAGGTATTTTTTGCGGTGGGGCATTAGAGTTTAACGCAATTTCATTCGTATTGAAAGGCAAGGACAATGGATACTGCCTGTCGTTTTGTACTGGCGTTACTTTTCCGTCAGGACCAGTTACACTTGTAACCGTACCAGCAGGTGCAGGAGAAAACAAAACAGGATAACCTGTTCTTCTGTAATCTGTATAGCTGTCAACAGGATTCTCGATCCTGTTTATCCATTTTTCCGTCATAATAAGCTCCAGCTTTTTGGCAGCAGTTCCTGCATCAAAAGCGGCAAGAACAGCTGTCTTGTAGGCGGTAGTAGCTGCAAGTGTGTCTACAAGAGGAACAGTTTGAGGAGAACCCGCAGAACCTGGCTTGATGTAATTAATAATGATATAATCCATCTGTTTAAATGATTCATTCAATGCTGCGGTAAATACCGCTTTTTCATCACCAGTGATCACTCCTGTATTTATCAGTTCTGCCTCAAGATACAAGCGGTCGGCATAAGTTATAAACTGATGAGGCAATGCACCTGTTCCGGCCTTTAGCGCAGTTATTGTGTTAATGGCTACTGCGGCTTTGTCCTCATAGCGACCACCCGCAGGATATAATCCCAACAGTGAATAAGTATTGCTGTTAGAACCATCCCGGCAATTTCCGTTTGATCCAAAGTAAATGCTAATAAATCCACCATCGCGGTATTCAGTGCAGTTTTCGGGAGTCGGATTTGAGCCACCGACTGCCGATTTCTGATTATAGACATAATAAGGGATTCTTGAATCAGTAATTCCGTTTAAAATATTCGGGTTCTTTCCTTTCATGATCTCGTACATCCATGGGCTAAAAAGTTGCCCTCCACGCTGTGTAGCATTATAATCTCCTGTATAAGCAGGGTGCCTGTCATCAGTAGTACCAAAAGGTCCGTATGGCATCATAAAACTTTCAGCCTGTGAATTGATAAGATTTGCAGGAGTTGCCAGTAATGCAGTTACCGCTGCCTTAACATCCTGAACACGTCTTACCTGCGTATACAATTTAAGCTTAATCGTATTGGCTGCTTTTTTCCATTTAGTAAGATCTCCTTTATAAATATAATCGTCAGCTCCGGGTTTTGAAGCGTTAGGTGCCGGATTATTTATATCGGCAATACCTTCATCGATCATTGCTAAAAGTTGTGGATAGATATCCTTGCCCTTATCAAATTTGGGCTGTGTTATTCCATCTGTAAACTTATCAAACTCCGAAAAAGGAACATCGCCATAAACATCTACAAGGATACTATATGTGTATGCCTTCAATATCTTCGCGATACCGGCATATGCATAACGAGTCTCAGCAGTTCCCTGATTAATTACTACATTAAGGTTGGTAATGGCTCCATACAGACCATCCCATCCGGCAGACCCTGCCCCATACCTGTCTGCGCCAACACGGCCTGTGGTTTGGTGTACATAAATAGACATGGTACTACCCAAGCCTGTGCCCAACGCTGTGTTTTGAGAAATATCTCTTTCGCATTTACTTAGTAGTAATGCTACCGGCACAGCGGTCGGGTCGTTAAGGTTCTTATTTACATCAAGAAATTTTTTGCAGCCTGTTACACCAGCCACAAGCATTATTAGTGTTGTAAAAAAGTATATAAAATGATTTTTCCTTCTCATAATTAAAAATTTAAATAGATTAGAAAGTTATGTTTAAGTTAACACCTATTCTTCTTGTACTTGGTGCACCCCCGGTTTCAACTCCTTGTGCATTACCTGATACAAGGGAGTTAATATCCGGATCAAAGTGTGTGTACTTAGGAACATTCGGAGCCAGGAACCAAAGGTTACGGCCGCTGACCGAAAACGTAACAGCAGTTAACTTGAGTTTGTTTACAATATCAGAAGGAATGGTATAAGCCAAAACCACTTCTCTTAGTCTATATACAGTACCGTCAAATACAGCATATTCAAATGCTCCGTTGGTAGCAAAACTTGCCCCGGTACCTTGTGTAAAAAAGAGGTCATTTGTTGTAACCCTTGTTTGGTTTGCTACAGGTTTGCCACCAGCTAGTAAAGGTGTATAGTGGTTTTTACCATCAGCGCCTAAAACGGGAGTATTATTGGAATAAACGCCTTCAATAATACGGGTTTTTTCCCTGTCCTCCACATCACGAGTTACTCCTCTTCCCAACATACTATTAATAGTTTCAGAATAGAAATCGCCACCTTGTGTCCAATCAAAAAGAGCACTCAACTGGAATCCTTTGTAAGAAAGGGTATTGGTAATACCGAATTTAAAGTCAGCATTTGGATCTCCGACCATGTCTTCATTCGGGTCAACCATTGGCATACCAGAAGTTTGATTGATCAACAACGTTCCATCTTCTGTACGGGCAGAATGACCACCTCTTAAGTAGCCATAAGGAAAACCAGGCTCTATATAGTTAAAGCCGCCGACAATAGCTCTTTGAATACCAGGAACGAGTTCCTCAACTGTATTTTCATTATTAGTGAAGATCGCCCTTACATCCCACTGAAAATCTCTACCAGCTATAGGTCGTACATCAAGTGCTGCTTCCCATCCCACGTTGCGGATCTGGCCGAGATTGGTATAGAATTGAGTATAGCCGGTGGTTACAGGCAAACTGATAGGATAGATCAGGTCAGTGGATTTTTTATTGTAATAGGTAAGTTCAAAACCAATTCTTCTTTTAAAGAAACGCATTTCAGTACCGATCTCCAGCTCCCTGGTAAATTCAGGCGTAAGATCCGGATCATAGCTGGTAACGTCCCTTGTCGCCAAAGGCTGACCCAGAAAACCGGCGGAGTTAAGAGTAAAGGTGGCCTCACCGTTTTGGGGATCAGCGTCATTACCTACTCTTGCATAACCTGCACGGATCTTGCCATAATCTAACCAGCTTGATTTAAGCTTAAAGGCTTCTGTCCAGATCAATGAACCGGAAACACCCGGATAAAAGTACTGGGCATTTTTATATGGAAGTGTAGAAGTAAGATCTTCTCTTGCCGTTACATTTAAAAAGGCAAAATTCTTGTACCCGAGTGAAGCATCACCAAAGAAACCTACCAATCTTCTTTTGCTTACTCTATCAGCACTGAAACGTGCGGTAGAAGTATTTCTAAGATTATAGAGACCGGGAACAACAAAGTTAACACCCTGATTCTGCTGAAGTCTTGAAGTTCTTTGGTTAACATCATTACCTAATTTAACATCTAAAGTAAAATTAGTTCCGATCTTAGGCGTAATTATGGCTACTAGTGTGGATTGAATTTCCTGTGTTCTATTAACAACTTCGGTAATGGTACCCAAAGCATTTTCACCATTCGTTCCACCATAAGAAGACTTATCAATGATCTGGTCTCTAAAAAGCGCATAATTATTTATACCGACATTGTAATCAAGCCTGACAATATTACTGAACTTGTAAGAAGCCCTGGCGGATGCTACTGTACGATCGTCAATAGAAGTTATTACATTATGGTATGCACCCCATACAGGGTTAGTATATTGACCATCATTAAAGCCAATTTGTTTGCCGGCCCTGTCTTCTGAAGGCCAACCTGTAATATCCCAGTTCCTGGCCATTGTAAATGTGCGGCCCCATTGTGATAAAAAGCTTTGCGCCTGCCCAATAAATCCACCAACCTGTTTTGACCTTGAATAAGCAAGATTTGCTCCTACTGTAAGTTTACCAATATTTGTCTGTCCACCAGCGCTGATATTAGTTTTATCATAGCTTGAATTAGTAATATATCCTGTTTGATCAACACGTGAGAGTGTAACACTAAAAAGTGTATTTCCTTCGCCACCGCTAAGACCTATTGAGTTTTCAAAAAGGCTTCCAGTATTAAATAAAGAAGATACGTTATCCGGAATTGCTTTATAGGCTAAGCGTCCGTTAGGGAAAAGTTCAGGGTAAGCCCCATACATGGTAGCCCATGTTGAAGCAGGAATAGAGTCAACACCTGATGCAGAAGTACCCACAATATAGGTTGCCGATGGTACACCATTAACTGCAGTGGTTGCAGGCCCACCGCCATAAATAACACCCCTACCAAATTTTGCTCCCCATGAACCATTAGAGCCCGCCATTGCAAAATTAGCACCAGCTCCATATGTATTCTGAAACTCAGGTACCCCGGATATTTTTTCCAGGCTATAGCCTGTTTTGTAAGTTACATTAAGTGATTTTTGTCCTTTCCTGGGATTTCCTGATTTAGTAGTGATCAATAATACTCCATTAGCCGCTCTTGAGCCATACAACGCAGCAGCTGCAGCACCCTTTAAGATATTGATCGTCTCAATATCATTAGGATCAAGATCACCAAAACCAGAACCATAAGTTCCTCCACCACTAAAAGGGCTAGTAGTGTTAACCAGGTTATTACTATAAGGAATACCATCAACAACTATCAAAGGCTCTCCTCCATTAAAAGAAGACACTCCCCTGATCTGTATACGAACCGCTGCACCCGGAGCACCCTGGCCTCCCCTGATATCTACACCAGGTACTTTACCAGCAAGGCTGGCCAAAGCATTCGGTTCTGATTTTTGCAGAAGACTATTAGGATCAACTTTTGAAACTCCGTATCCTAGTGCCTTGTCCTGCCGCTTGATACCCAAAGCCGTTACTACTACTTCGCTTCCGGTAGCGATCTTATTCTTAACGGTAATTGCAACAGCATCAGAAGATCCCACTGTTAATTCTGCAGGGTCTATTCCTGCAGCTGTTATCAGCAAAACATCACCTGCCTTGGCCTGAATACGAAACTGGCCCTGGTTGTCTGCTGCGGTACCCACCTTAGTTCCTTTGATTCTTATTGAAGCACCAGGAACTACAAGGCCGGCTTCATCTTTAACAACTCCGGTGATAGTCCTGTCTTGGCTAAAAGCTAATACCTGAAATAGCATTAGCATCACAATTAGTGAGGCAATTTTTCTCATGTGTGTTAGTTTTGTGAATGAAATGAAGTTCTCAAATATAGGAATTCTATATATTCCAACAACTTTTTATAGGGCAAAAAAGCCGTGCATCATGCTGCATGACCGTTAAAAAAAATGAATTATTTTCTCTTAAAATGAAAATAAAAGGGTTTTCAAAAAAAATCTCAATTTGAAAAAAGAGTTACAGTGTCTTTAAATTGATCCAGGTTAATGCTATGTGGATCTATTCCTTCCGGTTTCCTGCCGCAATAGTTTTTTGAGAGGAATTATAAAGAGTTATAATAATCGATTAGTTTTTTGATTGAATCCATCGATCTGAAATTCAATTTTTGGACCGTTATATAATTCTCCAGTTCTTTCCTTTTATCTGCAAGCAAGGTCAATAAATATTCTTTATCTTTTTTCACCCGTTTCATTTCATATTTCACGTAGAGGTAATGATCCTCATATATATCAAATTGGCTGCTTATCTCTCCAGACATTTCATTTTTAGTTTTGTTTATTTTTTTAATGGAAGACTTAAGCAGTGTGATATTTCCATCTGAAAGGACCTGGTAAAAATTATTTCTATTTAAATTGTCGATCTCAGGATATCCTGTTTGAAATTTATAATTATTGGGCAACGATTGAACCGTATCATAAAAAATGATCTCAATAATATTTCCCGGAAGAACAGTTTTTACAGTATCTCCGTTTAGTTTGATTTGGATTATTTGCTTGTACAGATCTAATCTTGCCGTCACATTATTAAATTCTATCCCTGAAACAAGTTTAATAGTTGAAGACCGAAAGCTTTCTATAAAAAATGGATTCCCTTCGACCCCATCATAATAAGAATGAAATGAACCGCCATTTTTATCAACGATAATAAATTGATCATCCCAGTTTATATGGTCACCACCAAGTCTGCCTGCTCCCATATTTATCCTTCCTTGCGATAGTGCAGACAAATTCATATAAATCAAACCACATAATAAAAAGAATGATCTCATTATCTTAAAAATAAAAAGACCCCTTTTTCAAAGGGGTCTCTTGCAAATCTAATAATTATTGTTTAGGATTTTTTGTTGGTGCACTTCCTGCAACGGCAGGATTATATGCCAACTCATTATCCGGCACATCCCAGTAATCAAGATAACCGTACTCAATTGTTGCATTTGTATTTACAACAGCAGCGGTTGAAATAACAACACAACCTGTTCTGCCACCACCGCCAGAAACCGGTTCACTTATTTTTAACCTCCGTGCATCGTAAAATGACAACCCTCTGAAGGCAAGAGCTATTCTTCTTTCTCTGCGCAATTCCTCTTTAGCTTGTGCAAGTGTTAATCCTGTTCCTGAAACAGCTGTAAGACCTGCGCCCATAAATGTGCGAACTGCATCAACTTGAGCAAGTCCCTGATCTATTTGCGCAGAATTTATTAATGCTTCAGCCTTCATTAAAGCATTTTCTTCATAAGAACCGGTTAAAGGCAATTCAAATTCACCCGGATCCGTATTTGCATAAATATAGGTTCCGGCTACGCCGTTACCACCATTATACAAAGTATATCTTGTATTGAATGCATTACCTCTATCACTATTCCCGATCCATGTTGCACCAGGTTTTACATTATTTGTGTAACGTTTATCCCCTGCTTTAAATTCCTGAACCCAACGTTCACTCAATTTAAAACCGCCACCGCCCGGAGCACTGCTTTGTACTCTTGATGAAACTGTGCCATCAGATGGAAGAAAATCTTCAGTAGCATTTGTTCTTCCTGTGAATATAAAATCTCCAGACTGCAAACCAGCATTGGTTAAAGTTAAAATAGAGCTCCAATCGCCAGCAGCCATACTTGCAACTGTCTTATTCACCAAAAGATTTCTTGCTTTAAGTGTATTGATATTCCTGATCCACATTGCTGTTGTCGGAGGCATTCCTCTACCTGCCTGGCAAAATGAAGGGATCAGCTTACTTATGATTGCATTATAATCTGCAGCACTTGTTGCAGCATTGAGATCGGCAATAGCCAGGTCATATTGTGCATTAGATTCTGTGATCATCGCCTCTTTAGTAACGTAATTACCGTTGGTTCCACCTGAAGCATCGTTATTAATAATACCAGCATAAAAAATAGAGCCGATTCGTCCATATGCGTATGCTTTCCAGAAATGACACCAGGCTTTCATTGCTGCGAGCTTTGTAGCAGAATTTCCGGAAAAAGCTACATCAGGTAAAATTGCAAGGACTTTATTGGCAGCTGCAATTGTATTATATGAATAAGCCCACTCATAAAAGATAAAATTTGAACCTTGCTGGTCATTTTTATTTACAAGGCGATGAAAGGAATACCATTTATTAGGGTTGTTAGGATTTAAAACAACGGAACCATTATCGAGTGTTATTTTATCAGGACATCCGATCTGGTTCTCAAATGAATTGGCAGCTTCCGCGCCAATCACATCTCCCAGCATTTCATGAAAGCCCATGGCTCCGGACCAGTATAATCCGAAAACACCATCGCCATATTTCAAATCCTTGAAACCGTTTATATAAACCCCGCCCTGTGCCAATGAAATAATCCCCTGCTCGTTGGTAGAAGCATCTGGTGTAGGCTCATTGGGATTTTTTACATCGAGTTCTTTCTTGCAGGAAGCGAGAACAACCGATGATGCGATAAAAATTAAAAATATTTTTTTCATAATAGTTTCATTTAATAATTAAAATCCTAGATTAAGCCCCACCTGGAAAGATTTGACATTCGGAACAGTATTATGATCCACACCTCTGTCCCAGGCTGAATTATATGTACCGGAACTGATCTCTGGATCCATGCCTGTATAATTGGTAATGGTTGCAATATTTCTTCCTGTAAAGACCAATTGAATTTTACGAATTCCATCCACTTTAATAAATCTAGCAAGGTCTACTGCTAAAGAAAGATTTCTCAGGCGTCCAAAACCAGCGTTCTCATAGAAATAACTCTTTGTTCCATTTCTGGATACCTGTGCATATACCCCACGATAGAAAGCTGTCCATGCACCTGTTTCATTATTAATTGTAATTGCATTATCGTAATCTCCATGAATGCCGTCACGATACATCCATTCTTTTGTTTGATTATATAAATGACTTCTGTAAACCCAATCCCATTGCATCCCAATAGCGATCCAGTTGCTGATATTAAACTCATTTATAAATGACATGTTGAACTTTGGATTAGGATCGCCAAAACTGTACTGATCAGGTGTAACATAAGGTTGTTTGTAATTAGGATCTGAAGGTTTTGAATAAACAACCCATCCATTACTTGCAACCGCAAAGTCTCCCTGGTTAGCTTTGGGTATATAGGAATCGCCTGTTGTCGGATTGATCTCGTCAACTGCATGCAACATAAAATAACCAAAAAGCTGACCAATCTTTTTACCGGCTTCCAATACATAACCAGAACTTCCGGCAGCTGAGAGTAGCACTACGGGTTTGTCTTTTACAAATGATATCTCAGAAGATTGCCTGCTGTAGTTAATAGTGAAATTCCATTTGATATTTTTTGAAGTATAAGCAGTTGTGCTCAGAGACATCTGAATACCATGTGCACTTAAACCAAATGCATTATCAATGATACTACCTGTACCTGTAGAAGGGGCAGCATCCGTAGGCCAGATCGCATTATCTGTTTGTTTATCCCAATAAGTTCCTGATAAATTGAAATTGTTAAACCAATTTCCTTTAAAGCCTTTAATAACAAGATCACTACCAATTTCTGTTTCTCTTGAAACTTCAACACTCAGATCAGGATTTGGGTTAGTTGTTTTAAATGCAAAAGCTACGTTATCTCCCATACTATTTGTATTGAGTGTTATATAACGATCGAATGGTCCGGGTTGAATACCTGCTTTACCATTAGAAGCTCTTACTTTAAATTCAGGGAATCTGTTTCCGAGAGCTCCGTCATTCCAGAAATTAAATGAAGACACTCTTAAATATGCACCAAAGTGTGGAAAGGTAAAAGGGTCGGCACCTCTTCCGAATGCAGATGAATAGTCTGTTCTGAATCCACCAGATATACCACCAATTTCCCCCCAATCTAATTTCTCATCTACAACATATCCATATGTAATGAAAGGAGTCTTTGTATCAGTAACAATTTTTTGAGTAGCCATATCTTTCATTGTAAATGGTGTAAATGAAGGAGCATCTGCACCATAAGTAACAAAAGCAGTAGATACATTTTTACGATAATCATAGCCAGCATAAGTAGTTGATTTGATCGGAAGCTTCATCCCAAAATCTTTTTCCAGATCCAACCTTATTGTAAGAGAGGGCAAAAAATTCTGGAATGTGGTTTTATAAAGCTGCCTGTTTATTTCTCCGGTCTCATCATTGTGAGTAGGGTTACCAAACCTAGCACGTGGCGAATAAAACTCTAACCAATATGCCCAGTAATCTGCATTTAGATTATCATCCTGCGCATCTATTCGGTAAACGATATCCTGGTTTTGGTAGTTAATGCCATATTTTACATCCGCCTCAAAGAATTTCAGAAATTTATAGTTAGCGCTGAAATTCTGGATCAGATCAATTTTTTGATCATCCGGGTGACCATATTGGTTTTGATAATTAGGATTATAACCATTTACACCTACTGCATCACCAAAGTAAGCACCATAATTACCATCTGGACTTTTATAATCATAATTTGCAAAAGGTCTAGAATTATTCAATGCATACATAATAGTACCCCCGGTTTCGTCCAGTAATGTATTTTTTGTATATACCAATTGTGTCAGGGATCTGATCTTAAGATTCTTTATCGGCTCAATCCCAATATTGGCGATAAAATTGCTCCTGGCATATTTTCCATTGCCTTTAAAAACACTTTCCTGCCGTGTATCTGATCCTGTAATATTAAAATCAAGTCTGTCCCTCGAACCATTTACTGAAATAGAATTATTATAAGTTAAAGCATTCTGGAAAAACATTTTATTATGATCATAATATTGCAGGTTCTTATTATACTCTTTTATATTGTTATTTGTTGGGTCCAAACTGTTCCAAACCACATTTTCTTCGTAATGGCTATAATCAGGATCAAATACCAACGGAACACCTGAACTATTCACTACATTATTATTAGCATCGGTAACTAAACTGTGATGAAAAGCTTTATGAAAATCTCCAATATTCAGCAAAGAGTTTTGAGCGATGCTGGAAGAAATATCAATATTCAATTTTCCATTTCTTCCTTTTTTGCTGAATAACTGAATAACTCCATTGGCACCCTGGGCGCCATACATTGTAGCTGCGGCCGCTCCCTGTATCACTTCAATTCTCTCGATCGAATTAACATCTAATGAATTGAAATCAGTAGCTTTTACTTCAATACCATCCAACAGAATCATTGGAAAAGTTCCGCTTCTTAAGGTGTTTATACCTCTTAAAAGAATGTTTGTTGGCTGACCGGGATTACCATTTACAGAACTGATCTGTGCTCCCGCAATTTTTCCTACAAGAGCCTGATCAAGTGAAGCGGTAGGAGCAGCCGGCAACTTGTCTGCCGAAATACTTTCTACAGCTATAGCAAGTTTCCGTTTTGAGGTAGCTGCACCTGTACCGGTAACAACTACTTCGCTCAGACCTTTAATATCAGCCGTCATTGACACGGAAACATTGGGAGTAGCAGTTACTTCCTGTGTTTCAAAACCAATTGCACTGATAATTAAAGTGGCGTTGTTTTTTACTTTGATAGTAAAGGCGCCTGCAGAACTTGCGGTAACACCATTTTTAGTGCCCTTTTCTTTTACAGAAGCATTAGGTATCGGTAAGCCAGTTGCATCAGTTACCTTACCAGTGATCTCTGTCGTCTGTGCCCACGCTGTATTTGTAATACAGAACAGTAGAACCAGACTGAGTCCGATTAGTTTTCTCATGATTTGTAGTTTTGTGAAGTGATGTGATGTAGTACCCTAAATATAAGACTTTCTCTACCTTATTATAACAAAAAAACCGTGCATCATGCTGCACGGCCTTTAAAAAATAAATCTTGCCTCTAATCAACTTTTTAGTTTCGATCCCTACTACCCAAGTATACCATTATATATTGCACAAGAGTAACAACTGCGGCCAGTGCTGCTACCACATAAGTCATCGCGGCCCATTTTAATGCATCTTTTGCTTTGGGAAACTCGGTAGTATTTGTTACGTTGGTCGTTTCTAACCAGGCAAGTGCTCTTTGGCTGGCATCAAACTCAACAGGCAAAGTGATCAACGTAAATAAAACAGTAACCGCCATCATTGCAATACCTACCAATAACAAGGTTGTATTACCGGAAGCTGCCATAATTACTCCTATAAATAATACAATATTTACAAGGTTTGAAGTCAACTGGACAACCGGTACAAGACGGCTTCTCATCATAAGCCAGTTATAAGAATTTGCATGCTGTACAGCATGACCACATTCATGAGCCGCGACAGCCGCAGACGAAATACTGGTTCCTTCATATACCTCGGGGCTTAGATTTACAGTTTTATTTGCTGGATTATAATGGTCAGATAAAAAACCCTGCGAGGCAGTGACCTTAACGTCAAAAATCCCATTTTCACGTAACATTTTTTCAGCCACTTGTTTTCCGCTCATTCCGTTAGCGAGAGGTATTTTGCTATACTTTGAAAACTTGCCCTTAAGTATCATTGAAACTATCAAACTGATACCTATAAATAAGAAAGAGACAAGCATAATTCCTGGTGTCATATTAATTTGTTTTAAAGGAAATTATATCAAAGCTGGTTCCATTTTCTTAAAGTGCAAAAAAGGCAACTTCTCACAAATTTTTGCAGCCTTTTTGACATTAGAATAAAATTGACTTAAGTTAAAAGGCTGCTGCCTTTATTTCGGAGGGAATTACAGACAATAATCTGTTTATTAATTGTTTATAATGGATTCAATCGTCTTATATAAGCAACCTCGATAGCTGCACAAGTTAATTCAAAAGTTATACACAGGTAGAAAAAATTATTTTGAAATGTGAGTCAGAATTGTAACTTAGTATCAGAATTTAATGGGTTAGTAAGTAAGAGGGTCAATCAACAAGATTGGCCCTTTTTACTTTTATACATCTCTTCTTTTATTCATCCTTATTTTATTTTCTACTATTGATCTCATTAATTTATTTCCAGAATTTATTTTTTTGAAAATTACTTTCTTTTAAAACAAGATGCGGATGTTTACGAAAACCTAACTTTATTTTTATGAGTAAAGTGAAAAAAGCTTTTTTCTGTCAGAACTGCGGATATGAAAGTGTAAAATGGATCGGTCAATGTCCGTCCTGCAATCAATGGAACAGCTTTGTTGAAGAAATAATACAAAAAGAAACACCAAAAAGTAATGGTTGGCAACATTATAATGAAATAGCTGAAAGAACAAACAAGACAATTCAACTAAGTGAAATAAAAAGCAATGAAGAAAAAAGGATGTTGACTGGTGATGATGAGTTGAATCGTGTATTAGGTGGTGGCATTGTTCCCGGAAGTATTGTACTTGTTGCAGGTGAACCTGGCATTGGTAAATCAACTTTGTTTTTACAAATTGGTTTAAACCTCTCAAATAAAGTTGTTCTTTATATAAGTGGTGAAGAAAGTGAGCAACAAATAAAGATGCGTGCAGATAGATTGAAGGTCCCGAATGAAAATTTTTATTTACTTACTGAGACCTCCACACAGATCATATTCCAGGAAATAAAAAAACTAAAGCCAGATCTTGTAATTATTGATTCTATCCAAACATTGCAAACACCTTATATTGATTCATCCCCTGGCAGCATATCACAAATACGTGAATGCGCTTCCGAGTTTCAGCGTTTTGCAAAAGAAACCAACACTCCTGTTTTTTTGATCGGGCATATTACTAAAGAAGGAGCTATTGCCGGACCAAAGATCCTTGAACACATGGTTGACACTGTTTTACAATTCGAAGGTGACCGTCATTATGCCTATCGCATTTTAAGAACCTTGAAAAACCGCTATGGCAGCACATCAGAACTGGGCATATATGAGATGACCGATACAGGAATGCGGGCCGTTACGAATCCAAGTGAGATATTAATAACTCAAAAAGAAGATCAATTAAGCGGAATTGCAATTGCCGCAACAATTGAAGGCATGCGGCCACTATTAATAGAAATACAAGCATTGGTCACTCAATCTGTTTATGGAACACCACAACGAACCGTAAGTGGCTTTGATCTAAGAAGATTACAATTACTTTTAGCGGTATTAGAAAAAAGAGGTGGTTTTCATTTTGGAGTAAAAGATGTATTTATAAATATAGCCGGGGGATTAAAGATTGAAGACCCTTCTATTGATCTTGCAGTCTTATGTGCTCTTTTATCTTCCTTTGAAGACACACCATTGCACCAGCATATTTGTTTTGCGGGGAAAGTTGGGTTAAGTGGTGAGATAAGAGCAGTGAACCGAATAGATCAACGCATAGCCGAAGCGGAAAAACTTGGATTTGAAAAGATCATTGTTTCAAAATACAACCAGAAAGGGTTGGCCAAACAAAAATTCAATATTGAAATTGTGACGATGGGGCAGGTAGAAGAGATGTACAGATATTTATTTTAAGTAACTTAAAGAATCATTTAAAATGATCGGTTTCAAGGAAATAAAAGAATCATTACTGCATGTTATCTTTCCTCATGTTTGTGATGGGTGCGGGAGCGATCTGCTAAACATTGAAAGTCCTTTATGTATTCGCTGTCTTTCATCTTTACCTGAAACAAATTTTGAAATTCATCCAAACAATCCCGTTGAAAAAGATTTTTGGGGACGATTACCAATAATAAATGCTTCTGCTCATTTATATTTTACGAAAGAGTCACTTGTGCAGCATTTGATGCATCAATTGAAATACAAAGGCAATAAAGATCTTGGATTACAATTAGGAAGGTTGATGGGGAATGCTTTAAAAAGCGCTACCCGTTTCACTGAAATAGAAGCATTAGTTCCGTTACCACTTTTCCCATCCAAAGAAAAAAAAAGAGGCTATAACCAGGCAACGGTGCTTTGTGAAGGAATAGCAGAAATTTTATCAATCCCGATCTTAGATAAAGTAATCACAAGACCACAACATACAGAGACCCAAACCCAAAAAGGAAGAATTGAAAGATGGAAGAATATTGAAGGGAAATTTCAGCTAATAGATCCGCAAGCAATTCAAAACAAACATTTATTGTTGGTGGATGATGTAGTTACAACTGGTGCTACACTTGAAGCATGCGGAAATGAACTATTGACAGCAAAAAACGTAAAACTATCTATTGCTACTCTTTGTGTCGCCTCCCGTTAACTCTTTCTCGTAAATATATCCAACATCATTTCCTCTTTCAAACACTTCGTTTTACTTTTGACATTAATGAAGAACCTCCTTTTTATTTCGATATCCATCCTTATCCTTTTTAATGCCTGCAAGAAGGAGTCTTTTATTACAAGCCCCGATGCTCAAGTCACTCTTTCAGATGAAGAATTGAAATTCGATACTGTCTTTACAACAACCGGATCCATAACCCAGTCCTTTAAAATAATAAATGAGAATGATCAGAAACTTCGCCTTTCTTCTATTAAACTAATGGGCGGCAACAGTTCTTATTTTAAAATAAATGCCGATGGTTTTATTGGACCTGAAGTTTCAAATATTGAGATCGAAGCAAATGATAGTGTTTATGTCTTTGTTTCCGTAAGCATTAATCAAAATGCGGCCAATATTCCTTTTATTGTTGAGGATAGTATACAGATAAGTTATAATGGCACAAACAGGCAGGTAAATCTGGAAGCATGGGGACAGAATGCACATTTTTACCGCGATAAAGAAATTACCACTAATGAAATATGGAATAACGATCTACCTTATGTGATCCTTGGGTCACTAACAATTGATCCAAATAAAAAACTTACGATCAACAAAGGTTGCCGCATTTATGTACATGCCGATGCTCCGATAATAGTTGATGGCACGTTAGAAGTAAATGGCGCAAAGGATACCGTTGACCGTGTTCAATTCCGCGGCGACCGGCTTGATGAACCTTATAATGATTTTCCGGGTGGTTGGCCGGGTATTTATTTCAGAAGTACGAGTAAGGACAATGTGTTTAATTATGCGGTCATTAAAAATGCTTACCAGGCTTTGGCAGTCCTGGATCCTTCAATAAATCCAAAATTGACTTTGAACGAATGCATCATTGATAATGCTTATGATGCAGGCATCATAGCCCTCAATAGCAGCATAAGAGCAAGAAATTGTTTGATCAGTAACTGTGGTCAAAATGTAGTTCTCGCTAAAGGTGGCGATTATCAATTTACACATTGCACTGTCGCAAGTTTTTCTAATAGCTATATTCTTCATCGTGATCCCGTTCTTTATGTAAGTAATTATGTTCTTGTAAATAATGTCCCAGATACAAAAGCTCTGACAGCGGTATTTCGCAATTGTATTTTTTGGGGACAGGACGGAACTGTGGAGGATGAAGTGGTGGTTGCAAAAAGTGGCACTACTACTTTCACTGTGAATTTTGATCATGATCTCTGGAAAGTTAAAACCGTGCCTGCCAATATTACTTCTGATAGTATAATCAACAACCAATATCCAGAATTTGACTCAATCAATACCTCAAAGCGAATTTATAATTTTCGCCTAAAGGATGAATCTCCTGCAAAGAACAAAGCAACCAATGCGGGTGTCACCATCGATTTGGATGGAAAACCAAGACCTGTTGGCCCGGCTCCTGATCTTGGGAGTTATGAAAGACAATAACCGGCAGGATTTTGGCGGTAAAAGATTATTGGAATTAAGTACAAGAGCTTCTTAACTTTGTTATCCTCTAAAAAATAAAATCATGAAAATATTCTTGCTTGCACTGATATTATCAGTTTCACTAGAAGGTCCTATTTACGATTTCAAAGTACCGGGACTTGATGGAAGCCCGATCGATTTTTCTGCTTACAAAGGCAAAAAAATAATGATCGTTAACACGGCTTCAAAATGTGGTAACACACCACAATATGCTGACCTGGAAAAATTATATGAAAAGTATAAAGACAAATTAGTGATCGTTGGTTTCCCCGCCAACAATTTTGGCGAACAGGAACCAGGTACTAATACAGAGATACAGGAATTCTGTAAAAAGAATTACGGTGTTTCTTTTCCAATGGCAGAAAAGGTTTCTGTAAAAGGAGACGATATGGCGCCAATTTATAAATGGCTGGTTGAACAATCAAGAGAATTGGCAAAAGCAGAACAAGGAACTACTTCAAAAGATCTTGTCTGGAAAAGATATTTACAAAATCCCGTTGACTGGAACTTTACAAAATTCTTATTGGATGAAAACGGAAAATTGATCGCTGTGTTTCATAACAAAGTGAACCCGATGAGTGAAGAGATCACAAAATATTTGAATTAAGAACCACGATTCTCAGGATTATAAAAAGATTCGGAGGAAATTTTTAGAAAAAGCTGTCTGGTATTACAGACAGCTTTATTTTTATCATCATAATCCAAATAAAATCCAGGTAATCCTGGTTCTATGCAATTCTCAAAGATCATTAATCAGCAGGAAGTAAAACAACAATTAGTTGAACTAATTCAGCACAATCGTCTGAGCCATGCTTTGCTTTTTTTAAGTAAAGAAGGAAGTGGAGCATTGTCGCTGTCACTGGCATTAGCTCAATACTTGACTTGTGAAAAAGCCAATCCAAAATCACAATCAAATTCTAATAGTTCACTTTTCGGAGAAGAACTCCCGACTCCCGACTCCCGACTCCTGACTTCTGACTCCTGTGGCGTCTGTCCTTCCTGCACAAAAGCAAACCAGCTAGTACATCCGGATATTCATTACTCTTACCCGGTTGTAACAAAAAAATCGGGCACACCACCTATAAGTGTCGACTACATCACTGAATGGAGAGAATTCATAAATAATTATCCTTACGGAAATGTGTACGATTGGTTGCAATTCATCGGCGCAGAAAATAAGCAAGGCAATATAACAGCCAATGAATGCAATGATATTATCCGCAAGCTGAGTCTGAAAAGTTTCGAAAGCGAATACAAGATCCTCATTATGTGGATGCCGGAATATCTTGGTGCTGAAGGAAACAAACTGCTGAAATTGATCGAAGAACCGCCACCCAATACCTTATTTATATTAGTAGCAGAAAATGAATCGTTGTTGTTGCCAACTATCGTCAGCCGTTGCCAGATGATAAAGATCCCGATACTTGAGACGACCGATATTGAAACGGCATTAATTGATAGTAAGATCGATCCGGCAAAAGCAAGACAGGTAGCTGCCACAGCTGAAGGTAATTATCGTGAAGCATTACAATTGTTACAACATGCAGAAGAAGATTGGCAAGGCATTCTCCGCGACTGGCTGAACTCAATTATTAAAACCGGTCCGATCGCCCAGACCAAATGGGTGGAAGAAACGAGTCGGCTTGGGCGAGAAAAGCAAAAACAATTCCTTCGGTATTTCAATCATTTGCTTGAGCAGTCCATCCGGTCAAAGATCATGGGCAGCAATATTCACCTGCCAGATAATGAAAAAGATTTTGCTGACCGGCTAAACCGTCTTGCCGATATCAGTCAGCAGCAAGCTATTATAGAAGAATTGGACCGGGCCACCTATTATATAGAACGCAACGCCAACGCCAAGATCCTCTTTCATGCCCTTACTATTAAGCTTTATCACATCATTCAGGACAAAATTGTATTTTTGGCAACCTGAGGAGTGAGTAGTGAATTGTGAGTGGTGAGTTTCGGGGATTTGTGAGTTTAATTATTGAGTCATCTTCCTGATCTATATTCAACTATGGTTGCGTCGCACACTTCAACTTTTGGAATTCTGATCGGCAAACTTCAGCCTTAATACCTTGGCTGAGTTACGATAAGAACGTACAAGTGAGTGACACAACAGGCGATCATAGTAGTAATGCAGCCGACCTAATAATTATCTTCTCCCAAATTCTTAACTATTAATTTTTAATTCTTAATTGATCTAATGGGTTGCGATAATTGCGGAACGGGTAAACCAAACGGATGTAAGAGCAACGGCGGGTGCAGTACCGGCGGATGCAACCGTATGAATGCATTCGATTGGCTGATGAACATGCCACTGGCTGTTGTGTCTGATGAATGCAAGGTGATAGAAGTAAGCTTTAACCAGGGC
>DATHDP010000128.1:0-11929 GCA_035318985.1 Chitinophagaceae bacterium
TGGAACTGGGCGGAAGCCAGAAAAAGATTTCAGCGTGTCTTTGAGATCAATCCCCGTTATGCACCAGCTCATTTTTGGTATAGCTATTTTTTATCGTATGTAGAAGGCAGATTCGAAGAGGGCATTGAGGAGGCAAAAAAATCGGAGCTGTTGGAGCCATTAGTATCATTATTTCACCAGGCATTATCTGTGGCGTATATAAATGCTGGCAAGTTTGAAGAAGCGTTACGATCAGCCAGGATGGCGATCGAACTAGATGCAAATTTCTTTCCGGGATTCAGAGCATTAGGAGTAAGTTTGGCTGGATTAAAAAGATACGAAGAAGCAACTGAAGCCTTGAAAACATGTGTCCAGGTTTCTTCCCGACATCCCTGGTCATTAGCTGAACTAGCCTGGGTTTATTCGTTAAGAGAAATGGACTCAGAGATCCAAAGCATCTATGATGAATTGATGATGCGTTCAAAGACTGAATTTATTTCAGGGTTAGTTCTTTGTGCCGCTTCTTATTTTTCAAAAAAATATGATGAGGCCTTTGAATTTATGGAACTGGCCTTTGCACAACGGGAGAGTATACTTCCTTTCATAAGATCTTTTCCATCATGTTCATTTTTAAAAAATGACCCCCGTTTTCAACATTTCGTAAAACGAATGAATTTCCCGGAGTAAATAAAAGTAGTATTTAATTTATTCATGTCTGCCAGCGCTTTTTAAACCTGGAAGCGATCCATATATTTTTACTTCAGAAAGCTTTATATAAAGTTGTTTAACTTTCATTCATAATTCCTTTTTGATGTCCTCCACTCGTCAACTTGCTGCAATCATGTTTACTGACATCGTCGGGTACACCGCCATGATGCAACGGGATGAACAATCCGCAATCAAAATTGTGAAACATCACCGGGTAGTATTGGAAAAAACTGCGGAGGAGTTTGAAGGAAATGTGATCGAATTTTACGGCGATGGTAGTCTTTGCATTTTTAGCAGTATCACAAAAGCCATGCATTGTGCTTTTAGTATTCAGCAACTAATGCAGGCTGAACCGTCGGTTCCTCTGCGTCTTGGCCTTCATATAGGCGAAGTGATCTATGAAGATGGTAAGATCATGGGTGATGGAGTGAACATTGCATCCCGCATCCAGTCATTGGGATTGCCTGGCAGTATACTTTTCTCCAAAGAAATATTTGACAAGATCAGGAATCACACTGAATTCAAAACGGTTTATCTCGGCCGATACAGGATGAAAAATGTAGACGAACCCATGGAAGTATATGCCCTTGCCAATGACGGATTAACTATTCCGGCAAAAGAAAAAATTGAAGGAAGGGTTGTAGACTTAACAGCGAAGAAAAATATTAAAGCTTTACGCAGATGGATCCTCGTTTCTGCAGCAGCCATTGTAATTACACTGATCGTGCTGCTCTTGCCCGGCATGCTGAAAAATAATTCAGTATTTACCGGAAGTGACAAATCAATTGCTGTTCTTCCTTTCGATAATATCAGCAATGATACGCTGCAGCAATATTTCAGTGATGGAATAACAGAAGACATCATTACACAGCTTTCTAAAATTTCCGATCTGAAAGTTATTTCACGAACATCGGTGATGGAATATAAAAACAACAAGAAAAACATAAAAAAAATTGCCGAGGAATTAGGCGTTGCTACTATACTGGAAGGAAGTGTAAGAAAGGAAGGTGATAAAGTGAGGATCACTGCCCAGCTAATAAATGCAAATACTGATAAACATATTTGGGCAGAAACCTATGACAGGAATGCATCTGAAGTTTTTGCCATTCAAAGTGAGGTAGCACAACAGATAGCCAATAAGCTGAATGTAAAACTGACCACAGAAGAAGGAAAACGCATCATTGAAAAAGCAACAGATAATGTAGATGCATATGAAGATTACCTGCGGGCAAAAAAATTACCCTGGCCGCAAAGGATCGAACCGTTATTAAATGCAATAAAAAAAGATCCCGATTTTTCCCTGGCATGGGCGGAACTGGCAAGTGCTTATTCCAAAATACCATTTCGAAGCCAAAGTGAAAAACCTTACTATGTCCGCAAATCACTTGATGCGGGACTAACTGCAGTGGCCCTAGGTCCGGAGCGGTCTGAGACACATATGATACTCGGAGATGTGCTTAAGATCAGCACCCTTTCTCCGGCTCTAGCAATTAAAGAGCTTAACAAATCCATCGCACTCAATCCAAACAATGCTGAAGCACATGTTTACCTTGCCTTTGCACAAATGGGGATGGGCAGCTTTACCGAAGCCAAAAAAAATCTTCAAAAAGCAAAACTTCTTGATCCGCTTTCTTCACTGATGAATACCGGTTGGTTAAATTATTATCGATATTCCAGAGATCCGGACAAGTACATTTCATATAGAAATGAGTTACGACCTGGTAATAATCCAGATTCCACAACAGGCACTAAAATGGTTTACCATTTTTTAAAAGATGAATATGACAGCGTATTATATTATAGCAGGCCAACTTCTCTATCCATTTTAAAAAGTATTGCATATACACGTACAGGTCAACCTGAGAAAACAAAAAAAATTGCAGATTCCCTGGAAAATTCATCACCTTATGATCATGCGTTCCAAATCGGTATTCTCTATGCATGGATAGGTGAAAAACAAAAAGCAATTGAAAAACTGAACCTGGCCTACCGTCTATATGATTTCGGCCTGATCAGCATTAAAGTAGATAAACTTTTTGACCCACTTAGAAATGAAGAAGGGTTTAAAGAACTGCTCAAAAAGATGGGGCTCGAATAGTAATATAAAATAAGAGCTCCCGATACGGAAGCTCTTTATGAAATGAACTCATTATAATTTAATTTCCTTTCCCTCTTCCGTGGCCATGACCGTTGCCATTTCCGTTTCCATTGCCTCTTTGTTCTTGCTGCTGAGGTTGAGTTTGTGCCGGTCTTTCTACCTGCTGTTGTTGCCCCCTATTTTGATAAGGTCTTTCAGCTCGTTGATTATTTTGACTAGGTACTTGTTGTCTTTCCACTCTTTGACTATTCTGATCAGGCACCTGTTGTCTCTCTACTCTTTGATTATTCTGAGCCGGCATTTGCTGCCTTTCTACCTGCTGATTGCCGCGATTCTGATAAGGCCGTTCCATTCGTCTGCTATTTTGATCAGGCACTTGTTGTCTTTCTACTCTTTGATTATTCTGATCAGGTATTTGCTGTCTTTCCACTCTTTGATTATTTTGATTAGGAAGTTGCTGCCTTTCTACCTGTTGATTACCGCGATTCTGATAAGGCCTTTCCACTCTCCTGCTATTCTGATCAGGCACTTGTTGTCTTTCCACCCTTTGATCATTCTGGTTAGGGAGTTGCTGTCTTTCTATTTGCTGACTGCCGCGATTCTGATAAGGTCTATCCTGTCTTGCCACATTTCTATCAGTACTTACACTCTGACTCCTCTGCCTGGAATTTTCAAAAGTTCTTGGTGCTCCTCTATCGGAACCCCTGTTGATATAAGGTTTGTAAATAGAAACTTCATTGTTTCTTGCAATAGTTCGTCCGGCTCTTTGAGATTCACGAATTCTAACAGGGCTAATTCTTGAACCAGTATATCTTTCAACTTCATTATGTGAAGGGCCAATTACATAACCTCTGTTGCTACTATAATTATTAATAATAGTTGTATGATTAATAATGGTCGTGTTCCTGCCTCTGTCAATATAATAATTTGAAAGATGTGGTGAAGTGATGTACCGGCTTGGAGCAAAGCACCAATAATTGTTCGGTACATTATACCTGTTACTGGAATATAAATTGATACTGATACCCGGACTCATTGGTGCCCATCCATAATAATCATCACCGCCGCGCCATACTACCCAGGCTGGTGCCCATTCATAATCGGGAACCCAAAGCCAGCCATCATCTGACCATGCCCAATGTCCTTCAGATCTGTAAGGTTGAAAATCATTATACCTGTTATCAGGTCTCCACACATATCCATATTCCGGATAACTTATCCAGTCCCCGTATGGACTCAGCTCATCATAAAAACTTTGAAAGGAAACATTAACTGATACTTGTGCGGATGTTTTGTTTTGCACTGCACCAAACAGCAACACTATGGTCGCTATTAAAAATGCTTTTAAGATACGTTTCATTTAAAAAGGATTTAGGTTGTAAAAAAATGGTTTCTCAATTCAGTGACCCGGTTTACATTTTCTAAATCCAACAGATTTATTTTATTACTATTGTTTGTATGACGATAAACATGCCAGCTTTAGTGTTAAAGAGATGTTTGAATATTTTGGCGGAAGTATTATCGAAATTTTCAGTTAATATTTTCCAAATGAAAAAGCAATCATGAACATCATGACTGCTTTCAATAGTTATTTAATTTAATTAGTGATTAAATCTAATTGCAACTCCGATCTGACCAACATTGCTATGGTCAACAATATTATCAAAACGGCTCACGTCAGTCAAACCGAAATTATACCGTCCATATAATATTAATTTTTCTGAAGCCTTATATCCCAGGCCTAAGCCTATAGCAACCTGGCCCGTTGTAAAATCATCTTTCGCATTTATTTCTCCGGCTTCACCATCGGCTTTATCGTGTGCACTTAAAAGCAAACCGAATTGCGGGCCCGCTTCTAAATATACTTGTGGCGCAGGATAATATTGGATCATTAATGGAAGTTGAAGATAATTGAGAGCTAAAGTTCTTTCTACTCCGCCAGACATGTAGCGTTGGCCTTCGCCGGAGTATAATAACTCTGGTTGGAAACACCAGTTCTTATTTATAGTATGGTGAAGAAAAACACCAATATGGCCACTGATCCTGTCGCGGCCTTCAAATCCACTAAGGCTAGCAATATTTACACCTCCTTTAATGCCTATTGCCTGTTGTGCATTCACAGTTGAGAATAAAAAACTAATTACGGTTACGGATAAAAGCATTCTTACTTTTTTCATGATCATTGATTTTACTATTGATTTTCAAAGGTCATGCCAGCGGGAAGAATAAGCTATTTATTAACTGTATTTCAGTGAATTAAAATTTTAAAACAATCGAACTTTAAACTTTGATTCACAATTAAGTGAATACATCTTACTATTAAAATAAAAATGCCCCGATAAACAGGGCATTAGAGAAACATACAATATATTTTTACTGTTTTACATTCACAGTTATTTTACTCGTAAGCCTGCTTCCATAAGAACGATGCAATGCATCAGCAAACTGGAGCGTCAAAGAATGTTTACCCGGAGGTAATTTTATTTCCGCGGAAGTTTGTGCATTTCCAAAATGAAGATGAACAGAATCTTTTTTGATCACTTCACCGGTTGCAATTGAATCAATGTCAACTAGAATATGATGATGACCAGATGCAGGCTTCAACATTCCATTTGCTGTATCTATATGCATCCCTTCTGCAACCATTTCCACTTTTAATGGGGAGGAAACAGTTTGTCCTTCTTTTAAATTTCCGAAATGAACTTTCGCATTGGCAGGGACTTCCATCATTGCGGGCATTTCATTCACTGCCGGCATTTCCATAGCAGTAGTAGTACTGGCAGGAGCATCTTTGTTTTCAGTTGTTTTGTCATCACTGCTGTTGCAGGCAATTAATGATGCTGCAATGATAGCAGCAGTAAATAAGTATTTCATAAATGATTTTTTAAAGAATTTAAGACGGCTAAGGTAACAAACTTGGCAATACCAGAATTATCGTTCTATATTTATTTTGCTTTCGTAACTTTAATACCCTTAATTTAAATACACATGGACCAGAAAATTATCAATTTGTACGATGAGTATATTCATTCAGCCACTATTACCCGTGCTGACTTTTTAAAAAAAGTTACACTCATTACAGGCAGCATTGCCCTCACACAATCTGTACTATCACAAATAGAAAACAATTATATAAAACCCGGTCTTACTACTGATGAGGACCTGTTCACCGAATACATAAACTATCCCGGTGTGCCTGGTGAAATGAAAGCATATATCGCAAGACCAAAAGAAGAAAAACAATATGCAGCCGTGATAGTTATTCATGAGAACCGTGGGTTGAATGCACATATTGAAGATGTAGCAAGAAGAGCAGCCACATCCGGGTATCTTGCCATTGCACCTAATGCGTTGTCTGCATTAGGAAAAACATTTGCTAATGAAGATGAAGCAAGGGCTGGTTTCAGTGAACTGAAACCAGAGGATACTCTTAAAAATTTTATTGGAGCATTTGAATACTTAAAAACAAGAAAAGATTTTAATGGCAAGGCCGGCTGTGTTGGATTTTGCTGGGGTGGTGCTATGTCAAATAATCTTGCAGTAAATCTTCCTGACCTGAAAGCAGCTGTTGCATTTTATGGCCGTCAGCCTGTGGATGCTGATGTACCAAAAATAAAAGCTGCAGTTCAACTACACTATGGCAGCCTTGATGAAGGAGTAAATAAAGGCATTCCAGCTTATGAAGCAGCTTTGAAGGCTAATAAAATAGATTATGAATTATATATGTATGAAGGAGCCAACCATGCTTTTCATAATGATACTTCTCCTGCCCGATATAATGAAGCAGCAGCAAAATTAGCATGGCAAAGAACGATCGCATTCTATGCAAAACATCTTAAATAGCTATACCTGTTAATGAAATCAGTCAAAACGCCTGCCTTACTAGTTTGTGTTTTATTTTTTTCGATCTCTGTTCTTGCTCAAAAGATCTCCCTTGCCTATACGGTAAAAATGGATAACCCTGGATTGCATTTCTTTCATGTTCAACTTACATGCAAAGGAGTAAAAAAGGATTTTATCGATTTTAAAATGCCTGCATGGACACCAGGTTATTATCAAAAAATGGATTATGGGAAAAATCTTGAACAATTAAAAGCCACTGACGAAACAGGCAAAGAATTAAAATGGGAAAAAATAAATGATAATACATGGAGAGTTCCCAGTAAAAATTCTAACACTGTAAACCTTTCTTATGAAATAAAAACTGTCAGATCGTTCGTAGCGACAGCTTATTTAGATGAAACCCGTGCCTATATATTGCCAGCAGCTGTTTTTTTGTACGTTGATAAAATGATCAACCAACCTGTACAGGTGACGGTGGTGCCAGATAGCAAATGGAGGAATGTTGCTACAGGATTGGATTCGATTGCCGGAAAAAAATTTACTTACTCCGCCCCTGATCTTGATATTTTATATGATTGCCCTATCCTTGTTGGCGATCTTGAGGAATTAACTCCATTTAAAATACAAGGAATAACTCATCGGTTTATTGGTTTTAAGCTCGGTGATTTCGACAAGCAACAATTCATGCTTGATCTCAAAAAAGTTGTTGAAGCAGCTGTAAATATCATCGGGCATATTCCTTACAAAAGTTATACGTTCATTGCAATGGGCCCCGGGCAGGGAGGTATCGAACATTTGAACAATACCACTTTCGGGTTTAATGGAACCAATCTCAATAAAAGAGAAAATTATATTCGTACACTTCATTTTTTAGCTCATGAGTATTTTCATCATTATAATGTAAAACGGATCAGGCCAATTGAACTTGGACCTTTTGATTATGATAAAGGCAGCAGAACAAAAATGCTGTGGGTATCAGAAGGACTTTCTGTTTATTATGAATATATGGTCGTTAAAAGAGCTGGTATTTCTAGCGATGAAGAATTATTCAATGCCTTCCGCGGGAATATGATCGCTTTTGAAAATAAACCCGGCAGGCTTTATCAAACATTGGAACAGGCAAGCTATGAAACCTGGAGTGACGGTCCTTTTGGAAGAACAGGTGATGAAGTAAATAAAACGATCTCTTATTATGATAAAGGCCCGGTGGTCGGTTTGCTTTTTGATTTTAAAATACGTCAGCTCACCAAAAATAAAAAGTCGCTGGACGATGTTATGCGCTTCCTGTATAAAAAATATTACCAGGAAAAGAAAAGAGGATTTACTGAAGAAGAATTAAGAAATGCTTTTGAAACTGTTGCGGGCAGTTCGCTTACCAGGGAATTTGAATACGTTACAACAACTAAAGAACTTGACTATCCAATGTATTTTAATTATGCAGGTTTAAATATCGATACCACCACGCAGGTTTTACCCGGCGCCTATGCAGGTTTTATGTTGAGAGAAAGAGAAGACAGTGTGTTTATAGCAAATGTAGATTACGGATCACCCGGATGGAATGCAGGTATAAGAAGAGGACAACAACTGGCAAAAATTAATGGTGAAAGATCAGCTGCCAGTCTTTTTAATAAAATAATTAATTCGGCAAACCCTGGCGACAAAATACGTTTGACATTATTTATTAATAATAAAACAAAAGACATAGATGTCATTTTGGGTACTAAGATGGAGAAGGGTTTTAAAATAACGCCTGTCGGTAACCCAAGTCCTTTACAAAAACAAATTCTGGAAGATTGGTTAAAAGGATAAGACCCTTATCTTTAAAGAATAAACTACACCCCCATGTGGATCTTCCAGATCGCAAGATTTTTTAGAAATGTTTTCAGGCTGATAGCTATTTTTTTCATTATACTGAAACATATAGTTAAAAACTGGATGTACAACACATGGATGCGCCGCATCTTTGATCCAAAAGGAAAAAGATTAACCACCAGGGCTGAACAACTTCGCCAAACGATCGAAGAGTTAGGTCCCACATTTGTAAAATTTGGACAGATCGTTGCAGACAGACCCGATCTTGCCTCTGATCATTTGCGTGAAGAGTTAAAAAAATTACAATCAAATGCTAGGCCGATGGATGACGCCGAATCCATCAGCCTTATTGAAATGGAATTAGGCCATCCTATTGAAGAAATTTTTCTCACTCTTGAAAAAAAACATATCGCCTCTGCCTCGATCGCACAAGTTTATTCAGGGGTTTTAAGAACTGGCGAAAGAGTGGCAATAAAAATTCAACGGCCCAATATCAAACATAAGATCGAGATCGATCTTATATTAATGAAAGTACTAGCAAAGCAAGTTGTAAAAACTTATCCCGGGCTTACAAGCTTTAATGTAATTGGTTTTGTTGAAGACTTTGGCGAGAACCTGATGAAGGAACTTGACTTCAACAATGAAGCATCAAACATGCTTCGGTTTACGGATATGTTCAAAGACGATCCCACCTGCTATATCCCAAAAGTTTTTATACAACACTCCCGCCAGCGGCTTTTGGTAATGGAATATATTGAAGGTCTCCGTCCCGATGATATTGATGGATTAAGAGCAGCCGGTTTCGATCCACAGACAATTGCTGTGAACGGAACCCATATAATATTAAAGATGATCCTTCGTCATGGGTTTTTCCATGCCGACCCGCATCCCGGAAATCTTTTTATCCGCGGCGATAACCAGATCGTTTTATTAGATCATGGAATGGCGGCGAGTTTAAAACCAAGGCAAATACAGGCACTGATAAATTTCATGCTTGGCTTTTCAAAAAACGATCCTCATAGAATTGCTAAATCACTTTTGAGTTTATCGGAAATAACTTATTTCAAAGAAATGGAAGATCTTGAATTCCGGCTTGGAGAAATTATCAAGAAATACAGTTATATGAGTTATGAGCAGGTGGATATTTCCGCAATCATGTCGGAAGCTTTCAAGGTTATTGGGCGATATGGATTAGCAGTTCCTTCCAATCTTTTTACATTGATAAAATCGCTGGCCACTATTCAAAAATTTGCCGAGCACCTGGAGGCAAATGTTTCTATTGCGGGAATGATCAGACCTTATGCTACTGAAAAAATAAAAGAGCAATTCAGTTGGGATGCGGTAGTGAAATTAGTGACGGATTCGGCAGAAGATTATTTGTACCTGGTAAGTAAATTACCTAAAGATATAAGGGAAGTTGTTGGCAAATTGAAAGACGGTGTAATGCGGCATGAGATTAATTTCAGCGAAGACAGTTTTACTAACAAAGCATTCCGGATGAACATCAATCGTCTTGCTTTTGTTTTTATTGTCGGATTGATGATGATATGTTCTACAATGCTTATGATCTATATGCATGATAAACAAGTGATCAGGGTATTCTTTTATACCACACTTACGATTACAACTTTTACCGCATTACGTTTGCTTGCAAAAACGAGATAGTTAGAGAAGTTTATTTTATTATGCCGTTTGCCCGGAAAATAAGCATCAATGTTCCTGCATATTTTTCTTTATAAAATTTCTTTTTCACAATATCATTAAAAATAGAAGTAGCTATCCAGACATTATCAGAGGTTCGGTTATCAGTTAGTTTCATGGCAAGGGGAACCAGGTAATCATAGCCATCCAATTTTTGCAATGCTCTATCCTGTTCATATATCCAAAGTGTATAGGTATAATTCATGTTATTGAATTCTGATTCATTTATTCTTTTATCGGTATAAGAAACAAAAACAGCGGTCGAGTTGACACCTCTTTTTTTCAGATCGGCTGTAAAGATGGGCATCACATCTTCCATAATTCTTTTCGTAGATGAATTTCCATTAGCAACAATTAAAATCGAATCAAGTTGTGGATAGTCTTTATTTACCGAAGTGCGTTGTTGAATATAAATACCGTCGTTTAATTTTTTCATCGTGTGGCAACTGAAAAGCAAAATTGCCGGGAGCAGTATAAGAAGACAATTTTTCATAACATGCTCCTTAAAGTTAGGAAAAATAAATGTCTATTTATTGAATCCCGGGGTCTGCCCTCATCATTATTTATTGTTGTATTTTTCCTGTGGGCAAGACCCGGGGCGGACAGAAATATAAGAATGCCAATGGCGGACATTGTTAGGCGTAGTTTATCTTCGATCGCTGTAACCTGGCATATAAATCCAACCATGTTCTGCTCCATTTAAGATAGTATCTGGAACAGGATAGCCTAATAGCAGTTTACTGTTGCTTGGATTTTTGGACGAGAATTCTACATAATATCTCCCTCCATTTGCCACCACTGTCTTTTCAAACTTAGAATCAATATGCTCAAGTCCTGAATATTTAACGCCGCCTACTTTATAAGAATATTCAACAGTTGGCTTAGAGCTCTTAAAGTTGTGATGTGTATTTCCAGTCACTCCAATTGTATATGTAAGATTTGCCCTTCTATCTTCAGCGTTTTCCTTTAAGCGTCTGTTATTGTAAAAAATAAAAACAATGAACACTAAAACAGCAACTATCGAAGAGATAATTTTGCCTTTATGCCACTCTCTTGTGCCATTAAATCGTCCCAAACTGTCATTGTGAAATTGTTTCAGTCCGCCCGGGTTCTTACCCGAAGACATATACAAATATAAGAATGCTAATGGCAGACCCCGGGATACGATAAGCCTCCACATTGTAGCTTATCTATTTCCTTAATAATAACGAAGACTTTTTAAGAATAGAGTCAACGACAGCTTTATCAATTTGCGGAAACCTTATGGGATCAACTGGATCTTCTTTGTGAGGGTTTACTTCGTACTGCATCCAACCCACATCATGCCATTGCCCAAGCTTATAACCGATCTTTTTATAAGTGGTGAGAAAATCGAATCCGAATTTTTTATGAAAAGCAATACTCCTGTCATTGGGCAAAGTAATAACGGCATAAGCATTCATATACCCCTGGAGTTTTAAAATATTGAACAATGCGTTGTACAGTGCATTTGCAATTCCGAACCCAAAATATTTTTCTGAAATATAAACTGATGGTTCGGTGCACCATTGATATCCTTTGCGGTCACGATGTTTTCCTGCATAAGCATAGCCTGCGATCTCATTATTTATTTCACAAACAAGCCATGGTCTTTCTTCCAGGTTTGAAATAATTCTTTGTTGAAAATCTCCAACTGATGGAACTTCTGTTTCCTGTGTAATACCAGAATTAAGAATAAAAGGAGCATATATCTCCAGCATGCCAGCCGCATCGTTTTTGGTTGCCACTCTTATAATGCCACTCATTTTT
>DATHDP010000129.1:0-24189 GCA_035318985.1 Chitinophagaceae bacterium
CATGAAATATTTTTTACGAAAACAGGTGTTTGTGTATTGTATTTTTCAAACTCATCTTTTAATGAGTTAAAAGCTTTTGCTTCACGATCAGAAAGTATAAAACCTTTTTCTGCAAGATCAATTGCGGGTTGAATTAATTTATCAAAAGAAAGCGTTGCATATTTGCTTGATTCAAATAAACCGGCAACAGTACCGGGAACACCTGATGAAAGATGACCATTCTGGCTTAACTCTAATTGTGGTTCACCCGTTGCGCTCAGATACATATCACGATGAGCATTGCCGGGAGCTTTTTCCCTGTAATCGATCGCAACAAGTTTTCCGTCTTTTAATCTTGCCACCATAAAACCGCCACCGCCAAGATTCCCGGCGTTGGGATAAACAACTGCAAGTGCTAATTGTGTTGCAATAGCAGCATCAACAGCATTGCCACCCATTTTTAAAATGGCCAATCCAACTTTACTTGCAAGAGGATGCGCAGAAACAACGGCACCATTTTCACAAACAACCTTTTTCTGAGTGTCGTATTTGTACTGGTCAATTAGTGCAGTTGGAGTTTTTGTTGTTGAACAAGAAAATTCGAATAACACCGGCAGAAGAAATAGAAAAAACATTTTTTTCATCATAGATAGCTTTCATTGCACAAGGTAAATAGTTCCGGGTTTTTTATCTTAAAATCTTTATCTTTATTTCATACTCTGCAATAATTACCTGAGCCCTTTTTTATCCAATTATCTTTCATATTTTAACTTAAGAAATACTGTATATGGTCAACAAATTCAGGCTTGTCCTTAAAAGTGTTGGGTTTTTAGTGATTTGTTTTTTTATTACATGTAATGCAATTGCACAAACGGGTTCATTGCGGGGTTCAGTAAGAGATGCAAATGGATTACCAATGGCGGGGGCTTCCGTTATATTAGATGGTACGAAGAGAGGAACTGTATCTGATGCCAGCGGGAACTATGAATTAAAAGTTTCTCCCGGAAACTATACTTTAATAGTAAGTTATGTTGGTGTAGTAACGCAACGCAAACAAGTGTCTGTGAGTGCGGGATCGGTATCTGAAAATAATTTTGACATGCAAAATTCTGGCGATCTTAACCGGGTGATCGTTGTTGGTTCACGTTCATCTATTTCAAGATCCAGAACACAAACTCCCGTACCAGTTGATGTGATCACAAACCGCGAATTAAATCTTACCGGGCAAATAGAGCCAACTCAAATGATAAATTTTGTTGCGCCATCTTATAATTCAAGCAGGCAAACAGTTGCTGATGGTACCGATCATATTGATCCTGCTACTATTCGTGGACTTGGTCCCGATCAAACTCTTGTTTTAGTAAATGGAAAAAGAAGATATAACACCGCATTGCTGAATGTAAATGGAACTGTTGGTCGTGGTTCTGTTGGTACGGATCTTAACGCTATTCCTGCATCTGCAATTGATCGGGTGGAAGTACTTCGTGATGGCGCAGCATCTCAATATGGTTCAGATGCCATTGCAGGTGTGATAAATGTTGTTTTAAAGAAAAACGTTACCGGAACAACGTTGTATACACATTTTGGAAAACAATATGAAGGTGATGGTGCTGTTCAGCAAGTGGGAATAAATAAAGGGATGAGCTTAGGTAAGAAAGGTGGCTACTTTAATATTTCGGGTGACATTCGTCATCGTGATGCAACAAATCGCTCTGGCGATTATACAGGTACTGTCTATACAAATGATGTAACGCTTGATGAACAAATAATTGCTCAACGTGGATTTAGCAGAAAAAATAATATGCATATCGGGAACTCTGAAGTGCGTAATTATGGTGTTATGGTAAATATGGGCTATCCATTTAAAAAGGATCTTCAATTTCTTTTAACGGCCGGTTATAATTACAGGGATGGAAAAGCTGCCGGTTTTTATCGTTATCCAAAACAAACTACGCAAGTGATCGCTGAACTTTATCCTGATGGTTTTCTTCCCGAGATCAACTCTATTATCAGGGATAAATATCTTACAGCAGGTTTTGAAGGTAAGCTTGCCAGCAATTGGAGTTGGGATATTAGCCAGGCCCTCGGTGGCAATTCATTTCGTTTTGATGTGAGCAATTCTAATAATGCATCTCAATATGCATTAAAAGAAACAGCGCCTACGGAATTTTATGCTGGTAAACTTTTATTTAGTCAGTACACAACTAATTTAAATGTTTCAAGAGATCTTGGAGTAAACATGGGTTTGAAATCATTCAATCTTGCTGCTGGAGCTGAATTTCGCAGCGATAATTATTCAATGGAGGAAGGAGAGGAAGCTTCTTATCTTAACTATGATCCTTCTTCTGGAAAAGTTGGTGGCGCACAGGTGTTCCCCGGGTTTCAACCAGCAAATGCTGTTGATGAAAGAAGAAATGTATTTGGAGGTTATGTTGATATAGAAACAGATATTAACGACAAACTTCTTTTAAATGGCGCTGGTCGGTATGAGCATTATTCTGATTATGGTTCAAGCTTTGCTGGCAAATTCGCTTTTCGTTACCAGTTGTTTGACAAGCTTGCGATTCGCGGCGCATTCAGTAATGGTTTCAGGGCACCATCAATGCATCAAAGATTTTTCAGTGCTATCAGCACAGTGTTTATTCAAACAAGTTCTGGATTGCAACCATTTCAACAGGGAACATTTCGTAATAATAGCACAGTTGCCCAGGCATTTGGCATTCCAAGTCTTGATGCAGAGACTTCGACCAATTACAGTCTAGGGTTAACAAGCAGGCTTGCAAATAATAAATTAAGCATTACTGTTGATGGATATCTCATCGATATTGATCACAGGATCGTATTGAGTTCCTCTTTCAGAAGATTTAATGCTCCCGAAGCTGGAGCGGTAGATGCGATCTTAAGTCAATATCCTGAACTTAATGATGTGAGTTCAGTAATATTTTTTACAAATGCGATCGATACAAGAACACAAGGTGTAGATGCTGTGATATCTTTTACCGATAAGCTTGGCAACGGACAATTTGCAATAACCGGCGCAGCGAATTTTAATAAAACAAATGTTCAGGGTGAGGCCCGGGTAAGTACGATCACTGATCCTACTTTGCAGGCCCGCTTATTTGCCCGTGATGAAGAAGGACGTGTTGAAGAAGCACAACCAAGACATAAAATATCGATCAACTTCACTTATAAGGTTGCTAAATGGACATTCAATGTTCGTAGTACCGACTTTGGAAAAGTAGCGACAAGAGATCCGGGAAATGCCGCATTAGACGAATTCTTCAGTTCTAAAACAGTAACTGATGCAAGCATGAGTTATAAAATTGCAAATCTTGTCAACATAACTATTGGAGCAAATAATATCGGCGATACTTATCCTGATAAGCTGAAGAATTTTGCAAACACCGCTGAAGGTCGTTTTGCGTATAGTCGTGCTGCTACACAGTTTGGTTTTAATGGTGGTTATTATTACACATCTTTGGTTTTTGAATTACACAATCTGAAAAATAATAAAGAAAAAGTTGCGAAGGCACCACCTACTGTACCGATGATGGACGTGCAGCAATAATGACAAGATAAAAGGTCGAACGACTGTTATTAAAAAGACACATTTTCAATAAGCAGGAATATTTTATTGCCACGCTATTTATTCTTAATTTGTGTGTTAAAATTGTTAGGGCATTAAGCAAAATAACCTACTCTAAGATTTTGCCGACTGCTTTCAAATTCAACAGCTCAATTATTAGTCCAAATAATGAAAGGATTGCGGCCTTACGAAACTAAAACTGGTTTTTATAACAAGAGCCTGTTCATTTCATTTTTTTTTAAATTCTTCATTTGGGTTATCAATATTTTTTCTTTTTCTCTTTTGACATTTAAAGCAAGTGCTCAAACCTGCACAAGCCTTGGTGATCCTGTAATAAATCAAACTTTTGGTACGAAGGGGTATAAGCTTCCGGCTAGCAGCACCTCGTATCAGTTTGTTGGTGGTTGCCCAAATTCAAAGGGTACCTATACCCTTAGCGGATTTCTTTTTGGTTGCGGACCGAGATCATGGGTGCAAATGGTAGGTGATCATACAATTGGGGATTCAGAAGGAAATTATATGCTGGTAAATGCGGAAAGTAGTCCTGGTATTGTCTATACGGATACTGCAAGGAATCTATGTGGCAATACTGTTTACCATTTTGGAATGTGGGCAACTCCTGTAATGACAAGTTTTGCCTGTGATGGAAGCGCTGTATTGCCCAATGTGAAGTATACACTCAAAACAATTTCAGGAACTATACTCGCAGAGGACAGTACAGGGAATTTGCCGATCGTAAATGACAGGCTGTGGAAAGAATATAGTCTCTCAATAACAACTCCCGCAAGTGTAACAGATATTATTGTTTTAATTACAATTAATCCGCCATTCGGTTGTGGTTCTGCTTTTGCAATTGATGATGTTACTCTAAGTCCTTGCAGTCCTTCTTTAATAACTGCAACGCTTAATGGTGGTGCCGGCCCTGTAGAAGTTTGTGCTGACTATACAGATGTTTGGATGTTGAATGGGAACCATACTCCAGGATTTGTCAATCCTGTATATCAATGGCAAAGCAGTATTGATACAGGAAGAACCTGGGTCGATATTCCTGGCGAAACCACCTTGAACTATCTTGTGCCACACAGAACTACAGGAACTATATTATACAGAATATGCATTGCAGAAAGCGGTAATATTAATTCTATCAATTGCCGGATTACATCCAATTCAATTCAGACAGGAGTTCATCCTTTACCAACTCCTACGCCTCCTGAAAATGTTCGCGGTTGCCTAGGTAAAGATTTTTATTTTCCTCCTTCTGATCCTTTCGCATTGCAGGTATTATGGACAGGGCCTAATGGTTATAGTTCAACTAATGCGATAGCTACGATACCAAATGTGCAGTATAGCGATACAGGAATGTATAGGGTAAAAGAAACATTTTACTACGGCTGTGTTTTATATGATACATTTTATCTTAAAGTTTTTCCAGGAACTTCTGTTAGTGTACAACCTGCAACTCCACTATGTGAAGGACAAAGTGAAACACTTTCAGCAACAGCTACTGATATTGTTCAATATAAATGGACTCCATCTACAGGGTTATCGAGTGATGCGATTGCGAACCCTGTTGCTTCGCCGCATGATTCTACAGTTTATAAAGTAGTTACGACAAACGAGTCTGGTTGCCAGGATTCTGCTTATGTTACAATTGATGTTTACAGAAACCCTTTGGCAAATGCAGGACCTGATAAATTTATAATGCTTGGAGACACAGCTATTCTCAATGGATCATTTACCGGAACATCAGTCAATTTTAATTGGACACCACCAACAACAATAAATAGTACAAATATTCTTAACCCGCAGGTTTTTCCGGCTCAAACAAGTGTGTATACACTTAATGCAGTATCTGCACTAGGTTGTGGTACACATTCTGACCAGGTTAAAGTAAATGTTCTTAATGACCTCTATATTCCCAATGCTTTCACTCCTAATAACGACGGGTTAAATGATCAGTTTAAAATAATGTCTTTTGCAAACTATAAAATAACCAATTTCGAAATTTTCAATCGTTGGGGTGAAATAGTTTATAGAGCAACTGATAATTCTGGTAGCTGGGATGGAACATACAAGAAGCTTCCACAACCAACGGGCATATATGTTTACCAGGTAGACATTATAGGACCAAACAATACAAAGATCTTTCGAAAAGGAACAATTACATTGATCCGCTGATCAGGAGGATCTTCAAGTCTGTTTGCATTATGTAAACTTTTTCAAAACTTTCAGTCACTCAAATGTATTTCCTTTCTCTTTCATAAATTGCCCCCTCAAATTATACCTAATGCATAAGAAAATCCTGCTTGCAATTGCTACGTTATTTTTTATTTCTACAAATGCTCAATTAAAGTCTCCTGATGAATTTTTAGGTTACAAAGTCGGTACCCGTTATACACCTCATTGGAAAATTGTCAGCTATTTTCAGCATGTTGCTGCAAATGCTTCTGCAAATGTGAAGTTGGAACAGTATGGTCAAACCAACGAAGGAAGAACGTTATTGTTAACTTTCATTTCTTCTCCTGAAAACATAAGTCACCTTGAACAAATAAGATTGAATAACCTTCGTCTTGCCAATATTGCCAAAGACAAAGCAGCACCTATAGAAGAAGGATCTCCGGCGATCGTTTGGCTAAGCTATAATGTACACGGAAACGAAACATCTTCATCGGAAGCTGCTATGATGACAATATGGGCATTGGTTGATCCTTCCAACACAAAAACTAAGCAATGGTTAAAAAATACAGTTGTTATTATTGATCCATGTATTAATCCTGATGGCAGGGACAGGTATGTGAATTGGTTCAATTCAGTTGTCGGCAAGAATATGAACCCATCATTAAATGCAAGAGAACATCGTGAGCCATGGCCCGGTGGCAGAACCAATCATTATAATTTTGATCTTAACAGGGACTGGGCATGGCAAACACAAATAGAAAGCCAGCAAAGAATGAAAATGTATAATCAATGGATGCCTTACGTGCATGTTGATTTTCACGAGCAGGGAATAAACAACCCTTATTATTTTGCCCCGGCTGCACAACCGTTCCATGAAGTGATCACCCAATGGCAAAAAGATTTCCAGTTAATGATCGGTAAAAGTCATGCAAAATATTTTGATGCGAATGGGTGGCTATATTTTACCAAAGAAGTGTTTGATCTTTTTTATCCAAGTTATGGTGACACTTATCCACTTTATAACGGCGCAATAGGAATGACTTATGAGCAAGGAGGCGGGCCTGCCGGTGGCTTGGGTGTATTAACTGATGAAGGAGATACGTTGACATTATTAGATCGTGCCACTCATCATTATACAACCGGGCTAAGTACAATAGAGGTTTCATCGCTGAATGCTGCGAGGTTAGTAAAAGAGTTCAGAAGATTTTTTAATGAAGCGGTCAGTAATGGTGCTGGTGAGTATAAAACTTATCTTATAAAAAACGCCGGAGCTGATAGAGAAAGAGTAAATGCATTAACAACACTGCTTGATAAAAATGGAATTCAATATGAATTTGCCGGAGGAAATTCAAAAGCTAACGGCTACGGTTATTTTTCAGGCAAAGACGAAGCGTTCACCATAGAGGCCGGTGATCTTATGGTTCATTCTCAACAACCAAGGTCGGCAATGATAAAAGTGTTGTTTGAGCCAAAAACTAAATTGGTTGATTCAAATACATATGATATTACCGCATGGGCTTTACCTTATGTGTATGGCCTGAATACTTTTGCTTCTAAAAATAAGCTTCAATCATCTGCGGGAACAATCCCGGCAGCAGTTATAAATAATGTAAGTGATGCTTATGGTTATGTTATTGGTTGGAAAGGACTGCAAAGTGTAAAGGCTTTGACCACTTTGATGAAGCAAGGAGTGAAAGTTCGTTTCTCGGAAACTCCTTTTGAAACTAACGGGCAACAATTTGATCGTGGTTCGCTGATCATTATAAAAAAAGGAAATGAAAAATTTGGCGGCACACTTGCATCCATTATTAACCAAATATGCAATGCAAATAATATAAAAGCAAATACGATCACAACAGGATTTGTTGATAAAGGATTTGATTTGGGTAGCGGGAAGGTTCATTTTATGAAAGCTCCCCGTATTGCATTATTAACAGGTGAGGGTGTTGGTTCAAACTCAGCTGGTGAAATTTGGAATTTCTTTGAGCAATCGATCGACTACCCCGTTACATTGATCAATGCAAATGATTTCGGAAGAATTAGCTGGGGTGATTATGATGTGATCATTATGCCTTCTGGTAATTATCGTTTTTTGAATGAAAAAAATTCTGCCGATCAGTTAAAGGATTGGATAAATAAAGGCGGAAGATTGGTTGCACTTGAAGGCGCTGTTGGTCAATTAGCAAAAACTGATTGGGCCATCAAATCAAAAAAATCCGATGACGGTGGCGATAAAAAAGACCCATATGCTGTATTGCAAGTGTATGAGGGAAGAGAAAGAGAATCTATCAGATCAAATATTCCGGGTTCTATATTTAAAGTGCAGCTTGATAATACACATCCGCTTGCATTTGGTTATCCAAATTTTTATTACACACTAAAACAAGACGATGCTGTTTACGAATTTTTCAAAGAAGGCGGATGGAATGTAGGTGTATTAAAAAAAGACAGCGTGGTTTCCGGTTTTGTTGGCTCTGCTGTTAAAAACAAATTAAACGACGAATTAGTTTTTGGTGTACAAGACATGGGAGCAGGTGAGATCGTTTATCTCAGCGATAATCTTATGTTCCGTAATTTTTGGGAAAATGGAAAACTGATGTTTTGTAATGCAGTGTTTATGGTTGGTCAATAAGAAATTTAAATAAATAAGGTTTAATGTGAATTAGCCAACTAAACCAAGTTAATAAAAATCTAATCCCGCCATTGGCGGGATTTTTTATACTATTGGCTAAGCCACTTTGTAAAGCAAGACTTATATTCGCTAAATAAATTTGCCGGATGAAGAAAATTTACAGTCTCATTTTTAGTGCTATTTTATCTATTGGTCTTTTTGCTCAATCACCACAAACATGGACATCTGCTGATATTTATCTTGCCATTAAAAAATTGAATGTGCTTGGTTCGGTTTTGTATGTAGCGGCCCACCCTGACGATGAAAACACAGGTTTGATCGCTTATCTCTCGAAAGATAGATTATACCGCACCGGTTATTTGTCAATGACAAGGGGTGATGGTGGACAAAACCTGATCGGTGATGAACAAGGTATCGATCTTGGCCTGATAAGAACGCAAGAACTACTTGCTGCAAGAAGAATTGATGGCGGGGAACAATTTTTTACCCGTGCATTTGATTTTGGTTTTTCAAAAAACCCGGAAGAGACTTTTACAAAATGGGATAAGGAAAAAATATTAAGTGATGTGGTATGGGTGATAAGAAAATTTCAACCAGATATAATTATCACAAGATTCCCAACAACCGGTGAAGGCGGACATGGTCATCATACTGCTTCAGCTATTCTTGCAAATGAAGCATTCACTGCTGCTGCCGATCCAACCCGTTTTGTTGATCAATTAAAATATGTTCAGCCATGGCAGGTGAAAAGAGTTCTTTGGAACACGTTCAATTTTGGTGGCACTAATACACAAAGCGACAGTCAATATAAACTGGATGTAGGTGGTTATAATCCATTACTTGGAAAAAGTTATGGCGAGATCGCAGCAGAAGGTCGCAGCCAGCATAAGAGCCAGGGGTTTGGTGTTCCTGCGGGAAGGGGAGAGTCATTACAATTTTTTACGGCAACAAAAGGCGACCAACCTAAAAATGATCTGATGGAGGGAGTTGATATAAGCTGGAAAAAAGTAAATGGAGGTGAGGCAATAGAAAAAATGGTTAACGATATTTCTGCATCATTTGATTTTTTACATCCCGAAAACTCGGTGAAAGTATTGGTTCAATTATATAAAGCTCTTAATGCAATGCCAGCTGGCTATTGGAGAAATAAAAAATTGGATGAAACAAAACAATTGATCGAGCAATGCAGTGGTTTGTGGATAGATGTTTTTACAACAGAACAATTTGCAGTGCAAACGGATTCTATTCGTTTCAATTTTCAATTTAATAACAGGTTAGGGGTAAACGCAACTATCAAAGGGTTTGTTGTTGATGGTTTTGATTCTTTAATGGGTCAGCCGTTAGCAAAAAACCGGAATATAAATTTTGCTAAAACAGTTTTTGTTCCTTCTTCAAAACCGATCACTCAACCTTATTGGCTGGAAACTAAAATGGAACCCGGGTATTTTAATGTGAATGATCAAACAAAAATTGGTATTCCTGACATACAGCCGAGCTATATTCTTTCCGTAAAAATAAATATTGAAGGAGAAGACTTTAATTTTTCAAGAGCAGTTAAATATAAATTCACTGATCCGGTAAGAGGAGAATTGTATTGGCCCCTGGTGGTTGTTCCTCCCGTGCTTATTACCCCTTCTGAAGATCTAAAGATCATCATGAACGGGAATGATAAAACAAATGGTACTCTTGCAATAAAAGGATTAAAAAGAAATTTCACTGGTAAGATGGTTGCTTATTCGGAAAGCGATATGAAACCGTTGACTAATTTTTCTTTTTCATCACAGAAAGTTAGTGTTAATTCAAAAGGTCAATCGTTGAGCTTTGACTATAATGGTAATGAAATAAAAAAATCTTCGAATATTTTATTTGGGATCACGGATACATTGGGCAATAATTTGATCAAAAGTGATAAACATGAAATAAAACACGATCACATTCCGGCTATTAATTATTTTCATGATGCAGATGTTTCCCTGAAAGTTGTGAATGTTGAAACCTATGGAAAAAAGATCGGTTATATTGTTGGTGCAGGAGATAAAGTGCCTGAAGCACTAGAGCAAATGGGTTTTGAAGTAAATCGTTTAAATCAAAAAGAGATCGCAAAAAATCCTTTAGATAAGTTTGATGCTATCATTGTTGGAGTAAGAGCTTATAATACACTTGACTGGCTTGGTAATTACTATGATAAACTTATGAAGTATGTTGAGAATGGGGGAAATCTTATTGTGCAATATAACACCAGCAACTTCATAAGTAACGTGAGATCAAAAATGGGTCCTTATGATTTTACAATAACAAGAAATCGTGTGACAGATGAAAATGCAACAGTAACTTTTTTGAAACCTGAGCACCCTGCATTGAATTTCCCCAATAAAATAAACCAGGATGACTTTAAAGGATGGATACAGGAAAGAAGTATTTATGATGCAGTTGATTCTGCGGGCAAGTTTGAAAAAATACTTGCAATGAATGATCCCGGGGAAAAAACAGATGATGGAAGTTTATTGATCGCAAAATATGGTCGCGGATATTTTACATATACAGGACTTGTATTTTTTAGAGAATTGCCTGCTGGCGTACCCGGTGCATATCGGTTATTTGCAAACCTTATTGCACTAAACAGGAAAAAAGCATTTTAATGAGTAAACAGGGTGATGACACAAGAAGAACAATGGCTGTGGTATTGACTATCGTGATCGGGCTGGTTCTTGGATTTATAATTAAAAGAGTGACTATTGGATTATTGATCGGTCTTGCTTTGGGGCTTTTACTTTCAGGATTAATCAGAAAAAAATAATTTTTTAAATAGCAAAGCATGCAGGAAGGCAACGACAAAATACCTTTATTCAGATCATGGAATCATTGGTATGTTTTTGTTCTTGTTTTTCTTGTGCTGATTATTGTCTTGTTTAGTCTTTTTACCAAAGCCTTTTCATGAGCCAACTTGATTGGATTATACTTGCCGCTACATTGATCGGAATAATTGCTTATGGGTTATACAAAAGCCGTACTACCCACAATCTTGATGGTTATATACTTGCTAACAGAAGTTTACCCTGGGGATTAGTATTGCTGAGCATTATGGGCACCCAGGCAAGTGCGATCACTTTTCTCTCTGCTCCCGGCCAGGCATATACAGATGGAATGAGGTTTGTTCAATATTATTTTGGATTACCAATAGCAATGGTAGTCATCTGTATTTTCTTTGTTCCAATTTTCAGCAAACTGAAAGTTTATACTGCGTACGAATTTCTTGAAAACAGATTTGATGGAAAAACCAGAACACTTACTTCATTTTTATTCTTATTGCAAAGAGGCGTATCAACAGGCATCAGTGTATTTGCACCATCGATCATTCTTTCATCATTATTAGGTTGGAATATTTATTGGACAAATTTATTCATGGGCGGCTTGCTAATAATTTATACACTTAGTGGTGGCGCAAAAGCGGTTGCTTACACACAGCAATTGCAACTCATCATCATTTTTGTCGGAATGTTTTTAGCTGCTTATATGGTTGTACATATGTTGCCGGAAGGTGTTGGCTTTATTGATTCTTTGCAAGTGAGTGGCAAACTCGGTAGGCTGAATGTTATTACAACTGGTTTTGAAAAAGGAAATGGATTTGACTGGGGCGATAAGTATAATATATGGAGTGGGGTTATAGGGGGATTCTTTCTTGCCTTATCCTATTTTGGAACTGACCAGAGCCAGGTGGGTCGATATCTTACTGCAAAATCCCTTACCGAAAGCCGAATGGGTTTGTTGATGAATGGTCTTGTAAAAGTGCCGATGCAGTTTGCCATTCTATTGATCGGCGCATTGGTTTTTACATTTTATCAATTCAATAATGCGCCTTTATTTTTTAACCAGGCACAATTAAATAAATTAGAAAACACTTCACACAAAGATTCATTGTCTGTTGCACAAAAAACTTACGATGATCTGTCAGAACAAAAAAAATCTACTGTTGTTCTTTTTTCGCATGCAGAAACAAAAGAAGAAAAAAATAATAAAGCAGTTGAGTTAAACCAGCTGCAACAGCAATCAGATAGCATTCGTAAAAAAGTAAAGACATGGATGCAAGACGAAAAGATTGAAGGTGATACAAGTGACACTAATTATATTTTTCTTCGGTTTGTGGTTGATAACCTGCCCACAGGAATGGTGGGTTTATTGATCGCCATAATTTTTTTGGCATCATGGGGGAGTATAGCAGCAGCTATTAATTCTCTTGCGTCAAGTACGATGGTAGATTTTCACCGGCGATTTTCTAAAAAAGAAGTTACTGGAGAAGATGAATACAAAATGTCAAAACGATACACACTTTTGTGGGGTATTTTTTGTGTGATCGTTGCTATGTATTCATATAACCTGGGAAACAGTCTTATTGAAACAGTAAATGAACTCGGTTCCATTTTTTATGGACCAATTCTAGGAGTTTTCCTTGTAGCATTATTTTTAAAAAGGATCACCAATGGTTCGGCTGTTTTTTATGCAACAGTATTGACACAGCTTTTGATCTTTGCTATTTATATTCCTGCTAAAATGAAACTCATCGGTCTTGGATTTCTTTGGCTAAATCCTATTGGCGCATTCGGCGTGGTTCTTTTTGCGCTTCTTTTGCAGCCGATCATGAACAAAAGAAAAATCCCGCTATAAGCGGGACTTAAAATATTTTCTGAAAAGATATTACTTCATTTCTTTTTGCAACTTCTCATTCAAGGCAACATAGTCATCGTTCTTTGCTTTTTTAGCGATCTCGATCGATTTATTCGAAGTAGCAATAGCATCTGATTTTTTGCCAAGCATTTTTTGAGCACGGGCTTTTTGATATAGTACCCAGAACGCCTCGGGGTTTTGTGCATAAGCTTTATCTAACCATTCTACAGCTTTGTTGAGGTCTTTGCCATTATCAATATAATATTGTGCCGCTGCAAAATAAGGCCTGTTATCATTTTCCATTGTGCTTTTGATCTGTTCCATTACTTTACTTTCAACATCAGATGTTACATCAAAGCCTGCGAAAACATTGTCCCAAACCAGGCCGATATTACAGCTATTGCTTTTGATGTTGTCAATATTGATCATCATTGTTTCAATAGAAAAAGGAAGAGTTTCCGGTTTAGATGTTACTCTTACAACATCCTGGTCTTGTTTATAAGCAGCAGGACTTGTTACATCCAGTTGTTTTGTGATGATAAATGTCCATTCAGTTTGACCAGGAATAGAAAGCAAACCATATTTTCCTGCAGCAACTTTTTTACCGCCGATCGTTACATCTTCACCGAAAGTAATGGTCGTTGCGCCATTAGCACCGGTTCTCCAAACTTTTCCGTATGGAACAAGGTCGCCAAAAATTTTACGACCTTTTACTCCGGGACGTGAAAAAGAAAGTTCAATGCTTGATAAAGCAAAATTTTGCTTGATTTCAGTTGTCGGGCTTGTTTGTGGTGTGGTTAACTGCTGTGCGTCAGTCGAAAAAATTATAAATGATGCAACAGCTAAGGCAAATAGTTTTTTCATGATGACAATTTGTTTTGGACGACAAAGGTAGGGAATAGATGATAGAGGATAATTTTTTAGATGATAGTTATTAAGCCCGGTTTATAAAATAACTAACATCTTTCACCTACTTAGTTATCATCTTATTTCTGATCGACTGCTATGGAAACGGTGGCTTTTGATTTTTTCCCTTTTCGCTTCCATCTCGGACCTTCTTTTAAAAGCCGGATCGCTTCCTCATCACATTCTTTGCATTGTGATGATTTGGTTACTTTAATATTTATAGGAGCACCAGTTTTGTCAACATCAAAACTAAGTTCAACATCACTGCGGGAATTTTTAGAACGGACATTTTCAGGGATTTTAATATTATTGGCTACATACGTATTATAGTAACCCCAACCTACTTCTGGTTCTTCAATTTCTGCACTATCCTTTCTTGAAAGACTGCTTACTACTTTTCTATTTTGTGAAATTGTTTCTTTCATTTCACCTTCTTTTAAAAGCAGGTCACCGGGTTGAGTATTTGATGGAACGAGTTTATAATTGGCAGCATCATATCCAAGAGATCTTATCTGGACATGTAGAATGCTGTCACTTGAAACAAGATTGAAATTCCCCCTGATATCAGTATAGGTGCCTACATTATCCCTTGTGTTCGTCACATTGGCAAAAGGCACGGGATTATTTTGTGCATCCACTACCCGGTAGTTATATTTATTGTTTAATGCGACCTCATTTTTTTTATCGTTTTCATAATATGCCCGGCTGGCTTTTGCTCTTTCCATAGATACAGGTGAATTGAGTACTTTTTTATTTGAACTTTTAGAAGTGTCATTTGAGTATATTACATTAGCCTCGGCTTTTATTGATTCATCTTTTTTTTCCGCACTTGCAATTGCTTGTGCATTGATCTCTGCTACTTTTTCAGTTTCTCTTTTTTTATACTCATCATCTGATCTGTTAGCTTCCTTGATCTTGTCGGGATTTGAAGAAACATGACTGCCTGCGTTTGGAGAGACAGAAACTTTTTGTTCGGATTTGTTTGCCACTGAACCCGATTGCGCCGGTACCTCTTTAATTATAGAGTCTGGTTTTACCTGGTCTTTCGTCGTAGTACTCTCAGGTCTTTTATCATCCTTTTCTAATATGGCCATTGCATTCTTGTTTTTATCATTGAAAACTAATTGCTGAACCAACAAACCGAATCCAACGATTATAATGATCGCAGCGGCGGCTCTTACCCATGTAAATCGCTTACGTTTTAAATTTAAGATCGGTACAACGGCGCCAATTCTTTTATCAAGTCTTTCTTTTAATGAATCCAATTCTGAATCAGCTAAACTTTCATTCTTGTAACCTTCCATTGCATCGGCAAGAAAAGGATCGTCCATTGCAGCTTTTTCCATTGCGTGCATTTCAGCGGGACTAAGTTTTCCATTCCAATATTTTTCAATATCAGCTGCTGTATAGTTTATTATATTTTTTTCTTCAGACACTATTAATAAAATTTCAAATAATAAATTTCAAATTCCATACTTATTACTGTCTACTGACTTCTGACTTCTTCTCCATGCAAAGTTTCAAATTTCGCCTGCCATTTTGAATGGAGCTGCGTACATGATTCCATTCCAGCCCGGTTATTTCCACGATCTCGTTATAACATTTTCCGTCAAGATAAAATAGTTTTATCATCGTTCTTTGTTCATCGGGAAGAGAGGCAATACATTTTTCCAGTTTTTGGAAATTCTCCTCCTTTTCCATCACGCCATTCAGATGCACATCTTCTTCATTTTGCATAAGTAATGGAGGCAATGCGACTGTTTTTAAATTCTTTGGTGTTCTGAGTTGCATCAGGCAATAATTTTTCGCCACCTGGTGCAGCCAGCCCCGAAAGTTCTCTACTTCATGTTTTTTCAATTTTGATACCAGTTCTTCGAATATCTGCATTACGGCGTCCTGTGCCAGTTCAGGTTCTTTCAGGTATTTCAGACACACACCATACACAAGCTCCATATATCGCTGGTATAGATGCCCCAAAACTTTCAGGTCGCCAGATTGCCGATAGGCTAATACCAACTCAGTATCGCTTTGGTTTGTGGATGATATATTTTTTATAAAAGCCAATCCTTAAAATTAGTAAGAAAAATGGTTGTCCCTATTTATGTAATTGTGAAAGTAAAGCATCATTAAGCTATAAACTAGTTGGTACGTGGAAAAATCCAGTTAATTGACGGAGCCTTGTGTCTACAGGGCTCCTTATTGAAACCCAAATCAAAACTATGAGACAAATTTCTATGCTATTCTTTTGCCTGGTTTTATTATTCTCAACTGCTTATACCCAGGATTCAAGTGATCTTAAGATCCATGGATTAAAAATTCAAAGTAGACAACTTCCTTCAACAGCTTCTAATACTGAACCAGTTGTTTTAAGAATAAGATGCTTGTCTTCAAATTTGAGTCCCGATCCTCTTCTCATTATTGATGGGATAATTGCAGAAAAATTGGATTTTAAAAATATTGATCCTGATAATATTGAAAGTATCTGGATCTTAAAAGGTCAGAAGGCGACTGCTTTATATGGATGTAGAGCTGTGTCGGGAGTAATTCTTATTACAACAAAAGGTGCGAATGATAGAACATTAACAGTAAAAGATATGCTAACGGGTGAAATGCTGGCTAACGCAAATGTCGGTTTAATCTCACTTGGAGAAAGAAAGGATACAACTCACCTGGTTACTGACTCATCGGGAAAAATTATAACAAACAAAATTGTTTATGGGAAAGAATATGAATTAACAGCAACATATGTTGGTTATAAGCCTTATCGTTGTCTGATAAATTCAAAAATTGTTGATAAAAACTATACGGTATTACTTCTAAAGGAATCTAAAACTTTATCTCTGGTAAAGAATCAGGCGCCGATTACAGCAATGTGCTACAATTTAAAAACTGTGCAATCATATGACCTGATATCCAAAAAAGAGCCGGACTCCGATCAATTCAGGATTTTTCCAATTCCAGTCATAGCCGGAAGCGAAATAAAAATTGAATGGAGAAAAGCTTCAATAGGGGAGTATGTTATCGATCTGTATAATTTACAAGGACAGTTTATTAAATCTTCATTTGTCAGAATTGAAAACGAAACAAATGTTTTTGCTTTTCAAATCCCAAATGTTACTCCTGGTACTTATCTTTTACGACTGACAAATAAGAAGTTAGGGAAAAAATATACCGAGAAAATCATCATTCAATAAAACTTCTGCTTATGTCAAGAAAATTTCAACTGCAAATCCCCGAGCACTGCCATGAGGATTGGAATAAAATGACTCCGGGTGATAAAGGACGCTTCTGTGATTCCTGTCAAAAAACTGTTGTTGATTTTACGAGCATGAGTGATATGCAGCTAATTGCTTTTTTTAAGAAGCCATCCACCGGTTCTGTTTGTGGAAGACTTTATAATGAACAATTAGAAAGAGACTTTGAAATTCCACGGAAAAGGATTCCATGGATGAAATATTTTTTGCAGCTTATTATTCCCGCCTTTCTTTTTACTTCCAAAGCAAAAGCACAAGGGAAACTAAGAGTCATGGGGGATACTACTGTTTTAGTTGATTCAAATAAGACTCGAAAAAACATAAATGAAAGTTGCAATAATCAACCAGAAATAAATAAACCCAAAAAAGTAACAGGGAAATTGGTAGATGAAAAAGGCGAAGCAATTTCTAATGTTACCGTTGTAATAAAAGGAACCAGGTCTGGTGTTGTGGCAGATGCGAATGGAAATTTCAATATTGGTCTTTTTTCAGATAGATCACCTGCAACACTTGTTTTTTCCAGTGTTGGTTTTGAAACTAAAGAAATTACAATTGATTCAAATAAAAATGAAATTCGGTGTAATGTTCAGTTGAATACAATGCTGACGGGTACTTTGGGCGGAGTAGTGATGATTGAGAGAATTCAAAGGAAGAAAAAAGAGCCGATGAAGTTGTTCCAAAGAATTTTTAAGGACAGTACTTATAAGTTCTTTAAGGTTTATCCTAATCCTGTTTCTGCTGGAAGTTTGGTGAAACTTGAGTTGAATAAATCAGAAGCAGGGGAATACCAGGCTGATCTGATAAATCAAAACGGTCAAATAATTCATTCTACAACTGTAATATTTGAAACTGAAAATAAATTTAGTTCATTTAGTATGCCAATGACCACAACAGGTGCCTATTTTCTTCGAATGACAAATAAAAAGTCAGGTAAAAAACATACTGAGAAAATTATCATAGAATAGTCAGTAATTCTACTTGGGAAATATTTGTAAGGGTTGCAAATAAGTTTTTCCTTTTTTAATTTCAGATCGCAATTACTCACCACTCCGTACTCTTTTTTCTTAGCCATAACACAAAAACCCCTGCCGCGTCGGGGGTTATTTTTTTAGCTAAGAGAATAAAAGAGTGAATGAGAAAAAGAGATTTAAGCTGAATAGAATTTTTGAAGTACAAGAGTGCGACGCAACAGAAGATGAAAAGAATTACTGGAGTTAGCTACATAAAATAAAAATCATTTAAACGCAGGATGAAATTGTTCTAAGGTCTTTCTCAGGAATTCACGATCGAGATGTGTATAGATCTGTGTGGTTGTAATATTCTCATGCCCGAGCATTTCCTGCACGGCACGAAGATTGGCGCCACCTTCCACCAAATGCGTAGCAAAGCTGTGACGAAAAGTATGCGGCGAAATTGTTTTTTTTATTCCTGCTTTTCTTGCCAGCTCTTTTATAATTAGAAAGATCATCACTCTTGTAAGCTTACTCCCTCGACGATTGAGAAACACAATGTCTTCATTGCCGTACTTTACAGGGATATGCACACGAATATTTTTGAGGTAGATGTTCACATATTTTACTGCGCTACTTCCAACAGGCACTAATCTTTCCTTATCGCCTTTGCCGATCACTCTTATAAAGCCAACATCAAAATACAATTGTGATATTTTAAGATTCACTAACTCACTTACACGCAATCCGCAACTATAAAGTGTTTCAAGTATTGCCTTATTTCGTCCACCTTCGGGCTTGCTGAGATCTATTTGTGCGATCATGTCCTCGATCTCATCGAAACTTAATGTATCAGGTAATGTTCTTTTAAGTTTTGGTGCCTCAAGAAGAGTAGTGGGATCATTTTTACTGATATGTTCTATCAGGCAATATTTATAGAAAGATTTTATACCTGAGATAATTCTTGCCTGCGAAGTTGGTGACATTCCCAACTCGCTTATCCATTTAATGAAATGCTGAAGGTCGGAAAGTTTAAGGTCGGATGGATTTTTTAAAGTGCCTGAATGCTGAAGATAATCTGTGAGCTTTTCAATATCCCGTATATATGCTTCGACTGAATTATCTGAAAGAGATCTTTCAAGTTGCAAGTAAGCTTTAAATCCTTTTTTGTACGGTTCCCACATGATAGTGTAAGGAATTAGTAATTGGTCTGAAAGTTTATAAAGCCTAATTCCAAAATTATTCTAATGTAATTTGTTTCTCAATAGGTACCCAATCTTTGCCCATCAGCACTTTTGCCCATATACGGGTAGGGGAAATGTTTACTGAATCGATAAATTCATGCATAGCATCGTAATCAAGCTCGGCGAGCATTTTGCCAAAAGTCATCATCGCTTTTTTACCAGTAGCCATATCTTCAACAAAAATGTTTCCCTTATCTGTATAAGCCACTAATCCATTCGCAACGGCAAACCTGGGATCAAACTTATTAAGGGCACTTGATTTTCTTTGAATGTTTTGACTTTTATTAAAAGGGATCTTTGCAAAATAACCCCGGCCATTGCTGCAATCATTAAATAAGAGCCAGGCATAACTGGTATCATTAAAATAACAGCTCATGTATTCCTGGTTCAAATTGAATTTATGTCCTCCAAAATCATCGAATGATAGCTTGCGGTTAGTGCCAAGGCCGCTATAACTCCAGATCACAGAGTCGGGCAGGCAATTCGCAGCGCTGATATAGATATATGGTTTAAGCTTATGAGCTTCTTCTATAAATTTAATTGTATCCTTTTGACATGTTGTTTCGCAAAACATTTTTGTTTTTCCTGAATTGCCACAGGAAAAAAGCATGACTGATATGATAAATGGAAAAATAATTTTCATTGATCTTGATTTTAGGTAACAAAAATAGCAAGGCATTCTGTTTGGCAAAGTTTTTCTTATACCTTGCATGTTTGCAAGTATAACCTTATTACATGAAAGTTGTTAAAGAATCACACCGGTTAAAGCCACTTTTTAGATTTATAACCCGCTTAAAAAGAAATGCTCCACGAGGACTGGAAAGCATCGCAATAAAAGCAAGCAGCAATGCATGGAAAGGAATAGACTGTTTGTCCTGTGCCAATTGCTGCAAAACAATGACGCCTACTTACAAGAACTCCGACATTAAAAGGATCGCTGCTTATTTAAAAATAAGCACGGAGGAGATGAAGAAAAAATGGCTTAAAAAGGAGAGGGGAACAGTTAAATGGCTTAATAAAACAACACCTTGCCAGTTTCTTGATCTAAAGACTAACATGTGCAATGTTTACGAAGTAAGACCAACCGATTGTGCGGGGTTCCCGCATCTGACAAAGAAAAGAATCGTTGAATACCTTGATATGCATAAAGGAAATCTTGATCAATGTCCTGCAACATTTAAAATGATCGAGAGTATGAATGAAATGGTAGAGAAGGAAAGGAATTTATAGAAATACATCTTCGATCAAAAAGAACTCAGGGTCTTTATTTTTAAAAAGTGTAATGCTCAGTACGTTGAACCGGATGTCTTTGTATTCCGGATGCATGTAAAGAAATTCTTCTGCAGCCTTTTTCAAAAAATTAAATTTCTTTTTTGTGACACTTTCTTCGGGAAAGGCGCCGGGAAAGAAATGCCGGCTTTTCACTTCAACGATATGCAGAAGACCTTGTTTTTTCGCAATTATGTCGATCTCGTATCTTGCAAAACGCCAGTTGCAATGAAGTATCTCAAAATCATTTTTTCGAAGAAATTCAAGAGCCAGCGCTTCGCCTTCTTTGCCAAGATCATTATGTTGGGCCATTCAGTAAATTACAAAACCTTGAGAAAAATCTGTTCACAACCGTGAATAATTAAAGACAGCTATTGGAACATTTCTTTTATTTTTGCAAACTAACCTTCTTTGTATATGAAACTGATTAAATCGAATCTGCTGATATTATTTATACTTATTCTTGCTTGTGCCCTTTACCGTGTTTGGGATAGCAGGCCAATGGGCTTTGCCCCGCAAATAGCCATGGCGCTTTTTGCTGGTTCTATAAGCAAGGATAAACGTTTCGCTTTTCTGTTTCCTGTCCTTTCTTTGTTTATTTCTGATCTTCTTTACCAGTTTTTATATTCACAAGGGCTTAGCACTATCAAAGGATTTTATCATGGTCAATGGCAGAATTATTTATTGATCGCTTCTATCACGATCATTGGCTTCTTTATTAATAAAAATAAGATCGGGCAAATATTCTTAGGTTCCCTTGCCGGAGCAGTTTACTTTTTCCTTATTTCTAATTTTATGGTTTGGATCGGTGGTGGTTGGGATATAAATAATCAGCCATACCCAAGATCATTTAGCGGATTAATGCTTTGCTATACTGAAGCCATACCATTTTTTAAATGGAGTGTATTGTCAACATTACTATTCAATGGAATTTTCTTTGGAAGTTTTTATTTGTTAGGAAAAAGTGTGTTGAAAAAAGAAATGCAGGCCGCGTAACATCTAACACAATAAAAATATTTGATCCCGCTTCATGCGGGATTTTTATTATAAGAGCTTGCCTCCCTTGCTTTCAAAACCTTCATCCTCTATTAATATTCCGGAGTCAGCGGCTTCCGTAGCTAATTGATCGCAACGATTATTATTCGGATTGTCTGCATGCCCTTTTACCCATACAAAACGGACGAATTGTTTTTTTGCAAGATGATAAAACCGGAGCCATAGATCTTTATTTTTTTTACCACCCTTGAAATCGGTAGCTATCCATGTATTCAACCATCCTTTTTCGACCGAATCAACAACATATTTACTGTCAGAGTAAACAACTACTTGCAATCCATCTTTTTTTAATGCTTCCAAAGCGGCTATCACAGCCATCAATTCCATTCTGTTGTTGGTGGTCTTTTTATATCCTTGTGATAATTCTTTCTTATTACTTCCAGCGATCAGGATGGAACCATAACCACCGGGTCCCGGGTTTCCACGACTAGCGCCGTCAGTATAAACTATGACATTAGGTTTACTCAATGCTGATAATTTTCAGGTGTCGGAAATTTAGTTGGCATTTGTGGTTTACCAAAAACAATTTTTGTTACTTCTCTGCAGTGTGAATTCATGTAAAGATTGTCAAGTGCAATATATTCTCTTTGTTCTGCCACTTTTGCTGATGGGATCACTTTTTTTTCTAATAATTTTTTTAAATATTTTTCTTTTAACGCTGGGGTAATTAAACTTTTAGAAAATGTTATTCTTTTTCCAGTTGCATGTTCCACTGATTTAGCGATCATTTCTGCACAATACATTTTATCATCTGTTGAAAGATCAAAGTTCATATCGAATTGCAGCTTATTCATATAATGTGTATGAATAATATTTTTTAATTTTTCAAGTTCTGCGGTTGTAATGTCATACCGGTATACTCCAACTGCAACATTGTGGGCCGGTGTAATAAATGAATCGACAATATCCCGGCGCATTATTTCATCCGGATTTATATCACCGGCCATATTGCTATAGATATACATGGTTCCATTATCCATCATTGCAATCCCGCTATGAGAAAAGAGTTTTTCATTTTGACTAAAATCGCTTAAGGACTCGCTGGTAAAATCATTACCGCAACGTAACACAAGATCGCCTTCCCGAATGCTGTCAACCACTGCATAGATCATTTTCCAGCGTTCATTTAACAATGAATCAGATAGAGGGGGAGTTATTTTAGCACTTTCGTTATCTCCATTAACATTACATGCAAATGCAATAAAGGCAGAGAATAAAATGAAAGAATATTTTTTCATAGAAAGCGATAAAATTAAAAAATCCAACCTTGAAAAACCAAAGTTGGATTTTTATAAAAGAAAATATTTTTTTTACTGGCTGATAAAATCAAAATCATCAAGACCGATCTCATCAGATACTGAGCCACCGGGTCCGCCATCTTTTACATAATATCTGAAACCAACACGATGCTTTTGAGGTATCGTTCCATTTGGCAAGCCTGAAATAACAATTTCAAACTTTGTCCATGTACTTGGGTAGCCAACCGGATACGCGGTTGGAGAAAGATTAGGATTAATGTCAAGAAGCTTAACTGTAAAATCGCCTGTCTCCGCTGGAGTTCTGCCAACATTATAGCTGTTGCTGGTTGGGTTTAGCCAAACCTGCATACGATCAGGGAAACTAACAGGATCAGCAGTGGTTGTCCAGAAAGAAATGATATCGCCATTTTTCATTGATAGTTCAGGGGTTATTAACCAGCAATTAAGAAAGGACACACCTTCACCAGCGAAATAATTTACGTTTGCATGTTCACTTGCACTCGCCTTGTATGAGTGTGAAGCGATCCTTGATTCAAACGGCCCCCCTTTTGTACCATTCAGGCCATTCACGACATAAGAACCCTGCTGCCATGATTGTGAGCCAATCGGGTCACTAAGATTTACACCTTTCCAACCCATATCGATCACACGTTGCATTGAATCAAACTCTTCATGATAAGAAAGACTGGCAGGCTGTGTTGATTTTGCTGTCACCTTATCTTCACCACAAGAACTAATAAGAACGGAAGAAAATATTGTAAGTACGAAACCAATGAGATGTAAATTTCTTTTAGTCATTTTAGCTTTTTTGGGTTGGTACTAAATTATTTTAATTAGGAATTATTTTTTCATGCTATAGGATACGGCATCAATACCTATAGCAGAACCACGTCCATTGCTTCCTGCTTCTTCAATATAATAGCGGAATGCAAATCTTCCTTTTGTTGGTCCATTCAGGCCAATAACTGTAGCTTCAAATCTCGTCCATACATGTGGGTAAGCTTGTCTTGCCTGCGTGTAAAGTGGATCCGCCGGATTATTGAAAGAGTTTTTTAGAAATTCGTAATAAAAAGGATTAACGTCAAGAAGTGGAACGGTAAAATCGCCGGGATCCGTCCCATTTCCACAATTCAATGAAGTGGTTTTATTCAGTCTCACTTGCATGCGATTGATATAATCAGTTGAGTCGGTGGTGGTACCAACCTGATCTAATT
>DATHDP010000130.1:0-70404 GCA_035318985.1 Chitinophagaceae bacterium
TTGCGTATCACGTTTCAGATCCTGAGCGGTATGGAGTTGTTGAATTTGATGAAAACAATATGGCCATTTCAATTGAAGAAAAACCAAAACAACCAAAATCAAACTATGCAGTGCCAGGCTTATATTTCTATGATAACTCAGTAATTAATATTGCAAAAAATTTAAAACCATCTCCAAGAGGAGAATATGAGATCACTGATGTAAATAAAATTTACCTGGAAAAAAATAAATTGAAAGTGGCTATTATGGATCGCGGAACTGCCTGGCTTGACACGGGTACTTTTGATTCGCTAAGCGATGCAAGCGAATTTGTAAGAGTAATTGAAAAAAGACAGGGAAATAAAATAGGCTGTATTGAAGAAGTAGCGTATCGTATGGGATTTATAACAAAAAAAAAATTAGCTGAAATATCTGAGCCTCTCCAAAAAAGCGGTTATGGTAATTACCTTTTGGGGCTTGTCGAAAAAAAATAGTAATCATGATTAACAGTAGCACAAAAATCCTGGTAACAGGAGGAGCCGGATTTATCGGAAGTTCTTTAGCTGACTATTTGTTGGATAAAACAGAAGCACAGGTAGTAGTAGTAGATAATTATTTAACTGGAAGACAGCAGAACCTGCCACAATCAGATCGCTTTAGATTCATAAAAGCCGATGCAAATGATTTTAATGATATCGCTTCCATTTTTCAAACCTTCGTATTTGATTATGTATTTCATTATGCGGCAGTAGTGGGAGTAAAACGTACACTTGAAAGTCCTGTATTGGTACTTGAAGATCTGCAAGGTATCAGGAATGTTCTTACACTATGCAAGAACACAGGCGTTAAAAGAGTTTTCTATGCATCATCATCTGAAGTGTACGGAGAACCGGTACATTTGCCGCAACATGAGCATAATACTCCCTTAAATTCAAGGCTGCCTTATGCGGTAGTAAAAAATGCAGGAGAATCCTTTTGCCGTTCTTACTATCAGGAATATGGTTTAGAATATACTATTTTCAGATTCTTTAATACTTATGGCCCAAAACAAAGCCCGGACTTCGTTGTATCAAGGTTTATGAATGCAGCATTGGAGCATAAACCAATAACAATTTATGGTGACGGACAGCAAACAAGAACTTTTTGTTACATCGATGATCACCTTGAAGCCACAGTAAGTTGCTTAACAAACAAAATGTATATTGATGATGTAGTAAATATTGGAAATGACCACGAGATATCTGTTTTGGAATTAGCAAGAGTTATTAAAAAGGTCACTGATTCAAAATCTGAAATTGTTCATTTACCTGCATTGCCGGAGGGAGATATGACAAGGCGACAACCAGATATTAAGAAAATGGAATGTCTTCTGAAGCGGCCATTTATTTCATTGGAAGAGGGATTAAAAAAAATACTTGACGTAAGAAAAAAATAAAATGAGTAGAACTGCATTAATTACAGGCGTGACTGGCCAGGATGGAGCATATCTGTCGGAACTTTTATTAAAAAAAGATTATATAGTTCATGGTATAAAAAGAAGGGCTTCTTTATTTAATACTGATCGCATCGATCATCTTTACCAGGACCCCCATGTTTCAAGTCGCAATTTTATATTGCATTACGGTGATCTTACTGACAGTACAAATCTTATTCGAATAATCCAGGAAGCACAACCGGATGAGATCTATAACCTTGGTGCAATGAGTCATGTGAAAGTGAGTTTTGATACACCTGAGTATACTGCAAATGCTGATGGCATTGGTACACTTAGAATTCTGGAAGCTGTACGTTTACTTGGCCTTACTAAAAAAACAAAGATCTACCAGGCGTCAACTTCTGAATTGTATGGCTTAGTACAGGAAATCCCACAATCTGAAAAAACTCCTTTTTATCCACGTTCACCTTATGGTGTTGCAAAACTCTATGCTTATTGGATGACAGTGAATTATCGGGAAGCATATAACATGTTCGCCTGCAACGGAATCTTATTTAACCATGAAAGTCCCTTGCGTGGGGAAACTTTTGTAACAAGAAAAATTACAAGAGCTGCTGCACAAATCGCATTGGGGATGATGAATAAATTATATGTAGGAAATCTTGATGCAAGCCGCGATTGGGGTCATGCGAAGGATTATGTGGAAGCAATGTATTTGATGTTGCAGCAGGATGAACCGGAAGATTTTGTGATAGCAACTGGTATCACAACAACAGTGCGTGACTTTATCCGTATGACATTTGAAGAACTTGGCGTAGAACTTGAATTTAAAGGAAAAGGTAAGGATGAAAAAGGCTTTATTAGAACATGCGATGATAAATTCAATTTAAAACCAGGGCAGGAAGTTGTTGCGGTAGATTCAAATTATTTCCGTCCTACCGAAGTCGACTTGCTTATTGGAGACGCTTCAAAGGCAAAAGAAAAACTTGGATGGCAACCAAAATATACATTACAGGAAATGGTAAAAGAAATGGTGGCTTATGATCTTGAACTTTTTCGTAAGCATAAAATTTTATTGGAAGCAGGATTTCATGTTTTGCCACAACATGAATAGTAAATTTACTGACCCGCATTCCTTTGTTAGATAAATCACATGGAAAAAGACAGTAAAATATATATTGCTGGTCATCGCGGCATGGTTGGCAGCGCTATTCACAGGCGATTAAAAAAAGAAGGGTATGAAAATTTTGTTTTCAGAACTTCTGAGGAACTTGATTTAAGGGATCAACACGCAGTTGCTGATTTTTTTGCAAAGGAGAAACCGGGTTATGTATTTCTTGCTGCCGCAAAAGTGGGAGGTATTCTTGCCAACAACACTTATCGTGCAGAATTTTTGTATGATAACCTGATGATCCAATCCAATGTGATAGAGAATTCTTACAGGCAAGGGATAAAAAAATTATTGTTCCTTGGTTCTTCGTGCATTTATCCGAAACTGGCTCCTCAGCCTTTGAAAGAAGAATATTTTCTTACAGGCTTATTGGAGCATACAAATGAACCTTATGCCATTGCAAAAATCGCAGGCATAAAAATGTGCGATGCTTATCGCAGTCAATATGGTTGCAATTTTATTTCAGTGATGCCAACCAATCTCTATGGACCTAATGATAACTATGATCTGAAGAATTCACATGTTTTACCAGCGCTGATAAGAAAATTTCATGAAGCAAAGATCAATGATCAACCCGAAGTAATGGTTTGGGGAAGCGGAACTCCACGCCGTGAATTTTTGCATGCAGATGATATGGCAGATGCCTGTGCTTTCCTGATGAAAAATTATAATGAACCCGGATTAATAAATATTGGAGTTGGCGAGGATATTAGTATTAAAGAATTATCTGAAATGATCAAAGAGATCACAGGCTTTAACGGCAAAATTGTTTTTGATTTGTCTAAGCCTGATGGCACTCCCCGAAAATTAATGGATGTTACAAAACTGACAACTCTCGGATGGAAAGCATCGATCGATCTAAAAGAAGGAATTACCCAAGTGTATAAAGAAAAATTCCTTTCAACAGTAAATAATTAAAAGATTTTTGAAATGTCATTTGAAGTTTTTATAGAACCGGGCCGTGCCGAACGTAACTACTGGAAAGACCTTTGGCGTTATCGTGAGTTATTTTACATACTAAGTTGGCGTGATATCAAGATCAGGTATAAACAAACAATTATTGGTGTTATATGGAGTGTGTTACGACCTCTTTTAACTATAATGATCTTTACCTTCGTGTTTGGGCAGATCGCAAAATTTGAGCCGCCCCCCGGTATTAATTATGCCGTACTTGTTTTTGCAGGTTTATTGCCCTGGCAATTTTTTGCAACCGGATTCTCAGAGGCAAGCAATAGTCTTCTTGGGAATGAGCGACTGATCTCAAAAGTTTATTTTCCAAGACTGATAATCCCAGCTTCAGCAGTTATTACCAGCCTTGTTGATTTTCTAATTTCACTTGTACTTATGTTTGGTTTGCTTGTATGGTTTCGTGTAGTGCCATCGATCAACCTCGTTTTCCTCCCAATATTTATTGTCCTGGCTTTTATCGCAAGTTTTGGAGTTGGGCTTTGGTTAACAGCTGTCAATGTAAAATTTCGTGACTTCAAACATGTGGTTCCGTTCCTTGTACAAGTTGGGTTATATGTTTCACCAGTAGCATTTGTTTCGGAAAAAGCGGCATCGATTATTCCGGAGAAATTCCGTTTGCTTTATTACCTCAATCCAATGGCAGGGGTGATCGATGGTTTTCGTTGGTGCTTTTTTGGCGACAAAACTCCATTGAACTGGAGTGGCATGTTCATTTCATTAGGGGTTATTGCTTTTTTTCTTTTCATTGGTTTTCGCACCTTCAGAAAGATGGAAAGAACTTTTGCAGACCTTATATAAATAAACATTGGAGTGAAGCTATTATCTTTTGCTATTATTGGTTGCGGACGCATAGGGAAGCGCCATGCAGAACAAATTCAGTTAGTCGGTAAATTAATTTCCGTTTGTGATATTGATGAATTAAAGGCAAAAGATTTTGGTAAGACTTATCATGCCACAATTTTTTTTTCAATTGAGAAATTACTTAGTGATGAAATAAAGCCGGATGTGGTGGTGGTGTGCACGCCAAATGGATTACATGCCAATCACACAATACTTAGCCTGGATGCCGGCTGCCATGTGTTATGCGAGAAACCAATGGCTATCCGCACTGTCGATTGCTTGAAGATGATAGAAGCCGGCGATAAAGCGGGAAAAAAAATTTTTGTCGTTAAACAAAACCGGTTTAACCCACCAGTTGTTGCCGTAAAAAAAATACTTGATGAAAAAAGGCTTGGTGCCATTTACAGCATTCAGTTAAATTGTTTTTGGAACAGAAATGCGGCTTATTATGAAAATTCCTGGAAGGGAGATTTGGAATTAGATGGGGGAACTCTTTTCACACAATTCAGTCATTTTATTGATCTTTTATATTGGATGTTTGGTGATATAAAGCAAGTAAGGGCATTCAGGAAAAATTTTGCTCATAGAGGTATTATTGATTTTGAAGATACAGGTGTAGCTATTATAGAATTTGAAAAAGGAATCATTGGTACTCTCAACTATACTGTAAATTGTTTTCAAAAAAATATGGAAGGGTCCATAACTATTTTTGGCGAAAACGGCACCGTAAAGATTGGTGGGCAATATTTGAATAAGCTGGAATACCAGGATATAAAAGACTATGAAATAAAAGATCTGGCTGAAGGCAATAAAGCGAATGACTATGGATTTTATCAAGGTTCAATGAGCAATCATGATAAGGTCTATGTGAACCTTATAGATGTAATTCAAAATAATGCGGCTATGGTAGCAAGTAGTTATGATGGATTGAAGACTGTCGAGATAATTGAAAAAATTTATGCCGCAGCTGAAGAGTCATGAATATGAACAGGCCCATAATAAAAAAAAGTGAGATCAGGGATGTCGCGTTTGGAAAAAATGTAATTGTTGTTGAACCAGTCAATCTATATGAGTGTAAAATTGGTGACAATAGTTTTATAGGACCATTTTGTGAAATTCAAAAAGGGGTAATGATTGGAGACGATTGTAAAATTCAATCACATAGTTTTTTATGTGAGTTAGTTACAGTGGGCGATAATTGTTTTATCGGCCATGGCGTTATGTTTATAAATGATCTGATGCAATCAGGGCCAGCCAGGGGAGATAAGTTGCTTTGGAAAAAAACTACAATTGGGAACAATGTTTTTATAGGATCGAATGCGACGATACTACCTGTGGAAATTTGTAATGATGTGATCATTGGGGCAGGAAGTGTAGTTACCAAGACTATACATGAACCGGGAACCTATGCAGGCAATCCTGCAAAAAAAATTTAATAGAAATACTGTTTACTATTTTATCAAAAGATTAAAACATCAGAATGTCGGAGTTAGTAATTAAGGCGGAGAATCTTGGTAAGAAATATATAATTGGACATAAGGGAAGAGAAACGTATCTCACTTTTCGTGACCAGGTCATTCACAGTTTTAGCAATTTTTATTCCCGGTCAAAACGAATGCTTTCGGGTAAGCAAATGGTAGAAGGAAATGAGATCGAAGAATTCTGGGCATTAAAGAATCTTGATTTCGAGATCAAGCTGGGTGATCGGGTTGGTATAATAGGAAAAAACGGGGCTGGCAAAAGTACTTTATTGAAAGTCCTAAGCAGGATCACAGAACCAACTACGGGTAAAGTTTTTATCAAAGGAAGAGTAGCAAGTTTATTAGAAGTTGGTACTGGATTTCATCCCGAGCTAACCGGAAGAGAAAATATTTTTTTGAATGGGGCAATTTTGGGAATGACAAGAGTAGAGATCAAAAGAAAATTTGACGAGATCGTTGATTTTTCCGGGGTAGAAAAATTTCTGGATACGCCAGTTAAAAGATACAGTAGCGGAATGTATGTTCGCTTAGCTTTTTCTGTTGCGGCGCACCTTGAACCCGATATTTTGGTGGTAGATGAAGTATTAGCTGTTGGGGATGCCGAGTTTCAAAAAAAATGTTTGGGTAAAATGAAAGATGTTAGCACAAGTGAAGGCCGTACCATCCTTTTTGTGAGTCATAATCTAATGGCGCTTTCGAGTATGTGCAATTCAGGGATATATCTTAAAAACGGCCAGATGGCCTACTATGGTGATATTGAAAATGCTCTTCAACGTTATACGGATGAGAGTTCACAAACACATAGAACCGAATGGGCAGGTGATGAAGGCGACGAAAGTATGCGGGTTTATGCAACAAGGGTTTACTGCGATGATGCTACTGGAATATTTACTCACAAGGATATTATTATTGAAGTAGAAGGGGAAATAGTAAAACCGGTATTTGGGTTAATACTTGGATTCTGGTTTTATTCGCAATTTGATTACCAACTGGCTTATACATTATTTGATGATACCGATCCGGATCCTGAAGTAAAAACGCAATATCCCGGAAAATTTGTAAAACGATTTGTCATACCGGCTAATACACTGGCGCAGGGAGGATACCGTATTCAGTTTGATATAGCTATTCATTCCACAAAATATATTGTGAACCCCTTTACCTGCGATCTTGAATTTTACGCCGATAATATTGCAGGTATTGGAAGAAAATATATTGTAGATGCAAAAGGATTTAAGAGCCTGTTCCGCCCGAACTGGTCCCAGGAAAAATATTGATTTATTATGAGAATCGGGCTGGTCTTATTTGGTCATCTACGCAGTTATCGTCAAACCCATGATTCGTTTCTTCAATTAAAAAAATTATTACAACAAGAGGATAATATTGTTGATGTTTTTTGTCATACATGGGATATCGAAGAATCAGTAACTGCAGCCTGGTGGAAAAGTCATGATTCTAACAGCCCGCCACCTGCTGTTGATAAAAAAGAGATCATCTTAAAATATAACCCGGCACTTTACGACATTGAACCGAGCAAGGAGTTTGATGAACCCGAACTGGGAATAAAATCACTGGTTCCTCTTGCAGGAATGCTTTCCATGCTCTACTCACAATTAAGGTCTTTTGAGTTGCTGAAAAAATATGAACAGCAAACTGGACAGGTCTATGATGTGATCATAAAATCCCGCTATGATGTTTTGTATGAAATTGCACCTGGCTTTGCTTCACTCCTGGGTAACACAATAAAAAATAATTGTATTTATCTGCCTTCTTCTAACCCTTATGAATTGGCGGGTTCTTACAGTGATATTTTTGCGCTGGGTACTCGTCAGGAAATGGAAAAATATTTTTCATTCAATGATCATTTAATTGAAGCAGCGTCAATTTATAATGAAAAAGGATACCGGGAAATGGTGCCTGAGCTGTTTATGAGTGTTTTCCTTAAAAATAGCAATATACCTGTGCGGGAAATTTTCGGGTTCCGGATACACATATTAAGAATGAATGGTGAAAAATTTCCTATAAACTCAGATAAACACTTTGAAGGTAATTCGCCCTTATGTTTTTATAAACCGAGTATTGAAAAATGTATCGGTTTACTTCCTTCCGAAAGTAATGAGTTAGCAAACAATAGCACGAAACTTGCAAAGAAATACATTAGATGGATACTCAACGATGGAAGGGAAAAGGAAATAAACGAATATGCATCTTTTTATAATGGCAATTGGATCTCTTTAGATAAAATAACGCAACTGGTTAACATTAATAAACACCAAAAGATATTTGCTGATCATGTGCTAAAGGATTTTTTTGAAATATCTTTTTGGAATGCTAAGTATAGTTTTTTTAAAAAAATTTTACTGGCAACTTTACTTGCTGTTAAGGGGGGATATGGTCTTTTGTATTTTAATATTATTAAGAAAAAAAAATTTGGTTGACCCATGGCATTTGATGTACCTGTACTGTTTATTGTTTTTAACCGGCCGGATACTACTGCGATCGTTTTTGAACGCATCAGGGAAATAAAGCCACAAAAATTATTCGTGGCTGCCGATGGTCCCCGGGCTTCAAAAGAAGGGGAAAAAGAAAAATGTGAAGCAGTGCGAAATTTAATATTAAGCGGCATTGATTGGGAGTGTGATGTTCAGACAAAATTTTCTGATGTCAATCTTGGCTGTGGAATGGCGGAGAGTAGCGCAATGCTTTGGTTCTTCAATGCCATAGGCGAAGGAATTGTATTGGAGGATGACACGCTGCCTGATCCAAGTTTTTTTAATTATTGTCGCGAGTTACTCAAGTATTTCAGAAATGACACAGATATTTTTTTGATCAGTGGAGATAATTTCCAGGATGGCAAACAAAGAGGCGACGGTAGTTATTATTTTTCAAAATATCCTAATAGTTGGGGCTATGCTTCATGGAAAAGAGCTTGGGAAGGGTATGATTTTTCTTTACGTTCTATTGATTTTAACCTTTTTGAAAGGCTACTTAATCAGCAGTTTTCGCATGAAGATGAAAAACAATATTGGAAAAACCTATACGATAATTTTCATAAGGGCAGATACGATACTTGGGACTTCCAATTTATCTTCAACATGTGGCACAAAAAAGGCGTAGGTGTGATTCCTAATACTAATCTTATATCCAATATCGGATTTGGAAACAACGCAACCCATACAGTTAATGCCGATAGCCCATCTGCTAATAAAGCAGTAGGGTCTATTAGCCGGATAGATCATCCAACTTCAAGGAACATTCATCATGAAGCCGATAGGTACCTATTTAAGACTTTTATAAAAGGAGAAAGTACATGGCAACGGAGATTTCGGAAAATAAGAAGCCTTTTTAAAGTTTGAATTAGTGAAACGGAGAATAAAATTTAATTAAAGTCCAGAATTAAAAAAATGAGAACTGAACGCATACTTGAATCCACAAAAGAAATAGATGAAGCAGAAAGGATCTGGTGGGATACCAATGCCGAAATAATAGAAAAGATATGGGCTCAAAATCTGGAATTACAAAAACAGATCAGGCTTTCCTATTTGTCAAGGATGAAAAAATTTTTTCTTTCGGATTCAATTAAAAGACCTTTTAAGGTTTTGGAAATTGGCTGTGGTACCGGATGGGTTGGTAGGTTGGTTGCTGGGCCTGATTTACACATAATCGGAACAGATTTTTCGGAAGGTCAGCTTACTATTGCCAGGCAAATGGCAAAGCAATTCGGGCAAGATAAGTATTGTATATATGAACTAGCTGATGCTTCTTCTTTTCAGGATGATGTTGACGGGGTGATTATTCATGCTTTATTGCATCATCTTTCTGCAAAGGAGCTTGAAATTTTCTTTGGACAATTTGCAAAATTTAAACCAGGCACAAAGATTTTTATATATGAGCCTGTCTTTTTTAGTAAGCAGAGGGGAGAAAAATCTTTTTTTGACAAAGTGACTAACAAACTGATCGATGTTGTAAAAACCTATGCGCTGAATCGGGCAAAGAAAATTGGACATGAAGACACGGAATTAGTTCTACAGATGGATTCCATTTTCAAGGCAGCAGATAAAAATGGATGGTATATTTCTCCAAAAGAAGTTCCGTTTTATGAAAATGAATTGGAGAATTTTCTCAGCCCATTATGCGATCTAAAAAGGAAATACATTGTAAATAAAACAGACTTGGATTTAAGCCAGGCATTGACTTTTTATGGCATTCAAAAACCTGATTTTATTTTTTCCAAAGTATTATTTCCTGTTGCAAAAGTATTAGATAAGGCTTCCCTAAAAGGGAAATTCACTCATTACCTTCCCCCCAATCAACATCTATTTGTTTGCTACGAATGGATTAGAAAATAATTCTTTAAAAATAGCCCATCACTATATATTACTTATGATCAAAAAAATATTTAGAAAAGCTAAAAATGTATTGGTACCTCTGGAAGCACAAAAGAAGGGTCGAATAAAAAAGTATAAAAGCAATGGCGCTGTTCCATGGTCAACAGGATATCATGAATACAAGGAACAACAGATAGGCAATGCCATTACCGATCAGCAAGTGATCAAAAATTTTCAGCGGCAAGCAATACCTGCTGGTTACGGAATTGGATTGGATGATCGGATCGTAGAATATCCCTGGATATTCAGCAATTTGTCAAACGAAAAGAAGATCATGCTAGATGCCGGCTCCACATTCAATTATGAATATTTGTTGAATCACCCTACGATCAAACAAAAGGATCTAACGATCTATACATACTATCCTGAATCCCCAAATTTTAATGAAAAACGAGTATCGTATGTTTATGGTGATCTTAGAGTATTACCATTCAGAGATAATTTTTTTGATGAAATAGTTTGTCAATCAACTCTTGAGCATATTGATATGGATAATTCAATGTACGGATACGATCTTTCTCATGTAACTAATAAAAATAAAAGCTACGAATACTTAAAAGTAATTTCTGAATTATCAAGAGTACTTAGATCACAAGGAACAGCTCTGATAACTTTCCCTTATGGCATATTTGAAAATCATGGTTTTTTTCAGCAATATGATAACGAAATGCTGGGGAGAATGATAAATGAATTAAGTGCAAATGGGCAAACCACATTAATCTTTTTTAAATATTCGAAAGAAGGGTGGTCAACTAGCAAACAAGAAAATTGTGAGGATGCAACTTCATACAATCCACATACTGGTTTAGGAAAAGGAACAGATGGCGCAGCACATAGCAGGTGCATTTGCTGTATTAAATTTATTAAGAGGTGAACATTCTCATCATTGGCTCCAAAGGGTTTATTGGGTCTAACAGTTTTAAACATTTAAAAACAGCGCATACAGTTTATGGCTGCGATATATTTGAAGCTAATGAAGAAAATTATCTTCAATTAGATGTAGTTGCACCTGATTTCAATTCAATATTTTCACTGCGTCAGTATGATGTTTGTATTAATTGTTCCGGCGCTGCAAGTGTGCCGTGGTCAATAACGCATCCGCTCCAGGATTTTGAATTGAATACATTGAATGTTTTTAAGATCCTTGATTGCATTTTCCGTCATCAGCCGTATTGTAAGTTTTTAAATTTATCAAGTGCTGCAGTTTATGGCAATCCTGAATCTCTTCCCATAAAAGAAGCAAGCCTGATAAAGCCACTTTCTCCTTATGGCTGGCATAAATATTATGCAGAATTGATTTGTAAAGAATTTACACAGGGAAAAAATATTCCAACTTGTAATCTTCGTGTTTTTTCTGCTTATGGTGAAGGATTAAAGAAGCAATTGTTTTGGGATCTCTATCAAAAAAGTAAAAAGGAAAATAAGGTAAAGTTATTTGGTACCGGTAATGAGTCAAGAGATTTTATTTATATCGGTGATCTTGTTCGGTTGATCGAGCTGGTGATCAATGCTGCTCCTTTCAAAGGTGAATGTATAAATGCTGCAAACGGGGAGGAAATTTTTTTGAAGGATGCCGTTTCCATGTTTTATTCGATCGTTAATAGTGATATTCAATATATTTTTCCCGGCGGTAATCGTGAAGGCGATCCTTTGAATTGGAAAGCGGATATTTTTTTTATCCGTTCATTGGGTTATCAACCAAATTATAGTTTTAAAGATGGGTTATCAAATTACTTTGAATGGCTGAACAGAGAAGGATTTTAGCGCTGCCATTGAATGTTTCTGAACAATGGATCGCCGGCGCCTATTATATTTTTAATATTATAAAAGCGTTGAATCTTCTTGATGACAGGGAAAAACCTTTCATTGTTATTCTTGCTCCAGATGAAAGCAATTTTGAACTTGCCAAAAAAGAAACCAGTTATCCTTATCTTTCTTACACAAAAACCGGTTATGCAAATGATACAATTCCTGGTTTTTTCAACAGAGTTTCATCCAAACTATTAAATAGAAAAATTTTTGTAAGAAGGATCTCTGTGCCAATTGATGTTCTTTACCCGGCATGGCAGAATAAAGAAGTGACAAATGCAAAGAAAAAAATTTTCTGGATACCTGATTTCCAGGAGCATTACCTGCCCGGTTTTTTTCCTGAAGAAGAGATAGCTGAAAGGAAAAGGAGTCAACGTTATATTGCTGACAACGCTGAGCATCTTATTTTAAGCAGTGAGGATGCCAGGAAAGATTTTCAGAAATTTTACCCTGATCATAAATGCCGGGTTGATGTTTTACCCTTTGCAGTTTCAAATAGCTTTGAAGAGGGAAAAGACATCCGCCAGGTTTTAGGAAAATATAAGATAAACGCAGAATATATTTTTATAGCAAACCAAATGTGGATGCATAAGAATAATTTATGCGTCCTGGAAGCAGTGAAAATTCTTAAGAATGAAGGAGTAGAGTTGATGTTTGTTTTCTCGGGCAGTACCAATGATTATAGAAGTGCTGGTTATTTTCAAACGGTTTTAGAGAAAGTAAAAGAGCTGGGCATAGAGAAAAATGTAAAGTTCCTTGGATTCATAGATAGGGAAGACCAGCTTATGCTGATGAAACGTGCGATGTTTTTAGTTCAACCTTCTTTATTTGAAGGATGGAGTACTGTAGTGGAAGATGCGAAATCATTGAATCAGCATATAATTGTTTCTGATCTTGAAGTGCATAAAGAACAGTTGGTAGCTTATCCTCACTTACAATTTGACAGAACGAGCAGCCTTAATCTTGCAGAAAAGATCAGGATAATGCTTGGGCAAAAAGATGAACGAATAAGTTATGATTATGAACTTCAGTTAAAAAAGTTTGCAAAAGCAATTGTTGAAAAGTTTTCTCTAAGCTAGTCAACTGAATAAATTATTTTAATTAAATAATATGAAGGGATTATTAAAAAAACTAATGGTTTCTTTACGAGATATGGTTCAATTCCTGATCATTCCTAATTCAGTTAAGAATTATAACACTATAGCACCATACAAACATAATCTGTGCTTTTATACGAAGAAAAATTAATGGAGAGTAGTGCAGACATACATTCGGAAGGTCAGAAAAGATCAAGCTGCCTATGTTAATGAGCACTATTCTTTTTGGATATCTGGTCTAAGTTATAAACATTTTGAAAAGCGATTTCATCAATAAAAATTTATTTCTCCATTATGAAACAGTTAATTAAAAGAATTTTAAGTCCGGTAAGAAAACTTATTCAGTATTTATTCAAGCCAGATCTCGGTATTGATTTTTGGTATCTTTCACCTTATAAAACATCGCTGGTCTTATTATATCAGGAAAAATTAATGGAGTCAAGCCTGAATTATGCGTTATCTAATTTTCGCAATTGCCAACACTATTATAATTTGTATTATTTGTGGGATTATGTGATTGGACAGTTAAAGGCTTCCGGTAAATTAGAAAAAAATCATCTCTTTCTTGAATTTGGAACATGGAAAGGCACTTCAATAAATTATTTCAGTGCAAAACTTCCCCGGGTTACTTTTTATGGATTTGACTCCTTCGAGGGTCTCAAAGAAGATTGGACCGGGAGTTCATTTGCTAAAGGACATTTCAGTTTAGATGGCGTACTTCCTAAAGTAAATTCTAATGTGACTCTTATTAAAGGGTGGTTTGATGAAACTCTGCCATCTTTTTTAAAAAATAAAACAGAAAGTATTGCGCTTCTTCATATTGATTGTGATACTTATGAATCTACTAAAGTAGTTTTGGACTTGGTGAAGAATCGCATTCATTCAGGAACCTTTATTCTCTTTGACGAATATATTGGTTATCCTAGCTGGGAAATAGGTGAATACAAAGCTTTCCAGGAATTTATTTCTAGCACTGGATTAAAATATAAATATCTGGGATTTTCCAACGCTGCCGTACTGATGCAGATCCTTTAATTTACCTTAAGTACTTGTGCAGCTCATCGGTGTTACGTCTTATATTGATCGAATCACAGGTTTTATAAGGATTAGTATCTGACCAGTCGTTTATTAAGATCCTGCTGCTTGTGTGAAGCAGGTCGAAAATAATGTGATGGTATTTTATCCCTTCTTTTTGCAGCTGCTGTAAGGTTTGTTCTTTGTATTCTGATTTGCGTGAAGTAGTAATTATTATTTTCACCTTGCCGCTATCATATAGTTGATTAATGAAGGAGATGTTTTGAGGTAATCCTTTTGTTTCGCCCCAATATGGCGCCACGTATTCTCCGGAGTTTTCAACCAACACACCATCAAGGTCAATAAAAATAGTTTTATACTGGCTGGTGTATTCTTCCCAGTCATCTAAGGTTCCCCAGTCTTTATAGTTTGTTACAAATTTTCTTATAAAGGTTTCGCCATCGAGGATCATTTTGAAAACGATATGGGAAATATATAGTTCATTAGTGCGGTTCTCTTTTTCAAGTTCACGGTAAACGTTTATGAATTTGGCAGCATCTTCAAAAGCATAACCACCTACACAGAAAGTTGAGCTTATGATCTTCTTTTCTATAATGTTATTGATAATGCCATCGTTGTTTGCTTCCACATAGCTTTTGTTGCCAGCATTTATTTTACCACATGACTCGATATCATATACACAAATTGAATTTCCTTCAATCTCATCGATCGAAAAATGATTGTCCGAGTCCTTAACGAGAAAAGGTCCTTTAATGTTATTTTGTTCAAGTGTTTTGAAAACAGTTTCAGATTGTGATTTCGTTGACTCTTCAAGAATGGTCAGACTATAGTTGACACCAAGCCTGTCCAGACTTTTCCTGATCCCTTTTTCAAGTTTGAATTGATCAAGATGCGACTTTAATACGGTGAGATAAACTTCTTCAAAGTTCTTTAATGGTAATCCTTTGATGGCTTCAATAAACATCATTTCGCCATTTGGATGCGTAAGCGTCCATTTAGGCCGAATATTCGGAAAACGTGAAGACTTACCGGCTGCCGGAACAATTAATTTCATTGATACAATTATTTATATGGGTTAATAAAAATTCTTTTATGTTAGGATCTTTTGCATAGCGTACTACACGCAAAAGGTTCACCAATTCAAATAAAGGATAAAATTTTCTGTAAAATTCGTATTGTGAAAAGTGTGAATCAATTTTATTGTCAATATAGCGAAGGATCGTATTCATCTTTACAAGATCAAAATTCTTGTTGTATAAAAGAAGAGACCATTTGAATTTTGTATCCTGTCTTATTTTGACAATATCATTTAATGGGGTCTCAATATAATCATCAAGAAAATCAATTAAACAAATTTCCCTGTTCTCGGCGTCAAAAAGGATATTTGAAAAAGTAAAATCTCCATGAGAGATCCCGGTTGGAATGACGATCTCTTGTTTCTTCAGGATGATGTTGATAGCATCGAAATCCAGTTCACTGACATTTTTTTTTATTTCTTCTAATTTTCCATTTATAAGTGAAACATTGATCGGTTTAATGTAAGAGTTAATAATGTTTGACTCAATGAAACTGATGATCTTTTTGGCTACATAATCAATTTTATTCTTGTTCGAGGTTTGGAAATAGCTGATAAAATCAGTGAAATTCATCAGTTCCATATCAAAGTAATAAAACTCATTTTCATATCCCTCTTGCAGTACACGAGGGGTGATAAAATCGGAAGTGTTCTTAAAGTTTTTCTGTTTTTCAGCCTGTTTGGCCAGCCTTGCTGAACCGTCCTTAGTTGTAGAGGCCTTTCGCACAATATGATCAGAAATCAACGATATTTTAAACCCTGAATGTCCCTTGAAACTAAAAACCATGAGATTTTTTTGTTATTAGCAGCGAACTTAATTCAAATTCTGTAGATATTTTTCACGCAACTTTCTATTTTTTGAATAAAGACCGAATATTTACCTATTTTTCAAAATTCTGCGAAATGATAGTTTTGATACAATTAAAAAAATGTCCTGATGACGAAAACTGTTCCTGAAAGAATAGGCCTTTTTTTGAATAGGGTTGTTTGGAAAAGCAAATACAATTTTTCGAAAGCAGCAATCAAGATTTTTAAGGTTAAACCTAAAGTAGAATGCAATATTTGCGGATGGCTTGATTTTAACTTTTATAGTGATAAATGGCATCCTTATACGATTTGTCCCAATTGTAGTTCCCAAGTACGGCAAAGGCTTTTTTGGGCAATTTTAAACAAGCACAATAAATACAATAAAGAAAAGATTATACGTGATAAAACAGTTTTGCATTTCAGTCCTGAAGGACAACTAAGGTATAGCATAAAAGGATTAACCAAGAACTATAAGACAGCAGATTTTTTTGCAGAAGGCTATTATTATGATAATATTGATTACAATACCGATATTACTGACATGCGAATTATTGAGGACAACACTTTTGATAGTGTGATTGCTTTTGATGTCCTAGAGCATTTAAGTAATGACAAAAAAGCACTTGAGGAAATTAAGCGAATTTTAAAACCTGGAGGAATAGCTATATTAACTGTTCCTATGAAAGATAATTTGAAAATTACATATGAAGATTCCTCTATTGTAGATCCCAAAGAAAGGGAACAAGTTTATGGACAATTTGATCATTTCCGGATTTATGGGGAGGATTTTTTTGATAGAGTTTCGAAGGTGGGATTAGAAGTTGAAATTGTTGATCATACTTTATTTGATGATGCCACTTTAAAAAGGTATGTATTATTTCCACCAGTTTTATCCTCAAACCCTTTGGCAACTAATTATAGAAAAATTTATTTTGGAACAAAGCAGAACAACCCGACCCCTAATTTTTAATATTTTTGGATCAATGTTTAAATTTTAGCTGTTCCGAGCCTTTTCTATAGTTATTGTGTCGATATAGAAATATACTTTAAGCCTTGTTTTTTCGTTTTATGGCTAGTCCGAACCCGCAAAAACTGTTTTTTAATATTTTGCGTAAAATCCAAACTAATGAAAGTCATCCTCTTTGAGCTCAATGAAGTTCCCTACAAGGTCATTCACCATTTTTGCAAGCTTTACCCCGAATCAAATCTCGCCAAAGTCTTATCAAAAGGAAGAAAATACGAGACATATGCTGAGGATCAGGGGCATCTTTCACCCTGGATCACCTGGCCAACTGTTCATAGAGGTGTAACTAATGAAAAACATTTTATTTCTGATTTTGGGCAAGACTTAAACGATCAGGAAAAGCAATATCCTGCTATCTGGAACACACTTGCAAAAAATGGCGTAAAGGTGGGTGTATTCGGATCGTTACATACATACCCGTTGCCCGGAAGCATGGTCCGTAAAGATTCCGTTGGAGAAAATTTTTCTTTTTATGTACCGGATACTTTTGCAGCAGGCAGTGAGTGTTTCCCTAAAAAACTCGAAACATTTCAGCAGTTCAATCTGGCGATGGCAAGAGACAACAGTCGAGTGGTAAGCAACAAGATCCCTGGCAGAGAAGCGTTGCAATTCTTAATAAAGTTGCCGGATATGGGTTTGAAAATCAAAACGGCAACTGATATAGCCACCCAATTAGTAGATGAAAAGATCAATAAATGGAAGGTGGTAAGAAGAAGAACTTATCAGTCAGTTATTGGGTTTGATATTTTTTGCAAACAACTTGAAACACATAGGCCTGACTTTGTTACATTTTTTACTAATCATGTCGCATCATCACAGCATCGTTACTGGGCAGCGGCATTTCCTGAAGATTATGAAAATTTAAAACTCGGAAGAGAGTGGATCGAAACTTATAATGGTGAAATAGTTTATACCATGAAAAAAGCTGATCAGATGATCGGCAGGCTTGTAAAATTCATAGATAAAAACCCTGAATATTCTTTATGGGTACTTTCAAGCATGGGGCAGCAAGCGGTGGAAGCAAAAGAAATTTACACAGACTTATTTGTGACCAATGGAAAAAAGTTCATGGATAATTTTGATCTTGGTTCTGGCAATTATGAATTAAAGCCTTCCATGGTGCCTCAGTTCAACGTACAAATTCATGTAGATAAAAGAAAGGAGTTTGAAGAAAAGCTGTCGACTCTTCGAATCAATGATCAGCCGATACATTCCCGTCAAAAAGCGGAAGGATTTTATAGTCTTGACATTGGTTTACCCAATCTGGAAGAAAGTAAAATAAAGATTCAATTAATGGACCAGGTCATTCCATTAGAATATTCAGGAATGAAGAATGTAAAAATACAGGATCGTTGCGGTGCAACGGCATATCATATTCCTAATGGTTCGCTTATTATTTATGCTCCGGCATTTGGTTTGAACGGAAAGGACATAACCAATATTTCTACAACAGAGATTGCTCCAACCATTCTACATAATTTCAATGTCTCAAGACCATCCTACATGAGTAAGAGTATCTTGTCATAGTTGACTCAGAGATTTTAATAGTTGAGATAAAGCATAAGAAATATGAATGACGATCTTTTCGTTCTTTGACCTTTATATTTGCGTAAATTGATTCCCCTCGAATGAAAGTTAAACAGAAGTTGAGTGTTATCCTGCTTGAAATAAGATACAAATACTGGTTTTATGATTTGTTTTTTGCCTGCAGGGATCTGGAAATAGGGGCTTTTGAAGGGCAGAAAATTGGGATCGATGATATTCCCAACCCTTATCAATTGCCATTTTTTGACAAGGCCGATGCTATTTTTATTTCCACTGACTGGGTCAATTGGATAATAGAAGAAAAAAAATTAGATATCCGGGTTGTATTGAATAAACTAAGAAAATTTTCAAATAAAATTGTGGGTGCTGACGGGTTTGATACTTTTTCAGTTTTTATGGCTCCCAAAGCAATTGACGAAATGGATTTTGTATTAAAAGCACAGGGCTATTACAAAGACAGGGAACTTCATAACTATGAAACGGGCACATATTATGGAAAAGGAGACAATTGGTACGAAAAAATAACAAGGAGAAATGTTACCTATTCAAGCCGGCAATTAGACAAACTCAAACTCTCGCTTCCATGTACAATAAACATTAATGCAACCGTTCGAAGAAGGATCAGAAAGATCAAACCAAATATTTCTTCTTTATCTGCAGTTATCAGGTCATTTGGCGACAGGGTTATTAAGCTTGATGAAATAATAAGGACCCCTTTGATAAAACCTGCTATGGGTGTTCATTTTATAGGCTCATTGACTCATTTTGCAAGGGTCCGGTTTATACAAATTTTAAAACAAAATAATATCAGCGGTCGATATGGACTATCTGGCATGACTAAATATTTCTGGGGGAGTTATGGGGATACTGACTTTCCAAACAAGTTGGATGAAGAAAAAGCAATACAATACTTAAAGCAAAAGGGATATTGGACAGAACCGATCAATCGTCTTTTTTTTAAAAGAACATTGCTTGATTATTTTGTAATTGCAGCACCCAATGGTCATGGAGAATTAACTTTCAGGCATGCAGAAGCATTGGAAGCCGGGCGGCTATTGGTTTGCCAGGACCTTCACCACGTAGAAATGATGTTTCCATTTATTAATGGACATAATGCAGTTTTTTGCAAACCGGATTTTTCTGATTTTAATGAAATAATTCAACATATTTTTCAGAAAAATAATTTTGAAAAATATGATCAGATAGCTCAAACAGGAAAAAAAGAATGGACAGCATGGATCAAAGACATTGATGCAATATTATATGAGGGGGTTACAAAATATTTAGTAGAAACAAATAATAAACCAGGAATATGAAGATCAAACAGGCGTTAAAGAAAATTGTTCTTTTTATTTTTCCTCGTGGCACTGGTCGTTTTAATTGGCTTTATTATCATTTTTATTGGAAGCCAGAAGGAGAAATTGGCAGATATATACAAAATTATAGCAGGGAAAAGGGAAAAGGAAAGATGACATTCATCCAGGTAGGGGCCAACGATGGCTTTACAGGAGATAATATTTTTTGGTTCATAAAATATCACCTGTGGTCAGGTGTCTTGATTGAACCGGTAGGTTACTTGTTTGAAAAATTAAAAAGGACCTACAAGCATTGTAGCAATCAATTATTTTTTGAAAATGTTGCCATATCAGAAAAAGATGAAATAAAAGAATTTTATTACATCGAAAATTTTCAGGAAGATCAACAATATCCTGAATGGTTGAAACAACTTGGGTCATTTAAAAAGGAACATGTTGAATGGGTTGAAAAAGCATACCCCGGACTCCAAATGAAAGCAGAAAAAATTAATTGTGTATTGCTTACCAGTTTAGTAGAAAAATATAATTATCATAACCTGGATTTCCTTTACATTGATGTGGAAGGATATGATTTCGAGATAATAAAATCAATAGATTTTTCTAAACTCAATCCGCGGTTAATTTATTATGAGCACAGACATTTGAGTAGTGAGGATAAAGAAAATAGCAAAAAATTTCTTACAGAAAAAGGATATGATATTATCGCGGGTGAATTTGATAATCTTGCCATCACAAAATAATTCAGCAAACGATTTTTAAAGCTTTATTTATTTTTTTAAATGTATAATGAATTATTAAAAAGCTTACCTGTTCCTTCCGATGACAAAACTGGATGGCCCTGGCGACAAGACCCCCCCCTTTCAGTTTATTCTCATCGTTTTGAATGGCCAAAGATCTCAATTGTTACACCAAGTTATAACCAGGGTATATTTCTTGAAGAAACATTACGCTCCATTTTACTTCAAAACTATCCCAACCTCGAGCTGATTGTAATTGATGGTGGAAGTAAGGACAACTCAGTTGAAATTATTAAGAAATACGAACCCTGGATCACTTATTGGATCAGCGAAAAAGATAAGGGTCAAAGTGATGCTATCAATAAAGGAACAAGAAAGGCAACGGGAGAAATTTTAAACTGGATCAATAGTGATGACCTGCTGACTCCCGGGTCTTTAAAAAAAGTAGCAGAAATTTTTTCCCAACAGGCTGACGATGTAGGATTGATCCATGGCGGCACCGTTCTGTTTACTAGCAAAAAAGTACTGCGGAATGACTGGGGTGTAGAAGATCCTTCATTAGAGAGATACCTGGCCGGCATCGCATTTTCTCAACCTTCATCATTTTTTCTCAAGAAATATTTTGATATGGTAGGCGGGCAGGTAAGCGAAAACTTGCATTATGGAATGGATTATGATCTTTATTGCCGGCTTGCCTGCGTTTGCAAATTTGTTCCGGTCAATGATATTTTTACAAAATATCGATATCATGATAACAGTAAAAGCGTAGCTGAGCAACATAAATTTATTGGAGACTGGAGCCGGTCTTTTGTCAATCTTTGCAAGAATGTTAAATGGGATGATCTGTTGTCGACAATAAAAAATGATAATATTTTAGAGCAAGAAATTTTTTCTTATCATTATCCTTTTCCGTTTCATGTAAATGAAGAATTAATTGATAAAGCAGATAAGAAAAGAGTTCTATTTTATCATTACTGCTATGTTTTAAAGGCAGCTTACCTTGCAGGTGAAAGAAAAAAGGCAAGGGAAATAGTCATTTTACTAAAGAAAAAATTTTCAAGAGAAATGCTCAATGCGGAAAAATATATTCCACAGATCCTGGTAAGATTAAAATTACCCGAATCAGTTTTGAGTTTTATTATCGGGCTTAAAAAGAATTATCAAAACCTGTTTGCAGGAAAACAAACTTCTAAATGATCTTTTTTTCAGTCGTTATTCCGGTTTACAACCGGGCTCAGATTCTTTGCGAAACAATCGATACCGTTCTGTCGCAAACGTATGCTCATTTTGAATTGATCATTGTTGATGATGGAAGCACTGATAATACTGGCGAAACCATAAAAAAAAAGTATAGCGATGCAAGGATACGGTATTATTATAAAGAGAATGGAGAACGGGGAGCAGCCAGGAATTATGGGATTAAACATGCCAATGGCGACTATGTCGTATTCTTTGACTCAGACGATTATATGCATGCAGATTATCTCTCCCTTTTGCAGGAAAAATTATTAAAAGACACTACAATAAATTTTATCGCTACGAAGTATCAATTGAAGGAAGATACTGGCCGAATCACGGGGGGAGGAAGCATCACTTTAAAAGAAGGCCTCTACAATTATAAATGTTTGCTACAAGGAAATTGTTTCAGCTGCCTGTATGCAATCAAGAAAAGCAATCCTCAGTTAAAATTATTTCCCGAAGACAGAAAATATGCAACTCTCGAGGATTGGATTTTTATATTGAATAATTTACGTTATGATAACCTTTACCTTATTGATAAAATTGCTATTTCAGTACGACATAATGATAGTCGTTCAACAGCCGATAATCAAAGAGTAATTAAGGTCAGGGATCTGGCTACAGAATGGATACTCGGGAATGTTTCATTGGACCATTCTGAGAAACAAGAATTATCAGCCTGGTCACACTATTATAAAGCGATTCATTATTATTTGGATCATAATAGAAAAGATTCGTTTAATGAAGTTGCTAAGGCAATAAAAATCGGAGGTTTAAATAAGAATTTTACGGTAATGCTTATGAAATCAATTATTGGAAGAAAAATAATTACAGCGATACGATGAAACTTTCCGGGAATATTCTTGTACTGACGCAATGGAGTTTTAAAGATGCTTTGGTCCAGACCTATACTCTTCCTTATGTTGATATAATAAGAGAAACGATCGGGGTTGATAAAAAAATCATTATAGTTACTGCTGAACAGGAAAAGAAAGCTTTATCATCTGAAGAGCTTAGCGAAATAAATAGACAATGGAAAAAAAGGAATATGGAATTGATCGTGCAGCCATACAAACGATATGGATGGAAGAAGATTGTAAAGGGCATTGGACAAATAATAACGCTTTATCGAATCATAAAAAAAAATAGAGTTGCAGTTATTCATCCATTTTGTACTCCGGCAGGGAGTATCGGCTATCTGCTTTCTATGGTTTCCGGGACTGCCCTGGTGATTGATAGTTATGAACCTCACGCTACAGCGATGGTTGAAACGGGTGCCTGGAAAAAAGATAGTTCTTCTTTTAAAATATTATTTGCATTGGAAAAAAAACTTTCTAAAAGAGCGGCATACCTAATTGCAACTACAGCAGGAATGAAACAGTATGCGTTAGATAATTATGGCATTGAACTTAAAAATATTTTTGTTAAACCAGCATGTATAAGTTTTAAAGATTTTTATCCGCGGCCGAAAAATGTAATATTAATGAAGAAACTCGGCCTGGATAATAAAATTGTATGTGTATATGCGGGCAAATTAGGAGGCACTTATCTTAAAGATGAGGTGTTTGATTTTGTAAAAGCCTGTTATGAGTATTGGGGAGAAGACTTTCGGTTTCTTATGCTAACAGAAGAATCTGATGATGCAATTCAAAATCAGGCAAAAAGAGTAAATATTCCGCTGAATGTAATCGTTAAACAATATGTAGAACACAAGGATGTACCAAATTATCTTTCTTTAGGTGACTTTGGTATCAATCCCCAGGTTCCTGTGCCGTCAAAAAGGTATGGTTCCCCAATAAAAAACGGAGAATATTGGGCCATGGGTTTACCCATTGTTATTTCACCAAATATTTCAGATGATTCAGATATCATTTTGCAAAATGAAATTGGGGTGATAACTAATTTGAAACAATTAGAAACAATGGCTACAGCGGTACGTCAGATGGATCAATTATTAAAAAATAATAGTCGGGAATTTCTGCAGGAAAAAATATTTGGTATCGCAAAAAAATACCGTTCTTTTGATATAGCCAGGAAGATATATCCATTAATTTATGAAAACTGAAAAACCCATTATTTTTTTTTGGGTTCCTTATCCAATCGGAGTTGCGCCATCGCAGCGTTTCAGGGTTGAATTATTTTTGCCTCAACTTGAGAAGGAAGGATATTCTTTTAAGCTATTGACCTTTCTTGATAAAAGGGCATGGGATATTTTATATAAACCCGGCAATAGAATTTTAAAAGCGTGGGGAACTCTAAAGGGTTTTTTTAGGAGAATCAAGCATTTGTTTGAGTCAACGAAAGCAGATTATGTATTTATACATCGTGAAGCTACACCACTTGGCCCTCCTATTTTTGAATGGTTGCTTGCAAAAATTTTCAGGAAGAAGATCGTTTTTGAGTATGATGATGCTATCTGGATACCCGGTGGAGAAAAGATCTCCTGGATAAAGAAATGGGTGAAAGCGACGTGGAAAATAAAATATATTATAAAATGGTCTTATAAGATTGCAGCCGGAAATAATTTCTTATGTGAATATGCCCGTCAATTTAATTCTTCCGTTTTTTTGATCCCAACTGTCGTAGATACAGCTGAGGGACATTATAAACAACGGGATCATTATAAAGACAATAAAATAATTGTTGGATGGACGGGTACACATACAACACTTCATAATCTTGAAGTAATTGAGGGTGTTATTCCCGAATTAAAAAAAGAAATAGATTTCGATTTCCTGGTTATATCTAATAAACAACCTCAATGGAATTTTGATTTTATCTATAAGCAATGGGACCTGGCTACTGAGCAAGATGATCTTTTGAAAATGCATATTGGTATCATGCCATCAAAGCAAGGCCCCTGGTTCGAAGGAAAATGCGGGTTTAAATTAATTCAATATCATGCCTGTGGAATTCCGGCAATTGCATCTCCAACGCAAGTAAACTCATTGATCACTTTACACAATGAGACCGGCTTTATTGCAAATAGTAAGGATGAATGGAGAATATATTTAAAAAAATTAATTACAAATGCCCGGTTGCGATCCTCTATGGGAGCAATTGCAAGAGAACATATTGAAAAAAATTATAGCCTAAACAGTTTGTTTCCTGCTTTTGTCTCTCTCTTTTCTTAATACCAATTCTTGTTTTGGCGGATAGTATAAGATTATCAGGAATGCAGTATAAAATGGCAGACAAGGAATTTTATATCTCACCAATGAGCCAAAATTAGAAGTGGAAATACCAACTGCAAAAGCAAATATCAAAGTAAAGATCAGGCAAAATTGAAGTGTTTCATCAGAAAGAACCCGCTGTACTAACCTGATCGGATTATTTCGAAAAATAACTACGATAGTAAATATTAAAAAGAACAGGGACTCAAGTGCGGAGATCATTACAATTGGTTTTCTTGCTTCCCATAAATATGGCCGGAACAAAGTAACATTTACTCCTGCCGGAGCTTGCTCCAGCATTCCAAGCAAAGTAGGATCAAAATCACCAAGCGTATATCCTGAGCCATCCTGCTCATTAGAAATTCTAAATAAGTAGTCTCTTGTAACAAATGATTTGGAGGCGACATTTTCAATATTATATTCACCAAACATTTCGGATTCCAATTTTCCCCCTACCAATGCAATACCACCAATGGCAGATGCATATAAAAAATAACGTACGAAGAGGATCAATCTTGTGTCTTTTATTTTATAAGATAATAGACCGACCCCCCATAGTAAAATTGCAGGCAGAAATGCCATCACTATATAAGACTTGATAATATAAATTATATATAAAAAAATTAAAGCAAATATTGAATTGGCTATTATTTTTTTGTTTTCATAAAAAATTATATAAAAAAAATGAGTAACCAATCCCATACAGGATAATGTGATAGTGTCCTTCATAAAGCCGGACCCCCAAAAAATTACACTTGGAATAAACAGTATCGCGTATGCCAATTGTTTTGAAAGCCTTGGGTATAATTTCGTAAAAACAATATATAATTTCCAAACACCTATAAAAGAAATGGTTGCAAATATCACAGCCGTGGGCAAATAAGTGGTCATTGTAAATATGCCAATCAAGGCACCAATTACTGAGATTAAATATTCCGGGGTTTGAATCCCATACCACATAAACTGGGTTGTATAATTATAAACTTCAACATCATATATTTCAGCTCTTCCCGAAACCAACCGTAGCCAGGTCCAAAAGGAATCACTCATAGAAGAATTGATAACCTGTGTCTGGTGCCAGTAATTCAATGTATCACCACCTTTATAATAATATTGATAAATAATGCCAAGAAGAATTGCACCAAAGATCTTTAATGTAAAAGCTGGCATAAAAAAACGGCGCAAAGGATGATCTTTCGGATAATATTTATTTCTAAAATAAGCAGCAAATACGAAGACTATAAAAAGATAAATTGGAAGTAAAATGAAATCAGTTATAGTGATATATTGCATAAAACTTAAGGATATTGTATGTGTGGAATTGCTGGCATAGTTGCGCTAACAGATACAGGCCGACAACAGGTTTCGAAATTACGACAATCCATCCGAACTCTGCAGACGAGAGGACCTGATGACGAAGGTATTTATCTATGCGAGGACATGGGATTAGCACAAAGACGATTGGCCATTATTGATACAAGTGCTGCTGCTAATCAACCAATGTGGGATAAGACGGAGCGTTATACAATTATTTTTAACGGCGAAATATTCAATTACCAGGAACTCCGAAATAAATATTTTACTGCTGAAGAACAACAACAACTCCGTACAAGTTCAGATACCGAGATCTTACTTGAGCTTTTTATAAAGCAAGGAGAGAAATGCCTTCCTTTATTGGAAGGTTTTTTTGCTTTTGCTATTTATGATACTCAAACAAAAGAATTGTTTGTTGCAAGAGACAGGTTCGGAAAAAAACCACTGAACTTTTTTATTGATGATGACAGGTTCATTTTTGCATCTGAGCTAAAAGCACTTTATGATTTTGGCATCCCAAAAGAATTAAACTATGAAGCCCTGAAACTGTACCTGCAATTATCTTATATCCCGCAACCCATGAGCATGCTAAAGCATGTAAGAAAAGTGGAACCAGGTGCAAGGTTGATACTGAGAGGAAAAAATATTGAAGAAAAAAAATGGTATGATCTCACCCCGAAATATGAATATAAAAATGCCCCGTCTTATGAACAAGCACAAAAAGAGCTTGTTTCTTTGTTAGAAGATGCAGTTGTGAAAAGATTGATAAGTGACGTGCCGCTTGGCGCTTTTTTAAGCGGTGGTATTGATTCTTCTGTTATTGTAGCACTGGCCAGTCGTCATCAAAGATCATTGAACACATTTTCAATCGGGTTTAAAGATGAACAATATTTTGATGAAACTCAATTTGCGGAATTGGTGGCAGCAAAATTTAAAACTAATCATGCTACGTTTCGTTTAGGGTTTGATGATTATTTGTCTCACATTCATGACGTGTTAAATTATTTGGATGAACCATTTGCGGATTCAGCATCGCTGCCCCAATTCATTCTTTGCATGGAAGTAAGAAAGCATGCGACAGTTGCCATTTCCGGTGATGGCGGTGATGAAGTTTTCGCAGGTTATAATAAGCATTATGCCGAATGGCAGGCAAGAAGAAGCTCATTGGCTGGGAGTCTTGTAAAGATGGGTGCTCCTCTTTGGAAAATTATGCCTAAGAGCAGGAATAACCGCTTCTCGGATCTTTTCCGTCAATTGGACCGGTATGCGGAAGGCGCCGGGCTTTCTGAAAAGGAACGTTACTGGCATTGGGCTTCCACTTTTTCAGTATCTGATGTAGATAAATTAATTACAAAGCAAACTGCTGCTCTGGTCAATAATGCAGTCATTAATTCAGTAAAAGAAAAATATCTTTCAAATATTAATGATGATTTTAATTCTGTATTAAAAACTGATCTTGACCTTGTCCTCATAAGTGATATGTTGGTGAAAGTTGATCTAATGAGTATGGCAAATAGCGTGGAAGTTCGTTCGCCATTTCTTGATCATCATGTTGTGGAATTTGCTTTTACGTTACCATCAGAATACAAAATAAACAAGGCGGGTAGAAAGAGAATTATTAAAGACGCTTTCCAAAATATTTTACCACCGGAAATTTATAATCGCGGAAAAAGAGGATTTGAGATACCTATGTTGAAATGGTTCCGTGAAGAGCTACACACATTTATATTTGATGACCTCCTAAACGAAAAATTTATAAAAGAACAAGACATTTTCGATATTGAGTTTATCAATTGTATGAAAAAACAACTTTACTCTGCTGCTCCGGGAAATATTGTGGAACAGCTTTGGGTATTGATCGTTTTTCAACATTGGTACAAGAAATATTTTATGTAAAACCTAATTTGTGAGTAAAGGGATCTTTACTATATCACTTGACTTCGAGCTTTTCTGGGGTGTGCGGGATCATCGCACACTGGAAAACTATGGGGAAAATATTCGCAACGTTCATTACGTTGTTCCCCGTCTGCTTGAGTTATTTTCCAAATATAGTGTGCATTGTACCTGGGCAACCGTGGGCTATCTTTTTTTTAATGAGAAAAAAAAAATGATATCTTATTTGCCTATTGAGCGACCTACTTATAAAAAGAGAGAATATGATCCATATCCTTATCTTGAACAAAATGAGTTGGAAAAAAAATATCATTTTGCCCCGGAACTTATTGAACAAATAAAAAGAACACCGGGCCAGGAGATCGGTACACATACTTTTTCTCATTTCTATACACTTGAGAAGGATACAACGATCGGTCAATTTCAAAGTGACCTGCGTGCTGCAATTGCCATTGCAAAAGAAAAAGGCATAGAAGTTAAAAGCATAGTTTTTCCACGTAATCAATATTCCGATGAGCACATTAAAGCATGTTTGGAAGAAGGAATAAAAATTTACCGTGGTAATGAACTTTCAGGTATATATAAACCAATATCAAGGGAAAACGAAAATATTGTCAGAAAGGGAACACGGTTTGCGGATACTTATATAAATATTACAGGACATCATTGTCATGCTATTCCTGCAGCCAATGAAATTATTAATGTTCCTGCAAGCCGGTTTCTCAGACCATATAATCCGAAATTTAAAATGTTTGATGGTTTGAAACTTAGGAGGATCAAACGAGGAATAGAATTTGCGGCAAAGCAGGGTTTGATTTACCAACTGTGGTGGCATCCGCATAATTTCGGCAAATACATGGATGAGAATTTCGATTTTCTTGAAAAACTTTTGAAAGTGTATCAGGAGTTAAATAAAGACCAAAAAATTGAATCATTAAATCTCCAAGAAATTTATCAAAGAACAATAAATAGATGAAACAGAAGATCATTATTCTTGCAAGAGACTGCGACTCGACAAACATCGTTTATAATTATCTCAAAAAATATTTCGAGATTGATGCAATAGTGTTTGAAAAACCAATTCCGAGGAAAAAACAACTTTTAAACCGGGCTAAACGTCTTGGCTATATGAATGCAATAAGCCAGGGGATCTTTTTTTTATGTATTGCACCTCTTATTAGAATATTCTCACAAAAAAGAAAAACAGAGATCTTTAAGCAATATCATCTTGATGAAACCACTCCTCCCGAAAATTTGGTAAAAAGAATACGGTATGTAAATACTGAAGAAGGCCGTACTTTACTTAATCAATTAAATCCTGATCTTATCATCGTGAATGGTACAAGGATCATTTCAAAAAAGACATTGGAATCGATTCATTCAACTTTCATAAATATTCACACAGGAATAACACCGGCCTTTCGGGGAGTACATGGAGGCTATTGGGCAGTTGCGACCGGCAAAAAAGGTCTTTTTGGGACAACAGTTCATTATGTTGATGCAGGTGTAGATACCGGTGGTATCATTGAGCAAGTTTTTATTGAGCCGCCAAAGAAAGATAATTTTTATACATATCCTTATCTGCAATATGCTTCAGTGCTTCCCGTATTGAAACAGGTCATCCAATCTTTTAGTGAGGGTAATAAACCGAAAACAAAAGCTCCGGTTACTACTGATTCTGAATTATGGTTCCATCCCACGATGTTTCAATGGGTAAAAAATATTGGAAAGACATTTATTTTTTTATTCCTATCATCTTTTATCCAACTATTCTGAACTAATTTGTGGAGTAAATGCCAAGAGTTTTAAGAATACTTAATCGCCTTATCATTGGCGGCCCTTCGAAAAACGCAATATATCTTTCGAGATATATGCAGCCTGATTTTGATACATTATTAGTTATTGGTGGCAAAGAAGATCACGAACAGGATGCCGACTTTTTAGCTATTGCAAATAATATTGATCCCACCTGCATTTCCGAAATGAAAAGATCAATTTCGCCGTACAATGATTGGGCTGCTTATAATAAATTAAAAAGGTTAATTAAAGAATTTAAACCTGATATCGTTCATACGCATGCTGCGAAATCAGGGGCATTGGGAAGGTTGGCTGCAAAACATTCTAACGTGCCTGTGATCGTTCACACTTTTCATGGCCATATTTTTCATTCTTATTTTAATTCAGTAAAAACAAATTTTTTTATCAGGACCGAAAGATACCTTGCCGGTTTAAGCGATGCAATAGTCGCCATCAGTGATGTACAAAAGAAAGAATTATCCGGCGACTTTAGGATTGCGGCAGCTGATAAATTCCGTGTGATCCCGCTTGGACTTGACCTTGATAATTTTATAATCAACCAGGAAGAAAAGAGAAATAAATTCCGAGAAGAGTTTGGGTTAGCTGATGATATTGTTGCTATCGGGATAATTGGAAGATTAGTGCCCATAAAAAATCATTCGCTTTTCATAAAAGGATTGAAATATGTACTTGATAATACAAGTGTAAAGATCAAAGCTTTTATAATCGGCGATGGCGAAAGCAGGACGGCAATTGAACAAATGGCAAATGATCTTGGAATAAAATACACTAGACAGACAGACGCAACGCACCCACATCCATTGGTATTTACGTCGTGGAGAACGGATATTGATACTATTTTCTCAGGGCTTGATGTCATTGCGTTAACATCACTTAATGAAGGAACACCAGTTAGCCTAATTGAAGCACAGGCAGCCGGCAAGCCCATTGTATCAACAAGAGTAGGAGGGATCGCAGATGTTGTTTTGGAGAATAAAACAGCCTTGCTCTCTGAGATCACTGATGAAAAAACTTTTTCGAATAACCTGCTTCGACTTGTTAATGATCCGGAGCTTCGGAAAAAATTCAGCAGCGCCGGCAAAGATCATGTAGTAAGTAAGTTTAGCTATCATAGGTTGGTAAATGACATGAGTGGTTTATATCATGATCTGCTTGACAAGAAAAATCATCGTAAGAAATAAATAATTTTTATGAAGTTGTGGGGAAAAAAAGATTCTGACGCATTTGACTATGGCCTTCTTAAAACTGACATGCATTCGCATTTATTACCTGGTATAGATGATGGATCTCCTGACCTGGCTACTTCAGTGGAGATGATAAATGGGTTGATCCATCTTGGATTTAAAAAACTGATCACGACACCGCATGTAATGCAGGACATGTATCCCAATAAAAGAGATGATATATTAAAGCGTTACGAGATCTTAAAAAAACATTTGGAAACAGAAAGGATAAATGTGGAGCTTGGTGTTGCTGCAGAATATTTTCTTGATGATAATTTAAAAAAATTGCTTGCGGATAAAGAACCACTATTAACATTTGGAGATAACCTGGTATTGGTAGAATTTTCAATGGCCAGCGAGCAATACAACTTTAAAGAATTACTCTTTGAAATGCAAATGCAAAACTACCAACCTGTAATAGCTCATCCTGAACGGTACATCTACCAGGAAAAAAATAAAGGATTTTTTGAAGAATTGAAATCAGCCGGATATCTTTTTCAACTCAACATTATGTCACTTGCTGGAGTTTATGGGAAAACAGTAAATGAACTTGCTCATTATTTTATAAAGCATGAATACTACGATATTGCTGGTACCGATTTGCATAACACTCGCCATTTTTCTCAATTACAAAGTTCATCAATAGCTCATGGATTAAAAGAATTGCTTGATGCCGGAAAGCTGCTAAATCCTCAATTGTAAATTTATTTGAACTTTTTTGCAGGTCATTTGTAATTATTAAGCATGACCAAATTCACTATAAAGGATCTTGAAAATCTTTCTGGCATTAAAGCCCATACTATCCGTATTTGGGAACAACGCTATTCTTTTCTTAAACCTTCCCGGACCGATACGAATATTCGCTATTATAGCAATGATGATCTGAAAACTATTCTGAATATTTCAATCCTCAATAAATATGGTTACAAGATTTCGCATATAAATAACATGTCTGTCAACGATGTGCAGGCAAGAGTGGCAGAATTGAATTTGGCCGGTGCTCAGCAAGAACGGATCGTGAATGAATTGATACAAGTGATGGTGGACCTTGATATTGCAGGATTTGAAAAAATTATAGACAAACAAATTGCGGCAAATGGAATTGAAAAAGTGATTCTCCGCATCATCTTTCCTTTCTTTGAACGAATAGGCATTCTTTGGCAAACTGGTCATATTAATCCTGCGCAGGAACACCTTACAACAAATATCATTCGTCAAAAATTGATCGTTGGTATTGACCAGGCAAAACCTGTTCTAAGGCTCAAAAGATCTTTCCTCCTTTTTTTGCCTGAAAGAGAACATCATGAGCTTGGTTTATTGCTTGTTTATTATTTATTAAAAAAACGTGGTGCTGAAGTTTTTTATATAGGCGCTAATGTTCCATTGAAAGATGCGCAATTTGTTAATGACACTAAAAAACCAGATTTTATTTACATACATCTTACCTCTACTTCACCCGGATTTAATTTTGAAAAATTTCTTAAGCAAACTTCTGAAAAGATATCAAAGCCAAAGATCATCATATCCGGGTTTCCCACTCACGGCTATAAAAAATTCCTTCCTAAAAATGTTGAATTCAAACATTCTCTTGTGGAACTGATAGAATTTATTTCTTCCCTTTAGCCACCTTTCCCTTTTTTCTTTTTCAAATGTTTTTTTGTTGAGCGGATTTGCTTTTTTTTCTTTTGATCTTTAAACAAAGAAGGAGCAACACCTAAGGACTGTTTAACTTTGTACCATTAAATCTTAAACAGTTTTTTATGTCGGCAGCAGAGTTTAATGAATTGTTGTTAGGTAATGCCGATCCCTTAAGGCCATTTGCAGTAAATCTTACTCATGATCAGGAAACGGCAAAAGATCTTTTCCAGGAGACATTGTACAAAGCCTTGGCAAACCAGGATAAATACAGTACCGGTACAAATATTAAAGCATGGTTGTTTACAATTATGCGAAACATTTTTATTAATAATTATAGAAGAAGGTCGAAGCAAAGAACAATTTTTGACATTGGAACCAATGAAATATTGATCAATTCAGGTAAAATAATTGTAAGGAATGGAGGAGAAGATTCTTTGCAAATGAAAGAGATCTGCAATGCAATACATCGACTGCCACAAATTTTTAAAACTCCTTTTTTGTTGTTCTTTGATGGATATAGGTATCATGAAATTTCTGAATCATTAAATGAACCTTTAGGAACAATAAAGAGCAGGATTCATTTTGCCCGTAAACTTTTGAAAGAACAGTTGAGTAAGTATTAAAATTTTCTTATGTCTTTATCAGTGATAATTGTAGGTAGTGGATTTGCAGGCTTATCAGCAGCTTCATTTATGGCGAAGGCCGGATGGAAAGTAACTGTTATAGAAAAAAACAGTGGACCGGGCGGTAGAGCAGAACAGTTAAAAGAAGACGGTTTCACTTTTGATATGGGGCCGAGCTGGTACTGGATGCCAGACGTTTTTGAAAGTTATTTTGAAAAATTTGGTAAAAAAATCTATGACTATTATTCATTAAAACGCCTCGATCCTTCTTATCGTATTTATTGGAATGATGGCTTTACCGATGTACCTGCCGATTACGATGAATTTACAAAAATGGCGGATGAATTTGAACCAGGCGCCAGCCAACAGTTAGAAAAATATCTAGCAGAAGCTGCTTATAAATATGAAACAGGTATCAATAAATTAGTACATAAACCGGGAAGATCATTTACCGAATTTATTGACCGGGATATCTTCAAAGGAGTGTTGAGGCTGGATGTTTTTACATCAATTAAAAAACATATACATAAATATTTCAAGAGCCAGAAGCTTCGTCAATTAATGGAGTTTCCTGTTTTATTCCTTGGCGCTTTGCCGGAAAATACTCCTGCACTTTATAGCTTAATGAATTATGCCGATATAAAAGGCGGAACATGGTACCCGCAGGGTGGTATGTATTCTGTGGTGAAAGCTATATATGAATTAGCACTTGAATTGGGAGTAAAATTTTGCTTTAATGAAGAAGCGGAACAAATATTTATTCAGGATGGGTTAGCGAAAAATTTAATTACGAATAAAAATGTTCATGAAGCTGATGTGATCATCAGTGGGGCAGATTATCATTTTACTGAAAAGAAACTTTTACCCAAGAAGTACCGAAGTTATAGCGAAAATTATTGGGAGAAAAGGGTATTGGCACCAAGCTGCTTATTATATTTTGTTGGTCTGAATAGAAAATTGAAGAATGTAATTCATCATTCCTTGTTTTTCGATGTCCCGTTTGAGCAACACGCAAAAGAGATCTATGATGATCCCCAATGGCCTACCAATCCGCTTTTTTATGTAAGTATAAATTCTGTTACTGATGATACGGTGGCTCCGGCTGGATGTGATAATATGGTTTTGCTGATACCCATCTCATCAGGTTTACAGAATGATGATGAAACTACAAGAGAAAAATATTTTCGGCAGATCATAAAGCGAATGGAAAAACATACGGGACAATCTATTCTTGATTCGGTTATATATAAGAAAACATTTTCTGTTTCTGATTTTGCAAGCGAGTATAATTCGTTTCGGGGGAATGCATATGGTTTAGCAAACACATTAATGCAAACCGCTATATTCAAACCATCCTGCAAAAGCAAAAAAGTGAAAAATTTATTTTATACCGGCCAATTAACAGTACCTGGCCCTGGTGTGCCACCCTGTTTGATTAGTGGTGAAGTAGTTGCGAAAGAAGTAGTTAAAGACTGCGATCGATATTCTAAACGGTATCATGAAAAATTAATTAGTGATTAAACGAAAAGGTAATGATTGCGAAATTTCATGCAGTGAGTAATAGAAGCAGTGAGATAACGACGAGGGAGTATAGCACTTCTTTTTCCTCTGCAATTCGTTTATTGCACCACGATATGCGACAACCTATTTATAATATTTATGGTTTCGTTCGGTTTGCAGATGAGATTGTGGATACTTTTCATGATTATGATAAAACTTTGCTTTTGGAAGAATTTAAAAGGGAAACTTATATTGCTATTGACAGGAAAATTAGTTTAAATCCAATACTGAATAGCTTTCAGCAAACGGTAAATGAGTATAACATTGATCGTGATCTGATAGACGCATTCTTTAGTAGCATGGAGATGGACCTGAGTCAAAGAAATTACGATATAAAAAATTTTAATGAGTATGTTTACGGGTCGGCGGAAGTAGTAGGGCTTATGTGCCTGTATGTTTTTTGTGAAGGGAAAAAAGAGCTTTTTGAAAAACTTAGAGGTTCAGCATGTTCTCTCGGTGCGGCTTTTCAAAAAGTAAATTTTTTGCGAGATATCAGGGACGATTACAACAGTTTGTCCCGTATGTATTTTCCAGGCTGTGATTTTAATAATTTTACGGATGATGATAAGAAAAAAATTGAAGTAGATATTTTTAATGATTTTAAAATAGCTTATAATGGCATCTTAAAATTGCCATTGAAATCAAGATTTGGCGTATATGTTGCTTATAAGTATTATTTGTCTTTGTTTAGAAAAATTAAAAGTTTAGAGCCTGCAAAAGTGTTGGAATCAAGAATACGGATACCTGGCTATGAAAAGGCAATGATAGTATTAAGAGCAGGAGTTAAAAATCAATTGGGATTAATAGGATAATGGAAAATGATAAAGTCATATTAGTAAGCGAACATGATGACATGGTTGGCATCATGGATAAAATGGAAGCACATAAGCAAGGCTTGTTGCATAGGGCATTTAGTGTGTTTATTTTTAATACAAAAGGCGAAATGTTGTTACAACAAAGAGCAATTAGTAAGTATCATAGCGGAGGTTTATGGACAAATGCATGTTGTAGCCACCCCATGCCCGGAGAAAAAACAAAGGATGCCGCACAACGAAGGTTGATGGAAGAACTCGGTTTTGAAACACCTGTTGAAAAAATATTTGATTTTGTTTACAAGGCTGCATTTGAAAATGGATTGACCGAACACGAATTCGATCATGTTTTTGCCGGTGAGTATGAAGGTAAATTCAACATTAACCCTGACGAAGTAAATGATGTTTGTTATAAAGAAATTTCAGAGATAAAGGAAACATTGCAAACTCATCCGCAGAAGTATACAGCATGGTTTCATCTTGCCTTTCCAAAAATTGAAGAATGGTGGAAAAATCGATATGCAGATTCAACTATTGAAGTGAAATAGTTATGACCTGGCTTTACTATATACTTGTTTTAATTGCAACATTCATTAGTATGGAAGGTGTTACATGGCTCACTCATCGTTATGTCATGCATGGATTTCTCTGGTACCTGCATAAAGATCATCACCAGGTGGAGTCCGGTTTTTTTGAAAAGAATGATGCATTCTTTGTCATCTTCGCAGTACCAAGTGTATTGTTGATCTATTTCGGCACATTTAATAATGTATGGTGGATGCAGGCAATCGGTTTTGGCATCATGGCTTATGGTGCTGGATATTTTTTGGTGCATGATGTCATCATTCACCAGCGGTTCAAATGGTTTACACGAAGCAATAATTCCTATGTTCGTGCTATACGTTGGGCACATAAAATGCATCACAAACATCTCGATCGGCATCAAGGCGAAAGTTTTGGGATGTTACTTGTTCATAAAAAATATTGGGATAAAATAAGACGTGACAAAAAGTTAATGGCAGGAAATAAAAAAGTGGAGTATGCGCCGACGAGTAATTGATATATTGATACCAGCATTTGTACCTTGATTTAACTTTTGTTGCGACGCTCCGTTCATATTTCTGTTCACTATTCAGCAAAAACGACCGTAGTTTATTCAAAGTCAAGCATCGCAATCTTTTCATCGTTCCTATTTTTAATCATCAATTAATTTGTCACTTTCTTCCAAATATGATTTTATTTTTTTAGGAGCAGGATGTGCAACTTTAAGCATTGTCATGCGCATGATCAAAAGTGGAAAATTTTCGGATAAGAAGATACTTCTGATAGATAAAGAAAAAAAAACAAAAAATGACCGGACCTGGTGTTTCTGGGAAAATCAAAATGGTTTTTTTGAAGCGATCGTTCATAAAAAATGGGATACGATCTCTTTTTTAAGTGACAGTTTTTCCTCGGACATGAACATTGCGCCTTACAAATACAAAATGATCCGGGGCTTTGATTTTTACCAATATTGTTTCCGTGAAATTGAACAACAAAAGAACATAGATATTCTTTATGGGGAGATAACACAAACTCATGTACATCAAGAAGGGATCACTGTACACATTAACGGTAAAATGCTGAATCCTGACTATGCTACTATCTTTAATTCAATTTTGCCAAAAGAATCCGGTGCCCACGGTATCATTAATATATTACAACATTTCAAAGGGTGGATGATTGAAACATCACAGGCAGCTTTTGACCCTACTAAAGCCAGCTTCATGGATTTTCGTGTCGGCCAAAAAGATGATACAACATTTGCTTATTTGCTCCCTCTTTCCACAACAAAAGCACTAGTTGAATACACATTATTTTCAAAAGAAATATTAGAGGATGCTGTTTATGAGACCGAATTAAAAAATTATATTGAAAATATTCTTCAATTAAAAAAATACGAGGTAATAGAAAAAGAATTTGGTGTAATACCAATGACCACCAGGAAATTTCCATTTTACGAAAACGATCGTTATAATATTGGTTCAGCAGGAGGACAAACAAAAGCTTCCAGCGGATATACTTTTCAATTTATACAAAAGCAATCACAAATTATTGTTGACTCGCTTATAAAAGGAAGCTCATTAAAGCAAATTCCATCAACACCAAAGCGATTCAGATTTTACGATAATACTCTTTTGTATATTCTATATCACAGAAAGCTACAGGGGAAAGATATTTTTACCAGGATGTTTGCAAAAAACGATCCGATACAAGTCTTGAAGTTTCTTGACAATGAAAGCACTTTGCCAGAAGAATTAAAGATCATTTCAACATTACCAACTTTTCCTTTTCTAAAAGCAGCTCTTAAACAAATCTGATCATTGATCAGGGTCCAATTGCATAAACTCTCTTTTGACAGCCTTCAGCATACTGAACAATTGAACAATTTGTATTAACAATAAGATAGCTAATGCAAGAATTACATACCACGGTAGTCTAACTGTTTTTACCCCCGAGATCTCCTGGAATTTTTCAATGTGATAGCCGGTAAGAGCGGAGCCGATTGCCATGCCTGCGACCAAAAAGGACAGAAGTGAGAATAAGACTTTTAAAAACATGATCCGCATGGTAGAATAACCTACTTTGAAATTTTCGAGAATAGCTGCAGGAATGATCAATACCAATGCGATCCAACTCCAGTTTTTATTGAACCATGCGTCATTCAATGAAACGTTAAGTACCAGGACCAATACGATCGATAAAAGGCCCCAGGGGAATATTAAAAATGAAGAAGTTTTAGAGGTTGGTGCCATGATCAAAATTTTATTAAGTAGAAAGATAAAAATTATTTGTCCATGATGGCATACTTTTATTTCACATACTTACACCCGTTATTTATTAAAACAGGTAAATTCATGTCTAATTCTTAAACTCACGTTTTCATATGAAAATTCTTACAGGTAAAAAGGAATTTTTTCCCGGCGTTGGAAAAATAAATTATGAAGGTCCACAGTCAGATAATCCTCTTGCTTATCGGTGGTATGATGAAAATAAAACGGTAGCAGGTAGATCAATGAAAGATCATCTTCGGTTTGCATGTGCATACTGGCATAGCTTCTGCGGTAGTGGTGCTGATCCTTTTGGTGAACCCACACATTTATTTTCATGGAATGAAAAGAATGATGCAATCGAAAGAGCAAAAGATAAAGCTGATGCCGCTTTTGAATTCATTACAAAACTTGGCCTCCCATACTATTGTTTTCACGACCTGGATGTGATTGATTATACTAATGATGTAAAAGAAAATGACAAGCGATTAAATGCTATCACGGATTATTTAAGTGAGAAGCAAACAGCTAGTGGAGTAAAGCTATTATGGGGTACTGCAAATTTATTTTCCAATCGCAGATATATGAATGGCGCTGCAACGAATCCTGATTTTCATGTATTGGCGCATGCGGCGGCACAGGTGAAATCTGCATTGGATGCAACGATCAGATTGGGTGGCGAGAATTATGTATTCTGGGGCGGAAGAGAGGGATACATGAGTTTACTGAATACAGACATGAAAAGAGAGAAAGAACATTTTGCAATGTTTCTCCATAAGGCAAAAGAATATGCAAGAAGCAAGGGTTTCAAAGGAACATTTTTCATTGAACCGAAACCTTGTGAACCAAGCAAACATCAATATGATTATGATTGTGAAACTGTAATTGGCTTTTTAAGGCAACATGATCTTTTAAACGATTTTAAAATAAATGTTGAGGTGAATCATGCAACACTGGCGGGACATACATTCACTCATGAATTACAAGTGGCGGCAGATGCAGGATTATTAGGTAGCATTGATGCTAATCGTGGCGATTATCAGAACGGATGGGATACTGACCAGTTTCCGAATAATATAAATGAGCTTGCGGAAGCGATGATCGTGATCCTTGAAGCGGGTGGATTTGGCGGCGGCGGCATAAACTTCGATGCGAAGATCCGCAGAAACTCAACTGATGCTGAAGATCTTTTTCATGCACATATAGGAGGCATGGACACATTTGCAAGAGCATTGATCATTGCAGATAATGTTTTAAGTAGATCGGACTATAAAAAAGCCAGGAAGAGCCGGTATGCATCATTCGATAAAGCACAGGGAAAAGAATTTGAAGAAGGAAAATTGTCGCTGGAGGATCTGCGAACTTATGCAATTGCGAATGGCGAGCCATTAACGAAGAGTGGCAAGCAAGAATACATGGAAAACATTATCAACAGATATATTTAAGCTCTTAAACTTTCATGAAGAACATTAGCGGAACAGTTAATTGGGGCATCATAGGTTGTGGTGATGTATGTGAAGTTAAAAGCGGACCTGCATTCAACAAAGTTGCCAATTCCAAATTAGTTGCAGTAATGCGCCGAAACTTGGATAAAGCAAAGGATTTTGCACAGCGTCATGGCGTACCAAAATATTATTCAGAGGCTGCAGAACTGATAAACGATAAAGAAGTAAATGCGATTTATATTGCCACACCACCTTCTTCACATGAGTCCTATTTAGAGATGGCCTTGAGGGTAGGTAAGCCTGTTTATGTTGAGAAGCCCGTTACTGTAAACTCTGCATCTGTGCAAAGAATGATGGAAATGGAAAAGAAGCATGGTGGCAAAGTAAGTGTGGCACATTACAGGCGAGGCTTGTTGCTATTTAATAAAATAAAACAATTAGTGAATGATGGAGCAATAGGAAAAGTGAAGTTGATCTTGTTGAGGACATTGCAACCGCCGGTAAGTAAGATCATAACTCAGACAGAAGATAATTGGCGGGTCGATCCCGCAATTTCAGGAGGAGGTTTATTTCATGATCTTTCTCCACATCAGCTGGATATTATGTATTGGATATTTGGACCGCCGCAACAAGTACATGTGCAGGCTGCTAACCAGGGAAAGATTTACAATGCACCAGATCTTACAATGGCACAGATCGCATTTCCAAATGATATTTACTTTGATGGTGTTTGGAATTTTAATGTGGCGGAAATAGCTACGAGTGATTCATGTGAAATTATTGGAGACAAAGGAAACATACGGTTTAGTTTTTTTCGAATAAGCACAATAGAATTAAATACAAGTGCCGGCACGGAAATATTTGAGTTGGAATACCCGGTAAATATTCAACAACCACATATTAATAATGTAGTGAAGTTTTTTCGCGGTGAAGGAGTTAACCCGTGCAGTCTTGAAGAAGCATTGGTTACTATGAATGTGATGGATAAAGCAAATTGATCTCAGTTATTATATTGAAGTATTTAAAACTGGTTCCTTTGATTCTTTCAGGCAGCTAAAAACTATTTTATAAAATTCGGGATGTGACTGCCAGGTTTTTCCCGTAACAATTTTTCCATCCTTCACTGCTTCATCTGGAGTTATGTATATGCCACCACATGCTTCCACTTCAGATTTTACATGTTCATAGCAAGCTATCTTTTTATTGTTCACTAATCCTGCAGTCACCAAAATTTGTGAGCCGTGACAAATAGCAAAAATGTATTTATTGCTCTTGTGAAATTCCTTTATGATCTGAATTACTCTTTCATCATTGCGCAAATATTCTGGCGCCCTGCCTCCGGGCATCAAAACAGCTACATATTCAGCAGGGTTAACGTCATCAAATGAAATATCAGATTCAATAATGTAGCCCATTCTTTCTACATAAGTATCCCATCCCGGTTCGAAATCATGCATTACAAGATTCATTCTTTTCACTGTTGGCGCAGCTATCACAGGTATATAGCCCTCCTCTCTTAAGCGATGCGACGCATAAAGAATTTCAAAACTTTCACCTGCATCACCGGTGATGATCAGTATCTTCTTTCCAGCTGTCATAAATTAATATTTTATTTAATTAAGTTTAAAAATAGCAAGAAACTTTTCAATACATATCCAAATACGCTTTCGCAAATCGTTTCCCAATTGTCCTTTGCCCTTTTGAATCAAAATGCAAATGATCGCCTTTGTCTTTTAACTCTTTTGTTGAAATAACTCTGCTGTTCTTATCTTCTGCAGCATAATCATGTATTACTTTATTTATCAAATTAAAGTTTGCCGGATTTTCTGAAAAAGAACCTAATTCACCTAATAAAACGGGCAATTCGTTATTCCCAATCGCCGATCTGAATTTTGAAAATAGTAAATGAAGTCTTTCTTTATAAAGAGGAATATCTTTTTCATTAGCATCGCTTTCTCCCTGGTGCCAGAGAATTCCTTTGATGATCCCATTTTGTTTAGCGATATCAACCTTTGATAAAAAATTTGAAAACAATTTTACATCCCGATAAACAGAATCACCGAGCCACTGACTTATCGAACTGCCGCCCACGGCAGTTGGAATAATTAATATAGAAATGCTGTCAGGAATTTTTGTGATAAGTGTTTTTGCAAAAGAAAGTCCACAGTCAAGTCCTGTTCTTTCGGGTTCATAAAAGTGTAGTGGCTCTTTGGCGATGATGATCTGCCCATTTTTAGTAATTGATAAAATTCTTTTATCAGAAACTGTATCCTCTGGCTCAACAATACCACGACCGGCCATATTTGATTGCCCCGCCATGATAAATACCCAAACATTTTCTTTTTTTATACTATTTGACATTGCTTCAATTCGTTTTGGAAAATAGGTTGTTCTATCAGCTACAATTTTATGGCTGCATGAAACTGAAAAGATAATTGTCAGAAAAATAAGACTACGTATCATATAACTATTTCTGTTCTCACAGTGACAGGCTTACTTTTTTGCCACTTTTAATTGCAGCATAGATTGCATCAATGATCTTCAGGTCTTTTAAACCTTCTTCTCCATCAACGGGCACTATCGGTTGTTTACCTTCTAAAATGATTTCTGCCATTCTATCCATCTGTACTGTTTGATGCGTAACGTGCGGATGATCCAACTCGCCTTTATTTGTTCTTCCTTTTATAGGGCCATAGCCAGTGGAAGGCTTCAATTCTGCAAATCCTTTTTCAGCATTTAAGAAAAAGCTGTCAAGGTTATTCATAGTATAAGTTGATAAACAGGATGCCACCGCTCCACTGGGAAAACCTAATTGAAACAGGATCGTTTCATCAACACCATCTTTAAACTTTTCTTTATTTGTTTTGGTTTCTTGTGCTGTCACCCATATTGGTTCTTCACCTATCATATACCTTGCGCCATTTATCGAATAGATCCCAATATCCATCATTGCACCGCCACCTGATAATTCCTTTTTCAATCTCCACTGTGTTGGATCGCCAATTTGAAAACCGGATAACCCCTGGAAAAATAAAACTTTTCCAAACTCTCCGTCCTTTCTCATACGGATCACTTCAAGTGTTTTTGGTTCAAAGTGCATGCGATAGCCCACCAACAATTTCACATTTGCTTTTTTACAAGCAGCGACCATCTGTTCTCCGTCTTTAGCATTGATCGACATTGGTTTTTCAGAGATCACATGCTTACCAGCTTTGGCCACTCTTATGGCCGCATCTTTATGCAATGCATTTGGCGTAATAATATATACTGCATCAATATCAGGATTATTTTTTATGCTATCATAATTTTCATAGTTGTAGCAATTCTTTTCAGGGATATTATATTTTGCCTGCCATGCTGTTATCTTAGAGGGTGTACCACTTATTACACCAACCAATTTTGCTTTTGTGCAATCTTTCATTGCATCTGCTACACGGGTGCCATAACTACCAAGACCCATGATGGCTACACGCAACAGAGGCCCATCATATTTTTTACTCTTTATTTCATTCAAGCTTTCCAAGTAATCTTTTTTTGATAAAAGAGGTAATGCAATTAATGAACCAGTAAGCTTCTGTAAAAAGTTTCTACGAGTATTCATGATTTATTTTATTTAAATGTGATCTGTTTACTCAAAAAAAGGAATTCCTGGAATGGCATATTTCTTCATTCCCTCTTCGTTTATTTCCACACCAATGCCTGGTTTTTCAGAAACAGTAATGAAACTATCTTTTACCCATTCGCCATCATATTTTATAATATCCTTGAACATCGGGTCAGTATGAAAATAAGATTGCCATTCTAAAATTAAAAAGTTTGGAACAGATGCACACACATGTGCAGAAGCCATAGCACCAAGAAAAGATGCAACCATATGAGGAGCAAATGGTGTATAATATAAATTGGCAAGGTTAGCAATACGTTGTCCTTCACCTAAGCCACCGGTTTTCTGAAGATCGGGCATGACGATATCGACGGCGCCGATCTCAAGCATTCTTCTAAAACCATAAGCGAGGTAATGATTTTCTCCAGCTGCAATTGGTGTGCTTGTTGATTCAGTAATTAATTTATAAGCTTCTACATTTTCTGCTGGTATTGGCTCTTCAAGCCAAAGGAGTTTCAAAGGTTCCAACAGTTTAGCAACTGCTTGCCCTGTTACTGCATCATATCTTCCATGCATATCAACCAGTATATCTATTTTCGGACCCACAGCCTCACGGGCTGCAGCAATTTGATCATACATTCTTTGCAATTCAGCAGGACTTGCCGTCCAGTTATATGCATCATACTTATTAGGATCATTCGCCTGGTCGAGATCAAACTTCATTGCATTAAAGCCCATACTCTTTGCCTTCAATGCAGCATCAGCAAAATCTTTGGGCACGGGTAAGGTTCGTTGATACAAAGCTGTATCGCAATACACTCTTACTTTATCACGAAACTTTCCACCGAGTAATTGGTAAACGGGCAAGTTCAATGCTTTGCCTGCAATATCCCATAACGCAGTTTCTATTGCTGAAAGAACTGCAACATACATTCCCGATTGTGCTCCCTGGAAAAACCCTGACCGACGAATATCTTCAAAAAGACGATGAACATTCAACGGATTTTTTCCTTTGAGCCTGGCAGCAAAATTTTTTACTAAATGATAAGTGCCGGGTATTGCATCCACACCTTCACCACATCCCCAGATATCCTGGTTGGTATAAACTTTTACCATAACACTTCCCCGTATGTAGCCACATTTTATATCAGTGATCTTTAGATCGGCAGGAGCAGATCGTTTTGATGTTTTATCAATCGCCTGTTCATATCCCTGGCCAAATGTCGGCAGGGATGCGAACGGTGTCATTGCTGCAGCCACTGCAGCTTTTGTTATAAATGATCTTCTTGAGTTTGCCATTATTAATTTTTAATTCTTAATTTATTTACCATGTACGGTCCTTCAAATATTTTTGAATTTGTTCTTTAGGCACGGGCAATTCATTAATATGATCATTCAGCCATTTGGAAAAATCCCGTTCGATCTCATCACTCCATCTTGCATCAATTTGTCCTGCTGTATATTTTCCTTCTCTCAACCGCTGATGACCAAACATATCCCGAAGCCGAACTATTTCGGAAGTAGTTACAACTTGTTCGGCTAAATGAGGGGGAATAAAAACAACGACGCCGAGTTTGCCCAAAACAACATCACCCGGCATTACCGTTACTGTACGAATTCTTGTAGGTTGATTAATGCCAACGATCATTGTAGTCAGATCGCCCCTTCTTCCCTCATTATCTACTTGCGGATTATGATAGGAAGGATCATAACTCGTATAAAAAGAAGTAAAACCTCCGATCTCTTTTAATCCTTCAACATCTCTTAATGCTCCATCATACACAATACCATTCCCACTTCTTGCATAAATGGCATTGCCAACATTATCACCGATCGTTGGTCCATTACGATGTGCACCAAACTGATCAGCAACATATACATCACCTTTCACTAGTAATTCAACTGCCCAAACATTCTGAGCTCTTCTTCCTTCTTTTTTACCTGCTGAATCAATAGCCTTCCAAACATCAGGGCGACCAGGCATGAACGTTGCCGTCACTGCTCTGCCAACTAATACACTATCAGGATTTATTACCTGCCAACCTTCCGCTACCTGGTAACCATAACCAGCATTTTTCATTACCGCCCATGCTTCTTCCACACTTACGGATTTCATTCGTTTTAAAATATCATCAGGAACTTTTGGACGTCCATCAGCAAAACGATCTCCTTTCCAAAAAGGCGTTAATGCGATCAATTGCTCTTTTGTTATCTGTACTTGCTGGCTATGCAATTGCTTGACCGATACAATAACTATAAAAATCATTATGAATTTTAACCTTGACATAGTATAAAGATTTATGTTGATGAAATTTGTATTTCAACTTTTGATTTCTTTTTTTCTTCTTCAAGATCTTCTTTTGGTATCCGGTTATGCCACCAGCTTGCCAGTGTTGAACCCGTAACATTCATTACGGGTCCGAATATGGCAGGAGCCAACCCTGCAGTCGCTAATTTTCCCATGGATAACGCAAGGCCTGATGCAAGACCTGCATTCTGCATTCCAACTTCCAAAGCGATCGTTCTTGAATCTTTTTCTGTGAATTTTAAAATTCTTGCAGACCAGTAACCAAAAAAATAACCTGCAAGATTATGTATAAGCGTTGCTACTATCAATAAGGCACCAACCTTCAAAAGATTATCTCTTCCTGCAGCAGTGATAATAGTTATTATAAACGCAATGCCACCCATTGAAAGAAGCGGCATAGCCTTATCAAGCCACTTGAATTTTCCATGAATGAGGTAATGAAAAGCGAGACCAGCTGTAACAGGAAGTATAACGATCTTAGTGATATCCCAAACCATACTCCAGAAATTGATCTCAACAAAACTTCCTCCCAACCATCGCATTAATAATGGTGTAAGAAAAGGGGCAAGTATTGTTGAAATGGTGGTTACAGAAACTGATAAGGCGAGATTTGCTCTTGCGAGATACGACATTACATTGGATGCAAGACCACTTGGGCAACAACCAACGAGAATAATTCCTGCAGCGATCTCATTGGGAAAATGAAATAAATTGGCGACAGTAAATCCAACAAGTGGCATGATGATATAGTGACCTACAACACCAATGATAATTCCTTTTGGCATTTTTATCACATTGGCAAAATCCTTTAAACTTAATTCCGTGCCCATCCCAAACATGATGATCTGGAGTAAAGGAATGATCAATGCAGATAATTTGTAATCACCGATCGTTTTAAAGTATTGCGGATGATACATGGCAATACTAACTGCTCCAAGTATCATCATTGTGTAAGAAAGGCCTTTTAGGGTCTTGCTACTCCTGAATGCAAAAGCGATGCTGAAAAAAAATGCCATCAGAAACCAGCCACTTACATTATGCATTTCTTTCAGGGAAAAAAATGCGAACAACAAAATAAAGATCGCTGCAAGACTGTAAAAGATCCGGGAAATATTTTTTGAATAACTCATAGATATTATTGAATGTATGATTAGCTGAATATCCTGTCATGCGAACGTTTATCATTCCATTGCGGTGTTGGTTCAAAATAAGTTTTATCTGAAGGATGAAGATGCTGTTTAACTACTTCATCATTTAACTCAATGCCCAACCCTGGCGCACTTAGCGGAAGATTTGCAAAACCTTTTGTTATTAACTTTCTTCCATCAGTAGTTTTTACTAAGCTTTCCCACCAGGGCAAGTCAATTGAGTGATGTTCCAATGCTAAAAAGTTTTGAGTAGCTGCTGCACAATGCACATTGGCCATAAACGAAACCGGTGTTCCTGCCTGGTGCATCGCCATTGCCACACCATGTTCTTCGGCATAATCGCCAATTCTTTTTGTTTCCAGCAAACCACCGGATGAAGCTAAGTCCGGATGAACAATGTCTACCGCATGAATATCAATCAATGGCTTAAAATTTTTCAGCAGGTAAATATCTTCCCCGGTAAGGCAAGGAGTTTCTAAAGCATCAGACATCATTTTCCATTGGTCAGTCAGTTCCCATGAAACAATATCTTCAAGCCAGGCAAGCCTGTATTTTTCAACGGCCTTTCCAAGTCTGATACCGTTGTTAAAATCAAAATGTCCGTAATGATCTGTTGCCAATGGAATATCATATCCTAACATGCCTCTTACTGTATCTACTAATTTTGCCAACTCATCAAGGCCTTTATCGGTGATCTGTATTTGTGTGAATGGATGAAGCGTATTTCCATAAGACATATAATTACTCTGATCACCCCATTGTGCTAAATTCCCCTGTGCATTTTGCCAAAACTTATCATTCACTAATGCACCGGGAATATTTTTTAATTCACCGATACCAAGATCCATCTTTAACCACGTATATCCCTGGTCGTTGATTCGGTAATTCATTAGCTTTTTTTGTTCTTCGGGGGATCCTGCTTCAGGCGTATCTGCATACAATCTTATTTTATCCCGATACCGGCCACCTAATAATTGCCAGCATGGTACATTATAAGCTTTGCCGCAAATATCCCATAGCGCCATTTCAACACCGCACACACCGCCGGCTTGCCGGCTTTGCCCACCGAATTGTTTTATTGATTTAAAAACCTGTTCTACGTTGCATGGATTTTGTCCCAGCAGGCGGCTCTTCAGCATTAAAGCATAACGTTCATCAGCGCCATCTCTAACTTCACCCAAACCATAAATGCCCTGGTTGGTATCAATACGAATAATAGATGTACGGCCAAGTACTGTTGTAGTAGCATAACGCAGATCTGTTATTTTTAGATCTGATGGTGCCCCGTAACGGCTTACTTTCTGAGTACTTTGTGCAACCAGGTCTTCAATGGGTGAAAACATAAATGCACCACCTAATGCAATTCCGCCCATCGCTGTTTTTTTAAAAAATGAGCGACGACTGTTTTCATTTTCTTCTTTTTGATTGGTTACACCAGGAGTTATGTCTTGATCTTTTAAACCAAGTTTTTTTAGATATTTTTCTGAGGGTGTCATATTTGGAAGTTTTAAGTGTTAAGTAATAAGTTATATGTGTGTTGAATTTTATTTGGCTTTTTAGTTATCGTTTTAGGTCCAGCATTTACTTACTTAAAACTTAGAACCTAAAACTTACCACCTCTTTACCAGTTACGGTCTTTCATAAACTTGTCTAATTCCTCTTTAGTCATTGGTAGTTTATCAGGATTATCTTTTATCCATTGTAAAAAATCTTTTTTGATCTCATCGGTCCATGCAGTATCGATCTGACCAGGAGTATATTTTCCTTCACGTAAACGTTGATGACCGAATGCATCACGCAATGCAATGAATTCAGCATTCAGCACAACTGTATCTAAAAGATGCGCAGGAATAAAAACTACTCCATATTTTTTTGCAAGTACCGCGTCACCGGGTAAAACAGTTGCCCTGCCAATACGAATAGGAACATTAATGCCGCTAAGCATCATCTGTTGAATATAAGAAGGGTCATTTCCTTTTGTCCATGAATTAAAACCTTTGATCTCATCTAAACCTTCCACATCTCTTACCGAGCCATAAAAAATTACACCACGATGTGACTTGGCATAAATAGCATTACCAAGATTATCACCGATCAGCGTACCATCAGCCATTTTACCGTAGCTATCTGCTACATATACATCACCATCTTTCAATACATCAATGGGCCATGAGTTTGGGGCGCCAATTCTTTTCTCATTTTTACCGATCTCTTTTATGATCTTATCAACGTCGGGACGCATAGGCATGTATTGTGCCGTCACTACTCTTCCAGTCATTACAGAATCAGGAAACTGGATCATCCAATCCCCTTCAAATTGATTTTGATACCCTTTATTGCGAAGCACTCCCCATGCTTCTTCTAAATGAACCTTTTTTAATCTTTCCAACATTTTGTCAGATACCTTAGGTCTTCCGTCTGGGAAACGTTCACCTTTCCATTCGGGAGTATATCCTTTTATTTGATCGGGAGTAAGTGTTACCTGCTGAGCTGATATTGTTAATGAGAAATACAACAGGATGATCATTTGCAGTATTCTTTTTTTCATATAGCGTGGTTTTATTAATTGAAAATTGATTTAATATTTATTGAAGGTTAGCGATCGCTTCAAATTCTGGTGCCAGCTTGGTACTTAAGCGTCCAAAAATTTCGAAGTATTTCATATATGCATTGTGATTTTGTTTTTCTGGTAAGTATTCATCAGGCAGCACCACTGTTTTTGCAGCTTCATCCAAATTTTTATAGATGCCCATTTCTGTTGCAGCTACGAGGAATGCACCATAACTAACACTGTGAAAATTTTGACGTAGTTGTACGGGCTTATTAAAAATATCGGCGATCATTTGTGTACAGAAAGGAATGTTTGCAAAACTTCCGTTGATAGAAAGCCGTTTAATGCCACGATGTTCTTCTAATGTTTTTCCAATGCTGTAGATCTCATAAAGAATTCCTTCAATAGTTGCTCTTATAAAATGTTTTCTTTCGTGTTTTATATTCAATCCGAAATAAACACCTTTTGCATTGGCATTCCAGATTGGTGCTCTTTCGCCAAGTAAATAAGGAAGAAACAATAACCCTTCAGAGCCTGCCGGAACTTTTGAAGCCTCTGTGATCAGATCCTGCATGCTGAATTCAACATCAAATGGATTTCTAAAATCACCGAACTGTTTGGTAAACCATTCAAAAATTACTCCGCCATTATTGGTTGGTCCTCCTGAAACATAACGACCCTCTGTAAGCAGGTAATTAAAAAAACGTTGCTTATCATCTTTTAATACTTTATCACCCATCACTCTCACTGCACCGCTATCTTCAATTGTTATTGTTGCTTTGCCTTCTCCTTTTACACCATCACCAAGTATTGCCATACAACCATCACTTGAGCCAACAATTATTTTTGTATCAGCAGGTAACCCAAGTGAACTCTGGTATGCTTTCTTCAATTTACCCAATGGGGTAAATACCGGGACAAGATCGGGTAACATTGCGGGAGTTATTCCTGCAAATTTTAAAGCATCAGCATCCCATTTTATCTTATGAATATTTAATAAACCCGTTGCAGATGCTATGCTGTAATCAATAATGTACTCATCGGTAAGTTGTTTGATGATATAACTTTTGATGGATAAAAACTTACTTGTTTGCCTGAATCTTTCTTTATCGTTATTTTTTATCCAGGCTATTTTCATCAATGGAGACATAGGGTGTAATGGCGTTCCGGTGGCTGTGTAAATAGTTTTTCCCAGCGCAGATGCTTTTAATTTATCTGCTTCTTTTTTTGCCCTGTTATCAGACCAGGTAATTGCATTTCCCAAAGGATTGCCATTTTTGTCTACCGCTAATACACTATGCATCGATGCACTGAAACAAATGGAAGCGACCTTATATTTCTTTGGATGAATATGCTCATTCAATAGGTTCTTTAATGAATACAACATGGTGATGAACATTTGGTCGGGATCCTGTTCACTATAATCTGGCTCGGTATGAAAAGTAGGATAATAGCCCCGCTGCGAACCGATGACATTACCGTTTAGGTCAAATGCAAATACCCTTACTGCATTTGTTCCGAGTTCGATGGTAATTATACATTTCATATTATGACAATTAATCTTGTGATAAATTATTTTTTCTAAACTCACTCGGTGTGTAGGCTGTGAGTTTTTTAAAAGTTGTTGAAAAATGTTGTGATGAATAAAATCCTGTATCTAAGGCTATATCCGTTATGCTTACATCTTTTTTCTTTAAAAGTTTAATAGCTTCTGAAATCCGGATATTGATAAGATAATTCAAGGGTGTAAATCCGGTATAGTTTTTTACTTTTTCATTAAACAAAGTTGTACCCATGCCCGCAATGGCTGCCATTTCTTCTACTGTCCATTGATGTGAAAGATTTTGACGCAATGCCTGCTCGAGCTGCATGAATACTTTCGGAAAATCTCTTGCACGATTATTTTGTTTTGTCAGGTGTCTTGTAATAATAATAAACAACTCATCAATAAGTTGATTCGCTCTTGTCGTATATCCAATTTCCTGGTTAAAGATTTCATCATGTATATATCGAAGTATCCTTCCGGCTTCTGGTAATTTTGAAAGCACCGGCATGGTGTTCATTAAAAGAACTTTGCTGATAGCCTGGCTTTCTGTTTCTGAAAGACTGCTCCACTTTCCTGGTAGCAATTCATTATTTCCGTGGTTGGATATTTTAATATGTATCCATGAGATACTGCCGATCTCAAGCACTCCTTTTTCACTTCCGAATTTTTCATTTGGCATGATCAGTGAAACATCACCGGGATAAAGGATATAAGATTCATCATTAACTCTCCATTCAAATTTTCCTTCATTTATATAGTAAATGCGAATACATGCTGAAGCAGATTGTGGAAAAGAATTAAGATGAATTGCCTGGTTTTTTTTTGCACCAAGCTCTATGATGTGCGGGAATAATTGTAATTCCCCCGAAAGCCCTTGTTGAAATACAAATTGGTGCATGCAATTGTTAAGTTAAGCAATCGTTCTTTCAGTTATAAAGAAATGAATTTATCACGTTCCGACTTGTACAAAATTCATCACTGTTTTTTTTTGGAAGTTTTTGAGTGAACAGTCAGATACTTTACATTCTGGATTTTTCGATGGATCCACTATTCGAGATTGCTATTGTTAATCAAAACAACTTGCTATTATGAAAGTAAATGCAAAGCCGTTGCACAATTCCGGCTTCATGAAGCTAATGCTGTCAGTGTTGGCTTTTTCTTTTTTTACAACTGTTCAAGCCCAAACTGTTTCGGGCACTGTGTCAGATGAGAACGGAAAATCCTTAGAAGGAGTTTCCGTACGTGTTAAAGGAACGGCAGGCGGTACTACTACCGATGTTGCTGGTAAATATTCCATAACAGCATCTTCGACCGCAACTCTTGTATTTAGTTATGTTGGTCATGCAACTTTAGAAGTTGCAGTTTCAGGCCGTTCGGTCGTTGATGCTAAAATGGTTGTTGAAGGCGAGAACATGTCGGAGGTTATTGTAACGACTGCATTGGGTATTAACAAGCAGGCAAGAAGCCTAGGCTATTCTACTACAAATGTAAATCCGGCTGAACTTACTGTAAACCGATCTCCAAATGTTATGAATGCTTTACAGGGTAAAGTAGCTGGATTAAATATATCAGCTCTTGGTACAGGACCGGCTGGTACTTCAAAAATAAGGATCAGGGGTCAATCATCTATTTCGGGACATAATAATCCACTTATTGTAATTAATGGTGTTCCCATTGATAATACCAATTTTGGATCAAACCCAGTAGGCGCCGGTTCTAACAGTGATGGTTCATATAATAATAGGCTGGGAGGAGGTGGTGGTGGAAACACATCTGACGGTGGTGATGGACTGCAAAGCATTAATCCGGATGACATTGAAAGCATGAGCATCTTGAAAGGAGCAGCAGCTTCAGCTTTGTATGGTGCCCGTGCAAAGGATGGGGTTATTATGATCACCACGAAATCACGACCTAAAACCAAGGGCATAGGCGTTACTTATAATTTAAATTATACCGATGAAGCTCCTCTGGACTTTACGGACTATCAATATGAGTATGGCCAGGGCGAGAATAATACTCGTCCAACTGCTCCAAAACCTAACTCAGGCCAATGGTCATTTGGTGAAAAATTTCAACCCGGTATGACGCAGATTTTGTTTAATGGACTTAGCCTGCCCTACATTCCACAGCACGACATTATTACAAAATTTTACAGGCACGGTCAAAATATTACTAATACTATTTCGCTGGCTGCAGGAGGTGAGAAAGGAGGTTTAAATCTTTCCCTGGGGAACTTGGACAGCAAGGGAATTACACCAAATAATACATTCAAGCGTAAAACAATCAATTTGGGTTTTGCTTATGATCTTTCTGATAAACTAAGCTTTGCTGGTAATGTAAATTATGCAAATGAGGAGATCAAGAATCCACCCAATATTGCCAACCAGGATAATTCTATACCTACCGTTTTATTTATGATGGCCAACTCTATGCCGCTTGATGTACTGGATGCAAATAAATATGACCCATCAAGAGGATATCCTACCAGTGAATTTATTTATTCGAGGTTTATGAACCGTACTAATCCTTATTGGGTTTTGGCGGAGCAATTTCACAATATTCGCAGGGATAGAATTTTTGGAAATATTTCTGCTAAGTATGACATTCTTCCATGGCTTTTCGTTCAGGGCAGGTTTGGCCAGGATTACTGGTCACGTGATGAAGACTATAATAATTATCCAACAGGGCACGCCTCAAGGGCCGCTGCGCCGTCGGGTTTTGTCGATGGACAATATATTCAGGATGTCCGCCGCTTCAGAGAAACCAATTTGGATTTCCTGGCATCAGCAACACGGCAGTTCGGAGATATTGGAGCCAATCTTACTTTTGGTGGTAACCAGATGAGAAGACGATCGGACTATAATAGCGTACAGGCTACAGATTTTGTTGTATATGATCTCTATACTGTTCAGAATGCAAGAATAAAAACTCCTATTTATGATCTTTCAGAAAGAGGTGTAAATTCTTTATATGGTTCTGCTGAAATATCTTATAAAAAGGTTTTGTATTTGAACGGCACAGTGCGAAACGATTGGTTCTCTACTTTGTCTCCTGAAAATCGCAGCATTCTTTACCCATCTGTTTCCCTTGGCTATGTTTTTTCAGAAAACTTGAAATCATCCTGGTTGAATTATGGAAAACTCAGGCTGGCTTATGCCAAAGTAGGAAGTGATTCAGATGTACCGCCATATGCCGGTCAATTGTTCTATGGCATCAATGGAAATCTACTGGCTAATCCATCCGGAGCACTTCAACCTCTTGGCGGACCATTGGGTACTACAGTGCCTAACCCTAATCTTAGGCCGATGACAGTTACAGAAACGGAAATTGGTCTCGAGTTAAAAATGTTTAAAAGTAGAGTGAATCTTGATGTGGCCGCATATAGAAAAATAACTGCTGACCAGATAGTACAGGCGCAGATATCTGATGGGTCTGGTTTTGTTGATACAAGGATCAACAGCGGGAAAAGCGAAAATCTTGGCCTCGAGGTATTGCTCAACCTTATACCATTCCAATCTAAAAATTTTACATGGGACTTTACTTTTAATAATGCTTATAATAAAACCAAAGTACTCAGCTTACTTACCAGCATACCCGGTGAAAGAATTACCGTTGCTACGCAGGTGTTCGGTAACCAGGGAGAGCTAAGACAAGTGGTTGGACAGGAAGTAGGTCAAATTGCAGCTTACGGTTTTTTAAGAGATGCAAAAGGAAACAAAGTTTTCGGTACCAATGGAATTCCCTTGAGAAGTGCCGATCTGATTCTTTTCGGAAGCGCTTTACCAAAGTGGGTGGGAGGATTTCTAAATTCTTTTACCTATAAGGGGCTCAGCCTTTCTGTTCTGATCGATTATAAATTAGGAAATAAAATGCTCTCAGGTACAAACTTCAATGCTATCAGGCATGGTTTGCATAAAAAGACCTTAGAGGGAAGGGATAACGGCATTATTGGACAGGGAGTAAATCAATCAGGGGCAGTAAATAATGTAAAGGTTTTTCCTGTTGATCCATATTGGGGGTATCTGCGTTCGCAAGGTATGATGGAAGAGGTAATTTATAATGGCGGGTATTGGAAACTCCGGCAAATTACACTTAGCTACGACCTTACAAAATTTGTTCCTGCAAAATGGCCCATAAAAGGTATAAAGCTTAGTGCGGTAGCAAACAATGTATTAATTATCAAAAAATGGGTTGATAATATTGACCCGGAATCATTCGGTTATAGTTCTGATAACTTGATAGGATTGGAATCAACAGGGGTTCCAACTACAAGAGGTATTGGCTTTAATTTGAATGTTAAATTTTAATGCAATTAATCATGAAAAAAATAATTAACTATAGCTTCCTATTGGTGATTGTGCTGTTTGCTACATCATGCGATAAAGGTTTTGATGATTTGAACACAAACAAAGTCAATCCAACAGCAATAGATCCGCTTTACCAATTAAATAATGCGGTGGTTAACGCTTCCTTCCCCGCAAGTACGGCGCTCGCATATGATATGGGTGCTGTCCAACAAATTATTTCTCCAAATAATGGCGTGTTAAATGGAGCAAATTTTAATTCAGACAATAGGGGTAACACACAAGTTATATGGCAAAACCATTATCGCAATGTGATCAGGAATACTAATGATGTTATTGTAAATACCAAGAGTGATGCAAACAGGGCTAATTTGTATCAAATGGCCCGCATCTTCCAGGCTTACGCCTATATGGTTCTTACTGATGAATATGGTGATATACCTTATACGGAAGGCGCCAAAGGATATACCGATCAAAACTTTTTTCCTGTTTATGATGCACAGCAACTAATCTATACAGACATCATTAAGGAATTAGGAGAAGCAGCAACCGCATTAAATCCTGCGGGTAAAATTGAGACTGGAGATATTTTATATGGCGGAGTTATTGCTCAATGGAAAAAATTTGCTTATTCATTACTGTTGCGTGCAGGAATGCGGCTTAGCAAAGCAGACGCTGCGAAAGCCCAATCAACTGTACAGGCCGCTTTCACGGGTGGAGTTATTCTTGCGAATGCTGATAATGCATTAATCAGGCATGATGCTAATTATACTAATCCGATTGGCGCTACGCTCAATTCCACTGAGGCCGCAAATTTTTATCTTACTAAACCCTTTGTTGATTCCTTAAAAAATAGAAACGATCCGCGTTTGCAGGCCATCGCAGTTCGTTATGTCGGCGCTACGTCGGGAGGAACACAAACTACAGCCTCTCGCTCTACAGTTCCTTCACAACAGTTTGGATTACCCTTGGGATTTGACAATAATACAGCAAAGACCTACGCTAATTCTATAGGCCTTGCACATTTTTATGATTTTAGCCAGGCGGATCGTACCCGTATCGTAAAACAAACTGCACCCTGTTTCCTGGTTACTGCAGCACAAACTCAATTATTATTGGCAGAAGCAAGGCAAAGAGGATGGATAACAACAGGCACGGTGCAAGGTTACTATGATGCCGGAGTAACACTTCATATGCAACAGATGGCGAGTTTTGATGCGGGTTCTGCTATTGCTGCTGGAGACATTACAACTTATTTGACCAATAATCCATTTGATCCTGCAAGGGCACTGGAACAGATCGGAACACAATATTGGATCGCTTCATTTTTAAACGGACCTGAAGCATTTGCAAATTACAGGCGTACAGGATTTCCTGCATTAGCACCAAATCCTTATCCCGGAAAGGAAGTTGCATTTATCTTCAGACTTACTTACCCAAACTCCGAGCAATCTGTTAATCCAACAAATTTTAATGCAGCAATTTCAAGACAGGGACCGGATAAATTGGATACAAAAGTTTGGTGGAATAAATAAAAATGCTTTCTCATGCAGGCAAAAGCAATAGTTATAAACCCTTGTTTTTACAAGGGTTTTTTTTCCACGGCAGATGACCGATGCATGCGTAATATATTTTTGCCCGATTAATAGAGGATCATGGATTTGAGGATACAAAAAAACTATTTTAGCGAATTGGTCCATTTTAGACTCGGAGCTATTATGATTTAACTGAACATTTATTTTTACATAAATGAAAACGAATAAACAATTAAGAAGCCAGGATTGGTTCGGACGAAAAGATAAAGATGGGATCATTTATCGCAGCTGGATGAAGAACCAGGGTATGCCTCCCGATCATTTTGATGGACGACCTGTTATTGGCATTTGCAATACATTCAGTGAACTGACACCATGCAATGCACATTTTCGGGAACATGCTGAGAGTGTAAAACGCGGTGTGCTGGAAGCCGGCGGATTTCCTGTTGAGTTTCCGATCATGAGTTTGGGAGAAACATTATTGAAGCCGACAGCAATGTTGTTTCGAAATTTGGCAAGCATGGATGCTGAAGAAAGTATTCGCGGCAATCCAATTGATGGTGTTGTGTTGTTGACTGGTTGTGATAAAACAACACCATCGACAGTGATGGGTGCTGCGAGTGTTGGGCTACCAACAATTGTAGTTCCAGGTGGGCCAATGTTAAATGGAAGATATAAAGGGCAAACAATTGGATCAGGCACTCATGTATGGAAGTTTGATGAGGATATGAAGACAGGAAAGATGACACAGGAAGATTGTGAGTTTGCAGAAAGTTGTATGAGCCGCAGCATTGGTCATTGTATGACGATGGGAACGGCGAGTACAATGGCTTGTATGGTTGAATCATTGGGATTGACTTTGAGTGGAGCTGCTGCGATACCTGCTGCTGATTCAAGAAAAAAAGTAATGGCACAACTAAGCGGCAGAAGAATTGTGCAAATGGTAAAAGATGATTTAACGATCGATAAAGTTCTTACACGAGAAGCATTTGAGAATGCGATCATGGTAAATGCGGCAGTGGGTGGCTCCTCCAATTTTGTTATTCATTTACTGGCGATTGCCGGAAGAATAGGGGTAAGGCTGGAGTTAGAAGATTTTGACACTATCGGTAGTCGTATCCCCTTATTAGTAAACCTGATGCCTTCCGGGAAATTTTTAATGGAAGATTTTTATTATGCAGGTGGCTTACCAGTTGTTTTAAACGAATTGAAAGATCATTTACATAAAAATGTTATTACTGTTACCGGAAAAAATCATCAGGAAAATATTCAGGGAAACATAGAATGCTATAATGAAGAAGTGATTGCTGCTTATGCTAAACCACTGATCGCTGAAGCGGGTTGCGTAGTAGTAAAAGGAAATCTTGCATTGAACGGCGCGGTGATGAAACCATCTGCTGCTACTCCTGCATTGATGAAACATAAAGGCCGTGCTGTTGTTTTTGAAAATATTGAAGACTATCATGCACGGATCGATGATCCTGATCTGGATATTGATGAGAATTGTGTAATGGTATTAAAATATGTAGGACCGGTTGGTTATCCGGGTATGCCAGAGGTTGGTAACATGGCATTGCCCAAAAAAATATTGGAGAAAGGAATAAAGGATATGGTTCGGATAAGCGATGGAAGAATGAGCGGCACTGCTTATGGCACTACGATACTACATGTGTCACCGGAATCTGCAATTGGTGGTAATCTTGCATTGGTACAAAATGGAGATATGATCGAATTGGATGTTGAGCAAAGAAAAATTCATTTAGATGTTTCGGATGCGGAATTAGAAAAGCGAAGAGCTAAATGGACACCACCAAAACCTGCAGCAGACAGAGGATATGTTAGCATGTATATAAAACATGTGACAGGGGCAGATAAGGGTGCCGACCTTGATTTCTTACAGGGAAGTTCAGGTTCGGTAGTAACAAGAGACTCACACTAAACCCCTGTCCTCCGCCGCGGCGGAGAACTTAGATTTGAAGAATATTTTAATTAACTTATATTATGAATAAAAGTTTTCTCCTTTCTTTATTAGTTTTTATGATTGCTTGTAATAGCAATACGGAAAATAAAAACCAGGAAATGAAATATAAAAACATTGGAACTATTGAGCGGTTTGATGCGGCATTGGATAATATTATTTCAGCCAATGCCAAACCAGAAATAATTGCTGAAGGTTTCGAATGGAGTGAAGGGCCTCTTTGGGTTGAAAAACACAACATGCTTTTATTCAGCGATGTGCCGATGAACACAATTTATAAATGGACAGAAGCAAAGGGAAAAGAAGTTTATTTAAAGCCCTCCGGCTATACAGGCATTGAGCCATCTTTATGTAAAGAGCCCGGCAGCAATGGTTTGACATTTGACAAAAACGGGAATCTTGTTTTATGTCAGCATGGAAACCGGCAAATGGCAAGAATGGATGCACCGCTTGATAAACCGGAAGCAAAGTTTATTACCCTTGCAGATAAGTACAATGGAAAAAGATTCAGTAGTCCTAACGACGCCGTATTTAACAGTGCAGGAGAATTATTTTTTACCGACCCGCCTTATGGATTACAAACACAGGACGACAGCGATGCTAAAAAAGAAATTTCATTCAATGGGGTGTATAAAGTAAAAACTAATGGTGAAGTTATTCTGCAGGTTGATTCTATTACAAGACCTAATGGAATTGCATTGACTCCAGATGAAAAAAAACTGATCGTTGCCTGCTCAGATGGGGCTCATCCTAACTGGTATATTTTCGATATTAGTGGTGATTCATTAACCAATGGAAAAATATTTTACAGCGCTTCCGAAGAGGCGAAGACGATGAAAGGAGGGCCTGATGGTTTTAAGATCGATAAAAATGGAAATGTTTTTGCCACAGGACCGGGCGGTGTTTATATTTTTAACAGTGAAGGGAAAAAACTCGGACACATAAAGTTAGATGACGCAACGAGCAACATTGCTTTATCGCCTGATGAAAAAACGATCTACATCACGAATGACATGTATGTGCTGCGACTTAAAATGCGAGAATAATTCCCGTCATCATGAAAAAAATAATTTTACTTCTCATTTTATTTGCCAATACTATTAATTGCTTAGCGCAGGATTCAATTTATCATCTTGGTCCCGATTCACAGAGAAAAGAAAGCGTCCCTAAAGGCGTTGTTACAAAATATGAATGGCAAAGCATGTTGTATAATAATTTCAGGGAATACTATGTGTATGTTCCTGCACAATACGATTCAACTAAGCCAGCTGCATTAATGGTTTTCCAGGATGGACATGCTTATGTAAATGACAGCGGTGATTTTCGTGTCCCGGTTGTCTATGATAATCTAATTCATCAAAAAAAACTTCCCGTCACTATTTGTTTATTTGTAAATCCCGGGCATAACACAAAAGATTATCCGGAAAGCCGTTTCCGGGTAAGTAACCGTGCAGATGAATATGATGTTCTTGATGATCGCTACACTATAATGCTGATGGATGAGATCATTCCTGAACTAAAAAAGAAATACAATATTAGCAATGACCCAAAGATGCATGGGATAGGTGGATTGTCTTCAGGTGCTATTTGTGCATTTACTGCTGCATGGGAACATCCGGAATATTTTCATAAAGTACTTAGCCAGATAGGAAGCTATACAAACATTCGTGGCGGGAATAATTATCCTTCTATTATCCGTAAACACAAAAAGAAAGATATTAAAATTTTTATGCAGGATGGAAGTAATGACCTGAATAATGAACATGGTGATTGGTGGCTTGCGAATCTCGAAATGGAATCCGCATTGAAGTTTAAAGGATACGAATTCAAATTTGAAAAGGGTAGTGGAACGCATAGTGGCAAACATGGCGGAGCTATTTTACCGGAATCATTAATATGGTTGTGGAGCGATATTAAGATCAAATAATTTTTTAAGTATGAAATTATACAAGACAAAGACAGGAATTGTTATAGAAAAAAATAACCTATTTTATTTAGTTCAAAATGAGAACTGGGATATATTTATTAATGATGATGATCTTATTGAAAAAATTGAAGATCTCATCCTTGTGATAAAAGAAAGAGACAGCTCTGTTCTTGAAGATATTTTACCTCCAATAGGAAGCCAGCAGGAGTTATGGGCTTGCGGCGTTACTTATTTAAGAAGTAAGGTAGGAAGACAGGAAGAAAGTAAAGCTTCGGGTGGCGCAGATTTTTATGGAAAGGTCTATGAAGCTGAAAGACCCGAAGTGTTTTTTAAATCCACTTCTCATCGTATTGTTGGACAAAACGCACTTGTAAGAATAAGAAAAGATTCAACATGGGATGTGCCTGAGCCGGAGTTAACATTGATCGTTACATCATCAGGAAAAATTGTTGGTTACACGATCGGCAATGATATGAGCAGCCGGAGCATTGAAGGAGAAAATCCATTATATCTTCCACAAGCAAAGACCTATGATGGTTGTGCGGCATTGGGTCCTTGTATATATGTTACAGATAAACCGCTTGACAGCAACACAACAATATCACTTGCTATCAACCGGGATAATAAAAAAGTATTTGAAGGCTCTATAGCGATCAGTCAAATAAAAAGAACATTGCAGGAACTTGTTTCATTTGTTTACCGCGAATGTACTTTTCCAAATGGTTGTTTGATCATGACAGGAACCGGCATTGTACCCGGGAATGATTTTACTTTAAAAAGCGGTGACGAAATAAATATTTCAATTGATAATATTGGTACATTGAGCAATACTGTTCAATAAATTTTTATGCAGCTTGTCATAATTGTTCTTGCCATCGGTTTGCAAATATTTCTTACTTACAAAAAGGTCAGCCCCTTTCTTTCTTTATTGATCGTTGCATTATTAGCAGGCCTTGCTTTCGGCATGCAACCTGATACATTATTAAAGGCAGTGAAGGCGGGTGTCGGAAGTACACTGGGAGATGTGATATTGATCATTTGTTTGGGTGCTATTCTTGGAAAGATCTTAGAGTTAAGTGGCGCTGCCACCCAGATCGCCAACACACTTATTCGTTCTTTCGGAAAAAAAAATATTCAATGGGCCGTATTGCTTACCGGTTTTTTTGTCGGCATACCATTATTTTATAATGCAGGGTTTATCATTTTAGTTCCATTGATCTTCTCAATTGCACGAACTGCAAAACTTCCTTTATTATATATAGCAATACCAATGGCTGCAGGCTTAAGCACCACACATTGTTTTTTACCGCCGCACCCGGGGCCAATGTTCCTGGTGGGTGCATTCAAAGCAGATCTTGGAAAAACTTTGATGTATGGTCTTGTCATTGCAATACCTGTAGTGATCATTGCAGGTCCCCTGTTAGGAAGATTTTTGAAAAGATTGAACATCCCAATTCCTGCTCAGGAGAAAATTGAAACAGAAGAAAAAAAATTACCAGGCGTATTTGAAAGTTTTATGCTGGCATTATTGCCTGTATTATTGATCGCTCTTGCCGTAATAGCAAATACTTTTTTCCCTGGAGAATCAGTAGCTAAGAAAGTGATCCTTTTTGTTGGCGATGCCACCATTGCGCTACTCCTTTCGGTTTTACTTGCTGTTCTTATTCTTGGAATAGCGAAAGGAAGATCAATGCCGCAGGTAATGCAATGGCTGAGTGATTCAATTAGTGGTGTCGCAGTTATATTACTCATCATTACAGCAGGCGGAGTTTTTAAACAAGTGTTAATTGATAGCGGTACGGCTGATTATATTACTTCATTTAGTACGCAATGGAATATTCATCCATTACTTTTTGCATGGTTGATAACTGCATTATTAAGAGTGGCAATTGGTTCAGCAACTGTTGCAGGAATAACAGCAGCAGGAATTGTTTCTCCCTTATTAGCAACCGGAACAGTTTCTCCGGAATTACTAGTTTTAGCTGTAGGAACCGGAAGTGTTTTCGGTTCGCATGTTAATGATTCAGGCTTCTGGATCTTCAAAGAGTTTTTTCAGATCTCATTAAAACAAACATTTCTTTCCTGGACTGTGATGGAAACACTGATCTCTATTTTAGGATTGGTGGGAGTGATGGTGTTAAGTATGGTTATATAGAAAGCTCCACATGCCGCCTTTTAATTGTGTCTCAAAAGATTCCCTGTTTATGATCTGATGAAAATCACCGGCCATAAAAAAAGGGAAATAAAGGTTGTCAATTAGTGCTAACTTTATTAAAACCTTACAAATTGAAAAAACTACTATTCATTCTTATTGTTTTTTCTTTTGCTTGTAGTAAGAATGGCGGGAAAACTTGTTGGGATTGTGAAGTAACAAGATTAGATCGGTCAACTTACTATCAAAAGGTTTGTAATGATGGTTCATATCCAAAATTTAAAGATAGCCGCGGAAATAAACTGAATTCATATTGTTCAGAGTGATAAAAAATTCTTTGATCAATTGTTGTTCTTCTCCCTTTTTTTGTTTTGAATTTATCTTCTATTATTTAAAAACCCGAATCATTCATCCATTCCACAAAGCGTTGTAACCATTGTGAAACCGGGCCTTTATTGTTTTTTCTCAAACCAAAACCATGACCGGCATTGGAATAAATATGCAGTTCAGCCGGCACTCCGGCTTTTTTATATTTTAAATAAACCTGTGCAATACCTTCTGAAATATCTGCACGATCATTAAAACCACCAAGAATAAAAAGAGGAGGAGCATTTTTTGCCACTTCAAATCTTGATGACCCGCCCGGGTAGATCAATGCCTGGAAGGCGGGTCTCGAATTCATTCGCTCAATTGGATCTGCGTCATTTGCATTACCCTCATCAAAATACATAGCACTAAGACCTGCAACTTCTCCACCAGCTGAAAAACCCATTACGCCAACTTTTGATGGATCTATAGCCCATTCTTTTGCACGACTTTTTACAAACCGGATCGCTCTTTTCATATCAGCTAGTTCTTCTTTGTCTATTGTATAAACGGAACCTGAATCCCTGGCAAGCCGGTATTTCAATACAAAGGCAGCTATGCCTTTTTGTTGTAAATATTCTGCAATATTGTATCCTTCATGATCGATCCATAATTCACGATGACCGCCACCCGGTGCAACGATCACTGCGAAACCTGTTGCTGCATTCTTGTCCGGTAAATAGAGTGTCAGGGAGGGAAAATGAATATTGGAAACTACATGATCACCTGTTTCAGCAATACGGATCTTTTCTTTGCCCGTTTTTCCTTCGGAGCCCGGAGCGCCGTTTGGCCATAATAAAATTTCCTTTTCCTGGGCAGAGGAATGAAAGGCAGAAAGCATTATGAGTACCAGGGTTGTTAATTTGTTTTTTCTCATGATTTTTAATATTTGGCAGATGATGAGCGGATTGCGAATGTGTTGATGCTATAAAAAACCTGAAGTTGAAGTTAAATTCTTTTGCTGAAAATTATCCTGCATATTAATGGGGTCATATATTACTAACACTAATCAAACAAGTCTTAAATTTAACCAGTGATCGATTTTTTGAAATAGTTAGGTTGATGTAAAATTTCCTGGTATGAAAAAAAATTTTTCTCTCTGCCTGTTCTTCTTCATACATTTTTTTGTTAGTGCCCAAACTCAAAATCTTGCGAGAACATCTGCAGGGTTCCCGGTAAATTATTCAGAGGATTCTGTTGGCACTTATGTGCTCCCTGATCCATTAACAATGCGCAACGGTAAAAAAATAACTGATGCAAAAACCTGGACACAAAAACAAAGGCCGGAGCTAGTCAAACTTTTCGAAGAAATTGAATACGGTAAAATGCCACCACGTCCTGCAGACATGCATTTTAATATTTTTGATAAAGGCACACCTGCTTTTAATGGGAAGGCTATCCGCAAACAGGTTACTGTTTATTTTACAAAAGATACGAATGACAACAAAATGGATATTCTCATTTATCTTCCTTCCAATGCAAAGAATGCGGTATCATTATTATTGAATATTTCTTTTGCTGCTAATAACCAGCTAGTAGATGATCCCGGAGTTAAAACAGGTAACATATGGACAAGAGAAGGAAAGAAAGTAAAGGCCACCGAACCATCAAGGTTTAGTAAAATGAATGTAGAACAATTTATGGATGCAGGAATTGGTTTTGCATGTGTTTACTATGGTGATATTGAGCCGGACTTTAAAGATGGAGTAAAGTATGGTATAAGAAGCAAGTATCTGAAGCTCGGTCAATCTGCTCCGGCAGCTGACGAATGGGGAGCAATTTCAGCATGGGCATGGGGTCTTAGCCGTGCTATGGATTATTTTGAAACAGATAAACAAATAGATGCAAAACGTATTGCGTTGCAAGGTGCATCACGGTTAGGTAAAACTGTTTTATGGACAGGTGTGCATGATACAAGGTTCAAATTGGTTATCGCCAGCATTTCAGGTGAAGGTGGCGCCGCAATAAGCAGACGTAATTATGGAGAGAATATCAAACACATAACAGATACCTCAAGATACTATTACCAGTTCGCACCCAATTATCATTCTTATGCAAATAAAGTAGATAGCCTGCCTTTTGATGCACATATGCTCGTGGCATTAATGGCGCCGAGACCATTGTTATTGCAAACAGGAGATAGTGATTATTGGTCTGACCCTACAGGAGAATTTCTTTCTGCAGTTGCTGCAGAACCTGTCTACCGACTATTTGATTTGAAAGGGCCGGGAACAACTGAAATGCCTAAAGCAAATGATGAGTCATTACTTATGAATCCATTGGGATATTATATGCACGCCGGGGGTCATACAGTTTTGTCTGAAGATTGGAAACTATTTATCCGGTACATGAAAAAATATCTGTAACTAAAAAGTAGTCCCGTCCAGAATCGAACTGGAATATCAAGTTCCGGAGACTTGCGTACTATCCATTGTACTACGGGACCAATACGATTTACGGTTTTAGAATTACGATTTCGGATTTAATTATACTCAATGAAAATCCGAAATCTAAAATCGTAAATCCAAAATTACTTTATCAACCCTGACGCATTACTCGCAAACACTTTCACGGCAATAGCCAGCAAAATTACACCGAAAAATTTTCTTACTGCTAATAAACCTGCTTTGCCTAATGCTTTTTCTATCAGGTTCAATGATCGCAACACAACATAAATAACAATAAGGTTTATTAGTATCGCCACTAAGATCATGTATTCATTTCTGTCTGATCTTTCAAACGTTGCTTTTAATGACATGATCGTTGTTAATGTTCCGCTTCCTGCTATCAATGGAAAAGCAATTGGAACTATAGTGCCTGAGGGTGCATTTTTATCTGTTTTAAAGAATTCAATTCCCAAAACCATTTCCAAACCCAGAATAAAAATGACGATAGAACCTGCAACAGCAAAAGATTTTATATCAACGCCAAGAATATTTAAAAATGGTTTACCAATAAAGAAAAACAAAATCATTAATGCGCCGGAGATCAGTGTTACTTTCCAGGCATTGATGCCGCCCATTTTTTCTTTCATCGAAATAAGCATCGGCACAGAACCAACAACATCGATCACTGCGAACAGTGTAAATGTAAGCGTAAGAAATTCCTGGAAATTGAATTGCATAGCCGTTGGTTTCTGCAAATGTAGTTATCTGAAAATATATCTCTCTTTAAAGAAACTTAGCTCGACAGATAAATACTCAAGACATTTTTTACAGAGACAGTCGTTATATCGTTGCTCCAAATAAGCTTTAAGTTCGTTATTGATCACAAATCCATAACACTGGCACTGTGTGATATTGCCGGGTTTGCATTCGAATACTGTTCCGCATCGGGGACAGTTCTTTTTTTCATGCTGACACATAAATAAAATATCAGAAGTTAAACCTTACGCCGCCATATCCATTAAAACCAAGTGTATTGAATCCTGCTGTTTCACTGTATTTGCTATCGGAAATATTTCTGAGATCGGCAAACACTTTCAATTTGTTTTTACAAAACGCATATTCGACATATACATCCAGCAAAATATAACTATCCAATACTACATTCACAGTTTGATAAGTCATTCCATCAAAATATGCATCTTTTCTTTTATCAAACCATGAAAGGTTGCTGCTAACAAAAAGTTTTTCAGTAACTCTTACTCCTGCATTCAATCCAATACTATTCTTTGGTCTGCGGATCAAATTAAAATAAGTCGTGTCTTTCCCGTTTTGTACTGTGGTCACCTTTCCATCAACAAAACTGTAAAAAGCTTTCAGGGAAATATTTTTTGTGGGCTTAAAAGAAAGCTCTAACTCAGCTCCATGGTCCTTTTGTTTATCCTGGTTAATATACTTTGATTGAAAAGCAATAGCATCCTTCACATCCCGTTTAAATCCTGTAATGCGACCGGAGAATTTATTATCCGTAGAAAAATATTGTACACCACCTTCAAAAGTCAAAGCTGATTCGGGCTTCAGATCTTTATTTCCGTATTCTGAAAGTAATTGATAGAGTGATGGCGTACGATAACCGGAAGAAAGATTTGCAAACAACTTGATTTTTTTATTCAGCAAATATGAAGGGTTAATATTAAAAACATAGTTGCTTCCATACGCTGAATGAATATTCAAACGATTGCCTAATTCAAGATTAAATCCTGTTTTCGAATTTAAATTCAATGCTGCATAAAGACCTACTTGATTGTGATGAAGGCTATCCTTGGAATATTTTGTTGAATAAGAATAAAAACCAATAGAAGAAAATTCCTGGTCAGTATTCGACGTTCTGAAATCAGCACCTGCAGTTAGTTTGGACGAACCACTGCCAACCGGCATAGCTATATATGCATCAATAAAATGTTCCATTCCTTTATAAGATCCCCTGGAATATTTATCAAAACCATTCTGACTTTTTACCGAGTCATCAATATATAACCTGTCAATATGATTATAATTATAAAGAACATTCAACTTTGTTTTTCCAAATACAAATTCATTGCGAACTCCAGCCTGGTAACTTGTTTGTGCAAATGTGTAGTCAAGCTCATCGGTAAATGCTCCCTGGTCAATATCGCCGTCTATTTTATTATATCGGAAATACGGTTGAATGCGAACATTCTTTGCAGCTTGTATACCAATACCAGCCTGCAAACTATTTTGCTGATATGCGTCTTTATCCGGATCAGGCGTAGTACTTATTGCTTCATTAATTCCTTTAGTGTCAAAAAGCGAATAAGCAAGATCATAATCAATGATCCCTGTCTTTCCATTTATAGCGGCATTAGCTCTTAAACTATTATTGCTTCCATAACTAAGCAAACCATTTCCTGAAAATGATTTTACACCAACTTTTCTTGTAATAATATTTATTACGCCGGCAATCGCATCACTGCCATAAAGAGTCGACTGACTTCCTTTTAAAATTTCAATGCGTTCGATCTGGTTAACAGAAAGATTCCGCACATCAAAGTTGTTGCCGATGCCACTTGCATCATACACAGGAACTCCATCGATCGCTATCAATGTATGATCAACTCTTGCGCCACGCAGGTACAAACTTTTGTCCTTACCAGCATTGCTGTTTGCGCCACCGATATAAACACCCACTTGTTCTGTCAACAACTGCGACAGATCTTTTCCGCCACTGCGTTCCAATTGTTCTCTTGTAACGATGGTAACAACTTTTCCTGTCAATGATGTTTTGTTGGGATACTTGTTTGCTGTAACTACTACTTCATCAAGTAGTGATGTGTCCTGTTCCCGACCTGTCGGGACAAGTTGTGCCGATAGCTGACTGCCAATGAATGCAGCAGCCACGATCAAAAATTTCTTTTTCATTTAAAAAAGTTTTGCGTGACTGCTTCCGAAAAAAAAGTTAGAAATATAAAAGCCTTACGACGATTACATCTCTTGCCTTTCACCCGAAAGCAAAAAATTATTTATGACCTGGCAGGTCTTCTGGCTTACTCCGTTGTTGAAGCCTTCCCGTCTTGCGACAGTGGCATGAAGAATCACAACTTTAATGGAGCTTACAGCTACGGGGATAGCGTCAGATTTTGACTGACTTCCCTTTTAATCTCGTTAATTATTATGAGCCCAACATTCGGAATTTTTTTCAGCGTCCCTTGCGTCGCACTCTTGTACTGCATTAATTCTATGCAGCAATAATTAACTCAAGAACCAAATCGGAAGCAAATGTAGGAATACAGGTGTTGAATCCAAGAATAATTTTCAACACAGAACTGTCAAAAACTTTTATTTAAAATTAAAATGCAATGCAATACCTCCAGCGAAGTTAAAAGTAGAAGCAGCATTATAATATCTTCCTCCAAATGCATTGATATCGTTTCCCAAACTATACTTCTCATCTAAAATATTATCAGCTGCAATAAACAATTCCATTAATACTTTGGCATGAAGATGTTTTTTCCAACCAGCCCTTGCTCCTAATAAATTATAAGAAGAAGCATATACTGTATTGGCATCATTCAAAGGGATCGGGTCGGCATAGTAATAATTTATATTTAAGTATAACCCACGTTTTGTATCAATATCAAAACCTGCAGCAACTACATTTTTGGGCACACTCGGTAATTTCTTTCCTGAATAATCTGTAGTTACTTGTTTGAAATCTTTATAGGAAAAATCATTCCATGTATGACTGATCCAAACCTTGCAATTTGTAAAAGATTGGTTGGGGTTGCTTATAATTTGCCAGGATAAATAACTTTCAACACCTATTTGCTTTGTACTACCTGCATTCTCAAAATAATCTGCACCGGATACGTCCTTACGTTGAACAATGGTGTTCTCTAATCCGAAACGGAATCCATTTACATCCAGATAAATTTTGCCGGAGTTGAATTTTGCACGAAGCCCTGCTTCATAATTAATTCCTTCTTCCGCATTTAAGTTTGTTGCAATGATGCCGCTTGATGGCAATAGCTCCGCAGTTGTTGGCGGCGAAAATCCTCTTCCGACACTTGCATATATAGATAATGGTTTTGCCAATTGTTTCAATACAGCCAGTCTTGGCGCAAGTTCATTATTATATTTTCTTTCTTGCTCAACAACAGGAGAAACTGATAGACGGGTGATCGCCAGGTTTTGGGAATTGACACTGAGCCCGGCAGTAATAAACCAACTTCTTGGAAGTTCAAGTGTGGTTTGTGCAAATGCAAGGAATACACGATTGTTTATTTCATCATCTGTTTGTAAAGTATCAGGTTTACCATTTTTATTT
>DATHDP010000131.1:0-75045 GCA_035318985.1 Chitinophagaceae bacterium
GGTACCGATTTTAGTGGTGCCATGCATATGATGAGTGAGAAAGGTTATACAAAGATCTTTAACTGGAATGTTAATTCCGGTTCTTTTGCTTTAAAACAACTCCTTGGGGGTATGTTCATTGCCATTGCAATGACAGGCCTGGACCAGGAAATGATGCAAAAGAATATTAGCGTAAAGACATTGAAAGATTCTCAAAAGAATATAATGTCTTTTGCAGTGGTCATCATGTTTGTGAATTTTCTTTTTCTTGTTTTAGGTGGAGTGCTTTATTTATATGCATCTGCTCATAATATTAGTGTGCCGGGGGATGATCTTTTTCCAACCGTGGCATTAAGCGATGCTTTCAGTAAAAGCATAGGAATAATTTTCATCATTGCCATAATCTCTGCGCTGTTCCCAAGTGTTGATGGCGCCATCACTTCACTTACATCTTGCTTTTGTATCGATATACTTGGGTTGAAAAAAAGAGAAGGAACTGAGAAAGAAAAGAAAATGACAAGATTAAAAGTTCATTTCAGCTTTGCCATTGTATTCTTTATAATGGTGTTAGTTTTCAAATGGATGAACGACAAGCTGATCATTGATTTCATTTTAAAATTTGCTGGTGTTACTTATGGTCCGTTGCTTGGTCTTTTTGCATTTGGCATTTTAACAAAGCGAAAACTCAATGAAAGACTTATCTGGACAGTTTGTATTATAGCGCCTTTGCTTACATTAATACTTGATATGGTTAGTAATCCTGGATGGTATGAAGCAAAACTGCACATGAAACTTGGTCTTGATAGTTTGTCAGCAGCAACTTTTAATGGTTATAAAATAGGAAATGAACTTATTCTCATAAATGGTATCATCACTTTCGTTGGCTTGTGGTTTATTTCAGGTAAGCCTACCCAACAGGAGATGGATCTCAGAATGCAGCCCGTATAAAGTTATCTTTGCACAAAAAATTATCATTGGAACTTATCAACCCACTAGTACAGGAATATGCGGAAAAATTTTCTTCACCGGAAGATATATTGTTGAAGGAAGTAAATGATTTTACAGCAGCAAATCATCCCGAGTATCACATGCTTAGCGGGCATTTGCAGGGCAAGTTTTTAGAAATGGCGAGTATAATGATCAGGCCACGGCGTATTCTTGAAATAGGAACATTTACAGGTTACAGCGCTTTATGTCTTGCAAAAGGATTAACAGATGATGGGGTGCTGCATACAATAGAACTTAGAGAAAAAGATGCTGCAACTGCAAAAGGATTTTTTGATAGATCCCCTTATAAAGAAAAGATCATTTTACATACGGGAGACGCTAAAAAAATCGTTTTTACGCTGGAAGAAACATTTGATCTCGTATTTATTGATGCTGATAAGCCCGGATATATTGAATATTTTAACCTCGTTTTCCCAAAATTAAAAAAAAACGGGTTTATTTTTGCAGATAATGTTTTTTTTCATGGCCAAGCCATTGAAACTGAATCAACTGGAAAAAATGCAAAAGCGATAAAAGATTTTAACCAGTTTATAAATGAGAGAACCGATATCGAAAAAATGATCCTTACCCTACGTGATGGGTTGTATTTAATAAGAAAAAAGTAAGATCCCAATGCAAAAACTAAAAATCCTGTTCCTTCTTTTTGCTTCTTTGGCATTTAAAAATTCCTTTGCACAGCCAGATCCTGTAGTAGTTGAGTATATCAAAAAATATAAAGATCTCGCAATAGCGGAAATGCAACGTACCGGCATCCCCGCGTCAATTAAACTTGCACAAGGCATTCATGAAACCAGTGCCGGCACAAGTGATCTTGTAAAAAGATCAAATAATCATTTTGGATTAAAATGTAAAGCTGAATGGACAGGCATGACGGTAAAACATACGGATGATGCGCCAAATGAATGTTTCCGGAAATATGATAGCCCCCTGGATTCATATAAAGATCAATCAAATTATCTTAAGGGCACTCCCCGCTATGCTTCATTATTTGAGATTGATCCAACTGATTATAAAGCATGGGCCTTTGGATTAAAAAAAGCAGGCTATGCAACAAATCCAAAATATTCACAGGTTTTAATTAAGCTTATTGAAGATTACGATCTGCAGGATTATACCATGATCGCTTTAGGAAAATTAAAGTCGGGGCAAGAAACGTTGGCGAAGAACGAGGGTAAAAATTCGGAAATAATAATCCCAGGTGAAAAGCCAGTAGTAATGCCTCCTGAAGCAGAAATAGTTGCCTATTCAAAAAAAGAAACAAAAACTGATTATCCTGGTGGCGAGTTTAAAATAAATGAAACAAAAGTTATCTACGTAAAAAAAGGAACATCTTATTTATCAATAGCAGAAAAATATTCAATTCCTCTTGCAAGGATCTTTGAGTTCAATGAAATGAAAGTGCAGGAAGTTGTTGAAAAAGATCAGCTCATTTATATAATGCGAAAAAGGAAAGTCGGCCTAAATGAACAGCATACTGTAAAACCCGGAGAGACACTGGCTGATATCGCACAGACTGAAGCATTGCGCATCGAAAGTTTGCTTGAATATAATTTTCTTCAACCAAATATGCAGCCCGCTGTAGGTTCTGTTTTATATTTACGTTCAAAAGGTCCGGGCATGCCGGCATTGGCTACCGGGAAATGATCGATATAAATTCCTTATGTCGCAGATAAAAGTTCATGATAAAAGATTTGGTCCTTTTCTTTCAGAACAGGACATACAGCAGCAGGTAAAAAAAATTGCAGATGCAATTAATTCTGATTACGCTGGTTTGCGACCCATGTTCATAGCAATTTTAAATGGATCATTTATGTTTGCATCCGATCTTTTTAAGTATCTTACCATAGATGCGGAAATATGTTTTATTAAATTGGCATCTTATAAAGGAACAACATCAAGCGGGCAGGTGATAACAGCGATCGGGTTAGATGTTGATATCATAGGAAAAGATATAATCATACTTGAAGATATAGTTGATACCGGCAAAACATTGAACGAATTTTTACCGAAGTTGCTTCATCACCAACCTGCATCAATGAAAATTGCCGCCTTACTCCATAAACCTGAAGCTGTGAAATTCCCCATCAGAATTGATTATCTGGGATTTTCAATTCCAAACAAATTTGTAGTTGGCTATGGGCTTGATTATGATGGACTCGGAAGGAATTTAAAGGAAATATATCAGTTGGTTTAGTGCTACTAATACTTACAGGATTTTTGTACTTTGATGGCAATTAAATATCCAGGTGAAAAGCTTTGTATATATATTTTTATTGCTGCTGATTGCTTTGCCATTTCATGGACAGCAGTTTTATCTCCGTGGCGAGGTGAGAGATGAAGGAGGTAACCTTTTGCAAAATGTAAATATCCGCCAGCAAAGTACCGGCTATCTTTTTCGCACAGGCAACTCCGGATCGTTTGGTATTATATCATCAAAGGAATCGGACACGCTAATGTTTACTTACGAAGGATATCAGATGGAACAAGTATTAGTGAAAGCTGATAAATATCTTAGACTTAACCTGAAGCTTTTGCCATCTATTGCATCCAGTAATAAAAAGTACAGGCTCGCTTCACTTACAAAAGATCTTTCAAGAGAAAATCAAAAAAAATGGTATTCCGATGATGAAACCTACGCAAGTCTTGTAGAAAATAATTTTATTGACGCAAAAAGTTATTCAACAACTGGTATCGCTTTGAATATTGACAGGGCATCGTATAGCAATATCAGGAGGTTTATAAATCTTAATCTTGCCGTGCCACCAGATGCTGTACGCATTGAAGAAATGCTGAACTATTTCAACTTCGGGTATGAAACACCGGTCAATAATTCTTTATTCAAGATAAAAACTACTCTTACCAATTGTCCATGGAATAAGGATAACCAGCTTTTTTTTATAAATGTATTTTCCAAAAAATTAAATCTCGATTCATTACCACCATCAAATCTTGTTTTTCTTGTTGATATTTCCGGATCAATGGATATGCCCAATAGATTGCCACTATTGAAATCTGCATTCAGGATGCTGGCGATGAATTTGAGAGAAAAGGATACTGTAAGCATAGTGGTGTATGGTGGTGCAGTTGGCATATTACTTTTTCCAACAGCCGGTAATGAAAAAGAAAAGATCATTAAAGCAATTGATGAAATGCAACCCGGCGGCTCCACACCAGGAGAATCAGGAATAAAACTGGCGTACACTATTGCTAAAAAACACCTTATACCAAAAGGAAATAACAGGGTAATTCTTGCAACAGATGGTGATTTTAATGTAGGAATACAAACCGAACCCGAATTGGATGAAATGATCTCGCGGCATAGGGAGTCCGGAATTTATCTAACCTGCCTCGGTGTAGGTATGGGAAATTATAAAGACTCAAAAATTCAAACATTAGCCCGTAAGGGTAATGGAAATTTTGCTTATGTAGATAATTTCCAGGAGGCAGAAAAGATCATCATGAAAGAATTTACACAAACACTGTATACCATTGCTGATGATGCCCACATGCATGTAACATTTGATCCTTCATTAGTAAAACAATACCGGCTGATCGGTTTTGATAATAAATTAGGAGCACTTGCCGATTCGTCTTCTGAAGTTGAAGGTGGTGAAATCGGTTCCGGTCAATCCATTACTGTTGCTTTTGAAATTGAACCCAATTTTACAAGTGGGGCAAATGTATATTCAGACCATTTTGCGGAGATCAAGTTACAATATAAACTACCCGACGAAGCTCAGGAGCTTGAAATGAGTGAAAAATTTCCTTATGACCCGGTATTATTTAAAGAACTTGATCCAATGTATCGTTTTGCAAGTTCGGTCATCATGTTTGGCTCCATTCTTAAATCATCTCAATTTGTAAAAGATATAAGTTGGGGCGATGTATTGTATAATGCAAGTGAAGCTGCTAATCCAACAGATGTTAATCAATCGCAACTGGTGGAGTTAGTGTATAAAGCAAAAGATTTTTATACAAAAAAGAAAAAGAAGAGTAAGAAATAATTATTTGAATTGAAAATAGATCAACAATGTAGCAGAAATGGTCATAAGTAGTAAAGCAATGACTCCAAGAATATTTGACCATTTACCATTTGTAAATTTCCCCATTACTTTTTTATTGTTTGATATATGAAGTATTATGAAAATAAGAACAGGTGATGTAACTCCATACAGAATAGCTGTATAAATTAATGCCTGTACAGGATTTATCCCGATATAATTAATGGCAAGACCAATTAGAAGTGAAATGATGATGACCCAGTAAAAAGGTTTTGCCTCATAATATTTCTTATCAAGTCCACCATTCCAGTTAAAAGTTTCAGATAACATATAAGACAGGCATCCTGTTAAAACTGGAATTGCCAGGAGGCCAGTGCCGATAATTCCAAGTGCAAATAATAAATAAGATAATTTTCCTGCGAGTGGTTCTAAAGCTTTAGCAGCTTGCTCTACAGAATTAATTTCTGTGATGCCTCCTTTGAATAAAACTGTTCCCGTCGTAAGAATAATAAAATACATTACAAGGTTGGAAAAGAGCATTCCGAAATCAACATCCATATCCATTTTATGTATCGTTCTTTTATCTACTATCAATCTTCTTTTTTTATGTTTTATATCTTCAACTTCCATGGTTGCCTGCCAGAAAAAAAGATAAGGCGAGATAGTTGTACCCAGGATGGCAACAAAAACGCTGATAAAATCTTTGTTGAATTTTATTGTTGGAATAAAAGTATGCTTTGCTATTTCTCCCCAATCTTGTTTTACAAGAAATGGTACAACGAGATAAAGCAAAAGAAAAGCACAGAGATATTTTAAGATCGCAGATATTTTTTGATACGGTAAATAAATGATCAATACCATTAGAATCCCTGTAAAAGCAATTGTGAAAAAATAAGAAGGGATCGAAGGAAAAATAAGATTTCCGACGGCACCCATTCCGGCAATATCAGCCCCGATATTAAGGATCACTGCAGGAAAAGTGAAGAGGATCATCAGGTATAAGATAGGTTTGGGATAATTGTTACGGATATTAGTTGTTAAGCCCTGGGATGTAACAATACCTATCCTTGCACACATTTCCTGGAGGGCTGCCATAAGCGGGAATGTAAGTAGCGCAGTCCATAACGTAGCCAAACCAAATTTTGCACCAGCTTGTGAGTAAGTTGCAATGCCCGAAGGATCATCGTCACTTGCACCTGTGATAAGACCAGGCCCAAGAATTTTTAGGAACCGTTTTATTTTAGAAGGATTACTTTTTTTATTTTCCGCTTTCTTTCTCATTAAAGAAGGTTCGATGTAAAATTATCCTATTGGGAAGATTCACAACATGATTTAAATAATCATGCCAGCAAATACTAATCAGAAAATTTAGCGACTTCCTGTTTTTAAAAGAAAAGAATGGGAAAAGAATTCCTGAAGTTGTTTCAATACAAAGCTTAAAAACATTAAGAGAAAAGTTCTCTCATTTTATCAAGAAAGCTTTTATCGGATTTATCAGGATGTGGTTTGAAATTAGATGAGTGGCTCATTTTTTCAAGCATTGTTTTTTCTTCAGCGCTGACATTCTGGGGAGTCCAAACATTCACGTGTATTAACTGATCGCCTTTTTGATAACTGTTTACTGCAGGAAAGCCTTTTCCTTTTAACCGGAAAATTTTTCCGCTTTGTGTGCCTGTAGGAATTTTTATTTTAGCTCTTCCATCAATTGTAGGCACTTCGAGCTGTGTACCAAACACTGCATCCGTAAAAGAAATATGAAGATCATAGGCAACATTCATTCCATCACGTTGCAGTTCTTTGTGTGGTTCTTCTTCAATAAGTATTATAAGATCACCGGGTGCACCTCCTCTTTCACCAGCATTGCCTTTTGCACTTAGATTTAATTGCATGCCTTCCTGTACGCCAGCAGGAATATCGATAGAAATCGCATCCTCTCCGTATACTCTTCCTTCACCTTTGCATACGGCACATTTTGCTGTTATAGTCGTTCCTTCTCCGTTACAAGTAGGGCATGTAGTTACAGTTTGCATTTGACCAATAAATGTATTGGTAACTCTTTTTACCTGGCCGGAACCTCCACATGTGCCACAGTTTTGTACACTTCCTTTATCTTTTGCTCCACTGCCACTACATGTATTACAAACAACATGTTTTTTTACTTTGATATTTTTAGTTACACCTTTAGCGATCTCTTCGTATGTCAATTTAATCTTTACCCGAAGATTACTACCACGTACACCTCTTGCTCTTGATGTTCTGCCTCTTCCGCCGCCACCGCCAAAAAAACTTCCAAAAAGATCTTCACCAAAAACATCTCCAAACTGGCTGAAGATATCTTCCATATTCATTCCGCCACCACCGCTGAATCCGCGACCATTGCTACTTACTCCCGCATGTCCATAGCGATCATACTGTGCCTTTTTATCTGCATCACTTAACACTTCATACGCTTCGGCGGCTTCTTTAAATTTGTCTTCTGCACTTTTATCACCGGGGTTACGGTCAGGATGAAATTGCATCGCTACTTTACGGTATGCTTTTTTGATCTCATCCGCTGAAGCAGTTTTATTAACGCCCAGTATTTCGTAATAATCTCTTTTTGACATAGCTTATTTCCCTACTACAACTTTTGCAAAACGAATAATTTTATCATTCAGGTAATATCCCTTTTGAACTTCATCAATCACTTTTCCTTTCTGTACTTCAATTGGGGCTGGTATTTCAGTTATCGCTTCATGTATGTCGGGATTAAATTCTTTATTGATCGTTTCCATTGGCTTCAATCCTTTAGCTGTTAGCAGGCTTTTCAATTTGTTAAAAACAAGCATTACACCTTCTTTGGCTTTATCATCTAATGTGCTCATCTGTTTTTCGGCCCGTTCACAATCATCCAAAACTTCAAGCATATCGACTATTACTTCTTTCCCTGCTGTCTGGATCAGCTCTATCCTTTCCTTCGAACTTCTTTTCTTAAAATTCTCGAACTCGGCGACTTTCCGGATAAATTTATCTTTCATTTCACCAAGCTCATTGCGAAGTGTCTCCAGTTCAGGCTCGTCTGTTACAGGTTCATTCAAATGTGAAGTGCCACTCATGTTTTCATCCGCATTTATCCCTACTTCAGGATCTTCAGCATTCTGCATTTTTGCCCGTTCATTTGCCTCTTTCATATCTTTTTGACGCATTTTTTTAAAAATTGATTGCAAAGGTAAGGTTGTCAATAATACTGCCAACGCTATTATAAAGACAAATTGACGGGGTGAAAAGTAGTTCATTCTCAATATTTCGCGACGGTTACCTTTGCGTCATGATAAAAGTTTACCTGGCAAGAAAGATAAGCAGGAGAGTAGTGGAAGGGCATCCCTGGATATTTTCCAACGAAGTTGACAGAGTTGAAGGGGAAGTGAAAGGTGGTGAAACAGTGACTGTTTTTACTCATGATAATAAATTTGTCGGTGGCGGCTATATTAATCCAAAATCGCAAATAATGGTGCGGTTGCTGACAAGAAATAGAAATGAAGTGATCGATGAAGAATTTTTTTATAAACAAATATTGCAAAGTTGGGAATACCGTAAAAAGATCGGGTATACAGAAAACTGCCGGCTTGTTTTTGGCGAAGCCGATTCATTACCTCAATTGATAATTGATAAGTTCAATGACTATTTCGTTATTCAAACATTGGCGCTTGGTATTGATGTTTGGAAACCGGCGATTGTAAATGCGCTAAATAAAATTTTTAACCCCCAAGGGATTTACGAACGAAATGATGTACCGGTCAGAGAAGTGGAAGGTATGTCACAACAAAAAGGGTTTTTATCAGCGCCGTTTGATACCAACATAATTATAAATGAAAATGGTTTAAAATTTAATGTTGATATTGAAAATGGACAAAAGACCGGCTACTTTCTTGATCAGCAGGATAACCGGAGAGCTATTCAGCATATTGTAAAAGGTGCAAATGTGCTTGGCGCTTTTACCTATACAGGGACTTTTGAAATTCATGCTGCTCATTATGGTGCAAAATCAGTTGTAGGATTTGATATTTCAGAGAATGCAGTTCAGCAGGCAAATAAAAACGCTGCATTGAATGGGCTAGATAATATCTGCAAGTTTCAAGCTGCAAATGCTTTTGATATATTGAAGCAATGGAGCAAGGAAGAAAAAAAATTTGATGTAGTAATGCTGGATCCACCTGCTTTTACCAAAAGCAGGGAAACAATTCAAAAAGCAGTTGCGGGATATAAAGAAATAAATTTAAGGGGAATGAAACTTATCGAGCCCGGTGGTTTTCTTGTTACTTCATCTTGCACTAGTCTTGTAAATGCTGAGTTATTCTTACAAACAATTGAAATGGCTGCCAAAGATGCAAAACGAAAATTAAGGCAGGTTTGCTTCCAGGCACAAGCACCGGATCACCCGATCATTCGAAGCATTGAGAATACACAATACCTTAAATTTTTGATCGTTCAGGTACAGTAAGAGTTAAAATAAAAAAGCACTTCAATTGAAGTGCTTTCTAAATATGATTAAGGGTTATTATTTCGACACCTGGAATTTACCCGATTCTATCACCTTTCCTGATGGATCTTTTAATTGATAAATATAAACACCACGGGTATAAGATGAAAGATCAAGCGTAGTACTTGAGTTAACATTTTTTGCTTCGTAAACTTGTTTACCAATAAAATTTATGATCTGTAAAGTATATCCAGCGTTAAAATTTTTTTGAAATTCAGCTTTAATAAAAGTTGTAGCTGGATTTGGGTAAAACTTCATGATACGTTGAATCGCATCGGGAGATGGCTCACGATTAGACTGGCCCCTAGAGTTTATGGCTGTCAACAGAATAAAGGATATTATTGGTAGAACTCTCTTCACTAAAACAAATTTAAACTTTATTTGCGCAAAATAGAAGGTTTTTTTTTGTCCTGCAACGTATAAATCTCATAGACATGAAAAACCTGTAAATCATCGATTTAGATAGCGTAAAATAGTAAAAACCCGATTCGTTATCTTAATCCTTCCAGGATAAGAGTGATGTTTTTAAAATTTGGTTGCTCACTTGCATTCTCAAGAACTTCAGCATAACGAATAATTCCTTCTTTGTCTATTACAAATGCTGATCTTTTTGAAACTCCTTTCATATTATAACTAAACATCTCGTAAAGGCTTCCATATAATGATGAAATCTCTTTATTGAAATCACTCAGCAAAGAAAAATTGAAACTTTGCTCAGATTTAAATTTTGCCAACGTATGTAGAGAATCGACTGAGATTCCAAAAACCTTTGCGTTTACATTGTTGTAAAAAGAAATATTATCTCTTATTGAACAAAGTTCAGCAGTGCATGTGCTGGTGAAGGCCAGCGGAAAAAAAAGTAATAATACATTCTGCTCTTTCATATCTGAAAGAGTGACTTTATTTTTTGTTGAATCATAGAGAGCAAAGTCGGGAGCAGGCTGTCCAATCTTAATATTCATAATACAATTTTTAGAAAAATAAAAGAAGCTAAAGACGCAAAATTTCAAATAAACAAATTATCTTCTCATAAAGTTTACACTTTTATTTTTTAACCACCGGTAAAACTCCGGATAAACCTAACTGATATGAAAAAAGTAATAACAGAATTTATTGGTACATTTTTCCTGGTAATGTCTGCCGGACTTGCCAGTGGAGATCTTACAGTTCTGATTATTGGCGCTACTTTAATGGTGATGATCTTTGCAGGAGGCCATATTTCCGGGGCTCATTATAATCCCGCGGTAACACTTGCTGTTTTTATCAGGGGAAGGTGTACTCTAAATGAAGCTTTAGGTTATTGGGTGGCTCAGTTTGTTGCAGCTGTGGTAGCTGCTCTCTTAGTAAATTATTTTAAAGGAGAATCAAGTCCGATGGTTATCCAGGAGACTACAAAAGCTTTGATCGCGGAGTTAATAGCAACTTTTGCTTTAGCTTATGTTGTTTTAAATGTCGCTACCGCAAAGGGAACAAGCGGAAACAGTTTTTATGGACTTGCGATTGGTTTTACTGTATTTGCCTTAGGTTCCCAGGTTGGTGGAATATCAGGTGGTGCACTAAATCCCGCAGTAGCTGTAGGCGCATGCGTAATGAAAGCATTTGATTGGAGTAATATTTGGATCTATCTTGTTGGTTGTTTAATAGGCGGTGCTTTAGCTGCCTTTGTTTTCAAAATGAATAATGCTGATGATAAATAAAATACTTGAATTGAAATTTATAAGCCCCGTTTTCGGGGCTTTATTTTTTTAAAACCTTGGTTTGAAATAAGGATTTGATTTATCGGCAAGTTTGCCTATCCAGCTAATTCCAATTTCAAAACCACCACGGCCGTGGCTGCTTGGTTTTAGTTTTGAAATGTTTGCATCATAGCTAAATGAAACTGAGAATGGATGATAATCTAATTTTACAATCGGAATCAACGCATCATTCCAACGCATAAAAGTTCCAATACTAAATACATAGTCTGGCTCATCAGGATAAGCACCAATTTTATAGGCATACATTGCACCAAATACTGTTTCTTTAAATGATCCTTGCCTGGAGTGATCAGCTTCAATAGATACATACGAGTATTCATTGCCCGCAAGTTTAATTCCACCTGAAAAAACCCATTTCGGATTCAATTCTATATTCTTATCTCTGTAAAATGAATTACCGGGACGATTGAAGTGATGATAAGCGGCACCGAGATAAAAATTATTATCAGGGTTATTGTTCATCACAGAATTCAGACTCATTCCTACACTTCCATCAAGATATGAGTAAGTCGGGTCAGTAATATTTTCTCCGATTCCCATTCCATCATATTGGCTATTTGTTGTCACTTTTGAAAGATCAATGCTATGTTGCACCCAACCTCCCATAAATCCTAACGATAAATAAGTATTTTTTTCGCTGCTTATGGATTTGTGATAATTTATTGCCGGTAAAATTTTTGTTTGTGTAAAAGAAACTGTTCCTGCACGGTCGTAGAAAAGTTGCATTCCCCAGGTAACATAATCATCGCTCCTGCCGACTGGCACTTTATATTCACCGCTTAATGATCCGGTTCTATATCCTGATGTAACACTATTCCACTGATCACGATACACAGCCTGTACTCTTACATCACCCGTAAATATTCCTGCTAATGCCGGATTTCTTAAAAGAGGTGTTTCAAAAAATTGAGATAAATGCAGATCCTGTGACTTTGCAGAAAAAGCAAAGATCAAATTCAATATCGGAATTAATATGGTTATTCGTTTTCTCATTTCCACATTATCTTATTAAAGTTATATTTCCCGTATATGATATTAATTCACCATTCTTGCAATAGATCTCCAGTTGATATACGTAAACACCTGCATCAGCTTTTTTACCTTTCCAAGTTCCATCCCAACCGGCTGAAGCTGCATTTATAGGCATATCATATTTTTCAAATACAACTTCACCCCAGCGATTAAATATTCTCAATGTCTTTGCACGATCAAGTCCTGCTCCTCTCGGATAGAATATATCGTTACTTCCATCATTATTTGGAGAAAATGTATTTGGCACAAAGAAATTCTCACCATTGCAAACCACTCTTACTGTTACATCACCTTTGCTTGTACATCCATACCGGTCAGTAATAGTTACCGAATACTTTGTTGTGAACTGTGGATTCGCCAGTGGATTAGGACAACTATTACAACTCAAATTTTGTGAAGGGATCCAATTATAAGAGATGATCGCACCAGTATAGTTCATATTTAATTGTACATCGCCTCCTGAAAGTATTGTTATCGGATTAGTTGCAGGTATTGCTGTTGGGCTAGGAACAGCATTTACAGCATGCACACTAGTATCCGCACATCCAAGTTTGTTGGAGGCTATCAACTGAATATTATAATTTCCAGGACTTGAATAACCAGTCACTCCATTTTGTAACTGAGAAGTACTGCCATTCCCAAAATTCCAAAGCCATTTGATCGTAGAGTCAGGTTGGGCTATTGAACCTAAAAATGTTTCCGGAATCTTAATGCATACTGAATCTTTTCCTGTGATTGATACAATAGGAGTTCTATATACTCTTATTGTATCAATAAATGAACTGGGACAGTTTTGTTGAGTATTTACAGAAAGTTTAATAAAATATGTTCCTGGCGAGGTGAAATTATGAATTGGGTTAGTTGCACTACTTGAGTTACCATCACCGAAATCCCAAACGGTAGATGTAATTGGATCGTTAGAAAGAGTATAATTAGTAAATTTTGCTAGTCCATTATCGCAAAACTCTTTTTTATCAATTCCAAAAAGTGGTAATGCCCCAAATACACTTACAGGTGCAAAAGGTATAAACGCTTCGCAACCGTATTTATCTGGTATTATCATGTATGGATAATAATTACCCGGGCCGGTATATTTATGAGTTAAGTTAGTTTGCCTCGTGCTATCAAATTTCCCATCTCCAAAATAAAATACATATTTAAAACCTGGTGGCGCTGTTATTGTGAAACTTGTATTTAAAGAATCACAATCTGATGTAGGATTAATAATTACTTGTGTGCTGGCTACAGGATCATAAACAGTTACAGTGGACTGAACTGAATCCACACAACCCCCCGGTCCCTCAACATATAATTTTGGGAAATAAGTGCCGTATGAACTATAAAAATGTGAAGGATTTTGTAATGAGCTTGTTGAGCCGTCCCCAAAGTCCCAGGAAAAACTTTGATAATCGCTTCCCTGGAAATTAAAACTTGTTTGTAACGGCAAACAAATGCCGGTGCTATCGACCATACTAAAAGCAGCAACTGGTTTCCTGATCTTAACATATCCTGTTTTTGTTACCGAATCCTCGCAGCCTGCAAGATCCCTGATCTTAAATTTTACATCATAATTATTATTTCCAGCCGGATAATTATGTGTTGGATTTTGTAATGTAGATGTCCCACCATCACCGAAATACCAATTATAAGTTAACCCAACACCTGACGAGGTATCTGTAAACTGCAGTGGAGCCGAAGGACAAAAAAATGAATCGGTATAAAATGCGGCTTTGGGATTTGTGATCAACACTGCATTAGTAATTGCAAAAGTATCCGCACAGTTCACATTATCTTTTACTACCAGGGTTACCGAATAGCTTCCTTCGAGAGGATAAACATGTGAAAAAGGAGAAGATGTAAATGCCTGTTGTGTTCCATCACCAAAATTCCATGTCCATTGAATAATTGGCGCTGATGTAGGAGTTGAAAGATCGTTAAAACTCATGGTTTTGTTTACGCATGCGCCGTTACCATTGGCCGCAAATTTTGCAATCGGGCCACTTACCACAATGGAGTTATTGATCGTTATTGAATCCAGACAACGGTTAATATCTTCAATAACAAGCTTCACATTATAAGTCCCATAATTAGCCAGGCTAAAATCAAAAATGCGTGTTGTATCTCTAAAGGTAAATGCACCGATCGTCCATGTATAATCTTTTATGTCAGCAGCATTACCTGTAGCGGTCAGAGTAAACGTTTCACTTTTACAAACGGCACTTTTGTTGATAGTAAAGCCAGCGGATTCGCTGATCAATTTTACTGGTTTTGTTATTTGATATGAACAAGGCCCATTTGTAACATTCAGCGTAACATTATATGTTCCCAAAGAAGCATAAAGGTGATTTGGCGCTTGCAATGAAGAAGTTGGGCTACCATCTCCAAAATCCCATTGATACGAAATAGCACCATAGATAGCGTTAGTCAAAGAGCTATCAAGAAAAGTTACTTGTCGCTTATTATTACAATCAACAATTTTATATCCAAACTTAGCAACAGGTGGCTTGACTTGAATTGGTAAACTTAACGAATCTGTGCAACCGTTATTTGACACTACAAGTTTTACTTTCAATAGCCCTGTATCTACGTAAGTGTGAGTTGGATTTTGTGTAGTAGAAATAAGGCTGTCTCCAAAATCCCATAACCATTTTACTGTTGCCCCGGGTGTGGTTGTCGAAAGATCTGTGAATTGAATTGATGTACTGGCACAAGAATTATTTGGTGTGAAACTGAAATTGACCGAAGGAGGAGTTCCTGTCAATACTCCATTCGGAATATTTACTGTTTTTACGCATCCGTTTTGAGTAGTTACAGTAAGTTGAAGATTATAGTTACCTGCAGTTGTATAAATATGAGTCGGAGATTTTATTGAATATATTCCTCCCGGGGCACCTAAATTCCATGAATAACTAACAACACTATCTACAGATTGAATAGTTGCGATTGGTTGAAATGTGAATGGAATGCATCCACCATTAGGTGCGTTACTGATCTGTACAGTTGTTGGACTGATCTTTATGTATTGATTTTTTGTAATTGTATTACTGCATCCACCAGGGAGTGTAATTGTCAAGGTAACAGAAAATAATCCCAAGCTGTTATAAGTATGCGAAGGGTTTTTTATAATGGATGTAGGAGTGCCATCACCAAAATCCCAAAGCCATGTTGATGCCGAAGGACTTTGATCTGAAAATTGAACGGTAAAAGGAGTTTTACAAGATGTTGAATCATTTGCACTAAAATTTACCGGCGGTTGTGTATTAACTGTAACAGTTTTTTTAATTGAATCAATACAATTTCCATAGTTATTAATTAGTCTAACCTGGTAAGTGCCGCCAGCTAAATAAGTTTTCGTCGGATTTATTTGTGATGAAGTAGTTCCATCTCCAAAGTCCCAAACAGAGGAAGATGGCGGAGGCGAAGAATTATTTTGAAATGTAACAGACTGCCCAAGGCAAATACTTGCGGGAGCAGTAAAATCAGTTGTTTTGCCAGCTACAACAATATTTTTTGTTATGCTTCCATTGCAACCCAGGTCACTTTGAACAGATAGCTGCACGGGATATGTTCCGGGAGATGCATAGGTAACTGTTGGATTACTCAACGTTGATGAAGACGGAGTACCACTCGCAAAATTCCATTGATAACTTAACGTTCCAGGCCCACTCGATTGATCCTGGAAACTGATAGCAAAAGGTCCCTGGCAAGTTGTAGGTTGTGAATAAACAAAATTAGCATCAATACCATTGATGATCCTGATGTATCGGCCGATGGAAGCATAACTCTGACACCCTGTACTACTAGTGATCAAAAGTGAAACCGTAAAAAATCCCGCAGTTGTATATTGGTGAGAAGGGCTTTGCGAATTCGAAGTACCACCATCTCCAAAATTCCAGCTCCAGGATGTAATTGTACCTCCGCCTGGAGGTGATGTGGATTGATCAGTGAACTGAATAGTAGCCGGCACACAGGCTGTTGTAATGTTTGCAGTAAATGAAGCAATGGGTGATGGAAATACAGTGATATAATTTATTTTTTCTTCTTCATCTATGCCGGCAGCGTTTCTTACGATCAGCTTCACTGTATATGTTCCGGGTGTAGAAAAGTTAACGGTTGGATTTTGCGCAGATTGTAATTGCCCGTTCCCAAAATCCCAAGTCCATGTTGTAGGGGCGTTTGTAGAAAGATCGGTAAACTTAACGGTTAACGGCGAGCATCCTGAGACCTTGTCGGCACTAAAATCAGCCACAGGTGCAACAGGAGGTGTCTGGGCAATAGCAATTGTTGAGAAAAGGAAAAGTGATATTGATATGGCAGTTAGATAGAGTTTCAGGGAACTCACTCTAAAACGAAATTCATTCAGAGGTAAACTTATATAGTTATAGGGTCGCAAGAATTGGTTATTTAGAATAAATGGTTAACTGGTTAAAAAACGTAGGATAAAGGATTAGGCTAGCAAAAGTCTAAAATAAACAAGGCCACTTATTGACCTTACATATAGTTTTTCGTTTAAAAGATCCACAGCGATGCTGTTGATCAAGGTAGGATAGGGATCTATTATTGTTTATCTAATCGTAATGTCTTTACTTCTGTTCCGTTGGTCTGCGTTGCTTCTACATAAGTCCAGCCACTCTTAGTAATATTCCACGTTCCGTTTATAAGTGAAATTGGGTTTGGCGACCCTGGAAAATCAGCCCATGTGGTCATTGCTGAAGCATTTCCATCCCAATTACCACTTCTCTCTTTCACGCCATTCAAAATAGCATCAACCGTTTTATTACTATAATATTGAAATTTATAACCCGAAAAACTTGTAGTTATATCAGTACTGTTTTGGGTAAATTTTGTGATCTTCCACTGACCGTCGGTCATGGCTTTAATAACGAGGTCTTCGCCGACCTTTTCGGCTGTTTTTTTACAACTGCCTAGGCAGATCATTATGAACAGCAACGGTATAAGTTTTTTCATAAGTGGGTCTAATTGGAGAGGCAAGATAATTATTATCAGCGACCTATGCAATAGTATAAAAAACGCTCCGGGAGAGGGTTTAATTATCTTTTTTAAGGGATTTATTTTGGAAAGCCAGCGTCGGCCTTTACTTCTTTTAATTGTTGCACATGACGATCAGTGTGTGACGAGATCATAAGACAAAGCTGATAACAATCAAGCATGCCAAATGGCATCTGTACAAAATGATTGCGAAGATCTTCGGAGGTTGCTTTTATGTATTTAATATGGGCTGTCCTGGTTGTTTTAAAATCATTCATTGCATCATCAAGAGATTTATAAGGAGTATTCTGAGGTTCGAGAGGAGGAAAGGTCTTTGTTTTATTTGTCCTGTCTTCTACCCTTTTTATCACTTGCTCATCAGTTATTTTCAGATCTTTCTTTTTTTCTGGTGTCGGACCCGCTTTCATGCTCGCTTCAAGCATGGCCCAAAGTGTTTTTTCAGAGATGGCAATATGATAAACACATTCCTGTACGGACCATTTATCGGCAGATACTTTATAAGTTAATTGCGTTGCACTCAACCCTTTGATCGCATCCTGCAATTCAGACTTTGTGTTTTTCATATGTTCAGCCGCAAATTTTCTTTCTTTTTTTGAAAGAACATCATCTGTTGGTGTACCGGCTAAACCTGAAAAAACTAGGAATAAAAGAAGCAAGTAATTGTAAGTTTTTCTCCTTGGCATATCAATAGGTTTTTTCAAAATAGAAATGGGGGCCGGGAGTAGTTTTTGAGGGATAGGGCAGAAAAGTTACGAAAGCATTTTAAAACAGTTGTCATTTTTTTTACACTTTTGTCGAAAGTAAGGGAATTCTGGCTTTATTATCTTTAATCCATGAAAATAAAAGATGTTGTTATATCACTCGAAGCTATGGCTCCGCTTTCATTGCAAGAGAATTATGATAATGCGGGTCTTATTACCGGGGATGAAAATGCTGATTGCACAAGCATATTGGTCTCATTAGATGCTACTCCTGCTGTTGTCGATGAGGCCGTAAAAAAGGGTTGCAATCTCATTGTCTCGCATCACCCGATCGTTTTTTCAGGGTTAAAAAAAATTACAGGGAAGAATTATGTACAGAAGACAGTTATAAAAGCTATAAAAAATGATATAGCTATTTATGCGATTCATACAAACCTCGATAATATATTAAATGGGGTAAACGGAAGGATCGCTGAATTGCTCGGGTTAAAAAACATATCTGTTCTTGCACCCAAAGAAAACCAACTTAAAAAATTATTCACTTTCATTCCAACGACCCATGCAGATAAGGTGAGGCAGGCAATATTTGATGCGGGGGGTGGGTATATAGGAAATTATGAGGAATGCAGTTTTAATGTGGAGGGTTTTGGGACTTTTAAAGGCGGCTTAAATACTGACCCTTATGTTGGCAAGCCCGGAAAACTTCATATAGAAAATGAAATTAAGGTTGAGGTAATATTTCCGGGCTGGCTTGAAGGTCGGATAATAAAAAGTTTGCTGGCTGCGCATCCTTATGAAGAGGTGGCTTATGATATAATAGGATTGGATAATCGATATTCGTCTATCGGTTCGGGAGTAATTGGAGAGTTGAAAGTGGCTGTCGATGAAAAAGTATTTTTAGAAACTTTAAAAGAAAAATTCAAGCTCAGTGTTATCAGGCATACTGAGTTATTGAATAAAGAGATCACCAAGATAGCCGTGTGCGGGGGTGCAGGAAGTTTCCTGATTTCCAACGCATTGTCTGCAGGAGCAGATTGTTTCATAACATCAGATATTAAATACCATGAGTTTTTCGATGCCAATGATAAAATCCTTATCGCCGACATCGGCCATTATGAAAGTGAGCAATTCACCATCAACCTTTTGCAAGAATTTTTGGAACTAAAATTCCCTACCTTTGCCGTCCTTAAAACAGAAGTGAATACGAACCCCGTGAGGTACTTTTTATAAGCCGAATAGCGAACAGAAAGTACAAGAGTGCGACGCAAGGGACGTTTTAATTAGGAGTATAAAGCTGGGTTCATAATAAAAACTATCAAACAAAAACAATCATCAATAAATGAGTACAGTTAAAGAATATTCAGTTCAGGAAAAACTTACCGGCCTGGTAACACTTCAGAAAATTGATTCAAAGCTGGATGAATTAAAAGTATTGAAAGGCGAATTGCCAATGGAAGTTGCCGACCTGGAAGATGAGATCCAGGGTTTACATGCAAGACAAACACGTATTGAAGAAGAGATAAATGGCATGACTGAATTCATAGAACAAAAAAAGGAAGCCATTAAAGAATCTGGTGCTTTGGTTAAAAAATACGAGAAGCAAAGCGGCAACGTAAAAAATAATCGTGAGTTTGAAGCGATTAATAAAGAGATGGAGATGCAGCAACTGGAAGTAAAGCTTGCTGAGAAGCACATTAAAGATGCGACTGATGAGATCTCTGAAAAAGCAGTATTGCTTGAGAAGGCTAAAAAGACAATTGGAGCTAAAGAAGGTATTCTGAATACAAAGAAGGAAGAACTTGAAAAGATCATTGCTTCTACTGAAAAAGAAGAAAAGCATTTCAATAAAATGGCAGCTGAAGCAAAGGAATTAGTTGATCCACGTTTGCTGACCAGTTATACAAAGATCCGTCACAGCTATCGCAATGGATTGGCGGTTGTACAAGTAGAAAGAGATGCTTGCGGTGGATGTTTCTATGCGATCCCTCCTCAAAAACAAAGTGAGATACGCCAGCATAAAAAGATCATGGTTTGCGAGAACTGCGGTCGTGTACTGGTTGATAACGATCTTCACGCAGCGATCGAGATAAAATAATTTTAAAAGAGATTTTTTTTACCCCGTCCTGGTTTATCCAAGCGGGGTTTTTTGTTTTAAATTGCGGTTCATGCTGAAACAACTTTCTATTCAGAATTACGCCATCATCGATGCTATTGATATAAAATTCCCCGGGGGAATGAATGTAGTAACTGGTGAGACTGGTGCAGGTAAATCCATCATCATGGGTGCGTTAGGTTTGATACTTGGTGACAGAGCAGATTCATCAGCATTGGTGAATAAAGAAAAGAAGTGTATTGTAGAAGGGGTTTTTAAAACCGATAATAAAGCTGGTGTAAAAACTTTTTTAAAAGATAATGAACTGGATGGGGATGAAGAGTTGGTATTGAGAAGGGAGATTGGTGTAAATGGAAAATCAAGAGCATTTATAAATGATACTCCAGTCAACCTTGAGCAACTAAGAGAATTAAGCAGTTTGCTTGTAGATCTTCACCAGCAATTTGATGCATTGCAGTTGGGTGAAAATGATTTTCAGCGGGAAGTAGTTGATGCCCTGGCAGGTAATAAAAATATTATCGGAGAATACAGGATTATTTATAGTGAATGGAAAAGAATTCAACAGGAACTTGATGAACTGAAAGATCAAAAAAAACAATTCGATAAGGAAGCTGATTATAACCGTTTCCAGTTTACTGAACTTGATGAAGCAAGCTTTCGTGAAAATGAATTAGAAGAAACAGACGCTGAGTTGAAAATGCTGAATAATTCTGAAGGAATTAAAAGCGCTTTATCAAAAGTTTATTTTGAATTGAAAGAAAGTGAAAGCCCGGTAGTAAACCAATTAAAAGTTTTATCAAACCAATTACAGGTTTACTCTTCATTTCATCCGCAGCTTCCCGAATTAATTAAAAGATTACAATCTGCGCAATTAGAACTACAAGATGTTGCCGGCGATCTCAATAGTATCAGTGATCATATTAATTTCAGTCCCGAAAAAATTGAACAATTGAATGAACGCCTTTCGTTGGGGTATAGGCTGATGAAGAAACATGGAGTAAAAACAACTAATGAATTACTGAATATTCAAAAGCAACTTGAAGAAAAATTACAGGCAGTTTTAAATATAGACGATAGTATTCAACAAAAAGAAAAGGAATTGGCTGAAACTAATAAAAAGGCATTAGAATTGGCAAATCAAATTTCAGAAGCAAGAAAAAAACAAATCAAACCGCTTGAAGAAAAAGTAAACAAATTGCTTGCGCAGGTTGGAATGCCAAATGCAAAGATCAAGGTTGAGATAAAGGATGAGGCTGAGTTGAATTCATATGGAATGAATAGTATCGAATTTTTATTTGATGCTAATCGCAGCAAACAATTTTTACCTGTAAGAAAAGTAGCGAGTGGTGGTGAGTTGAGCAGGTTGATGCTTTGTATAAAATCTTTAGTGGCACAGAAACTGGACATGCCTACATTGATATTTGATGAAATTGATACCGGTATTTCTGGTGAAGCTGCAAGACAAGTCGGCATTATCATGAAAGAGCTTGCAGGTAATCGCCAGGTTATTTGTATTACCCATCAACCGCAGATCGCTGGTAAGGCTAATGCTCATTTCTTTGTTTATAAAGAAATCGTAAGAGATGAAGTGAAAACAAATATCCGGGTGCTGAACAAAGATGAAAGGATAACAGCTATTGCCAAAATGCTCAGCGGAGAAAAGCCAACAGCCGCTGCGATGGAGAATGCGAGGGAGATGGTAGGAAATTAGCCCCCAAACCCCCTAAAGGGGGCTTCGTGTTCCTTGCTTTGAAATTATTTTATACAAATGAAATCTGCAATTGTTCTTTTATTGATCGTTGCCTTTATGGTTCTTTCTTATTTTTTGAATCAATGGCTACAAAAAATAATTAGGCCAAAACAATCATTGGGAAGATTGCTTTTTTATTTTTTAGCTGTATTGATCTCTGTTTTTGCTATATCATTTTTTATGGTATTTGTTATTGGAAAACTTTACCCTACCGAGCTAATTAAATAACTTCTTACATTTACCGCCACAAAACAAATTGCTATGGCATATAATCTTTTAAAAGGAAAGAGAGGGATCATTACCGGTGCGCTGGATGCTAATTCTATTGCATGGAAAGTAGCGGAAAAGGCCTATGAAGAAGGCGCAACTTTTGTATTAACCAATGCGCCGATCGCTATGAGGATGGGAGAGATCAATAAACTGGCAGAGAAAACAAAGTCTGAGATAATTCCTGCTGATGCGACCAATGTTGATGAGCTTACCAATCTTTTTACTAAGTCACAAGAAGTGCTTGGCGGAAAGATCGATTTTGTACTTCACTCGATCGGTATGAGTGTGAACATCCGGAAAAAAATTCCTTACACAGAATCTAATTATGATTACTTCATGAAAGGAATTGATGTATCAGCAATGTCTTTTCATAAAATGCTGGCGGTGGCAAGAAAATTAGATGCAATCAATGAATGGGGAAGTGTAGTGGCCCTGACTTATATGGCAGCACAAAGGACATATCCTTTTTATACAGATATGGCAGATATAAAAGCGATGCTTGAATCCATTGCCCGCAGTTTTGGTTATCATTATGGTGTTGAAAAGAAAGTTCGTATCAATACCGTTTCTCAATCACCAACAAAAACAACGGCAGGTACAGGCATAAAAGGTTTTGGAGATTTCTTTGATTATGCAAATTCAATTGCGCCGCTTGGTAATGCGACCGCAGAAGATTGTGCTAATTATTGCATTACTCTTTTTTCTGATCTTACCAGGATGGTAACAATGCAAAACCTGTTTCATGATGGTGGCTATTCAACTACTGGTGTAAGTAATGAAGTGATGCAGAAGTTAGGTGTTACAGAATAAATGGCGAATAGGATTACCGAAGTACAAGTGTGCGACCCTTCGCTTCGCTCTGGGTAAACTGCGACGCTTATTGTTTATAAGCGAATGGAACCTTGAACGGAGCGTCGCAACAAAAGTTTAATAGTAGTAATTAAGCTTGGTACATAATTAAAAAGTCCCGGCAATGCGGGACTTTAATATTTTTTGGCTCATAGCCAAAGCCTACTTTAATATTCATCTTCATTGAACATAAAATCTTCCTGGCTGGGGTAATCGGGCCAGATGTCTTCAATGCTTTCATAAACTTCGCCACCTTCATCTTCCAATTCCTGCAGGTTCTCTACCACTTCAATAGGGGCTCCGCTACGGATCGAATAATCGATGAGTTCGTCTTTAGTGGCCGGCCATGGCGCTTCTTCGAGATATGATGCTAATTCTAAGGTCCAGAACATTTCTTGGGTTTTTGATTATCAGGAAACGGGTTTTTAACTTCTACAACGCAAACCCGGCCCCTCTAATTTTTCGCAAATGTAGCTTTAATAACGAATTTACCAAATCGGGGTTTTTACCGCCGGTATAAATGGTTTCTTAAATTTCGAAGCCTCATTTGAACCGCTTATTTTTAGGGCTCAGGTTTTACAGATTATTTGATTACTTAAATTCCATAAAGGCTGCATGCTAACCGGTAAAAATATTTATAAACGTTATGGCTCTCTGGAAGTTCTCAGGGGTGTGAATCTTGAAATTAATAAAGGAGAGGTGGTGGCCATTGTTGGGCCTTCAGGTTGCGGCAAAAGCACTTTACTGCATATTCTGGGGTCACTCGATAGGGCAGATATGGGAGAAATAGTTATCAACAATAAAGCTCTTAGTCTTCTTTCAGGCAACAAACTGGCTGCTTTCCGGAATAAACATATTGGCTTCGTGTTCCAGTTTCACCATTTATTGCCAGAATTTACGGCATTGGAAAATGTATGTATTCCGGGCTGGCTTGCGGGAAGAAATAAAAATGAGGTAAAGGAAAAAGCTGAAGGACTTTTAAAAATATTGGGGCTTGTAAATAGAAATGAAAATAAACCAAACCAGTTGTCTGGTGGTGAACAGCAAAGAGTAGCTGTGGCCAGGGCTTTAATAAATAATCCGGATATAGTATTTGCGGACGAGCCAACAGGCAATCTTGATAGCGCCAATGCGCAGGAACTCCATGAACTATTTTTTGACTTGCGAAAACAATTCAATCAAACTTTTCTTATTGTGACGCATAATGAAGAACTCTCACAATTAAGCGATAGGGTGCTGCATATGAAAGATGGATTGATTGTTTAATGTATTATTCCTCCCAGACCACCAATTTGATCTTTGAGGTTTGGGATCCGTTAGAGAGTTTAAGTGTATTTTCTCCTTCAGCAGTATAGCGGGTGCGGTTTCCAACTGTTTCTTTTTTAAAGGTTAAATTCTTCTCAATCATTGTATCGAAATCAACAGACCAGTCGAAGTCTTCTTCCGAAGAAGAAGATTGCGAAGGCATGTAAGTGGCATAGTATGAAAACGAACCCTTTGTATTAAAAGTCAGACGCAGACCTACTCTCCCGAAATCTCCATTATAATCAAAAACGATGTTGCTTTTTTTTATGTCGCCATGGGAATTCTGCCGAATTTTTTGCTCTGTCACATCACCTTTGCCGGCGCAGTTACAGATAACTGTGGATTTCCAATAATCATTTTTATTGAATTTATACGAGCCTGAGCCAAGCACATCTGGTACCTTGGTTCCAACTTCTTCTTCATCTGAAATGCTCAATGTGATATGCTCTGCTGTTCCACCATCACCATAAAAACTGGCCCTATAAGAAATGTTCGTAGTTTCCTTACCTGTAAAAAAATTATTCATCACATCACCATCGACATTAGTTGTCAACTGCGAAATGCCGTCATAAGTATAGACCACATAGCCTGAATAGGTATATTTTATATTGACTGGTGCATCTCCAAACAGAATGCTGTTGCAACCCGTTACATCTTTGCCGGGACTGTATGCTGCAATGAATGCTTCTTTAGAACCTGCCTTTAATGTAAAAGTTGCTTTTGCAATTCCATTAGCATCGGTAATAACTTTTTCCGGAGTTACTATGCCACCTGTAGTGCCTGGTACTTTAAATCCTTCAAACGTTGTTTCAGTAAATAAGACTTCACGACCGGCAAGCGGTTTGCCATCACAATCTTTAACTTCTATAGTGAATGAAGTACTCTCGCCGGCTTTTAATATTTTCTTTTGAGGAACAATTTTTATAGGATCGCCCCAACTTACTGGATAGAGGGACAATTCTTTCGATTGTTGTCTTTCTGCCAACTCAAACTTTTTTATTTTATCAGCAAGTGGAGAAAGTTGTGCAACGACTTGGTGCGCTATGTTGCTAACATTTCCAGCAACAGAAGAAAGCGAAAAATTTGTTTGTGCAGTAATAACGACTTTACGACTGCATGCTGCTTGTACTTCAACATGTAATTGACAGCTCGTGCCATTATTAGTGATAGATCCTGTCATTATGTAACTTCCATATTTGGAAAGATCAGGAGAGATAAGTGGATTGGATGGAAGATTTATAAAAGTTTCTCCGCCCACTGACAACTGCTCAACATCACCTGTGTCTACTGAAGGCGGAATGGTCATTTTTATACAGCCGCTTTCATTATTTGCAATTTGTGTTGAAACGACTGATGCGATCATAAATAAATTTTTCCATTCGGGCCAAAGATTTTCAGTGCCTTCTTCTTTGTTTGGTTGTTTTACCTGTATGTCAAAGCCAAATCCTGCGATCTTTGGAATTTCCTTGCAATTGCCACATTGCTGTGCTTTTGCTGAATTGATCATCAGCAAAAGCACAAAGCAAATGAAAGCGGATGTTTTGGTTGCGACCATTTTTACAATTTCACAAATTCAACGCGACGATTTTGTGCTTTTCCTTCAGCAGTTTTGTTATCACCAATGGGTTTTGTTTCACCCATGCCATCGGTCTCTAATCGTGAAGCATCAATATTAAATTCCTTACTCAGTGCCTCTTTCACAGACGCTGCTCTTTTTTTAGACAATTCAAGATTTTTTGCATCATCACCATCAGCATCAGTATGACCAATGATCTTTACTTTTACATCAGTGTTATCTGAAAGAATTGTAGCTATTTCTTTTAATGTACCGTATGAAACAGGTTTGATCTTATCTGAGTTAACATCGAATAAAATTCCGGTAGTACTCCACGACCCTTCTGTTATCAATTTATTTCTTGTATCAGCGGCAGCAGTTGCAATTTTTATATTTGAGATATAATAATCATAAGCGGTGGGTGACCCACCATAGCTGGTGGTTTCAAATGCAAGTTTTTTTAGATCCATATTTTCAGCAAGACCTTTAGGAAGATCATACATTTTATCCTGGTTGATCCACACTCTTATTCTTTGCTTTTGCACCCAAAGAGCTATATGTACGGGAGTATTCTTGTGGTTATAATCGTAAAAAGTGCTGAAGAGTTGTTTTTTCCCTTCTGTAATAGGATAACCCTTACCATTCCTGGATTCAAAAAAAATTCCATCATTACTGCCATCTACATTAATTCCACCATGTGGAGCTATACTGACCTCTACAACTTGAGGAAGAGGATCTGCTTGAAGTTTATCCGACTCTAACTGAAGTTTTATATATGGTACAGCCACGGCGTCCTTAAACTCGACCAACAGATCAAACTCGACGGTATAGTTTTCGGGGAGTTTATTTTTGTAAGGGGATTCATATTTAGTTCCTTCGGTGATCTTCAGCCATTTTCCGGGCAAGCCTTCCAACGTCACAACCTCACCTGATCCATTTGTATTCCATTTCAATGGAAATTCACCAATAACATCTTGCGAAAAATCTTCTGCATAGACAATTTTATCACCGGGAACAAAATCATATTTTGAATAACTTTTTAATCCTTTGGATTCTGATTTGGTTTTTACTTCTTCAGTTCCTGAATTTTCTTCAGTACCGTTATTTTCCTTTTTATTTTTTCCTTCCGCTTTGTCTAAACCTTTGTCAACCGTTTCGTCTACTTTTTGATCGCCTCTTTGTTTCACCTTGTTCTTTATTCTATCCAGGATTTGTGCAGAAGAGAAATTAAAACTTACGCAAAGTGCAAAGCACATCACAATAGCCAGGAACTGTTTCATGTTTTTTTGGGATTTAGTATTCAAAGAAACAGAAATGAAAAAGCGAAGACAATCAGATAAAAGTCTGATTTTATTGCCTGGTCAAAGTTGAAACAGTAGGCTTTTAGATCTGCGATTTGTTGATAGATCCCCGTTGAGGCTGTAACACTTTAGCAACTGCCTGGGATTTTGAGTTTACATGTAATTTTTCGTAGATACTTGAGATATGGCTGCGGACGGTATGAATGCTGACAAAATATTTTTCAGCAATTTTTTTATAGCTAAGCCCGTCAACCAATGCGTACAGAATTTCTTTTTCTCTTGAAGTAAGCTGGTGATCTTCTAAAACAGAAGAAGGTTTTACGTGGAAAGCCTGGATCACTTTGCGGGCAATGCTTGGACTCATTGGTGCCCCGCCATCATGTAATTCCTTTATGGCCTCAAGTATTTCTTCAGGCGGGGTTTTCTTTAATAAATAGCCCGAAGCACCTGATCGTATAGCTTCAAATATTTTTTCATCATCTTCAAAAACCGTGAACATGATCACTTGTATACTTTCAAAATTTGATTTTACAGTTCTTACTCCTTCTATCCCGTTGATAGCCGGTAAACCGATGTCCATTAACACTATATCAGGCTGGCTTTTTTGAAATTCACTTACCACATTCAGCAGATTATTCAATGAAGCAACACATTTCATGTTTGAGGTACGATTAAAAAGTTGTTCAAGACTTTGCCTCAATGCAGTATTATCTTCTACTATGGCCAATTTGATCATGTAACAAAAATGAGGGATTAAGAGATCAGTTACTATCGGATATTTATTTGATTTTTGTTTCGAGGCTAATTGTTGTCCCTTTATTTAATTGAGTAATAATTTTTATCTGCGCCTGTATTGCTTCTGCTCTCTTTTTCATACTGATAATGCCATTACCCAATTGAATATTTCGTTCATTAAATCCTTTACCATTATCAACGATTTCGATCTGTAAATGGTCGAAATCATATTTAACCCGGATTGCCGCGTTCGTACAATTTGAATATTTAACAAGATTATTGATCGCTTCTTTCATGATCAGGTAAATATGCTGCCGGGTTTCCATATTCAACTTCGCATTATGAATTGAACTATCAATATCTATGCTATAATCAATTTCTTTAGCTTCAAATAATTTCGATGCAAATCTTTTTATACGAAGCATCAGGTTCTCTATGGAGTCATTATTCGGATTAATACTCCATACGATATCATCCATTTTTTCCATCAGGGTTACAGAGTTCTGTTTTATTTCCTGCATCATGTTGCCGGATTGATGGTGATCTTTTTCTTTTGAAGCGATCTCACTTAATATGGAAATAGAACTTAGTGTTGATCCAATATCATCATGCAGATCAGTTGAAATTCGATGCCTCAATCTCTCAAGTTTTAATGCTTGTTGAATTCGATACCTGTAAAAAAGATAAAGCAAACTAAAAATGAAAATGGCTATAATACTTATGAACCACCAGGATCTCCAGGCCGGTGTGGGAATTATAAATTTCAAACTTGCAGGTTGTTTACTCCACTCACCAAATTCATTTTTTGCTTCAGCTTTAAAAGTATACTTCCCGGCTTGAAGATTATAACTTACAAAATTCCGTTCCCCGCTATATACCCAGTCGTTATCCTGGCCTTCAAGCATATACCGATATTGAAGCGGTGCGTCATCATACAAATTGATACCGGTAAATTCAAATGCAATTACATTCCTACCAGCAGGCAGCCTTTTGTTTGCAGATGGAAAATAGACCTGGGCTAGAGAATCACTAACGCCATTTATTGAAAGCTCCGTAATATAAATGCGGGGTGTAGCTGTTCTAATTTTGTCTGACTGCGGTAAATATTCAATGATCCCGTCTTCAGTGCCGATCCAAACCTTATTGTTAGCTGGCAAAACAGTAGTTGTCTGTTCACCCAATTCATCATTTAAGATATTTATTTTTCGGATCAAAGGCTGATCATAGGATCCTGACAAAATATTTAATCCCTGGTTTGTGGCCAGGTAAAGATCATCCCGGTCAGCTACAATAGATCTCACCCAATTTGCTGAAAGGCCTTGTGAAGTATTAATATGCCAGGTTTTATTATTGTCGGCCAATGAAATTATGAACAGACCATTTGTCCTGGTACCAAATAAAATATTTCCTTTATTGTCTGCATAAGAGCAACGTATGCGCAGATCTTTATAACCGTTGTTTTTTGAAAACTCTTTAAGCTGTGTCCATTTATCATTTACAAATTCATATTTTCTTATCCCACTTCCGCGATAGCCGATCCATAAATAACCATTTCTGTCAATATAAACAGCATCAATAAAATCGGGCACGTAAGGTTGTAAAGGAACCTCTTGTAAACTATCATTTTCTAATTTATATATCACTCCATTTTCAGTTCCTGCCCATATAATGCCATGTACATCTTCAAATACCTTTGTTGTTTTGATCTTATTTTTTAAAAATATACGATCATTTTTTATTGAAAGTATTCCACTCGCTGAACCAGCTAATAGCCCATAGTTTTTAGTTTTCTGAAACCAGGACACATACCCGATATGATTTCCGTTTAACAGACGGTAAGCCTTCATCCCGTCATTTATTTTTTTTCCAAATCCGTCATAAGTTGCAAACCACAGATCATTGTTTTCATCGTAGGCAAATCCGTTTATCATTGAATGTGCTGGTCCATTACGCAGATCATAAAATACATAGTTCTGTTTTGCCATTTTGATCAGGCCCTTCCCTGAGCACATCCAAACAATTTCTTCCTCATCTACATAGATCTTTCCAGGAATTGCTGGCAGGCCATTTGACAAATTATAATTTGTAATAGAGTTATCTTTTAGTTTATAAAGTTTGTCAGCCGATATCCATAACTCATCTCTTGTTGCTTTAGTCACATCGCTAACCATCATTTTGTCAAAAAGTATTTTATCGGCCTTTTCGCTAATGATCTTTGAAGGTTCGTCAAAAAACAGGAGCCCTTTATCAGTGGCGATCCATATATTATTTTGATCCCGAAAAATTTTATTGATAGCAATTTCCCTGAAAAATTCTCCGCTAAATTTCCATTTGTCGTTTTCATACTTGTAAATAAACATTCCGTGGGAATGCCCCAAAAAAAGCCATTCATTTTTTACAAGGGCAATAGAGCTGAACTGGATTTTCAATAATGGATTCTGTTTATCAAAAAAGGAGAATGTTTTTCCGTCAAACCAAAAAATATTTTGATCCGTTGCTAACAGGTAATGATCGCTATCATACTGCAACATGTCAAAGACACTGTTTGAGATGGATTCTATTGAACTATCGGGTAAAAAGTTTTTGAATTTTGAATCTTTATATTGATAAATACCATTGTAAAAACTGAGAACCCAAATATTATCCTGGTCGTCTTTAAAAAAATTTGTTACATACAGTTGCCCGCTTCGAATTGGTATAGTTGGTTTGATAAAACGCTTCCCATCGAACCAATTGACTCCAAACGGAGATCCGATCCATAGCAATCCTTTTTCATCCCTGGCCACTGAAGTAACACGGTCTGATATTAATCCATCCTTGGAGCTATAATTTTTAAAAGGAAGGAATTGGGCAAATAGTTTGTTTGCACAAAGCGTAAATAGAATTAAATATTTCAGGTACCTCAACATAGTGCTCGGATAACTGAAATTAGTAAAACAAAATATTGTGTGCAATTTAAAGACGAGGCTTCCACGGAATTTCTTCAGCACCTAATTGGTGTGCAGCAAATCTTCCTAATACAAAAAGATAATCGCTAAGGCGGTTGAGATATTTTATTATGAGAGGTTCAACTTCGAGTTCTTTTTTCTGCATTCTTACACAACAACGTTCGGCACGGCGACAAACACATCGGGCAATATGAAGTGTTGATACCGCAATATGACCCCCGGGAAGAATAAATGATTTCATGACTGGCAGCACCTCATTCATTTTGTCAATTTCTTTTTCCAGTAATTCAACATCAGTTTCGTGGAGGTCGGGAATTTTTAATTTGGTTTCTTTTTCGGGATCACAGGCAAGTGCAGAGCCAATTGTGAAAAGACGGTCCTGGACTTCTGCTAAGACATTTGAAATGTTGTGTGATTTTAAATGATCAAGACATAAACCAACAAAAGAATTTAATTCATCTACTGTGCCATAAGATTCAATTCTCAGATCTGATTTATAAACCTTAGTTCCGCCTATCAAAGACGTTTTTCCTTTGTCGCCGGTTTTGGTATAGATCTTCATTGACATATAAATAATTCAGACGAAACATATTCCATTAAAATGAAAAGCAATAAGCATGTACAGTTACTGGTGAACGTATGAGCCTACTTTCTCATTTCTTTTATCTGATTCAATGACTCCATCACGTAGCCTTACAATGCGGTGAGCATGGTTAGCAATATCTTCTTCGTGTGTTACAAGCACAATTGTATTGCCACCGGAGTGTATCTTGTTAAATATCTCCATGATCTCGTAAGAAGTTTTTGTATCAAGATTACCAGTAGGCTCATCTGCAAGAATAATAGAAGGATCGTTTACCAATGCTCTGGCAATAGCTACACGTTGACATTGGCCCCCGCTTAATTCATTTGGTTTATGATGACTCCGATCACTGAGATTCACCAGGTCCATCACATGTTTTGCTTTTTCAGTGCGAAGTTTTTTTCCCATACCTGCGTATACAAGTGGTAATGCAACATTATCCAGAGCTGTTAATCTTGGCAGTAAATTGAATTGTTGAAATACAAACCCGATCTCTTTGTTTCTAATATCCGCAAGCCGGTTGTCTTCGGTTTTGCTAATATCATGTCCATTTAAAATATAAGTTCCTGAGGATGGTGTGTCAAGGCAGCCAATAATATTCATCAATGTGCTTTTGCCTGAACCCGAAGGGCCCATTAATGCGACATATTCATTTCGGAGAATGTCAAGAGCAATGCCTTTTAGCACTTCTAATTCCATTTTACCCATGAAATAACTCTTCCTGATCTTGTCGAGATGTATTACGCTGTTGTTCATAAATTCCAATATTCAAGTTCCAAACTCCAGCTATAATCTTTAATTGGAATTTGGAATTTATTATTTGTTATTTTTTTATCACTTTAGGTACTTTAAAGAATTTATCATCATGTGCCGGTGCATTTTTCAATGCCTCTTCACGAGGTATTGATCCTTTTACTTCATCTTCTCTTAACACATTTACATTTTCAGACATATGCAGCAAGGGTTCAGTTCCTTCCAGATCAAGCTCGTCTAATTTTTCTACAAAACTTATCATCCGCTGCAGATCGTTTTTTATTTCTTCTTTTTCTGCAGCATTAAATTCCAATCGGGATAAATGAGCCAGTTTGTCAACCAAAGCACCGGTTACTTCCATCCGACAAATATACAGTTGAGTCGTGAGTCAGGAGTTAAGAGTCGTGAGTATTTTACAAATGGTAGACGCCTGACTGCCGACTCCTGACTCTTAACTAATCCCTATCTTCGCCGCCGCATGATAAAAAAGAAAGAAATAGTAATGAGTGGCATCAGGCCAACGGGCTTTTTGCATCTCGGAAATTATTTCGGGGCGCTGAAAAATTATGTGCGGATGCAGGAGGAATACGAATGCTTTTTTATGGTGGCCGATCTGCATTCTCTTACAACGCATCCGGATACAAAGGAACTAAAACAAAATGTTCACAGAGTATTGGCAGAAAATATTGCCAGCGGTCTTGATCCCGATAAAGTGGCGCTTTATTGTCAAAGCCATGTTTATGAAACAAGCGAATTGTATTTGTACCTGAACATGATGGCCTATGTTGGTGAACTGGAAAAGACCACGACCTTCAAAGAAAAAGTAAGACAGCAGCCTGATAATGTAAATGCGGGCTTATTGACATACCCCGTTTTGCAAACTGCCGATATAATTTTACACAGGGCATCTTTAGTACCTGTAGGAAAGGACCAGGAGCAACATCTTGAAATGGCACGCAATTTTGTTAAACGTTTCAATCATCGCTATGGTGATGTGTTCCTGGAACCGCAGGCCTTTAATTATGGGTCACAATTGGTGAAAGTACCAAGTCTTGATGGCGTGGGAAAAATGAGTAAAAGTGAAAACCAATATGCAACACTTTACCTCGCAGATGAAGATGATGTTATCAGAAAAAAAGTAATGAGGGCAAAAACAGATAGCGGCCCGACAGAACCAAACTCCCCCAAACCTGAGTACATTGAAAATATTTTTTTACTGATGAAATTAGTAAGTACAGAAGAAACAGTAAAAAGATTTGAGGAGGATTATAATAAATGTACCATACGGTATGGCGATATGAAAAAGCAGTTAGGAGAAGATATGGTAAAATTTATATCACCAATAAGAGAAAAAGTAAATGCTATATTGGGAGATGAAGCTTATCTCCGAAAGGTGATGGAGCAAGGAGCCGATAAGGCTCGTAAAAGTGCGAAGGCTACAATAGAACTGACGAGAGAGGCAATAGGATTAAAATATTTTACCCCCGCCCCTAAAGGGGAGTAAAGAAATAAACAATATTCGTTGGTGAATAGAAAAGATTATTTATTTTCAGATTATCGAATTATTTATTAACTCCAAAAACTAAGTTCCCCTTTAGGGGACAGGGGTATGGCAAAATCAAAAACGAAACCTAAGCATATTGCAATAGCCGGTAACATCGGCGCCGGTAAGACTACCCTCACTGAATTATTAAGCAAGCATTATAAATGGATACCACAATTTGAAGATGTAGATCATAATCCATACTTGTATGATTTTTATGAAGACATGCCGCGATGGAGTTTTAACCTTCAGATTTATTTTTTAAATAGTCGGTTATCGCAATTAGTAGATATTCAAAAAGGAAGTGAAACTGTTATACAGGACAGAACGATCTATGAAGATGCTCACATTTTTGCGCCCAACCTTCATGAAATGGGATTGATGAGTAAAAGAGATTTCGATAATTATTTTCAATTCTTTCAGACGCTGAAACAAATGGTGAAGCCACCAGACCTGCTTATTTATCTCAAGGCATCTGTTCCAACTTTAGTAGGGCAAATTCAGAAGAGAGGAAGAGAGTATGAGGAAAATATCAGACTGGATTATCTAAAGCGATTAAATGAATTCTATAATAAATGGATCGACGCCTACAAAGAGGGTCCATTGCTTGTAATTGATATTGACAAGAATAAGTTTCCAGAGAACGAGGAACATCTTGGGGAAATTATACGCAAAGTAGATAGCCAGATCTACGGATTATTTTAATGGTGACAAAAATTAACAATTGCTGTTCGGTAAGAGTTCGATTATAAAATACCTTTACAAACACCTCTTATTATTACCAATATGAACAGATTAATTTTATTAGCAGTTTTATTTATCAGCTCAAGTTGTTTTGCTCAAAAATCTTTGAGAGATTCACTTTTTAGCGGAAAGTTGAAAGCTGATTCGGCTTTAGTGGCAAGTAGTAAAGTTGTAAAAGATACTTCAAAGAAAACCGAAGTTGATCAGCTATCTAAAACTGTGGCTGATACAACAGTTAATCTAAGCAACCCGGGAAAAACAGAATTAAAATATTCAGACAATAATAAGACCTGGAAAAAATTTACTGATGAGTACACCAAGATCATTAATACAGAGATGTCGAACACAAAAAAGATAAAGAAAGGTGGATATACAGTAACGTTAGAATATGAGATCGGCGTAGACGGTGTAGTAAGCACAAAGAATATTATCTGCGACCCCAAAAGCGAAGCGCTGATCGATCTTATCAATGAAAGAATGATGGCGAATGCTCCCCAATTAGCTCCTCAAATTGTTAACGGGGCTCCACGTAAATCAAGCAAAAGACAAATACTTGTCTTTATGAAAGAGAAAAATTAGAATTTAATAAGCAGCCCAGGATTTATTTTGTTTTAATTCAGATTCGATTTTTATAAGCCATTCTTCCTGTTTTGCTTTATTGCGGCTATAATCTGTTTCATCATCATATTGCTGTTGAAACTTTTCTTTTCCTTCAACAACAGATTTATAAATGGCTGTAAGATCCTTTTGAAATGTAGTTTTGTTGTATTGATACTCGCTTACGGATCTATATAACTGCCGGGCAAAAATTTCGGCAATATCAAAATGTCCTTGTTCGTGTTTTAAAATCCAGTCATTCTTTACCAAACCCCAAGATTTATTTTTTTCAAACCAACAATCGATCTTGTAAGTTATTTTGCCATTGGCAAAATTGTATGAAAAACCAAGATGAGTGGTGGTCATTGCGGCTGTGCTTCCCATTTTCAATGGTTCTGCTTTAAAATCATCCCATATCAACTTCCTGTTTTCATTCCACTTTATAAGATCTTCTTCCCTCGGTAATAGGAGGAGTAGCGGGAAGATGAAAGCCGTCACAAAAAATGATCTGTTCATAGCTATAATAGCAGCAAGTTGGTGAATAAATCTTAAAGAGAATCTTAAAATTAAAAACCCCGCAATGAATGCGGGGTTTAGGCAAGCAACAATTGAGCTTAGTTATATTTTTGGAGCAGCTGCAAGCACTTCTTCGGAAATTCCGGCTGCATATCTTTCAAAATTCTTTACAAACAATCCTCCGAGACATTTTGCTTTTTCATCATACGCATTTGTATCAGCCCATGTATTTCTTGGATTTAAAACTTTAACCGGAACATTTGGACAACTAGTCGGCATGGCCACACCAAAGACCTCATGATTTTCATAATTCACATTATCAAGTTTACCTTCCAATGCTGCAGTTATCATTGCACGGGTATGAGATAATTTGATCCTTTTACCAACGCCATAAGAACCGCCAGTCCAGCCAGTATTGATCAACCAAACATTCACTTTGTGCTCCTGCATTTTTTTGCCAAGTATCATTGCATATTTTCCAGGATGTAATGGAAGGAACGGAGCTCCAAAGCATGCACTGAAAGTTGGCTTTGGCTCAGTAACTCCAGTTTCAGTGCCGGCTACTTTAGCTGTGTAACCACTAATAAACTGATACATCGCCTGGCCCGGGGTAAGTTTTGATATTGGCGGCAGCACACCAAATGCATCGCAGGTTAAAAAGAAAATATTTTTTGGTAAGCCACCGATGGATGGCTCCTGCGCATTACTGATAAAATTTATCGGATAAGAAACTCTTGTATTTTCAGTAACCGATCCGTCATCAAAATTTATTTTATTAGTACCCGGATAAAATTTTGTGTTTTCAACCAATGCCCCGTGACGAATTGCCTGGTAGATCTCTGGTTCTTTTTCTTCGGTCAGGTGAATGCATTTTGCATAACAACCGCCTTCAAAGTTGAAAATGTCATCAGCTGTCCATGCATGTTCATCATCACCGATCAGCATGCGATTTGGATCTGCGCTTAAAGTTGTTTTGCCTGTGCCACTTAATCCAAAGAAAATAGCAGTGTCCCCATTTTCTCCCATGTTTGCACTGCAATGCATGCTCAGCACATTTTTTTCCTGTGGTAAAATATAATTCAGGATGGTGAAAATTCCTTTTTTCATTTCACCGGTATAACCAGAGCCTGCGATCAGGATCGTTTTATGTTTAAAAGAAACAAGAGAAACGTTATGCTGCCTTATTCCACATTCTTCCGCATCCAGCTTTAATTCGGGACATGATATTACATGCCATTCAGGTTTAAAGTTTTCAAGCTCTTCCTCAGTGGGTCTTAAAAACATATTGTATGCAAAAAGATTGCTCCATGGTTTTTCATTTACTACACGAATATTGAGATGATAGCGGGGATCAGCACAAGCATAGCAATCTCTTACCCATAACTCCGGAAGTTTTTCCAGGTAATCGATCATTTTTTTATAAATGATCTGATAATATTTTTCATCAACAGGGATATTAAATTCATTCCAATGAACCGTGTTTTCGGTGACCTCATCCTTAACTATGAACTTATCTTTTGGACTGCGACCTGTAAACTCACCAGTTTGTATTACCAATGCACCAGTGTCAGATAAAACACCTTCTCCAAGTCGAAGGGTGTCAAGAATTAGATCGCCGGGGCAGGTTTGATAATGAACATTTTCTGAAAATTTTAAAACAGACTTCATGAGATTTTTGGTAGGAAAAGGAATAGTCGGAACAGACATAGCCAAGCTTTTTTTGTGTTGACGGCAAAGGTAGGGCACAAACCCTATTCGAAACAAACAAGTGTTCGTAATACACATTATAACGTCACGACCTTAAAAATAGCCTACTGCTAAAAGTCATTGATTAATAGTACTATTGCAAAAGCAGGAGTTGAAATTTTTTTTCTTGGCGTTTTATCAACTTCTGGGGAAAACGACGGGTTAGTGACAAAGCCTCCGGGCTTATCTTTAAAAAATAATTTTTATAATGAAATACCTTCCACTGAATTCAGAGATCTTTATCCAAAACAGGCAAAGGTTTATAAAAGAGATGGCGCCTAATTCGATCGCCATTTTTAATAGCAACGATGAGTTGCCAATGAATGCCGATGCACTTCATAAATTCAAACAAAACTCCGATCTGTTTTGGCTAACCGGTGTGATACAGGAAGACAGCATGCTGATCCTTTTTCCAGATAACACTGAAAAAAAATTCCGCGAAGTACTTGTGTTGGTTCGTCCAAACGAATTAAAAGAAAAATGGGACGGTAAAAGATTACGTAAAGAAGAAGCAACTGCAGCTTCAGGTATTGAGAATATTGTTTGGCTTGACAGTATCGAACCTTTATTACAAAAATGGATACACTGGAGTGATAATATTTATTTAAATACAAATGAACATGATCGCAAGGCCAATTGGGTGCCGGTGAGAGACTATCGTTATGCTGAGGAAATGAAAAGAAAATATCCTTTGCATAATTACAAGCGCAGTGCACAAATTTTAAAAAGACTTCGTGCAATAAAAACTCCATTGGAAATTGAAGTGTTGCAGAAAGCGATTGATATAACTGATAATACTTTCCGGCGTTTACTTCAATTTATAAAACCTGGCGTATGGGAATATGAGATAGAAGCCGAGATCTTTCATTCTTTTTTGATGCAAAGAGCTACTGGTGCTGCTTACGGAAGTATTATTGCCAGCGGTGATAGAGCAAGAACATTGCATTATGTTTCCAACAACCAGGAATGCAAGAACGGAGAAATGATATTGATGGATTTTGGCGCTGAGTACGGTGGGTATAATGCAGACCTCACAAGAACAATTCCGGTGAATGGAAAATTTACAGCCAGACAGAAAAAAATTTATAACACATGCCTTGATCTTCATAATCGTTGTAAAGAATTGTTGAAACCCGGCATTTCAATTATGGAGTATCATGAAAAAGCAGGAGATGTTGCTACAGAATTATTTTTGAAAGCAGGCTTGTTAAAAAAATCAGATGTAAAAAATGAAGATCCTGATAACAAGGCGTACCGAAAATATCTTTATCACGGTATTTCACATCATCTGGGTGTTGATGTTCACGATCTTGGTACAATGACAGAACCAATAAAGCCGGGAATGGTATTTACAGTTGAGCCCGGTATTTATATTGAACAAGAAGGAATGGGTATCCGGATTGAAAACAATGTTTGGATCACAAAGAATGGTAATAAAGACCTGATGAAAAATATTCCTATAACTGTGGAAGAAATAGAGTCATTGATGAAAAAATAGTCCACAGACCACGATCGACAGTCCACAGTAAAAATGAAATCTAAGACATGAAGCAGATCCCGAACCTCTTTACTTTAATTAATCTTTTTCTTGGCGCCACTGCCATCATTTTTATTTTACAAACAGGGCAAGCAATTGCATTCATAAATAATGAAGGCTATACAATGGTTGACCTGCCTGAGAAGATCACATGGGGGGCACTTCTAATTTTTTGTGCGGCAATTGTAGATTTTCTTGATGGTTTTATTGCCCGACTATTCAAAGCAACATCGCCAATGGGAAAACAATTGGATTCTTTAAGCGATGTGGTAAGTTTTGGTGTAGCACCTGCGCTGATCATATATCAATTATTAAGGATCAGCTATGCACGGGAAGAAAACGGCCTTGATGTTTCTATTGCTTTTCTTTTACCGGCGTTAATATTTGCATGCGCAGCAGCATGGCGCTTAGCAAAATTTAATTTAGATGAATCCCAACAATATTCTTTTAAAGGATTACCTACACCAGCGGCTGGACTTTTTGTTGCAGCATTGCCCTTGATCCTTCATTTTCCGTCAGCGACAATTAATGTTACCGATTACATAATTAATAAATGGGTACTTTATTTAATAATTCTCCTTCTTTCATTTTTAATGGTAAGCAATTTGCCCTTAATGAGTTTTAAGTTTAAAGACTATGGTCTTAAAAATAATTTGTCAAAATACTTATTAATAATAGGCGGAATTCTTGCTGCCATTTTTTTACAATGGATGGCAGTTCCGATATTACTCGTGGCTTATGTTATTGTATCTTTGGCCCTTAAAAATAAATCCGCATGACATATACGGTTCAGATAAAAGTGATGCCTTTAAAAGAATTACTTGATCCGCAAGGCAAGGCTGTAATGGGAGGTCTTCAGAATCTTGGTCTTAATGGCGTAGAAGATGTGAGAGTTGGAAAGAATATTACACTTCAGTTAAATGCGTCATCGTCGGAACAAGCTAAGCAACTTGCCGAAGAAGCAAGCAAGAAGTTATTGGCAAATCCTGTGATGGAATATTTTGAGGTGTCAGTAAATTAGAATATTGGCACATTAGCATATCATGCTCTATATCGTTCCTACTCCGATCGGAAATTTAAAAGATATTACTCTCAGGGCATTGGATGTTTTGAAGGAGGTTGATCTTATTCTTGCAGAAGATACACGAACATCTTCTCATTTATTAAATCATTACCAGGTTACAAAACCAATTTCACCTTTTCACCAGCACAATGAGCACAAGGTGTTACAACACTTAGTTGATCAATTGGCGTCAGGAAAAAAAATGGCTTTAGTAACTGATGCTGGTACACCCGGTATCTCTGATCCTGCGTTTTTATTAATAAGAGAATGCATAAAGAATGATATCAAGGTAGAATGTTTGCCCGGCGCCACTGCATTTGTGCCAGCGTTGGTCAATAGCGGCATTCCAACTAACCGATTTGTGTTTGAAGGCTTTCTTCCTTTAAAAAAAGGAAGGCAGACTCTTTTAAAATCATTGGTTGAAGAAGAAAGAACAATGATCTTTTATGAATCACCAATGCGGCTTGTAAAAACGCTGGAAGAATTTATTCAATTTTTTGGCGAAGACAGGCAATGTTGTGTTAGCCGTGAGCTTACCAAAATGTTTGAGGAGAATAAAAGGGGAACATTAAAAGATGTGTGTGATCATTTCAAGAAAAAAATTGTAAAAGGGGAAATTGTCATCATCATTCAAGGAAAAAATTAATTCATCTCTATAGTAAATGCCAGTAGAAAAATTCCTGCGTAAAAATTAATTTATTGTTACCACTAAAGTGGTATTGTTTAGTATTAAACTCTATCTGTATATTCGTTATCCATCTTCTGATATCTTTCCAAAAACCATAAAGGCAACGATAGTAGTGCAAATTTTCAAATAATTTTTTCAAGCACTGCTGATGATAAAAGAAGCGCTTTCATTTCTTGAAAGGGAGCTAAAAAATTATCTTTCTGTAAAGCTCAATTCAGGAAGTGAAGAAATTATTAAGGTCGGCAACATTGCAAAGGTGCTGGATGGTGACGGTGATACAGCTACTAATGCAGCCCGTGCATTAATTTCTATTGTCAATATTGAAGAAGACAGACTTTCAAAATCTCCTGACAACTACAGGCGATCTGATGATAAGATCGTTTATAAGAATCCCAAAATTTACCTCAATCTCTATCTTCTAATAACAGCGAAGCAGACTGATTACAGTGAAGCATTGAAAGTACTTTCATTTATTATCCAGTTTTTCCAGCATAAATATGTTTTTGATACACAGAATAGCCCTCTTCTTGATCCTAAGATAGAACGTCTCGTGTTGGATCTTCATACACTGAATTTTGAACAGATGAATCACCTCTGGGGTATACTTGGCGGAAAGTATGTGCCCAGTGTATTATATAAAATGCGTGTAGTTAGTATTGAAGAAGAAGTGGAAGATTCAATTGGCGAACCAATTATGGAGATCGGAATAAATACGATCGGCAAACCACAAGTATCATGACATCGGCATATAAAATATTATTTACGATCACTCTCAGGCATGACTATTATACTAATAAAGCATGCAACGATTTTGTTGTTAAGCCGACAACGGAGTGTATTCAATTATTAAACCAGTATCATTTAATATTCAGGCAGGCAGGTAATAAGGTTATTATTCTCACGCCAGCAGATGCTGGTAAACCTTCCATTGAGATTTCAACAGGAATTATTTTCCGCTTTTATCTTTTTTGTGAAAATGTTTATTTCATTCATTTTACTAATTGGGATCAGGATAATTATAATAATAAAAAATTTTATGCTACAAATCAGCATAACAATTTTTCAGAATCTGATCGCTATCTCTCGATCGCTTTACCCAATTATGATGACAAGGTCACTTACCACCAGGGAAGCATAATAGTAAATGTGCAAAAGGAAGTAAATGAAAGTCTCCAGGAAAATCCTGCAGGTACAAAAAGCAAGCCTTTATCCGATAAAAATTTTTGGAAACAACTTACTGATAACAAGATTCAATATTGCACAACGGATAATCTTATTGATTTTACACAAAACTTATTGCCACTTGTAATGCTCCAGGGTGCTAAAATAAAAGTGGAAGCCTTTGATAATTCAAAAGGGGAGTTTAAGAAAATGATCCTTGATCATACCGTGAATAATTTAAGTGAAACACAGAGAATATTTTCCATCTTATCTGCAGGCAGGTATAAATTAACTGTAAATGGAGATGAGCAAACGATCTATTACGATGCTGATCCATTCGCCAAAAAATCATGGGGTATTATTGAAATTCATCATGCTGATGACCTGTCAAAGGAAATGCAAATACTGGATGCAGGAAAATTACCAACAGACAAAAATGACTCAACAAAACTGACCCCTCGGAATTTTATTATTCATTTCCGTAATCGTTCTGTTTTATGGAAATATAATCTTCGACTAATGAAAGATAGTTATTCGATCAGTGATAGTTCGGCTAATAAAATTTCATTTGAAAAAAAAGATGCCGCATTTATTTCAAAGGAGCCAATTCCTTTGTCTGAGGAGCCGATTAAAACATTTGTACTAAAAAAAGATAATACTGCATTGATAGATGTATTAAAAAATCCGGCCTTTTATAAACTAAACTCATTTGAAAAGCCAGATCCCTTTGATGCGCAAAACAAGAAAACGATAAAATATCTGTGCAGTGAAATGTATTTAACAATTTAAAAATATAAAAACCAAATTACCATGGCTACATCGTACAAAACCCCCGGAGTTTACATAGAAGAGATTGCCAAGTTTCCGCCTTCTGTAGCTGAAGTGGAAACTGCAATTCCTGTATTTGTGGGTCATACCCGCAAAGCAGACCGGATAATACCGGATGATCTCAAACAAAAGCCAATTCGTATCACATCGTTCCTGGAATACGAAACGTATTATGGAGATGCATTTTACCAGGAGATCAGCGTTGTTGTGGATGGTAACAACAACCCGGTAATTGCAAAACCAATAGAGGCATCTCCCTACTTGATGTATCACGCAGTTCGAAATTATTTTGATAATGGTGGTGGGCCCTGCTATATTTTTTCAGTAGCAATTTATCCTGCCGGTGGTGCAGCCCCGCAAGCAGAATTGTACGATGATAGCAAAGCTTTTTCTGCGTTGACACAGATAAAGAAAATAGATGAGATCACATTAATTGTTTTTCCTGACCTCGCTGCTTTAAAGAGCACAGATAAGTATTATGACATCTACAAAAAATCTTTGTTACAGTGCGGTGATCTGAAAGACAGGTTTACGATCCTTGATGTTTTCCCGGCATACCTTGATGAGGAGGATAAAACAAAGGGACTTGATCTTGACAAAAGCATTGATACCATCAGGTCGAAGATCGGTACATCGGAATTAAAATATGGTGCAGCATATTTCCCAAATCTTAAAACAACTTATAATTACAGGTACGAGAACAGCAATGTAAAATTCAATCATAAAAATGGAGCATCGGATGGGGAATTGGAAGGATTAAGTTATGACGATGCTTTGTTATTTATAAATGCATCTCAGTTGGGAGATGTAATAAGGACAGCCATGGAAGAAGTGACCAAGGATAATAAAGCCGATAAGATCAGCCTTATCGAAAGATCATGGGAAAATCTACAGTTTTATATGGTAGACGAGAATAAAAAGCCGATCGAAGGCGTAGTAAAACCAATACAGGATGATGTTGATAAAGTAATTAAAGAAGTTACTGATACAGATAAATTAACTGATCCAACTAAAAAGGGTTTAAATGATGAGATCAAAAAATTCATTGATGCAGTTAATAAAGATAAAATTCAAAAAACTGCAAAGAATGCTACTGTTAATACCAACAGTACGGAAAAAAATAAACCTCTTTTAAGTGGAATTGTAAACCCTGCTTTTCAATCAAAAGTTTCTGAGGTCATTGGTAAACTGTATGTGGAGTTGCCGCCTTCAGCTGCAATGGCTGGTGTTTATGCTTATGTTGATAGAACGAGAGGCGTATGGAAAGCCCCGGCTAATGTTACTGTGCAATCTGTCATTGAACCTGTATTTAAAGTGAGTGATGCAGAACAAACGGATCTGAATGTTTCTACAACAGGTAAATCAATAAATGTCATTCGCACATTTACAGGACGTGGCGTACAAGTTTGGGGTGCAAGAACGTTGGCAGGTAATGACAATGAATGGAGATATATTTCTGTCCGTCGTTTCTTCAACATGGTGGAAGAATCAGTTAAAAAGGCAACTGAACCTTTTGTATTTGAACCAAACGATGCAAACACATGGATAAAAGTAAAAGGAATGATCGAGAACTTTTTGATACTTCAATGGCGGGCAGGTGCATTGGCCGGCGCAAAACCAGAACATGCTTTTTACGTTGCTGTAGGGCTTAATCAAACCATGACTGCGTTGGATATCCTTGAAGGAAGGATGATTGTTGAGATAGGAATGGCAGCAGTAAGACCAGCTGAGTTTATTATTCTTCGTTTTTCACACAAAATGCAGGAATCATAAATCAATAATCGATTAGCAAACAGAAAAATCTTTTAAACATTTAATTAATTATTATGGCAACATATCCGCTTCCAAAATTTCACTACCAGGTACAATGGGGAGGTTCGCGTCTTGGATTTACTGAGGTAACTGGTCTTTCGGTCGAAAACGAATTGATCGAATATCGTGAAGGCAACAGTCCTGAATATTCAAAGATCAAAATGCCCGGCATGCAGAAGTTCGGCAACATTACTTTAAAACGCGGCACTTTTAAATCTGATAATGAATTTTTCAAATGGTGGAATACAAAATCACTGGGAAAAGTTGAGCGTCGTGATCTTACAGTAAGTCTGCTGAATGAAAATCATGAACCAGTGATCGTATGGAAAGTAAAAAATGCATGGCCGGTAAAACTTCAATCAGCAGATCTGAAAAGTGATGCCAATGAAGTGGCAATAGAAACACTTGAGCTTGCTCATGAAGGATTAGTCATCGAAGCAGTTTAATTTATTACATGGCAACATATCCTCCGGTTGGTTTTCATTTCAATGTACAATTCCAGTTTCCGGGTAATCCTGTTAACATAGGTTTCCAGGATGTATCTGGCATCAGTGTTGACCTGGAAACAGAAAGTGTAACTGAAGGTGGTGAAAATCGCTTCACTTATAAACTACCGATCAGGTCTACATATCCAAATCTTGTTTTAAAAAGAGGATTTGTAACGAATGAAGCTCTTAATAAATGGTGCAGTAATGCAATTGAGAACCTGGAGATAGAACCAATTCCAGTTGTGGTATCTCTAATGAATGAAAAACATGAGCCCCTTAAAAGTTATGCATTTATAAATTCTTATCCGCTCAAGTGGTCGATATCAAATTTTAATGCAGAGACAAGCAGCATTGTTATTGAAACCATTGAATTGTATTACCAGTTTTTTAGAACGCTTTAAATTTTTTTTATGCCGGTTATAATAAGAGAGCTGGTGATCCGGGCTACTGTTACTGATTCGCAGGGTAAAGAAGAGAACACGGCTTCATCAGCACCGCCATTGAATAATGAAGAAAAAGAATCGTTAGTGGCAGCTTGTGTGCAACAAGTATTGGAAATTCTTGATAAAAAAAAAGAAAGATAAAACTGATGTATGAGCTTACTAAAGATGACCATATTATCTTTTGATAAATCCGGGGTCAAACAATTAACAGCAATCCCGCAGGTTTATATTGTAATGTTTAATCCAACTTCATATAAGCTGGAATACAAAGTCAATTATGATACAAATCAGCCCGACGGCTCAGATGGAAAATCTTCACCGGTAAAAAATATAGAACCGCAACAATACAGTTTTGATTTTTTAATTGATGGTACCGGTGCCGCAGGTTATAAAAGAGAAGTGTTACTGGATGTTGAATCATTTAAGAAAACTGTTGGGTATGATAAAAAGATCGGCAGTGGAAAAGGTTCGGTTCGTTACCTGATACTAATGTGGGGTAGCATGATGCTCAAATGTTCGATCGAATCTATTTCGGTGAACTATACCTTGTTTAATGCAGCAGGTATTCCATTAAGAGCAACTATTTCTGCCACATTTAAAGAAAGAAAGGATGAACCCGACGATTTTACAAAAGGTCTGGATGATTTTTTTGAAAGTGATCCTGTAAAAGATGGATTGAGTGTAGCCAATATCGCTTTCCAGGTATTCAATGGAGTATCGCAAACGGTAGCAATTGCTGAAGCCAACGATTTAAACAGTATAAGAGAAAAAGTAACCGCATCAAGTATTAAACTTCCTTAAGAAAATGCCGGATATATTGACAGATACCGCAACTGATGTTACTAACTACGAGATCATACTCGGTAGTGAAACTATTTCACCTGCAAGTGGCGTATTATCTGTGGTAGTTCATAAAGGATTGAACAGGATCGCTTCCGCTGAAATTGTTTTTACTGATGCTAATCATGAAGAGGAAGAATTTCCATGGAGCAATAAAGATTTTACTAAACCTGGTACTGATGTAGAAATAAAAGCTGGCTATCATGATGACTCAGAAACAATCTTTAAAGGAATTATTGTAAGGCAACATTTACGGATAAATAAAAAAAGCACTGTGCTGATCATTGAGTGTAAAGACAAAGCTGTTAAAATGGCGACGGTAAGAAAGTCGGCTTACTATGCCGATATGAAAGACAGTGATGTATGGTCACAGTTAATTGGAGATGCCGGACTAACTGCTGATGCAGGAACGACAACTGTTCAGCATAAAGAATTGGTGCAGTACAGTTGTTCTGATTGGGATTTTATTATTGCAAGAGCTGAAATGAATGGAATGGTGGTAGTGAATATGGATGCTACAATAAAAATCATGAAACCAACGGCTGCCGGTTTGCCGGTCGTTACAGCCACGTACCCTTCTAACATATTTGAGTTTGATGCAGACATGGATGCCCGTACGCAACATAAACAAGTGAAGGCAATAACATGGAATGCAGCAGACCAGGCAACGATAGAAGAAACAAGTTCAGAACCATCGCTGCTTTTAAATGGTGACATGAGCGGAACTGATCTTGCAAATGCAGTTGCTGGAAAAGATTATGAAGTTTTTCATTCGGGACATGTCATGCAGGATGAATTAAAAGCATGGGCTGATGCGAAACTTATTAAAAGCAGGTTGTCGAAAATAAGGGGCCGTGTAAAAATTCAGGGCAATGGAAAATTGAACCCCGGTGATGTAGTGGCGCTGGAAGGTGTAGGGGCAAGATTTGCGGGTAATGTAATGGCCGTTGCTGTTCGTCATGAAATATCAAAAGGGAATTGGTATACGGATATACAATTTGGACAAAGTGCGGAATGGTATGCAACAGAAATGGAGATCGATGATAAACCTGCCTCATCAATGATGCCTGCAATTCACGGATTGCAAATAGGCATTGTAACTGCATTGGAGAAGGATCCCGAAAATGAATTCCGGATAAAAGTAAAAGTGCCAATAATAAATAAAGATGATGAAGGTGTGTGGTCAAGATTAGCAACTCCTGATGCTGGAAATAACAGGGGTATCGTTATTCGTCCTGAAGTGGGTGATGAAGTGATCATTGGGTTTATAAATGATGATCCGAGAGATGCAGTTGTTTTAGGTTGTTTACATAGCAGTAAGAATGCAGCGCCAATTGAAGCAAAAGCCGATAATCATCAAAAAGGATGGGTGACAAGAAGCGAGATGAAAGTGATTTTGGACGATGAAAAAAAAACAATACTGATCACAACACCGGCGGAAAATAAAATTTTGTTGAGTGAAGATGAAAAATCAATTCTGATACAAGATCAGAACGGAAATAAAATCGAAATGAACAAAGATGGTATTACCATGGAAAGTTGTAAAGATGTAAAGATCAAAGCAACTGGTGATATAAAACTGGAAGGGATAAATATTGAATCAAAAGCGAGTGCTTCTTTTAAGGCGCAGGGATCTGCATCTGCGGAATTAAGCAGCAGTGCAACAACAACTGTGAAAGGAAGCATGGTGATGATCAATTAGTGAATAGTTAATAGATTACCGAAAGTACAAGTGAGTGACCCTTCCGCTTTCGCTCTGGATAAACTGCGACGTTTATTGTTTATAAGCGAACAGGATGTTGAACGGAGCGTCGCAACGGAAGCTAAATAGAAATATAAAAGCCGGTAAACAAATAAAACAAAAAATAAAAGATGCCGCCCGCCGCAAGAGTTGGAGATAGCACAGCACATGGAGGAACAGTAATGGGTCCTGGTGTAAGCAATGTAATGATCGCAGGAATGCCGGCAGCTGTTGTTGGTGATATGCATATCTGCGCAATTGTACCTACACCGGCAACACCGCATCCGACAACGACTCCGTTCACAGCTGGCAGTTCAAGTGTGATGATCGGAGGCAGGCCTTTGCTTCGTATAGGTGATATGGCGGCATGCGGGGCAAGTATAGTTGTCGGTGCATCAAACGTGATGGCAGGATAAAATATAAATTATGGCAAAAGAAAATTTTTCATTGATAGGAAGGGGCTGGGGATTTCCACCTGCTTTTTCGCCGGGTGGCGGTGATCTTACAATGGTAGCAGGGACAAAAGATATCGAAGAAAGTATTCATATACTTCTTTCCACTGCTTTGCAGGAAAGAGTAATGCAACCTGAATACGGATGCAATCTTGATTCTATGTTGTTTGAAAGCATGAATGAACATTTTAAAACTTACCTCAAACATTTGGTAAAATCTGCTATCATGTATCATGAGGCAAGAATAAAAGCAGATAATATAGAAGTGCAGATGGATGAAGCGGTGGAAGGAAGAGTGCTGATCATCATTGATTATACTATTCGTTCCACTAATTCAAAATTTAATTATGTATATCCATTCTACCTGAAATATTAATGGCAAAAAAATTATACGATATAAGAAATTATCCACGCAGTGGTGGTACCTCGCAACCGGGCAGGCATAATGCCAGCCTAATGGGTGAAAAGGTTTCTATCATTGAGCAAGACATTGCCGATTATATTGTTTTTGCACAAAAGCTTTCTGCCTACCTAATATATTATAATGAAAGGGATCAGCCAGCTGGTAACTGGCAAAATTTTTTGGTGAATGATGTTTCTTACCACCTCGCAGTGATAGCAGCAGATAAACCAGGAAGCTGGGAAGATGCATGGCATGAATTGACGGAGAATGTTGAAACAAACACCGAAAAGGAGAACAAAAAATATTTTACCTGGCGGTTTGATTTTCTATATACACTCATTGGCAGGCTAACAGATGCTTTTAGCTACAGTAAACAATTGTCGCAGTGGGAAAATGATCTGAAAGCATTGTACACTACTGCTAATCTTGATATTATTTATGATCTGCTAAAAAAATACTCAAAAGCATCAGAAGATCTGCTTAGTGCCGATGCAGGTATTTTTTCTTTTAAAGACATGACGCTGAATAAGCTTACCTCGATCATTGCCAGCATTGAAACAAACAATGAAGCGTTATCCAATATATTATCAACAGGCAGCACATTGGCAGATGATGGTAAATTTATTTTTGGCGACAGCACAGATGTGATCGATAAAATAAATGCTGCGACAGAGTATCTTGATGACCTTGCCCAGCAATTATTAAGAATTTATGCAAGAGTGCATGATAATGCAGAAGCGCATCTTCGGTTCAGTCTTACGAATTATGATGAACATCAACCTCATGTCGGTTTATTTTATGCATTTCTTCAATTACTTCAAGAGCATAAAACAGATATCAACTCTTTGCTCTTAAAGCACCTTGATTATTATTACAGGCAGGTGTTGTATGTTAAATCAAAACCTTATCTACCATCAAAGACTTATGTGACTTTTGAACCTGCGAAAAATGTTAAAGAATATTTTATTAAAACCGGTAGCCAGCTTGCTGCGGGCAAAGACGTAAAAGGGAAAGATATTTTTTATAAAACTCAACAAGATATTGTTGTCAATAAAGCCGTAATTGGAGAGATAAGATCATTTACAGTAATAAAAAACAAGGATGAGCAACAAAACGAAAGAACAAAAACAGGTGAACCATTAGGGATATTTGCCTGCCCGCAGGCTAATTCCTCAGACGGTAATGGTAAGCCATTACAACCGGGTGAAAGTTGGGATGCATTCAGAACTACAATTGGCGAAACTATTACCGATGCACAAATTGGCATTTCATTTTATGCTGACTTATTGCTTGAGGCGCCACCATCAGAAAATAAATTTCAGATAACAGCGAAATTTAAGAATCCAACAGGATTTATTGATCTGAAGAGCTTCGTTGAAAATTATTGCATAGTAGAAATTTTTACTGAAAAAGAACCATTGGTCTTTTCGCCGGCAAATGTTATTTATTCAAGTAACCAACTAAGTTTGGAGTTTACAATACCCGAAAAGACTAAAATAAAGAAGTCATCTCCAAATGTTAGCATTTTATTTGGTAGAAAAGATCAACGAATTATAAACGATATTTTTTTTACTAATATAAAAGCACTGCAAACCTCAGAAATAGATACATTATCTATTAAGTTGATGAATCAAACTATTCCTGTAGGTAAAGTGGAAACAGTTTTAGGAATGACAGACCTCTCTGCATCTTTTCCTGCATTTGGGGGAGTACCAAAAACCGGAAGCTGGTTTAAGATCATTGAACCTATATTAAACAAAAAATCTGTATCGGGATTAAAAGTGAAAATTGAATGGGCGTCAAAAACTGAAGCGCCTTTTAATGTGGTAATAAATTTTTCTGGTAAAAGCACAACCGGAAATATATCAGCAGGTGTGATGACTACTTTATTGACAATCCAAAATGATTCGGAGCAATTGACATTTCATCCGGGTGAAGTACAGGTAATCTTAAATTCAGATCTCGGCCATTCGAATTACGGAAGTGAAATGGCAAAGGTGATAATGGAGGTGCAATCTGGAAAAATACCACGAAGTATAAATGAGAAAATAGCCGAATTAAAGACACAGATAGAGGAAATAAAGTATGCAGTTGAAGATGAAAATGGCAGAAACGCCGGGAAATATGATAGGAAGGTTAGGTTTTATGATTCATTCAGAGACATATATCGAAAGCTGGACGAAGTAGATGATTTTACACTTCCGCCAACTCCTTATACACCGGTTATTAAAAGCATCAACCTCACCTGCACAATTGAAGAAAGTATTCTTTCAAATGATCTTTTTTCTCAATACCCACATGGATATAAAGAGATCGGCGTGCAAAAATTTCTTTTGCCACCCACTCCATGTGAAGGCGAACTTTTTATTGGTTTTAAAGGCCTTGCTCAAGCACAAAGCCTGAATGTTCTTGTACAGGTTGAAGAAGGTAGCGCTGACCCCACACTTCCTAATCCTGAAGTAAGCTGGACATTTCTTCATAACAACACATGGCAAAATTTTGATTCGTCACAATTCAAAGATGGAACAAAAGGATTGATACAATCAGGAATTGTATCGTTTGTTTCTCCGGGTTATGATTGTACAACAAATACTTTATTGCAGGCAGGACAATTTTGGATCAGAGCCGCTATTAAATTCAACCAGACAAAAGCAGTTTGTAAAATATTTTCTATAAATACGCAAGCTGTGCTTGCACAATTTGTAGACAATGGTAACGATGCAGCAAGCCTTGGAAGCAATTTACCAGCAAATACGATCACTCAATTATTCCCTAAACAAGCTTCGATCAAAAAAGTGGAACAACCATTTGCATCATTTGGTGGAAGACTTGAAGAAGAAAATTCAAAAATTTATATAAGAACAAGCGAAAGGTTACGTCACAAAAGCCGTGCAGTAACAGCATGGGACTATGAACACATCATTGCAGAATCATTTCCTGAAATATATAAGGTGAAAGTATTGAATCATGCATATATGAAAATAAAGGGTGATGAAAAATTGATCGTTTCAAAACCCGGTGAACTGATAATACTTGTTATAGGAAAAACGGCCGCTCAATCTTCATCATTCAAACCGTTAGTAAGCAAATCGAAATTGACGGAGATAACAGAATTTATAACTCAACTCAATTCCTCGTTTGCAAAGATTAATGTTATGAATCCTTTGTTTGAAGAGGTAACGGTGGATACGATAGTTACATTCCGGGCCGGTATTGTTGACGAGGCCTTTTACAAAAAGAAATTGCAAACTGATATAAAACGTTTTCTTTCTCCCTGGGCTTTTGAAGATGGTGCAGAACCGGATCTTGGGGGTGTTATTTATCGTGCTGCACTGCTTGATTTCATAGAAGAACTTGACTATATAGATTTTGTAGAAAAATTGGAGATCACTCATCAAAATTCTATTACTGGCGATGTAGCTGCCTCTTCATCACCGGCATCAATACTTATTTCAGCGCAATCACATAAAGTAGATGGGAAATTGAAAACGGTATCGAAAAACAATAGTTCATTAATAACCGAATCTATAAGTGCCAGTTAGTAATACCATAATAAAAGCTTCACTACCTGCCACGAAGGATTTTAATTACCTGAGGGAAGAAGGGCTTAAATACATTCAACAGCTTTCGGGAAAACTATGGACCGATCATAATCTGCACGATCCCGGTATCACAATATTAGAAGTACTTTGCTATGCATTGATGGATCTTGGCTACCGTACGGGTTTCCCGATGAATGATATAGTAAGGGAAGAAGATGGCTCTGTTACTTCAAATTCTTTTCACCTTGCAAATAAAATTTTTACCTCTGACCCAATAACTGTGAACGATTACAGGAGGTTGTTGGTTGATATTCCCGGAATAAGAAATGCGTGGCTGTTTTCCAAAGATGAAAAAAATAAAACCTGGAGCGAAGGGATACGTTTGTTTGCTTACTGTAAAGACAGTGTGTTGTTGTATGAGTCGCAAATTGACACTGCGATCCCTGTTCCTGAAGACAGGCAACATGTAAGAGAAAACGAGGAAGTAAATATCAAAGGAATTTATGCAGTAAAGATCGAGTTGGACGAACATCCCCTTTTTGGCGATCTGAACAGTTCGGTTGTACCGATAAAATTTATAAAAGGAGACCTCGCTTCTTCGGAAGCTGAGATCGTTTTTCCACATTGGTCTTCTGTTGATAAAAATGGGAAAGAGCTTATCACCATGTTCAATGCTGATAAAATATCGGCTGTAACTGTTGAACTTGTTGTGCCTGTAACTACGCCACTAAAAATATTTGAAAAACTGAAACGATCTAAATGGGAAACGAGATGGACCATTAAATATGGATCTGAAGAGAGGGTGTTGGAAAATGTGATCGTAAAGATGACAAAATTGCCTGACTCGTTTAAAGGTGTTGTTGTTGGTAAATCACTTATCGATTCTGTAAATGGTTCGCTTGCAAAAGAGGCGATGAAACGTTATTGCCAGCGTCCCCGTGAGATATTTAAAATATTTTCCCATGTAAGGAAAAAACTTTTGCATCATCGTAACCTTTGCGAAGATTTTTTAAATAACATCAGTACAGTTGACACAGAAGATATAAGCATTTGCAGTGATATAGACGTTGATGTCAATGCAGACATCGAATCCGTACAAGCGCAAATTTTTTCTGCAGTTGAAAATTATTTGCTGCCACCTGTGCAATTCAGCACATTAAAAGAATTGCTAGACAAAAATGTACCTGTTGAAGAAATTTTCAACGGGCCTTTGCTTGAGCATGGATTCTTAACAAATGAAGCTATGCAGGAGGCTGACCTGAAGCAGCAATATTATAGCTCAGATATCATTAGCTTATTGATGGATATTCCGGGAATAAAAAATATTCGCAATTTCCAATTTTCAATTTCGAAAAATGGAGTGGTGAAGCCCCTCAATGATACTTGGAAAATAAGCGTAACACAAAATCATAAACTAAAACTTAATAGAGAAAAATGCAAACTTCTTTATTTCAAAAATGACCTGCCTTTGAATGCCCGGTTCCAGGAATCAATTAATAAATTACTACTGCAGCAGGCATTACAAACTCATTTAAAATATAAAGACCCACCAAATACAATTGAACTTCCAAATGGGAAATACAGGAGTCTTGAAAAACACTATACCATTCTTAATGAATTTCCAATGGTATATGGCTTGGGCGAAAAAGATCTTCCCGAAAATGTTTCACCAGAAAGAAAAGCAAGAGTAAAACAATTAGAAGCATATCTGACTTTCTTTGACCAGTTGCTCGCTGATTATTTCAGCCAGTTGTTGCATGTAAAAGATATGCTGTCCTGGAAAACTGATGTAAAGCAAACTTATTTCACACAATATTTTTATTCGAACAGGGATGCTGAACAATTATTCTGGCAAAAGGAATTTCTTGGGAATGAATTGCCAAACGATTTTATTGCAAACAGATCCGAGCCGGAACGGGATTATCTTGAAAAAAAGAAAGGAATTGATTATTTAAAAGAATCAACAGCCACTTATCTCGATCGTCGCAATCGCTTGCTTGATCATCTTATATCAAGATTTGCTGAAAGTTTTAGTGATTATGCAATGTATATGTTTGCATTACCTGATGAAAAAATTATTAGTGACGAAGAAGTATCACATGAGTTAATAATAGATAAGCTGAATTTTCTTCAGAACTATCCTGAGCTAAGCAGCCAGCGAAGCAAGGCTTATGATTATTCACTGAACGAAGAGGAAATACTTGGAACAAAAGATATTTCCGGCTTTGCCCGCCGAATGATGGCATTGCTTGGAATGGAATTTACCACTAACAAAAAGCTGTCTGATATCGATGAAAAGGGAAATGGAGGTTTTCATTTGCTTGAACATATTTTGCTTCGTCCCTCAAAAGATAAAGATCAGTTATTAAGTGTTTGTCTTGATCCCGGCTGTGATCATTGTAGTGAGGAGGACCCTTATTCATTTAAGGTATCAGTTATACTCCCGTTTTGGGTAAAGAGATTTACCAACATGCATTTTCGCAGTTATGTGGAAACACTTTTCCGAAGTGAAGCTCCGGCCCATGTTTTTCTAAAAATATGCTGGATAGATAAGGATGAAATGAAAAAATTTGAAACAGCATTGTCCGATTGGATGAAAGCGAAAGCAGAGTATAATGACGCTTTACCTGCACCCAGTGATGCTAAACAAAAAAAATATTCTACAGCATTGGAAAAATTAATTGTAAACATGCAGGACCTGCGAACAGATTTTCCTGAAGCCACATTGCATGATTGCACTGATAAAGATGAAGCAAATGATAATCGTGTATTTCTGGGTCATACAGCATTAGGAACATTTAATCCGAACCAGGATGAGTAGAATTTATAAATGAAGCAATTTAAAACTTAAAAACGTTTTGTTATGCAAAACAAACTTCCACAATTTGAAGCCAACCAGGTGTTGAGTAACGTACATCTGAACCAGTTCATAGAATACCTGGAAGAACAAGGAAGGCTTACCCGTAACCAATTGCTTGGTGCAGGCATTGTTAGTGGTCTTGATATAAAAAGAGATTCTGCAACAAGTATTTCTATTTATGAAGGAGTAGCAGTTACCTCTGCGGGTTACTTAATTGTTCCTGATACTATCAACTGGCCTGCGCCGGACGATAAGGGAAGAAGGTTTATTAGTTATAACAGGCGAAGAAAGTTTGAACCAAAAAATCTTTTATCTCCTTTTGACGGTGATTTTGAAACATTAGCAAACAGCTACTCATTATTTAATGGAACCACTGGCGAAATTTTTTCTTTGATCGAATCCTCTGCTCCTGCCACTACTGATGTTAATGTGAAAAATTTGACTGCTGGTGAACTAAATGATCATATTATTATTCTTTTTCTTGAAATAAAAGTAAAAGAATTAAAGAATTGTGAAGGCGAGGATTGTATTGACCTTGGAAAAGAGATAAGTTATAATGTTCAGTCTTTGTTGGTTTCAAAGACAGATGTTGATATTATTTTAAAAAATGAAAGCAATCAATCATCCTCTCTGGATGGCGCCACCGCAATAAATCTTGCCTGGCAATTAAGCGATATCATAATTCCAAGACCTGATCTTACAGTTGTCGATGGTGATTTTTTTTCTGAAGAACTGGCAACTGTATACGGAAAGGTAATAACGCAAGTGATAAAAAGATTAAATGATATCAATGTAGTTGTTGATGACAGTCTTAAAAAAATATTAAAAACAAATACCACTGCTCTTGCTGATTTTCAAAAGAAACTAACTCAAATCCTTGGTGGAACACCTGTTGAAAAGAATCCAAAGATCTACCAATATATATATGATTTTGCATGTGATTATGCAACTGCATACAGGGAGTTGCAGGATGCTGTTCATGAATATGCATCCTACGAGATGCCATCTTCTGATTCTTACCCTTGTCATATAAGATTGGGTGAAATTCCTGCGCTGAATGCGCCAGTTACCAACTCATTTAATTTCCCTCCTTCCGCCTATCGCCACAGTTTTGTAACTACTAGAAATGTTGAAGGACAGCGGAAAGCTTTTCATAACCTGCAAATGTTATTTGCAAGGCTAAATAACTTACTTGAAAATTTTAAACCAGATGTAAACAAGGATGATATCAGGATCACACCAAGTACAGAACCGGGCGAAACACTTTCGGAAAAATCGATCCCATTTTATTATGCAGAAGATGGCGACAAGAAATCTAAAATGTTGCCTGTTTGGAATAGTAAGTTGCAAAGACAAGGTAAGCTAAGCCGGGTGTTCAATTATTTTAACAATGCAAATAAGCCAGATAAAAATACATTCAGAGATAACAGAGATATAGCAAAAGATGATCCTTCTTTTTTTCCATTATTATACAATCACGACAGAAATAATTTTTACAGGATAGAAGGCTATAGCGGGATGCATTATAGCCAGGTATTTAATGACCTCCGCACTTATATCAGTAATTATAATCTTCCATTCGATCTTCAATTGGTGGGATTAAATAAAGCAACTCAACTTGTAATAAAAGAAATGCGTTTGCGATTCAATGATCTTGATAGTATGTATAACGTTATGTGTGAGGAGGTGCTTTGCCTTCTGACAACTGAACTAAACTATTTTAAGAATATAAGACTTACAAAAAGAATTTTTACGAGACCTCAAATAACACCTGATCTTGAGTTTATACAGCCAGTGGAAGAAGAAGTATTAACAAGGACCGATCTTCCTTCAAGGGGAACTTTTTTCTTTAAAAGCGAAAGAGTAAAAACCACTGTCCTTATGAAAACCGCAACTAAAGCAGTACAAACAATTAATCTTGGAGTAAAAGATTCTGCAGCGGATATTACCGATCGTATTGGATCAAAAGTGCCAACGAGAGATCTTGGAAATATAATTGGTACGGTAGGTACAAGGTTTGTCCCTACACCGGCGTCTCCTTATGTATTAAAACTGATCGCTGCTATTGAAAAATTGATCAACACACTAAAAGAAGATTTTAATGATTTTGATAGCAATGAGTACAAAAATTGTTTACTGGAAATGAATGGTGAAACAAAGGAGTTTATCACTTTCATTAAACCTCAATCAGCGGAAGGCCTGCTTAGTGACAGTAATATGGACAGGGAAGAATCGCTTGGATATCTTGAACGTTTATTATATGAATGTGATTTTGAAAAAATTCCTGCTATAGATGATGAAAGGGATAAACGGGAACAAGAACTGGGATTTAATAATAATCTTAGCCAGTTCATTGCATTACATCCGGGTATTGAACATAAAGCCGGTGTTTGGAAAAGTGGAACTTTTGTAGTTGTATTTGACAGGAGTGGTTTGGTGATCGCTGATTTTTGTCTTCCTTACAGATGTTGTGATGGAATGAACACGACACAATTTGTGTTGGGTGTTATTCAAACGCTTTGGTTCGATGGCCAGGTATTGGATAAGGACGGAACACCAGTTGATATAGCAGAAGTAATTTTGAATGGAGAGAAATTGCAAATAGATAAAAATGGACGCTTCAGAAAAATAATTCCACCAAACACGTTCCTTGTGTTAAAAGTTTCTGCAGATGGATTTGAAGCCTCAGAAGTGTCAATTACTTCTGGCAATGATAACGTCAGCCAAACAGTTACGTTACTGAAAAAAGCACAGATACCAATGGTATCAATGACAATTAAAGTGACCAACTCAATGAACGAAGCGATCAGTGAAGCTGAAATAAAAACAGATGATGACACAGCTAAGACTAATAATACAGGAGAAGTGATACTGAAGGTAAGAGCAAACGCAACGATCACATTGACAATTTCGAAATTTGGATTCTATGCAAAAACAGATACAATAGTTACACAAGCCGCGGCATTATCGCTTAGTTACAAGCTGATCAAGAATGTTATACTGGTAGGAGATATTACTGATTTTAACAATCAACCTGTTCTGGGTGCCAAAGCCTTTATTGATGATAAGCCGGTGAAAATTGAAAACAATAAATATACTGTTGACCTGGAAGACAGCCATGTTTACAGACTAACAGTAACAGCTGCAAATCTTCAAACATTTATACAAGAAGTTACTACCGGCTTTACTGATATCAATTTGCCTGTAAAACTGGAAAGGATCAAAACGATAAGTGTAAGAGTGGGTGTATATATAAGTGTGAATATACCACCACCTACTATAACTCCAACACCTACAACGAGACTACCAACAACAACACGCATAGATCCAGCAGGTGGTGTTTTGAGAAGAACATTGTCGCCATCATTTGCGAGCATTGCAGTTAGGCATGATATCGCAACTGAGTTTATCAGGACCGTACCACCGGTTGCACCTCCACCGCCAGAAAAATTCTCATTAATGGATAACGGCAATGTTTCATCTTCTATAAACGATCAAGCACAACCATTTAATGGAAATCTTCGCTTATTCGAATCACAGGAGATCATCTCAACACATAGGCTCGTTGTAAAAGACAGGGCATCATCTATGGATTTTGCAACTGCATTAACCACAACTGAGAGTGATATTCTTGCATTGGTGCGTTCAATTAAAGGCAAACAACCAGAAAGCCAGTTCTCATTCCTTGTTGGAGTGGAAGGTGGCCAGGCCGGAGTTAATACTATTGCAAGATTCAATCAGGTAATGTCTGAGGCATTTAATCTTCCGGCAAATTCTGCAATAGCTTCTGGTAAAACAATTGATGTAAGAGTATTTACCAGCGCAGATGCACAAGAGATAAGTTCATTATTAACTAAAAACCAGATAACATTTGTAGCCAAACGTTTTGGCGTGTAAAAAGTTATGAGTAAGAATGTTCATATAATACAAAAGCAGCGGTATGAAATAAGAACCACGAAGCAACGTACAGCTATGGATATTCAAAACATGATCGGAGAAATTAATACACATTATATTTTGCCAATATTGGCAGAAAAATTGGATTCGTATTTTCTTTCAGATGAAGTGGTGACAATAGATAAACTTGAACTTGATATTGGAAAAATAAAAAGTGATGCTTCAGATGATGAATGGGTAAAAAGGATATTTGAGAATCTGGACAGCAAACTAAGATCAAGAAAAGTCATCGAAAACAAAAATGAAAGAAAACAAAGAGAAAGGCATCTCATTGAGTCGTGGTCATTTTTTTTGATGAGCGGTCTGTTACCGGCAGGTTGTATTTACAAAGGTCTGGATGAAATTAAAAAGGAACTACGTACGCTTAATGAGAATGGAAAAGAGCTACTAAGGAGTTTTTTATTTTATGAACTAAGTGATGATGTAATTACCAGGCTTGTTGCAAATGCTGAATATGAAATAATAAAAATTCATTTGGAGTCGTTTTTTCCGGGCGTTAATATCGATTGGCTAAATAGGAGGATTGGAGAAGCGGTGCTAGAAATAAAGGACAAGACATCTGCTTCAACTACAAGTGCAAATTTTTATAGTCATATGCTTTGGCATCACATTATCAGGTATTTTATTTTTAATAAGGATAAAATTAACTCCAAAGAAGAAATTATTCAGCAATTAGTAACAAAAACAACAAAACTAAAAGAGATCGACAGATCGAATTTGCCGGAGCTTGAAGAAAAAGATAGCATTGAAAAGCAAGTTCATGATCTGGAAAAACTGACTGATGAAATAAATGACAGATCAAAAGAAAAAGAAAGTCTTTTTATTTCAAATGCAGGAATCTGCCTTTTGACTCCCTGGCTTCCTTCCTTTTTTAAAGAAGCTGGTCTATTGATTGAGAATAATTTTATTGATAAATGGAAGCAACAGCATGCAGTTTACCTGTTACATTATCTTGTTACTTATGAAGACGATCCAACGGAAGAACTATTGATTTTTTCAAAATTGTTATGTGGCTGGCCTTTGCAAATGCCGGTGGTCAATTCATATGAAATTACAGAACAGGAAAAGAACGAATGTTACGATCTGTTACGATCTGTTATTGAAAACTGGAAGGCATTAAAAAATACTTCAATAGAAGGTTTGCAAGGATCATTTTTGCAACGTCCTGGAAAACTTATTGAACAAGAGAACCAGTTCGTATTACAACCCGAACAGCAATCAATAGATCTTTTATTGGAATATGTGCCATGGACATTTCGTTATACCCGGTTACCCTGGATGAAAAAAGCAGTGGAAATAGAATGGTATTAAAATATGGCCGAGAAGGCTGATAAAATAAGAACGGTATCAAGAAGCAAGCAAACATCGCCTGCTACTCACTCTTCTTTTATTCATACAAAAGGAGAACAAAGTTTTTTTGCTTCACCGGCAACCTCACCAAACTCTTTTATCCAGCCAAAACTGCAAGTAAGCCAACCCGGTGATCCGATGGAAAAAGAAGCGGACGCAACAGCAGACAGGGTGATGCGAATGAGCGAGCCAACGACGATACAACCTGCTGCGGCATCACCACCTGATGATGAATTGCATCGCAAATGTGATGAATGTGAAAAAGAAGATAAGCTTCAGCGTAAGGAAGAAGATGATGAGGAAGTGCATGCTAAGTTATCTGTAAATCCTGCTGGAGTTTTAATTCAGCGTGTTGAGGAAAAAGAAGAGCCTGTACAAACTAAGATGGAGGAAGATGAAGTACAGCGTAAATGCGATAACTGCGAAAAGGAAGAAAAAATACATCCGTCACTTTTACAACGGGTAACCGATGACGATAAAAAGGAGCATGAGACAAACATACATCCTAAACTTACTTTTATTTCCAGAAAGGATAGGGGCCCGCCACAAACTTCTCTTCGCTTCATAAATGACTTACGAAGTAATTCATATGTTGGTCGGAAATTAGATAATGGCACCCGTAGTTTCATGGAGAGCCGTTTTAATGCTGACTTTAGCCAGGTGCATGTGCATACTGATGCGACAGCTGTTCAATTAAGTTCACAGATCAGTGCACAGGCATTTACTCATGGCAGTAATATTTATTTTAACTCCGGTAAATATAATCCCGCAACCGAGTCGGGAAAACATTTGCTTGCTCATGAATTAACCCACACTATACAACAAGGCAAAAGCAAATCTATTCAACCGTTCTTATCAACCAGTGTTCAACGCAATGCTGAAGAAAAAGAAATTCAAGCCAGGCAAGAAGATAAAGAAGAAAAAATTCAACGGGTAGAAGAAGAAACAGAAGTACAAAGAGTTGCTGAACCAGATGAAGAAATTCAGGCAAAAGAAGAGCCCGGATCACAATCAGTAAGACCTGAATTGCACCGGGCAGCTGCATTTGCAAAATCCCAGGTAGGTAAAGTAAATGCACAACAGAAAAACTCAGATGGTACAAGAGTAGGCTGGGAAAGATTAAAAGATTACTTCGAAACTGCAATGGGAAAAGAAAAGGTAATTCCTGAAGGGCAGTTGCAAACTCCTGGTTCTATTCTTGAAAAAAATATAAAGTATGGCGGCACTGTAAAAGCACCTCCGCCTAATGTTGTTCCAACACCACCGGAAGATCAATGGGTGAAACGTGATATCATGCCAAGCTGGTGTGGCATATTTACATTTTGGGCTTTGAATAAAGGGGGTGTGCCAATGCCTAAATGGACAATTGGTGGATCAGCAGTAAAACAAAAAGCTGCTTATGCTCCGGGTTATATTCCTAAAGCTGGTGATATTGCTTACTTCAATAAAAATTCTCATTATGCAATAGTAGAAAAAACCGAACCTGAAAATCCTGCTCCGTCTGAAAGGAAGAAAGTAAATGTAGTTACTGTAAATGGCAATACAGCTGGAGAAGATAATCTTGGCGCACAGGTACAAATAAAAACACATCCTATTGCACATTGGCATGCATTCTTTGATCCATTGTATGGCGTTCTTGATAAAATGCCGCCAAATCCTGGAGAAGTAAGTGATGTAGAATTGCAAAAAATAATAGGCGATGCTGTTGCAGTAGCAAAAAATGCAGCTGCTGTCGAATCGAAACCTGCGGAAGTAAAACCTTATGTTCCTGAAACTTCAACAAGTGAAATTGCTTCGCTTCCTTTAGCAGAAACAAAAGAAGAAAAAACTATTGATCCATTAGCTGAACCAAGTGCTGAAGAAGTACCAGTTGAAGAGCCTGTTATCGAATCATCTCCAAAAACTCCTGAAGAAGATCCTGCGTACCAGGAATTGATTGGTAAAACAGGAAAGGCTAAGAAGCAACAAAAGACACATGATACACCTGAGTCAAAATCGGGAGCTGCACAAATGGCATCTCACATTGATCCAGAGTTAAACAAAGGCAGCCAGGCCAAGATGCACCAGGTAGGAGATATGAGTGGGCAGGAGGCAAAGAAATTCAATGCCGAAGCATTCAAGAGTAAGTTGATGGAAAGAGTAAAAGAGGCGTTGCCAAAAGATGATAATGCCACAGTAGATATGTATGAAAATCCGAGTGATGGCAAACGAAGAATGGAACAAGCAAAGTCGAATGCGAAAGGAGATGTAAAAGCAGAAAAGGAAAATGCAGGAGCGGCTATTGCAGGTAAAACTGCTCAAAACCCTACAGATAAAAATGGACTTGCGAAGCCAAAAGAAGAAGTGCCATTGGTAAATGAAGATGCTGGTAAGAAAAATCATATTCCAAATGCCGAAGCTGCTGCACCAAAACCAAGAACTGATGGTGAGATATCAATGGAAAAAGATGCGCAGTCACTGGATGACCAGATGGCTTCAAGTAATATAACTGAAGAGCAGCTTGCAAACTCTAATGAACCTGAGTTTACCGATGCATTAAAAACTAAAAAGGATGCGCAACAAGAAGCAAGAGACGCTCCTGATAAATATCGCACAGCCGAAGAACCAGTAATTACCAAAGCAGAAGAACAAGGCAAAGCAACTGTGGCAGGTAAGATGGAAGATATGCATGGTGCAAAAGCTTCTATGTTTGGACAAGTTGATGTAAGTAAATCAACTACAAAATCAAAAGATGAAGCAAAACGAAAAGATGTAGCAGATAATCTTGAAAGAATTTATGGTGAAACAAAAGCGAATGTTGAACGAATACTTAACCAGCTTGAAAAAGATGTAACAGCTGACTTTGATACTGCAGCTACAGCTGCCAATGAAATATTTGAAAAGAATGTTCGCCGCCGTTTGAAAGATCATTACGGTTGGACCACTGTTGATGATACTATCAGCGAAGCATTCAGCGGACTTTCACCTGAGATCACCAAAATATTTGAAGAAGAAAAAGCACGGTACATTGAAAGTATGGATTCTGCCATCACCAACATTTCCAATAAAGTGGAAAAGCAGTTGACTGATGCAATGAATGAAATTCAAACTGGCAAAGGAAAAATAGATGAGTATTGGTCAAAGCTTTCACCTGACCTGCAAAAGATCGGTGAAGAAGCAAAGACCGAAGTGCTTGGCAAGTTTACAGAACTCGAAAAGAGTGTTGAAGACAAGCATGATGCATTGGTGCAAAAACTTGCAGATAAATATGTGCAGAATGTAAATAAGCTTCAGGAAACATTTGATGCAATAAAAGAATCAGAAAAAGGATGGTTAAGCAAAGCCGTTGGCGCAGTGGCAGGAGTGATCAAGGCGATCATGCGATTAAAAGATATGTTGCTGGAAACATTGGCAAAAGTGGCTCATGTTATCGGGCAGATCATAAGTGACCCGATCGGTTTCCTTGGTCAATTGGTGAAAGCGGTGAAAATGGGAATAAGCAATTTCATTGACAACATTGCTCATCACTTTAAAGTAGGATTCTTTGAATGGTTATTAGGAAATATGCCTCCGGGAATTCAATTTCCTGATAAATGGGATCTGCCGGGCATTTTCCATTTTGTAATGCAGATACTTGGTCTTACATGGGTCAACATCCGATCGAGGGCAGTAAAAAAATTAGGTGAGCCGGTCGTTGCTGCATTAGAAGAAGTGTTTGAAATATTCCAGATCATTCGCACAGAAGGATTAGCAGGTTTATGGAAATACATAAAAGATAAACTTGGCGATATTAAAAAGATGGTGATCGACGCCATTATGGATATGCTGATAAAAGAAGTGGTGAAAGCCGGGATCAAATTCATCATCAGCCTTCTTAATCCGGTTGGTGCATTTATTAAAGCATGTATGGCTATTTATGATATTGTAATGTTCTTTATAAATAATGGAAAGAAGATTCTTGATCTTATTAATGCCATCATTGATTCAGTTGCATTAATAGTTGCAGGCAGTTTGGATGGTGCTGCTAAGATGGTAGAAAATGCATTGGCAAGACTCATACCGATCACTATTGGTTTCCTTGCATCACTCCTTGGACTTGGAAATATTTCAGAAAAAGCACAGAAGATCATTCACGCAATTCAAGCTCCGATCAATAAAGCAATTGATTGGGTATTGGATAAAGCAATTGCATTAAGTAAAAAACTTGGATTAGATAAAATAGTGAAGAAAGTGAAAGGTGGAGTAAATGCAGCTAAAGATTTTGCGAAGAAAAAAATTGAGCAAGGAAAAGAAAAAGTAAAAGGTGCGATCAGCAGTTTCAAAACATTTGCAGGGTTAAAAGAAACATATACAGCTGAAGATGGTAAATCGCATAGTATTTATTTCAATGGTGAGGAAGAAAGCGCTGAGCTAATGATAGCAAGCAATCCAATGTCGTATAAACAGTTCTTCGAGCAATATGATGATAATAAATTAAATAAAAAACAAAAATCAGCTAAAGTAAAAGGTGTTGCTGTTGCTGAGGAGATTGCTTCATTGAAAGCTAAACGTTATCCTGATGGATTACCTGAAGCCGAATTAAATAAACGCAAAAACAAAAAACGGGAAGACGTTCGGAAACTGCTCGAAAAACTTTGGCCACATACATCGGTATTATTGTCTGGACAAAATGCACCTACAGGTTTGGAAAATGATCCAATTCCAATACAATGGTTCAAGCCAATGGAACTTTATCATCCGGTAATACTTCCTGTTTTACGTGATGGAGAAAATAAATTCGATTGGCATGTTCAAAGCGAAGAGATAGAAAATTCATATGCTCACGGGTTTAAGTTAGGTGTAAGCTCAGCCTTTTTCCCAAAAGTCGGAAAAAAATTCCAGCAGCTAAATGACAACCGTGGTACTAAGACAGAATTGTTCAGGCGGGTGTTAGAATCAGCTGGCTTTGATTGGACAGGTCAGGATGCTGATCATGTTCAGGACTTGCAATACAGTGGCAAAGATGTAATTTCAAATATGTGGCCATTGGATAGTTCGGCAAATAGCAGTGCAGGTGGCAGACAAATACAACAGATAGTAAAATGGAAAGATGATAATAATAATGTTGTTGCTATTCAAGCTGGGGATCAAAAATTAAAAGGGAGATGGCTTAAAATTGATAAAGTTGGATTGTAAAATAATTATATGAAAGCTTTTTCAAATAATAAGATAAAAACTAAATTGAAGGGTAAATTAATTTCCAAAAAATCTACTCCCTTCTTCGCATCCATTGCTCAAAATTCTGATCCAGTTAAAAAAACGATCGATCCTACCATCACAACTGCTGGTCATTCCTTACCTGCTGAAACAATGAAGTTTTTTGAGCCACGGTTTAATTATTCTTTTAACAATGTTAAAATTCATACTGGAAACACAGCGGCGAAATCAGCAGAGAACTTAAATGCCGAGGCATATTCATATAATGATCATATTGTATTTAATGAAAGAAACTATAAACCCGGCACTAAAGAAGGAAATAAATTAATAGCTCATGAATTATCACATGTTGCACAAGCAAGATCAAAGCCATCGGTTGTTCACAGGAAAATGAAATTGCCTTCACATGATAAACCGGCGTTCAATAGTGCAGATCAGCAAACATTGCAAAGCGACATTATTTTAAAATATTTTAACCAATTATGTGCTGATGCAAAAGTTTCTATTGTTGGCGGTGAAGTAATTTTACCAGCTGACTTTTGTACAAAAGCTGAACCTGATGCCGGCGAACCAAATCCATTATCAAAAGCAGAGCTTTCAAAAACCCCAACCAGCTGCACTTGTCTTTGTGATCTTGACGCATCGTCAAAAGAAGTAACAATAGAGGTAGATGATAATAATGCAGGTCTCACAGATTTTACAAATGATCCGGGTGAAGAAGCGTTGGATGCTCCGCGAGGTGCAATAGTTACTGTACCCTCACCAATTGGAAAGAAAACTAGACAGATGATGAAATCAGGTAAGAAAGAAACATTTCAACCCTTCATTGTTTTTGGTCATGAATTATGTGGTCATGCCTGGATGGCAATTAAAGGTGAATTATTAAAAGATGAAAATGCAGAAAGAGGAAGAGGTGGTCACCAGGAAACCGTTGAAAGAGAAAACATGATGCGACGGGAACATGGATTAACTGAACGAAATACTTTCAGAGAACCATTTTGCGGTGAGGTTGATGACAGCGATTATCAAAAAGAATGTAAAATATGGAGAGATGAATATAATAAGTTGAATGGTACAAGTTTTACGTTGCAGGATACTATACCGGAAAATACAACAGAGGAGAAGCCTGCTGATTTTACTTTTGATGTATTTTTTAATAAGGACATGCCGCAATCATGGTTTGATCCTGCTTCGAGCTATAGTGTAAGTGTTACAGGCAATGGTAAAAAGCAATTTGACGAAGCTGTTAAGATCATGATCGATTTTCATCCCAATAAAAATTTTCAATTGGAAGGCCATGCTTCAATAGAAAAACCTGCAAACGACCCCGGCTATAACGACCGTCTTTCAAAGCGACGAGTTGAATTGCTCTTAAAAGAACTTGCCAAAAATGGAGTAGATACTGCACGCCTTGGGGATAAAGCTGATAGTGGTTGTGATAGCTTCCAGGATGGCATGAAGAACTGTAGCGATAGTGAAAGCAGCCAGGCTGTTGACGCTCAAGACAGGCGGGTGGTTATAAGGGTTTTCTGATCTCAATACCACTTTTCGGTAATTGCCCGGCTTTATAAAATCGTTTAACTTTCCATACCTATAAAAAGACGATGATCAAACCTGAACATCTTGTTTCGTTAAACGATTTCATCAAACAGAGAATTGCAATTGGCTTTAATGAGATCGTTCCGATTTCTTCAAATACAGTAATTGAAGAAACAGTTGATGAAATATTTAGCATTGATCCGGTAACCAATGACCTCTCAACAGAAGAAAAAATTATTTTATTCATCGCATTGGTACCTCATTTCTGTCCTGAATTTTATAATAGTATCATTCATGAATTTCTGCCACAGGGTGGAGATTTTCCTGAATTTGGTGGTGTAAGGGGAACAAATCATCGTGGCATTTTACCGACTGGTGAAACGGTTCAATTTTTATTAGCGGGAAGAGATATAGCAAAACGATTTGTCGTTCAGGAATTATTTGACGAACAACATTTATTTTTTCAACATGATATTTTATGGCTTGAGCAGGTAAAGGAAGGCGAGCCATTTATGAGCGGTCGTATTATTGTTTCTGCAGAGTGGGAAGAAAAGATCTTGAAAGGAAAAGAGTTAAAGCCAAGATTCAGCTATGATTTTCCTGCTAAACTGACAACAACAAGAATGAAATGGGAGGATGTTGTACTTCATCCATACACACACGATCAAATTGATGATATAAAAAGATGGATCAAATTTCATGATGTCCTTTATTCAGATGATAATCTTTCTCGTAAAATAAATAGGGGATACAGGGTTTTGTTTTATGGTCCGCCAGGCACTGGTAAAACACTTACGGCAACATTACTAGGAAAAGAATTTAGCAAGGATGTTTATCGTGTCGATCTTTCACAGATCGTATCAAAATATATTGGTGAAACAGAAAAAAATCTAAGCCGGATATTCGATCGGGCAGAACATAAAGAATGGTTACTTTTCTTTGATGAAGCGGATGCGCTTTTTGGTAAAAGGACAAATGTGCAGAGTTCACACGATAAGTTTGCTAACCAGGAAGTTTCATACTTACTTCAACGCATTGAAGATTTTTCCGGCTTATTAATTCTTGCTTCTAATTATAAAAGTAATATTGACGAAGCTTTTTTACGCCGCTTTCATTCAGTGGTTCATTTCCCCATGCCGAATGCGCAGGAGAGATACAAACTTTGGAATAAAGCATTACCTGTTAGCGTAAGATCAAACGGCGGATTGGAATTAGAAAAACTTGCTGAACAATTTGAATTGAGCGGTGCCGCTATAGTAAACATTATGCAGTTTGCAACTCTGAAAGCTTTAAGCAAAGAAAATAAGGAACTTGCTCATGATGATCTTGTAGAGGGGATTAGGAAAGAAATGAGAAAAGAGGAAAAATCTTTCTAACTCTTATCAATTAGCTAATATTATTACTCCTTCTGTTATTAAGCTGGATTTCTTTGTATTTTCGGCGCTCATAAAAATTTTTCCATGAAAAGAATTTCTCTTTTATCATTATTGTTTTTCGTTTCAGGTTCTGTTCTCTTTTCTCAAGCAGATCGTTGGCAGCAACGGGTTAAGTACACGATGAATATTGACATGAATGTGAAAACAAATCAGTTCACGGGCAAACAGTCTTTGGAATATTCTAACAATTCTCCTGACACACTTACCCGTGTTTTTTATCATTTATATTTTAATGCTTTTCAGCCAAACAGTATGATGGATACAAGAAGCCGTATACTGGGTCAAACATTTTTTGGAAACAGGCAGGATTGGGATCCGAGAGTCAAAGACAGGATCTTAAATTTAAAACCGGATGAGATCGGTTATCATAAAATTCTTTCTTTGAAAATGAATGGACGTCCGCAGCAATTTGTGATGCAGGAAACTATTCTTGAAGTTAAACTTGATAAACCAATCCTTCCCAGATCAAAAGTTGTTTTTGAAATGGAGTTTTCATCACAAGTTCCATTGCAGGTAAGAAGAAGCGGAAGAGATAATCCAGGCACCAAGGTTCGTTACTCAATGAGCCAGTGGTATCCGAAAATATGTGAGTATGATTATGAAGGCTGGCATCCGACGCCTTATGTTGCAAGAGAATTTTATGGAGTGTGGGGGGATTTTGATGTAACAATTAATATTGATAAATCATACCTGCTTGGAGGAACAGGTTATTTACAAAATGCAGATCAGATCGGGTTTGGATATGAGAAAGAAGGAGTAAAAGTGCCAGCTCCTAAAACCGATAAACTTTCATGGCGTTTCATTGCGCCGAATGTTCATGATTTTATGTGGGCTGCAGATCCGGAATTTATTCATAAAACAAGAAAAGTAAGAGACAGTCTTGTTTTTCATTTATTATACAAAGCAACTGGAAGAGGTGGAGCAAAAGAGTGGGAAGATATTCTTGATAATGCGGAGAAAGCTTTGCCTTTTATTGAAAAAAACTTTGGTGGTTATCCATATAAACAATTTTCATTTATTGATGGAGGTGATGGAGGAATGGAATATCCGATGGCCACCTTGCTTGCTGGTCCCGGAGCATGGCTTCATGAATGGTTACATAATTGGTATTATGGCATGCTTGGCACAAATGAATCTGAATATGCCTGGATGGATGAAGGGTTTACTGAATTTGCAACTGATAGAACGGAAGCTTTTCTTAAGAACGATACAAACTTTGCACATCAGGGTAATTATAGCGGTTATTATTCATTAGTAAAAAGTGAAAGAGAAGAACCATTGACGACACATGCCGATCATTTCAATACGAATCTTGCGTACGGCAATGCTGTTTATTCCAAAGGGTGTGTTTTTCTTTCCCAATTAGGATATATCGTCGGTGAGGAAAATTTGAAAAAGATCATGCTTGAATATTACCGGTTATGGAGATTTAAACATCCTAACGCAAATGATTTTGTGAGAGTAGCAGAAAAAGTAAGTGATATGAAACTGGATTGGTATCGTGAATATTGGATCAGCTCTACAAAAACTATTGATTACACTATAGATAGCTTATGGGAAGAAGCGGGAAAAACCAAAGTGAGGATCCGCAGGGTTGGAGATATTCCAATGCCAATAGATTTTCAACTTACGTTTAAAGATGGTAGCAAAGAACTTCATTACATTCCAATGTATCTTATGTTTGGAGAAAAGCCTGTCGAAAATGCTTCTGTTCCCCGAAAAGTATACGAGCCATGGAAATGGACCCATACTACTTATATTATTGAATCATCGCATAAGCTTGCTGATATTTCTATTGGGGAGATCGATCCTTCTAAAAGATTGGCCGATATTCAAAGAAAGGATAACAAAATAGATCTAAGCGGGATAAAATAAAATGGAAAAACCCGGTAATACTCCGGGTTTTTTATTGCCATTGGAAAAGGCTTAAGCTTAACGGTTGTGTAATAGGGACCTTTAATTCAGAAATGAAGATAAAGATGGGTTTGATGCCAACCTATACCACTTTCGTGGTATTAAAAGAGAAGTTTATCGACCAAAAAATTTATTTACGGCTTCTACACGATTGGTAACGTGGAGCTTTTCATAAATATGATAAACATGTTTTCTTACAGTTTCTGGACTGATAAATAGAACGTTAGCTATCTCTTTATACATTAACCCGCGGGAAAGTTCTTCTAAAATTTGTTTTTCCCGATGAGAAAGCTGTTCTATTCCTGGTGAGTGATGAGCTGCAATAGGTTTATCACGAAAAGCAAAAACAACTTTTCTTGCGATCTGGCTACTCATTGGCGCACCACCTTCGTGCAACTCCTTTATTGCTTCCAGTAACTTTTGCGGTTCAGTTTTTTTAAGAATGTAACCACTGGCCCCGGCGCTTAATGCCTCAAAGATCTTTTCATCATCTTCATATACAGTACACATCATAAAATTTGTAGCAGTCATTTTTGGCTTTAATTCTCTCACCAGGTCAATTCCGCTTTCGCTTTCACCCAAGTTTATATCCATGAGTACGACATCAGGCTTTAATAAGGGAATTCTTGTAAGTGCTTCGGTGGTATTGCTCATTGTGCCAATACATTTATAGCCATCGGCTGAGGAAACGATCTCTTCAAGTGCATGTCTCAATTCATTCACATCATCAACAATGCAAACGGTGATTTCTTTCATTTTTCAAAGGTAGTTTCCGGGGTTATAACAGCAATACCACTTTCAGGTATATTTTTTAGCCTAGCGGGCTACAAAAAGTAAATATTTCATCTTAAAATATTCCTCATTAAAAAGATCAGTTATTTCCATTACCCGTGGCCGGGTGCCACTATCATGTATTTCATTCGCTAAGTCTCCACCTTTCAGACATATCAGGCCGGGAGGTGAAAGTTGAGAAGAATTTGTAGACCCCGAACTTTGAACGAAAGGCGCATGACTTTTCTTTAGCAAAGGCTTGCTCCATCTCCAAAGTTCTTTTAAAGGTGCAACAGCACGGGAAACCACGAAATCAAATTTCCTGTTTTTTATTTCTTCTACTCTTATATGTTGAGTAGTTATATTTTTTAATCCTAGCCCTTCCGCAACTGCATCCACCACTTTTAATTTTTTTGCAATACTATCTGCAAGAAGAAATGTTACATCGGGAAAAAATATTGCTAAAGGAATGCCTGGAAAACCGCCCCCCGTTCCTATATCAAGTATTTCCATGCCAGGCTCAAATTGAAAAGCGGCGGCAATAGACAGTGAGTGCAGCACATGTTTTTCATACAAACCATCAATATCTTTTCTTGAGATCACGTTGATCTTAGCGTTCCATTCTTTATACAATCCATCTAACGCAGCAAATTGTTGTAGCTGTACAGGAGTAAAATCAGAAAAGTATTTTAGGATGATCTGCATAATGCCGGTTGCAAAAATGAAATTAGTTCCAGCTCCGCTGTGGTTTTTGCCACAGCGACCTTGCAAATATGATATAATAAAAGAACATCCAGATATCCAGAAGCAGGAACATTGGCCAAAGATCCTTTTCATTCAGTTTTTTCATTGCAAAAAAATAGATCAATCCCTGTACTATAAATCTTGTTCCAAAAACAAGTAATGCAATTCGCCAATCATAAAATAAAACAGACATGATAAACAATGGATAAAAGAAGAATTGCGAAATAGTATATAAGCCAAGGAGAAATTTATGAACCGGTTTGTAATACTTGGCCGTTGTATAATGCCGGTATTTTTGTTTTACCCAGCTACTCCATGTTTTTCTTGGAATTGACAATGTTGCGGCATCTTTATCTATAACTACGGCAACATTTTTTCTATTGGCAGATTTATTGACAAAAAGATCATCATCACCGCCGGGAATATGGTTAATGGAGGAAAACCCTTTTTGTTTGAAAAATAATCCTTTTTTATACGAAAGATTACGACCTACTCCCATGTATGGAATACCCGCTAGTGCAAATGATAAATACTGAATAGCTGAATGAAAAGTTTCAAACCGGATAAGCTTGTTAAGAAGTCCGGGCCTTTTATGATATGCACCATAACCTAACACGATCTCTACACCATCCTGGTAAGCTTCCTGCATTTTTTGTATCCAATGTTCACTAGCTGGCACACAATCGGCGTCTGTTAAAAGCATAACTTCATAATTTGCTTCTTTAATTCCTATGCTCAACGGATACTTTTTTCCATTGATCAATTTTGCTTCCTGTGTCAATTCCACCACATGTAATTTATCCTTAAACGTTTTTTTTAGTTCTTGCAAAATGTATTTGGAATCATCAACAGAATTATCATTGACAGCGATTATTTCATAAGTGGAGGAATATTCCTGTACTAACAAGCCAGGAAGATGCCGGGCAAGGTTTTCATCCTCATCTCTTGCACAAACAATTACTGATACAGGGTGTTGCTGGGTTCTTGGTTTCTTTTTTAATTTGTAAAATGCCACACGGCTGAAAAACCAGAGATAATAAAATAATTGGATAAAAGTAACTGCAGCAAATGCATAAAAAACTATTTGCCACCAATTGATGTGTTGTAAAAATGTAAGATCCATAGTTGCTTGTGGCTGCGAAAATAGGGCAGAGCAATGTTACAGTTTTTAAATTGATTTCACAGTGTGTTGAAAAGAAAAGGTTCTGATTGTCATAAATTTTATATTGCATCCGCTTATGCCCTCTTTAAAATTTGAATTAGAACATTCTGAACTGCATTCTAAAGCCAGAGCCGGGAGAATTACCACGGATCATGGTGAGATTTCTACACCTATTTTTATGCCCGTCGGTACTGTGGGCAGTGTAAAAGCGGTAACGCAGCACCAGCTTGCTAATGATGTAAAGGCACAGATCATTCTTGGAAACACATATCATTTGTATTTGCGGCCCGGATTGGAAACAATTGAAAAAGCAGGAGGGATTCATAAATTTCTTAATTGGAAAAAACCTATGTTAACCGATAGTGGGGGTTACCAGGTTTTTTCATTAGCAGGTACGAGAAAGATAAAAGAAGAAGGCGTCACTTTTCAAAGTCATATTGACGGCAGCAGGCATTTGTTTTCCCCGGAAAGAGTAATGGATATTCAACGCAGCATCGGCGCCGATATAATTATGGCTTTTGATGAATGTCCGCCAGGTGGCAGCGATCATACGTACGCAAAAAAAAGTATGGAATTAACACATCGCTGGCTTGACAGATGTTTTAACCAGTTTAATGCTACTGATGAAAAGTATGGATACACACAAAATTTATTTCCAATTGTGCAAGGCGGCACACATAAAGAACTTAGAAAAGAATCATGCGAGTATATCGTTTCGAAAAACGCAACTGGAAATGCGATCGGGGGATTAAGCGTAGGCGAACCAGAGCCAATGATGTATGAGATCTGTGATTTTTGTTGTGATCATTTGCCAAAAGATAAACCCCGTTATTTAATGGGAGTAGGTACACCATGGAATATTTTGGAATGTATAAGCATGGGTATTGATATGTTTGATTGCGTGATGCCAACAAGGAATGGACGCAATGCGATGTTGTTCACTACTAAAGGCATTATTAATATTGATAATAAAAAGTGGGAACATGATTTTTCTCCTATTGATGATGGATTTGACTGTGAAGTGAGTAATTATTATAGTAAATCTTACTTACGACATTTATTGCGATCAAAAGAGATTCTGGGCCTCACCATTGCAAGTATTCATAATCTTGCTTTATATATGTGGCTGGTAGCTGAAGCAAGAAAAAAAATTAAAGAAGATAATTTTTTATCATGGAAAGAAAGCATGGTCGTTCAGTTAAAACAAAAGCTATAGGAAGAATTTATCTCTTCGGTTCAACTCCTAAGCTGCATTCTTCTCTCTAAAAAATACCACAAACGGGTGATTGACTTTATTTTTTTTAAAAGGTAACTTCATTATTACCGCAGCCTCTGAAAACCACCAATTTTTCTCATTGATACTTTAGGGTGGTTTCATCTCCTTTCATTAAAAACCTTTCTATGGAACTAGAATTAACAAGATCTGTGAAGACAAACAAATCAACCATTGGAGAACTAACAGTAAATGGAGTATTCGAATGTTTTATCCTTGAAGATAAAGACAGGGGTTTGCGGAAGGATATGCCTATTTCAGAGTTAATAGTAATGAAGATCAAAACCAGGACCGCCATCCCAACTGGCAGATATGAAATAGTGGTAAGTTTTAGCGATAAGTTTCAAAAAATGCTTCCATTATTGTTAGATGTTCCGGCTTTTGCTGGTATCCGCATTCATCCCGGGAATACCGATGCAAATACAGAGGGATGTCTTTTACCGGGAAAAACAAAATCTCCTGATATGATTGGAAGCAGTCGTGTTGCATTTACTGCGCTGTTTGATAAGATAAAAGCTGCATTGCAAAGAGAAAAAATATTTATAACAGTT
>DATHDP010000132.1:0-2987 GCA_035318985.1 Chitinophagaceae bacterium
CATTTGGATCAAGATTGGCAATACCGTTGCTATAGGCGCCCCCATTTGAAACCTGGCTGGTTGTAGTCACCTGGTCATTACTATAAGGAATACCATCAACAATGATCAATGGTTCACTGTTTCCAAAGAATGAGTTGTTACCACGAATCTGAATTCGTGTAGCTGCGCCTGGAGTTCCCTGTGAGCTGCGGATATCAACACCGGCCACTTTGCCCTGCATACTTTTTAAAATATCCGGTTCTGATTTTTGTAAGAGGTTATCAGGATTCACTTTCGCGACCGAATAACCAAGGCCGCGATCAGTTCTCCTGATACCAAGTGCAGTAACCACTACTTCGGCCATAACTCCCTGGCCCGTTAAAGTTGAATTGACCGTTGTTTGAGTGCCGATATTTACTTCGCTGGCTTGATAACCAGTGGAGCTGAAAACTAACACAGCATTGGCGGGGGCCTGTATACTGAAGTTTCCATTTTCATCGGCTGATACAGCTGTGGAAGTTCCCTTGACCGTTACAGTGGCAAAAGGTATAGGCTTACCATCAGCACCAGTTACTTTACCGGTAACTGTTCTGCTTTGTCCAAACATTATTAATGCGGACAAAAAGAATAAGGCAGTTAATAAGATTTTTTTCATGCAACTTGATTTTTGTTAAACACTATGGAGGTAGGCATCAATTTGCATGATTTTGCTTCAATAGACCTGCGTTCAATTACTGAAGCATGAATGTTCGTTATTAAAACCCGTTAATGCATTACCGAATTCTTCAGCAGTTTGTAATTTTTGATAAATGATGCAGCAATAATGCAATCATTGAAGTCAGCATTATGGTTTCACCTCCACATGAGTAGCAATAGATTTTCGTTTGCCTTTCGTAATGGTATTTGTCCATAAGACATTTTTTAGTATTAGTTAACATGAAGGACAAATAAATTGAGTTGAAATATCGTTTGATAATTTTCATAACTACACATTACGAAGCCGTGCTTTTTATTATTGACCACAACCGTTGCTGCTATGATAAGAGATGTTCAATTAAGGCTTCTGTTTATTCCCCTGCTCGGCTTGCTGATACCTGCTGTGTCGGGAATAATTACGTATGAGAAATATTCTGCGGCGCAGTTAATTATTTCCAATTGCTATTTTATACTTACATCATTTATAATATGGGGTGGTTGCAACTGGACACATAAGAAGATAAGGCCGTTGTTTCGGAAAGCACAGAACCCGTTCTTTAAGGTATTGTCCATATCTGTTGTATCAGCATTATATGGCGCCGCATCCGGCGGTGCAATGACGATGATCTGGTTTCGTATTTCAAAAGACAGTTTTACATGGGAGAAGTTTTTTTCCTTCATTGCTTTCACCGTAATGGCGGTGCTGATCTTTACTCTTATATACGAGATACTTTTTTTAAGTAAAGAAAGAGAGTTGGATACGAAGATCGTTGAAGAACTGGATAGGGAAAGAATGGAAGCGGAGCTGGATGTATTAAATAATGAACTTGACCCGCATTTTATTTTTAATGCACTCAATACATTGAATCATCTCATTATCACGAATCCTGATACGGCCTATGTATTCAATTCACGTCTTGCCCAGGTCTATAAATATGTATTGTTGAATAAGAACAAAGAGCTTGTTTCTTTATTTAAAGAACTTGAATTCATCGAGAGCTATTTTTTTCTTTTGCAGGTAAGGCATGAAAATAAGTTACTGTTTGAATTAGATGCAAAAGAACCGGAGACAAGAAAAATAATGATGCCGCCCTGTGCCTTACAAACAGTGGTAGAAAATGCGATCAAGCATAATGAGTTCAGTGTAGAGAATCCTTTGATGATAAGATTGACATTGAATGGAGAGTATTTGAAAATAATGAATAATAAAAGACCGAAACCTTATCTCGTTGATTCAACCAGCATCGGGTTGAGAAATTTGAGTTCGAGGTATAAGCTTGTTTGTAATAAAAATATTGTTATTGAAAATGAAGAAGCACATTTCCTGGTGAAACTTCCATTGATCACTAACCTTTAAAACCTTAAGCTATGTTAAACACTATTATTATTGAAGATGAACGGCCCTCGAGAGAAAGTCTTTTGCAAACCCTGGCCCGTATTGATGCAGATGTGAACCTGCTTGCCTCAATTACATCTGTGCAGGAAGGTATCAGCTACCTGGGGCAACCTCGTAATGCAGATATAATTTTCAGCGATATACAATTGCCGGATGGTTTGGCATTTGAAATTTTCCGGAATTGTGTAGTTGAGGCGCCGGTGATCTTTGTTACCGCCTACGATGAATTTATGATGAATGCTTTTGAGCACAACGGCATTGATTATTTATTAAAACCGGTTGATGAAAAGGAGTTAGACAAGTCGCTGCGAAAATATAAAATGCTGCAACATCATTTTGCAGGTAAGATCAATGATATAAGTAAACTTGTAAATCCATTTTTGCAACCAAAAAGAACAAGGCTGGTTGTGAAGAAAGGGATCGAAAGCATCTCTTTACCTTATGATGACATCGTTTTATTTTTTACTGAGAACAAAGTGGTCTATGTAATTGACAAGGCGGGTAAAAAATATTTATCCGATAAAAACCTTTGCGACCTGGAAATGGAATTGGATAAGAACCGGTTTTTCCGGGCAAACAGGCAATACATTGTAAATATAAATTACATCAGGAGTTTTAAGCCATACGAAAAAGTAAAACTGCAGATCGATCTTGCTACCTCTGATATAAATCATGCCATCATTGTAAGCCAGGAAACAGCGCCAATGTTTCGTAAGTGGGTGTATGAAGCTTAATAATTTTTAGTTGCTATCTACATATGGCAACTTTGTAACGACACCACATAGACACATAGGACACAATAGGGAAGAAACACATAGAAGTCTATGTGAAACTATGTTTCTATGTTCCTATGTGGTAAAAGTTTGAAGGCCTCATTTCATTTACTTTGACTTATTTTGCAGGCTGTACAAAGTCA
>DATHDP010000133.1:0-4039 GCA_035318985.1 Chitinophagaceae bacterium
CAGCAATGATCATTTAGATCATATCATTGATTCAGTTGTAACATTAACCAACGAAGCAAGACAACGACATTTTCAGCGCTGGCCGATCCTTGGGCAATATGTTTGGCCAAATCCGAATCCCATACCAACAAGTTATAGTGGTGAAATAACTGCGTTAAAAGAATGGATCACCAACCGCCTATCCTGGATCGATAATAATATACCAAATGCAGGTGCTTGTGAAGATTGGCAGGATATTGTGAATGAGAACCTGGAAGTATCAATTTATCCAAATCCAAATAACGGGATCGATGCCACGATCAAAGTAAAAATAAAGGATCCACAAACAATTTATTTAAATGTGTTTGATGGTGTTGGTCGTCTTGTGCATACACAAAGCATCAATGTGATTCCTGTTTCCAATTTAATTACAATTGAAGAAGCAAAAAAATGGCAAACAGGTATTTATTATTTTGTTTTCTTCAATAAGTATGGTGAGAAAGTAAGCAAGAAAATAATGAAGCACTAGCTGCTTCTCTTTTTCTCCTTAATCTCTTAGCTCATACCTTTGCGCCATGCGAAAATTGAGCATGGAAGAATTGGGCCGAAAATCGGTTGATGAATTCAAACAGTCTGATAAATTTCCCATTATTGTTGTATTGGAAAATATCCGCAGCGCTTATAATGTAGGTAGTGTGTTTCGTACTAGCGATGCTTTTTTGATCGAAGCAATTTATATTATTGGTTATTCTGCAAAACCCCCGCATAAAGAAATAAAGAAGACGGCATTGGGTGCCGAAGAATCTGTTTCATGGAAATATTTTAAAACCTCGGCTGAAGCGATCGAAGAATTAAAGGTCAGAAAATATAAAGTGTATGCAGTAGAGCAGGCTGAAGAAAGCTATAAGCTGCATTCGGCAAACTTCAGGCAAAATGAAAAGATCGCTGTTGTTTTAGGAAATGAAGTAACAGGAGTTGAACAAACAACCATTCATCTTTGTGATGGATGCATTGAAATTCCGCAGTTGGGTATGAAGCATTCTTTGAATATTGCAACGGCTGCAGGAATTGTATTGTGGGAATTAATAAGAAGCAAAATGCCGCCGGCAGTAAAAGGAAGAATGGAACATTAATTGTTTGAAATGAGTAAAGTAAAAAGTTATTTAAGTCTTATAAAATTTTCACATACCATTTTTGCAATGCCGTTTGCATTGATTGGATTTTTTCTCGGATTAGTATATACAGGACTAAGTTTTGAGTTTTTTCGTAGTCGATCTGGATCGGGATATAGGATAGGATATCCTGATATTGGTTGGCAACAAATTGGAATAAAGTTTTTGCTTGTTATTCTCTGCATGGTCTTTGCCCGCAGTGCCGCCATGGCTTTTAACCGTTATCTCGACAGAAGCTTTGATGCAAGAAATCCAAGAACTGAAATAAGGGAAATACCCTCAGGCATTTTAAAAGCGAATAACGTCTTGTTCTTCACAATTATTAGCTGCTTATTATTTATTGCATGTACTTTTTTCATCAATAGAATTTGTTTTTTTCTTTCACCAGTTGCATTGCTTGTTGTGTTAGGATATAGTTATACAAAAAGATTTACACCTCTTTGTCATTTGATACTTGGGTTAGGTTTAAGTCTTGCGCCGATTGGAGCTTATTTAGCTGTAACTGGTCAGTTTGATCTTTTACCAATACTTTTTTCTTTCACAGTTTTATTCTGGGTTAGCGGTTTTGATATTATTTATGCTTTACAGGATGAAGAGTTTGATAAAACAAATAAGCTTTATTCAATTCCTGCCTGGTTGGGAAAAGCAAAAGCATTAAGAGTTTCAGAGTTTCTTCATTTGCTAAGTTCTGTTTGTGTATTATTTGCCGGATGGTTTGGAAATTTTGGCTGGCTTTATTGGATAGGTTCAGTTATTTTTATCGGCATGCTTGTTTATCAACATTCAATTGTTAAGCCAAATGATCTGAAACGTGTTAATATTGCTTTTATGACCGCAAACGGAATTGCCTCAGTAGTGTTTGCGATATTTGTAATTGCTGATCTTTTTATAAATAACTAATCTACTTATTAATTGCCCAGAATACTTTCCATAGATTATGGTCTTAAACGTACCGGTCTTGCGGTTACTGATCCTTTGCAGATCATTGCTACAGGTTTGACTACTGTTGAATCAAAACAACTAATACCTTTTCTTAAAGATTATTTTGCAAGAGAAGAAGTGGAATTGATCATTATTGGCGAACCCAAAAATTGGGATGATACCGATACTCATGCAACGCCATTAGTTGAGAAGACCATTAAGCAATTAGAAAAGAATTTTCCAAAGATCCCGATCAAAAGAGTGGATGAACGCTATACTTCAAAAATGGCCAAGGATGCCATGCTTGAAATGGGGTTGAAAAAAATGCAAAGAAGAAATAAAAAGCTTGTCGATGAGATAGCTGCGACAATTATGCTCCAAGAATACATGCGCCAAATTTAGATTTACGATTTCGGATTTTAGATCTAATGGGTGACCTAATAATTGTAAATTTGCTCCCAAAATCTGAAATCTAAAATCTGCAATCCGAAATAGAAATGATCTTACCAATTGTTGCATACGGCCACCCGGTTTTACGAAAAGTAGCCCATGATATTGATAATGACTATCCGGGTCTTCCTAAACTGATCGAAGACATGTGGGAAACGCTGTATGCGAGTGCTGGCGTTGGTTTGGCAGCTCCACAGGTAAATAAGGATATCCGGCTTTTCGTGGTTGATTCTGAACAGATCTTTCGGCAAATTGAGGAAGACAAGGAAAAACATAGTTATCCCGATGCACCGGGAATAAAACAGGTCTTTATCAATGCCCATATAAAAGAATTGGATGGTCTTGAATGGAATTATAATGAAGGGTGCCTGAGCATTCCCAAAATTCGTGAGGATATCAAACGCTTATCAGTGGTGACCATTGAATACCTGGATGAAAATTTTGAGCAACATATGCGGACATTCCAGGGAATTACAGCGAGAATTATTTTGCATGAATATGATCATATTGAAGGCAAGCTTTTTATTGATCATATCACCTCGTTAAAAAGAAAATTGCTGAAAGGAAAACTGAATGATATATCAAAAGGAAAGGTAAAAGTTGATTATAAAATGATGTTTCCTGCCTAGATCTTTTCACTCAACTCTGTAGCATGAAAAGATTACTTTTTCTATCCTTCTTATTCTTTACACAAACTGTTTTTTCACAAAATGAGGATTCGCTTGATAATGCCCGGCTTTCGAAAATGATACAGCTGTCAGAAGTTGTTGTTCGAAATAATATGGATGTAAATGCATTTATTCAGCGGGTAAAAAATGATACTACATTTTATAAGGCATTCAGGAACCTGAGAGTATTAAGTTTTACTTCTATGAATGACATTCGAATGAAGAATAAGAAAGGCGAAGTAAGTGCTTCGCTGCAAAGTAAAACAAGGCAGCATGTAGCTAAAAGTTGCCGTACAATGGAAATATTGAATGAATCCACTACCGGCGACTTTTATGACAAAAACCGTGATTATAATTATTACACTGCTGAGTTATATGCCAGCCTGTTTTTTACAAAAGGCCAAATATGTGGGGAAACTAATATTGTAGCGGGAACTCAGCGGGATGTGAAGTCAAAAAAAGGGATTGAAAAAAACAAGGAGCAACTCAAGATGCTTTTTTTTGATCCAGGTAAAAAGATTCCGGGTATTCCACTGATGGGAGATAAGACAGCGATCTTTGATAAGGACCATGCGGACAGGTATGATTTTTCTTTAGACTATGTTGACTATAATGGGCAAAGCTGTTATTTGTTTACTATTAAAGCCAAAAGCGGAACTGGCGTTGTGATAGATAATATGACAACATGGTTCAGTAGTAAGTCAATGGAGATCGTTGCCCGTAATTATGATCTTAGCTATGATGCCGGTGTTTATGATTTTAATGTACATATGCAAGTACAGATGACTCAATTTGGAAACCTTACTGTTCCATCAACTCTTCGTTATATTGGTACCTGGGATGTAGCTT